>NZ_JBXVVJ010000005.1:120737-308248 GCF_057219095.1 Ferrimonas sp. YIN67
AACGTTAACGTGCTGGGCGATGCCGAGTGGGAGAAGAACGTTAACGTGCTGGGCGATGCCGAGTGGGAGAAGAACGTTACCGCCCTGGGCGACGCCGAGTGGGAGAAGAACCGGGTTAGTGGGGCTCCTGTGCGTGAGCTGAAGCGGATCACGCAAACGGCCGAGGCGGTTTTCCGTCTGGAGAGTCTGGCCTATGGGGACAGGGTGATCTGGTCACTGCCCTGGTGTGGACGCTCGGATTCGGTCTGTTCGGTCCGGCTGGCGGCCGGTGATCGCCTGGCGGTGAGTGCCATTGTTTTGCATCTGGATGGTACCTACAGCGAGCATACGGCGACGGCCAGTATCGAATCGGAGCGGTAATGTCGAACAGCGGTGGCCGGGCGTCGGAGGTGTCGACCACCGGCCACCGGCTCCTCAACCTTAACGATCACTCAGCCTGGGTTGTGCCGAGATAGGTCTGTTCCAGATAGGTGATGATCTCTGAGGATTCATACATCCAGCGGACACCTTGGTCGTTCTCTATTCGCAGGCAGGGCACCATTAGGCGTCCTCCTTGAGCGGCCAACTCTGAGCGGTAGGGCTCACTCTTGGCGTCACGCAGCTCGATGTTGAGGCTGTGTCGGCGCAGTGCACGGCGTACCTTGACGCAAAATGGGCAGGCGGCGTATTGATACAGGCTATAGCCTTGCATGGCCTGATCAAGCTGTTGCTGCTGTTGAGCTGGGCGCCGGGTGCGTTTGGGGGCGAACAGGGCGTTGAGCAGCAGGATCAGGCGACCCAGGATCCATCGAACGAAAAGCATGGTGATCTAGTTCTCATGTGTGCCAAAAGTGGGCGCAGGGTAGCATTTATTTCTGGGGTGACCAAGCCTTGCTGCTCCGCCTTGTATTGGGCTTGGGCTATGCTCATGGGAGTGAAGCCGTGACTATGGGAAGGGGGAAATATGGATGCATATAAGCACATATTGGTGGCTATCGATGTGGATGAGAGCAGCAAGCCGGTGCTCATACGCGCCATCCGTTTGGCTAAGGCGTTTGAGGCCGAACTGAGTGTGGTACATGTAGGGGATGAATTGATCGATCTCAGTGAGCCTCACCCCAAGTTCCAGCCCGTCTTTTGGTACGACTATCATGGTTTATTGACGGATATGAACAAGGAGACTCTGGCCAATTTTGACGCCATGTTGGACGGGATCGATTATCCACTCAAGGAGCGGCTGGTGAAATTTGGCACCATCAGCAATGAGGTGGCCACCTTGGCTGAAGAGAAAGGCTACGATCTGGTGATAGTCGGTCACCACCACTCCTTCTGGCACAGCCTCAGCTCTGACGCAGCCCGCCTGATGCACAAGTGCAACTGTGATGTGCTGGTGGTACCGCTGGGGTCATAGCGTTGAAGTGATAGAGAAAGGCCGCGCTCTTTCTAAGAGTGCGGCCTTTTTCAGCGATAGCGGGTAAGGGCTTAGCCCTGCTGCTCGCGGGCAATGGCGCGGTAGGCGATATCGCGACGGGTGAACATGCCGTCCCAGCTGATCTCATCGGCCAGCTTGTAGGCACGCTGCTGGGCTTCGGTGACGGTATGGCCCAAGGCGGTGGCACACAGCACGCGGCCACCGGTATTGACGATGGCACCGTCTTTCTCGCTGGTGCCGGCGTGGAATACCTTTTCCCCTTCGGCGTAGTCGGTGCGCAGGCCAGAGATGGCAAAGCCCTTCTCGTAGCTGGCCGGGTAACCGCCGGAAGCCAGTACAACCCCGACGGAAGCGCGGGGATCAAACTCGGCGGTCTTCTCATCCAGCTTGCCTGCACAGGCGGCCAGGCACAGTTCCACCATGTCAGACTGCATGCGCAGCATGATGGGCTGGGTTTCCGGATCACCGAAGCGACAGTTGTATTCGATCACTTTTGGCGTGCCATCGGCGTCGATCATCAGTCCGGCGTAGAGGAAGCCCTTGTAGGGATGGCCTTCGGCCTTCATGCCGTCCACGGTAGGACGGATCACTTCCGCCATGATGCGATCGTGAATTTCTGGTGTCACAACCGGAGCCGGGGAGTAGGCGCCCATGCCGCCGGTGTTGGGGCCGGTGTCACCGTCGCCGACACGCTTGTGATCCTGGCTGGTGGCCATTGGCAGGATGTTGTCGCCATCCACCATGACGATGAAAGAGGCTTCTTCACCGGTCAGGAACTCTTCGATCACCACGCGGTGACCGGCATCGCCAAAGGCGTTACCGGCCAGCATGTCTTTCACGGCATCTTCCGCTTCTTTCAGCGTCATGGCGACGATCACGCCTTTACCGGCGGCCAGACCATCGGCCTTGACCACGATGGGTGCACCCATCTCCTGCAGGTAGGCCAGGGCCGGCTCAATTTCGGTGAAGTTCTGGTAGGCACCACTTGGGATGTCGTGGCGCGCCAGGAAGTCCTTGGTGAAGGCCTTGGAGCCTTCCAGCTGGGCTGCTGCCGCGGTGGGGCCGAAGATGGTCAGGCCGGCGGCTTCAAACGCATCCACCACGCCATCAACCAGTGGCTGCTCGGGACCAACGATGGTCAGGGCCACGTCGTTTTCCTGGGCAAACTGTACCAGGGCGTCATTGCCGGACAGGGCTACGTTCTGCAGCTTGGGCTCGGTGGCAGTACCGGCGTTACCCGGCGCAACAAACACGGTTTCCACGTCGGCGTTCTGCGCCACTTTCCAGCCCAGGGCGTGCTCGCGGCCGCCGGAGCCAATGATCAATACTTTCATTCTTTATCCCTTTAAAGGTTCCAGGTGCTAAGTCCCAGAAAGAGCGGTCAACAAGGATATAACCGCTCCTTTTAAATTTGTGCGCTCTACAGATCAGAGCGCAGGATAACGGGATGAGAGGCTAGGAAGGGCAGAGGCGAGATCCCGGAGTTTGCTGTTGCAAATGAGGAGATCGAGCCTCTGCTCTGACAACGCCTATCGCCCGTTAGGCCAGCGTTTCAAACTTAGTGCTTAAAGTGGCGCATCCCGGTGAACACCATCACCATATTGTGCTCGTCGGCGGCAGCGATCACTTCGCTGTCGCGCATGGAGCCACCCGGCTGGATCACGCAGGAGATCCCGGCTTCGGCGGCGGCATCAATGCCGTCACGGAAGGGGAAGAAGGCATCGGAGGCCATCACGGAGCCCGGTACGGTCAGGCCTTCGTCGGCGGCCTTGATCCCGGCGATCTTGGCGGAGTAGACGCGGCTCATCTGGCCAGCACCGACACCCACGGTCATGCCGCCCTTGGCGTAGACGATGGCGTTGGATTTGACGTACTTGGCGACCTTCCAGCAGAACATCAGATCGGTCAGTTCTTCCTGGGTGGGCTGACGCTTGGAGACGACTTTGACATCATCCAGGGTCACCATGCCCTGATCGCGATCCTGCACCAGCAGGCCGCCGTTGACGCGTTTGGTGTCGAACTCTGTGGTCTTGCTGTCCCACTGGCCGCATGCCAGCAGGCGCACGTTCTTCTTCTCAGCGACGATGGCCTGAGCGTCGGCGCTGATCGCCGGGGCGATGATCACCTCGACAAACTGGCGCTCGACGATGGCCTTGGCGGTGTCCGCATCCAGCTCACGGTTGAAGGCGATGATCCCGCCGAAGGCGGAGGTGGGATCGGTCTTAAAGGCACGGTCGTAGGCGTCCAGGATGGACTCACCCAGTGCCACACCACAGGGATTGGCGTGCTTGACGATGACACAGGCCGGTGCATCGAACTCTTTCACGCACTCCAGCGCCGCGTCGGTGTCGGCGATGTTGTTGTAGGACAGGGCCTTACCCTGCAGCTGAGTGGCGGTGGCGACGGAGGCTTCCTGCACGTTCTTCTCGACGTAGAAGGCGGCACGCTGGTGGCTGTTCTCGCCGTAACGCATGTCCTGCTTTTTCTCGAACTGCTGGTTGAAGGTGCGTGGGAACACGGAGTCCTCGTCGCCCTCTTTATTGTCACCGTAGCTTGGCACCATGGTGCCGAAGTAGTTGGCGATCATGCCGTCGTAACCGGCGGTGTGCTCAAACGCGGCAATGGCCAGATCGAAGCGGGTCTGGAAGGTCAGTGAGCCTTCTCCGGCATCCATCTCGCCGATCACCCGGTCATAGTCGTGGGCATTGACCACGATGGTGACGTCTTTGTGGTTCTTTGCGGCGGAGCGCACCATGGTTGGGCCACCGATATCGATGTTTTCCACGGCATCGGCCAGGGTGCAGCCATCACGGGCGACGGTCTGGGCAAAGGGGTAGAGGTTGACGACAACCATGTCGATGGGCTTGATCCCGTGGGTGTCCATGATGGCATCGTCCTGCTCGCGACGACCCAGGATCCCACCGTGTACCTTGGGGTGCAGGGTCTTGACGCGACCATCCATCATTTCAGGGAAGCCGGTGTAATCAGAAACTTCGGTCACGGTCAGACCGGACTCGGCCAGCAGACGCGCGGTACCACCGGTGGACAGCAGTTCAACGCCACGTGCGCTCAGGGCGCGGGCAAACTCAACAATACCGGTTTTGTCGGAGACGCTTAGCAGGGCTCGACGGATCGGGCGGGGTGCGTTCATAGGATACAGATCCTTTATTGAAGGCCATTGGCACGCAACGTTTGACCATTCTGACGGGGCAATACGAGGTCGTGATTTGGCCTAAGGGTGTAAAGAGAAGATATTTCGCCAAACCGGCTGCACCGAACGTGCCGCTTGCCGCGGCAATGAGCTTGGCGAAATACCCTCGATCCTCCCGGTCAAAAGACAACCGGCAGGCGACCCCTGCTTTTGCGCGCGTATTCTACGCAAAAATCGCTTCCAGATCAGCGTTGATTTGTCGAGTTGATTGTTTTTATTTCGAAACAAAGCTTCTATGGAGTGATCGCGGCAAGATAACCTTTGACCTTGGATATAACTCCAGGGTTTACACTGACGATATTGGCGCTCAAACAGCGAATGATAAGAGTGGAAGCGATGTACCGTATTGGAGAGCTGGCGAGGGTTTATCAGTTGAAGGCGGATACCTTGCGCTATTACGAAAAGAGCGGGCTGTTGTGCCCATCGGAGCGCTCTGGAGCCGGGTATCGCCTCTATAGCGAGTCGGATGCGCAAAAGCTGCGCTTTATCCTCAAAGCCAAGGCTGTGGGCTTTACCCTGGCGGAGATCCAGGAGTTGCTGGCTATTGACGCCAACCGCAGTCAGTGGGCTTGCCAGGATGTGAAAGGTTTGGTGGAAGCCAAGGTGGCCCAGATCGAGCAAAAAATGACTGAGTTGACCCAGTTCCGTGATTCTCTGCAGGGGCTGGCCGATGCGTGCTGTGGCGGACCAGAGAGTGCAGAGCATTGTTCTATTCTGGATGCCTTGGAGGTAAGTCAGTGAATACCCTTACTTCCTTGGCGGTTAATTTCCTCGATCTCTTTCTCGACTCGGCGCCCTGGCTGCTGTTGGGGCTGGTGATCGCCGGCCTGATCAAGATGTTTATCCCCATGAGCTGGATGCGCAAGCAGCTAGGCGGCAATGGTGTCTGGCCGACGGTCAAGGCCGCTGTGCTGGGCGCACCTTTACCCCTGTGTTCTTGTGGCGTGATCCCGGCGGCCGTGGGGTTGCGCCGCAGCGGGGCCTCAAAGAGCGCGACCACCGCTTTCCTGGTGGCGACGCCGGAAACCGGGGTGGACTCGGTTTCCGTCTCCTATGTCCTACTCGGGCCTTTTATGGCCATCGTCCGGCCCATTGCCGCGGTGATCTCGGCGATCGTCGCCGGCTTATTGGTCGGACGGGATCATCAGGATGAGAGCAAGTCGGCTGACACGCCACAGCGTATGACCCCGGCCAGGCCCGCAGGGAGATTGATGGATCCGGTGAAGTCATCCTGTTGCAGCAGCCAAGCCGTCGCCGTTAACCAGGAGGCTGCGCCATCTGCCTCATCCTGTTGCAGTAGCAAGGTGGAGACACAGGTCCGGGCCGAGGGGAGCTGTGCCTCGCAGGCGGACACGAAAGAAACGGCCGAAGGCTGTTGTGCTTCGAAAAAGACGGAAGAGGCTTTGCCCGTTGGCGTGCTTAACAAGCTGCGTGCGGGCCTTAAGTTTGCGGCCAATGATCTGGTGCGGGACACCACGCTCTGGTTATTGGTGGGACTGTTTTTCGCCGCGCTGGTGAATACCTTCGTACCGCAGGAGTTTCTGGCCCAGTGGGGCGGTGGGATCCTGGCGATGACCATCATGGTTCTGGTGTCGGTACCCATGTACATCTGCGCCTCGGCCTCGACACCGATTGCCGCAGGCTTCCTGCTGGCCGGGGTCTCTCCCGGTGCGGTGCTGGTCTTTATGATGGCGGGTCCGGCCACCAATATTGCGACCCTCGGGGTGGTGCGCAATGAACTGGGTAAACGGGCCCTGTGGGCGTACCTGGGAGGCGTGATTGGTACGGCCATGCTGTTTGGCTTCCTGGTGGATTGGGCCGTAGCCGAGTTTGGCTTTATCGTGATGCCCATGGTGGGGGATGAGCACCGCCTGTTACCGGATCTGCTGGTGTACCTGAGTGGGATTGTCTTGGCGGTATTGATGATCCGGGCAATGATCAGCACACTGTCGCTGGGCCCAAAGCGTCACGCATCGGCCTGATGGCTCTAGCCATTTATGTCGGCGGCCCTTTGGGCCGCTTTATATATGGCATCGAATATTCCGGAGATGGATGATGAAAAAATTGGCAATGATTGCTGCCCTGTTGGCCAGCACTTCCGCAATGGCGGCTCAGAACACCCTGGATCGCTGTACCCATGGCGAAGAGTCCCGTCTGATCGAGGTCTTGTACCCGACCGGTGAAACCCTGCCGTGCGAAGTGAAATACACCAAGGCCGATGGCGTTTCGACGCCTTGGAAGGCTGCGAACTCTGAAGGCTATTGCGCCAAGAAAGCGGCCGAACTGGTGGAGAAGCATCGAGGCTGGGGTTGGAGCTGTGAGCGTCCGGTCCCGGTACAATTGCCGGAGCTGGGCGAAGAGGAAGCGCCGGTACAATTGCCTGAATAAAGGGCAAAGCCAGGTCATTGTCGCAAACCGCTATCGGTGGCTGCGTCAATCTACAGCGAATTGGAAGGGCGAAGTGTCAAAACACTTCGCCCTTTGTCATTTTTAGCCAGTTCTTGGTGGCGATCATGCTTCTGTTCTTGTTTGCCAGCAGCCTATAGGGGCGAGCATTTGATGTAGGATTGAATAGAACCCAAATGATGAGTGCGCCGGATGAACAAATTAAGATGCCTGTTGGCATGGAGCCTGGCTTTTCTCGCTTGCCTTGGTGCAGCGCAGGAGACCAAGTATTCAGACCTACCGATGTACGACAAGCCCTTTATGGAGCGCTATGTTCTGGATGAGCTGAAGGAGTTGCGCATCGAGCAGCGGGATCTGGAGCGGCGGATGATCATCGAGATCACCGAGCGTGAGCTAGCAGTGGCTGACAAGTCCCTTAATTACGTCAACATTACCATGACCTATTTCTTCTATATCATCGCTGGTGTGGCGTCCTTGATGGCGATGATCGGCTGGCAGTCCTTGCGCGAGTTAAAGGCCAACACCACCAAGATGGCGGAAACTCAGTTACGGGATGTGACCGAGCAGTATGAGAAGAAACTCAAGGCGTTAGAGTTGGAGCTTAAGCGGAAGACGCGCAATATCAGTGACAACAACAAAGAGATTGAGCGGATCAATGAGGTGCACAACCTCTGGCTGCGGGCACAGAGTAGCCAGACGCCAGAGCAGAAGATTGAGGTGTACGATGAGATCTTGAAGATCCGCCCTGGCGATCTGGAAGCTTTGACCTATAAAGCGGATGCGGCGATGGAGATCCGTGAGTTCCACTGGGCACTGAGCCTGTGTAACCGGGTCTTGGAGGTGGACGATACCAATGCCCACGCCTTGTACCAGCGGGCTTGTGCCTATGCTTGCCTGGGGGTGGAGGAACAGGCGATCTCCGATCTGGAGCGCGCCATTATGGGGAGCGCCTCCTTACGTGAACTCGCATCGGAAGAAGCGGATTTTGAGATGCTCAAAGGCAATGAGCGTTTCGAATTGCTGATGGAACAGCATGATGGATAAAGTCGTGGCCCATTAGCCTGCCGACAGGCTGACGCGGTTTAAAGGGGCTGGCTTTGCCAGCCCCTTTCAATTTTTTACCCCAGTGATAGGAAGAAGGGGATCAGGATGGGTCCTGCCAGTGAGAGCAGGAAGCCGGAAACAATGGCTGTTGGCACAACCTGGGCTCCGCCGCTCTTTTGCAGTACCGGCAAGGTGAAGTCCATGGCAGTGGCACCACTGTAGCCGACGGCGCGGGCTGGCGACTGACGGATCAGCAGGGGGATCAGGATGATGGCGATCAGCTCGCGACACAGGTCGGCCAGGAAGGCGACCGAGCCCAGTACCGGGCCTAATTCGGCGCTGATCAGGATCCCGGACAGGGAGTACCAGCCCATGCCTGAGGCCAGGGCTAAGCCATGATTGATCGGCAACCCCAACAACCCGGCCGTAATGGCACCGGCAGTCAGGCTGGCGATCATCACCAGGGCGGCGATCGCCAAGCCGCGGGGATTGAGCAAGATCTGTCGCCAGGTCATCTTGCTGGCGCGCATCTGGATACCGATCAGAAGTAGCAGGAGCATCAAGATGGCGTTGGCCCCGGATTCGATCCAGTGCACCGGAACCGAGAACAGCAGGCCAATGAACACGCCAGCCAGGACGACACCGGCTAACTGCAAAGATTCCAGCACCAGGGTCAGCTTGCGGATATCTCCCTGGGCCTTGTCCAACATCAGTGGCCACTTCTTGTCGACGAGGGGGAGCAGTAGCAGGTTGGCCAGCAGGGTTAGGCCAACCAGAATGACGGTGATCTGAGCGATGACACCGATCTCTCCAGCCAGGTTATCCATGCCTCCGAGGCCAATGCCCATTAGCAGCAGGATCAGGTAAACGATCCCGGTCAGGCTGCGATCGATGGCTTTGAGCAGCGCAGCGTGCCGTAGCTGGATGAGGTAGCCGGCAAATAGGGGTAATAGAATGATCAGTGCGTCCAAGGTGGCAACCCATTGGTGAAACAGGCGCAAAAGCCTACCAAGCCAGGCTCAGTAAGGCGAATTTTTGCTGGGGCCAATAACAAGCTATGAGCCATGGGGGAGGTTGTGGCTCCCGGAAGCGGTAAGGTTTGTCATTTAAGGGCTGGCGTGGCATTCGCTTCGAGCCGTGGTGGCGAGCCGGGCGAATAAATGGGAGGGCGGAAAGGCGTTAGCACTGGACTGCTTTTCGGGTTTTCGGTCTAATGCTTTGGCCGTACGGTGGATAGGAGCAATCGATGCGATCAAAGGTGCTACGTTTTCTGATATTTTTTGGCTTGCCGGTGGCGTTTATTGCCGGAGCGATTTACCAGTTGGGCGCGGGCAATCGATTCGCAGAGGAGCTCAATGAAAAGTATGAGAGTGATGTGGTGTTTTACAGTGCGAGCTGGTGCGGGGTCTGTGACCATGCCAGGGCGTATCTGACGGCCGGTGGGTATAATTTTGTTGAGCTGGATATGGAGCAGGATCCGGATGCAGGCCGCGAGTTCGCTCAATTTGGTGGTCATGGGGTGCCTTTCCTGGTGATCCGGGGCCATACGATGCGAGGCTTTCACCAGCAGAGAATTGAACAGATAATGCGGGATTAATCCAGGCGTTCGCCGATCATATTGAGCACCTCCACATTGCCACCCAGGATGGCGATGATGGACTTCTCTCCCTTGAAGGAGGGGGGCAAAACGACTCGACCAGAGGGTCCGATGTCCAGATCGGTAAGCAGGGCTTTTTCCATAACCAGGGAGTCTGGTTCGAAATAGAGCACGGTGACGTCTTTGGCGATCATAAGCGCTGTCCTCAAAATCCTTTTTAAGGTGCGTCAAACTGCCGATTGTTCTTCTCTAGTCTGACAGATTAACTTCTTGAGAAGAGTTTACCGGTCAAATGTGCCTGTGTGAACAAAAAAACACCGGCTTGCTCCATGTCTGAGAGCCTTAATAGCGATCACCCACCATATCCAACACTTCGACCGAACCCTTTAGGACGGCGACGATCACCTTTCCGGCGCGAAACTCATTGGGCAAGATCACCCGTCCCCCAGCCCCAACGGGTAAATTTGAAAGCACGGCTTTGTGCATATTGAGAGAGACATCGCTGTCAAAGAACAATACGGTAATGCAGGAATCCATTCCTTACCTCCGATAGAAAACAGTGTTGTGGGTGTTTCTCATTTCCCGTGCCGTCGATGTTATCGAGCTTGCCTGCGAAGGAATACTTTTGTTTTCAATGCAAAAGCTAACTATCTTGCGAGACTTTTTCGATGTGTTTGTGTCAACGGGGGAGTCTCTCTTTGTCATCGCCTGTAGGACACAATGCAGGTGTACCTCAGGGCTCTAGCCCTTCAGGCGCGGAGGGGTTGGCGGGGTATCGGGAAAATCGATCCCGTTAAGGCTGCTTTGCGGAAATTGGGTTCAATTTCCGCAAAGCAGCCAGTTCGCGGTTAGAATTGGTATAATCGCGCTTTTAACCCATCGACGGAGCCTTCCTTGCACTTTTCCGAATTGGCGCTGGACCGACGCCTGTTAGCCACGGTGGCACACTTGGGCTTCTCCCAAGCCACTGAGATCCAACAAAAAGCCATTCCTGCGGCCATTGCCGGTAAAGATCTGCTGGCCTCCTCTCGCACTGGCTCTGGCAAGACATTGGCCTTCCTTTTGCCAGCGATGCAGCGCCTGATTAAAAACAAGGCGCTGTCGAAAAAGGATCCTCGCGTATTGATCCTGGCACCGACCCGGGAGCTGGCGAAGCAGGTCTACGGCCAATTACGCCTGGTGGTGGCCAACACCCAGTTCAAGAGTGAGCTGATTCTGGGCGGAGAAGATTTTAACCAGCAGAGCAAGGCGTTGGCCCGGGATCCCCACTTTGTCGTGGCCACGCCGGGGCGCTTGGCGGATCATCTGGAGCATGGCCACCTCTATCTGCATGGCCTTGAGATGCTGATCCTGGATGAGGCGGATCGCATGTTGGACCTGGGGTTTGCCAAGCAACTTAAGGCGATCCACAAAGCCGCTGATCATCGGAAACGTCAAACCCTGATGTTCTCCGCCACCCTGGATCATGCTCAGGTCAGTGAATTTGGCGCCGAGTTGCTGCAGACACCCGCCCGGATCCGGATCGATGCGGAGGCGCAGATCCATGCCGATATTCACCATCGCTTCCTGTTTTCCGATCATCTGGATCATAAGGAAGCTCAGCTTAAGGCGCTGCTGGAAAAGCAGGACTTCACTCAGCTGATCCTCTTTACCGCGACCCGGGGCGATACCGATCGTCTGGCTGACTTGGTAAAACAGTGGGGCTATACGGCTCTCGCCCTGTCCGGGGAGCTGAATCAGGCCGGTCGTAACCAGATCATGCAGGAGTTCGCCAGCGGTAAGGCGCAGATCCTGATCACAACAGACGTGGCCAGTCGGGGATTGGATATTGCCCGGGTTTCCCATGTCATCAACTTTGACCTGCCCAAGCATGCCGAAGAGTATGTGCACCGGGTGGGACGGACCGGCCGTGCCGGTGCCAAGGGAGATGCCTTGTCTCTGGTGGGGCCGAAAGACTGGAAGAGCTTTAAGCAGCTCGAAGGCTTTTTGGACCAGGAGCTGGCGTTTGAGGCCTTGTCCGGATTGGAAGCCAAGTTCAAGGGCTTTGTGATCCGGGAGAAGGGGACCAAGGTCCAGTCCAGCGATAAGCCAGGCAAGGCGCAAGCCAAGCCATCCAAACGTGGGCCGCAGAAGGTGAAGAAAAAGTTTGCCTTTAAACTCACCGATGTCGGTGACGCGCCGATGAAACTGAAGAAGAAGCCCAAGCCTTTGGTGGACGAAACCGAAGAGTGACGCCAGTAACGCCTCCAATCTTGGGGGCGTTTTTAATTGGCCTGCTTCTCTTATACCGCCCATTCTTGCCGCTTTGGTTGGAGTCTTTACCTGGGCCTGACGATGCGGGCGTCGGGTTGTATCCATGCCGACATGCCTATCGGCGACCCGTTTTATCTGGCACTCGTTATCGCGTCATAAAATTCGGTGTTCATGGTACTAAGTCAGTGAAAAGGAATGAAACATTTGCGCTTTAACTCTGCTATCGTGCGGCCAAATTGTTTGGGTATCGCGGTTCAGAGGCTGGGTTGGACGTACTACTGTTCGCAAAAATTGGGATAGCCGTGGTCGTGGTCGTGGGGTTAGCCCGAGTGGCGGAACAGGTTGGCCCCGACTGGGCCGGTGTTTTATCCGGCTTTCCTTTGGGCACGGCTATTGTGCTTTTTTTCTATGGGATAGAACAGGGGGCGGATTACGCCTCACAGGCTGCTTACTACGGCCTGATCGGCCAAGTTGCGACAACTGGGTTTGTCGTGATCTACACCCTGGCTGCTTACCGTATGCCCCAGCGATCCTGGTGGCCTCTGATCTTGGCACTGGTGGGCCTGTTCAGCCTGGCCGCACTCGGTCAGTCTCTGCCACCATTGGGGGCTTGGGGCGTGCTTCTGGCGACGGTCAGCGCCGTTCTTGCAATACGGCTATTGCGCAGTGTCCCCGAACCCAGATTTGTTGCCGCAGCACCAGGCTGGTGGCTGTTATGGGCTCGTGCGGGATTGGCGGCGATGCTGGTGGTACTGATCACTTCGGCGGCATACTGGCTTCCTCATCAATGGGCCGGGGTGATGGCATCTTTTCCTCTGGTCTTGTTTCCCCTGATGCTGTTATTGCAACTGAGCTATGACAACCGCCCAGCCATGGTACTGGCGAAGAATTTTCCCTACGGCCTGGGCAGCCTGATCCTTTACACGGTGTCGGTTGCGCACCTCTATCCCAAGATCGGACCCCTTGCTGGAACGCTGCTTTCGTTCTTTGTGGCCGGCATTTATCTCTGGTTATTCACCTTGTGGCGACGTGCTCGGGTGCAAGGGCTTATTAATTTGCGTCCGGTCCGCTGAATCTAGTCAATTCGGGGTTTGTTGATGGAGGGCCTTAAGGGGATCATCTGTGTTTGAACACTGAGCGTATGTTTGTGAATGGTCGTTGACCAATGCCCTGTGGTGCTGTTGTCCAAGAGAGTGGTGATGGATCTTTTATTGATAACTAAAGTGTTGGTGGCCGTCGGCATGGTGATTGGACTGGCCCGAATTGCTGAACGGGTTGGCCCGGAATGGGCAGGGGTCCTGTCTGGTTTGCCTCTTGGGATTGCCCTGTTGCTGTTTTTTTACGGCATTGAGCAAGGGACGGACTATGCTTCTCGCTCGGCCTATTATGGCCTGATAGGCTTGGTCGTGAGCCTGGGGTTTGTTGTGATCTATACCCATTCAGCTCAGCGTTTTGCTTGGCGTTCCTGGTGGCCCATGGTACTGGCCATACTGGGTTACCTGGCTTTAGGGGCTCTGGCGCAGAAGTTACCGTCCATGGGGGCTTGGGGCGTAGTCTGGGCCATCATTGGTACCTTGGTGGCGATCCGTCTGCTGCGCCCAATCGCGGATCCGAGTTTTACGGCGGTGACTCAGAAACCCTGGATGGTGTGGGCCCGTGCTGGCCTGGCTGCCCTGTTGGTCGTGGCGTTTACCGGGCTGGCAAACTGGCTTCCGCCCAAATGGGCCGGTCTCCTGGCCTCCTTCCCCCTGATCTTGTTCTCTTTGATGCTTTTGATGCAGATTAGCTATGACAACAAGCCGGCCATGGTGTTGGCCAAGTATTTTCCCTTTGGGGTCGGCAGTCTGATCATCTATACCCTGGCGGTTGCACTGCTTTATCCCAGGCTGGGCGTTATGGGGGGGACCCTGGCTTCTTTTGCTCTGGCCGGGCTTTACCTGCTGATCTATGCCCGTTGGCGTCGTATTCGTCGCCGCATTGGTCGCATGCGTTAGGGGGGATCTCCATAAAGCGGGGCGACTTTTCAGTCCGGCTTTAGCACTGTGCATTAAAAAGCCCCTGCTTTGTAAAAGGCAGGGGCTTTGTTCTATGGGTTGGATTTAGCCGCGGGGGGTCAGGACGATCTCTACCCGGCGATTTTGGGCCTGTCCATCCTTGGTCTGGTTGCTGGCGATCGGTTGATCCGGCCCTGCTCCCTGAGTCGCCATACGGCTTACAGAGATATTTTGGCGAAGCAGTTCGGTAGCAACGGATTCGGCCCGTTCTTTGGACAGGCGCATGTTCAGGTCCCGGCTGCCTGTGCTGTCGGTGTGGCCAGTGATGCGCAGATCGGTTTGGTCAAACTCCTGAACCACCATGGCAACGCCCTGCAGGGTGTTGATGGCAGGCAGCTTCAGCTTGGCGCTGCCGACATCAAAGGTCAGGCTGTTGGGCATGATCAACTGGATATTGTCACCATGACGGGCCACGGAGACGCCTGTGCCAGCAAGCTTTTCACGCAGCTGGGCTTCCTGGCGATCCATGTAGTGGCCGATCCCGCCCCCCAGGGCAGCACCGGAGGCGGCGCCGATCAGAAGGCCCTTTTTGCGGTCACCACGGGAAGAGCTGGCGGCTCCGATCAGGGCACCGCCGACAGCGCCCATTACGGCGCCGGAAGTGGCGTTGGAGGTTTTTTTCTCGCCGGTGTAGGGATCGGTGCTGGCGCAGCCGGAGATCAGCAGGGCGGCGAGAGAGGCCGCAATCAAATGCTTTTGCATGGGTGTCCTCAAAGTCGGGTTGTATGGGGGCAATAGTGTGCCATCAGGATACTGTACTGAACATGTTTGCTTAGCAGAATCATGACGGCTTGTTACCACTCTAAGCGACAGATTAATCCCAAAGTTCTACCTTTCATACAGATTTCATCACAAAGAGTGAGTGCCATGCCCCTCTTCTTTGCGGTTCTTTTGCTGCTGGCGGCGCCTGTTCAGGCCGCGACCATGGTACCCGATGTCAGCATTCGGGTTGGTGGATTCTGGGCTTCGGTGGACTCCAGTTTCGGTGCCAGGGTGCCGGAGCTGGGTATTGCCCGGGAGATCGATTTTGAATCGGATCTTGGGCTGGAGGAGTCCAAGTTCAGTCCCATGCTGGAGGTCGCTTATCGCTTCAATGAGCGACATTTGATGGCGATGAATTACATCACTTTGCATCGTAATGCCGTCAGCCGTGAGGTGAATCGGGGATTTGAGTTTGACTGGGAAGGGGAGACGTATCGGATCGACAGTGGCTCCCTGATCCGCTCTGAACTGGATATCGATATCTACCAGCTCTATTACGGCTATACCTTATGGCAGAAAGAGGCGCTGAGCTTGGTGGGTACTCTGGGGATCCATGTGATGGATATCCAGGCACAGCTTGATGGTGAATTGGCTTTGATTGGGGATTCGCAGCAAGAGCAACGGCTTGAGAGTGTGGAGGAGAAGCTGACGGCCCCGTTACCCGATCTGGGCCTGGTGGGGCATTGGCTGATCACTCCCAAATGGGAAGCGGTGCTCTCGGCTCAGTATTTCGCCGTGAAGTTCGACGACTATCGAGGGCGTCTGGTGGATTTGCGGGCCCAGCTCAATCGAAAGCTCGGCAAGCAGTGGGAGTTTGGCGTGGCCTGGCAGTATTACCGATTGACGGTGGACCATGATCGCAGCGCCTCGGACATCGACCTTCGTTTTTCCTACCAGGGGCCAACCCTGCTGCTGCAATATCAGTTCTGATTGGGCGGGTGCTGGAGCCTGTCCGCTTAATCAACAAAGCCCCCGTTGAACGGGGGCTTTGTGATGGCTTGGGCGAAACAAGGATTTACTCGTCTTCGTCCAGATCCTCTTCCGGCTCGAGCATGCCCCAGCCGTCCAGCTTGCCCTTGAAGGGCTTGCACAGGGCAGCCAGTTTGGCCTCGATGGCGCAGATGGCGTCATATTCAGGCACCATTTCGGCCTGCAGGCGCAGTTCCCACTGGCCGGTCTCTTCGGAGCGGTTCAAGAACAGACCGGCATCCGGGAAAGCCTCTTTTGCCGCATCGGCACTGAGCTGGCCCTGTTTTTCACTGCCGAACAGCACATAGAAATCCAGCATATGGCTCTGGGAGAGATCGATCCCTTCGCCTTGCATCAGCTCAAGCAGTTCGCCATTGGCGTCGTTTGGAAATGACATGAAAAGATCCTTTAAAACTTAATACTGGGCCGGCCTTTGGGTTTGGCAGGCTTCGCGGGCTTAGCGTGTTTTTTCGGGGCTTCACTGGCAGGACGGCTGCTGGCGGTGATCATCACGGACTCTTCACCGAATATCACGTTGTCACCAGCCACCAGCTTGCGACGCCGTCGGGTTTCCACCTCATGGTTGACCAGTACATGGCCTTCGTCGATCACCATCTTGGCTTCGCTGCCGGCACCGACCCATCCTTCGATCTTCAGTACCTTGTACAGCTCTATGTATTCATCGCCCGGGTTCAACTCCAAAACGGCCGTGGACATGGGTAACACCTCAAAAACGAATATGGCGGGATTATAGCGATTTTCTCGCAGTGATGTGTTTTTTGCCGGTCTCTCTATGACAAAACCCCCGGACTTATGCCCAGGGGTTTGATTCTTGCCATCAGCTATCCGCTATCAGCTATCAGCTATCAGCTATCAGCTATCAGCTATCAGCTATCAGCTATCAGCTATCAGCTATCAGCTATCAGAGGAGTTCGATCACAGTTCGGCGTTGTGATAAACGTTCTGTACGTCGTCGCAGTCTTCCAGCATCGCCTGGAACTTCTCGAATGCCGCCAGATCCTCTTCACCCTCGATCTTGGTGTAGGTCTGGGGAACGAAGGTGATCTCTTCCATCTCGAACTTGATGTCCGGCATGGCGTTGGTCAGAGAGGTCTTCACCTTGAAGTACTCGGTGTGCGGAGCGAAGACGGTGGTCATGCCATCTTCCACTTCTACGTCGGTCACATCGACGTCGTCCATCATCAGGATCTCCAGGATCCCATCTTCATCATCGCCGGCAAAGGCAAAGATGGCTTGATGATCAAACATGTGGGCAACGGTGCCCGGACCGCCCAATTTGGAGTCGGTCTTAACGAAGCACTGACGTACTTCGGCAAAGGTACGCTTGTTGTTGTCGGTCAGGCAGTCGACGATCACCATGCAGTTGCCCGGACCAAAGCCTTCGTAGCGGGCGGCTTCATAATCTTCACCGGCACCACCTTTGGCTTTTTCGATCGCCTTCTCAATTACGTGAGAGGGCACCTGCTCTTTCTTCGCGCGTTCAATCAGGCTACGCAGCGCCAGGTTAGCGTCGGGATCCGGGGTGCCGTTCTTGGCCACGACGTAGATCTCTTTACTGTACTTGGAGTAGACCTTGGTTTTTGCACCGGCGGTCTTGGCCATGGAGGCCTTACGAACTTCAAAACTGCGTCCCATCGGGATCCTCGTGCTCAAAGTGGGTTCAATCGATATTGGAGCAAGAGTTTACCAGTTAGGCGGAAGAGGGCAAATCTGCTCCAGTGGATGGAGCCCAAATATGCGGGTTGGGTGCCCCTGGCCATTTCATTTTCTGGCGGCTCCCCATTGATCGGCAGGCATGACACAGAACCACGCATGGTCATGTTTCCATGGTAAGGTGAAGCATCGGATTAGACCAAAGTATGAGCACAGGACAAGGACGGACCATGAGTGCATATGAGGTATTGAAACAGCGCCACCGGGCGCAGCGGGACGGATGGGATCAGGCTTTATCGGTACGCATCCACCGAGCACTGAGCTGGCTGCAGCGCTCGGAGCTGTGCGATAACGATCCCGACGGTGAGTTCCTGTTTTTATGGATAGCGTTTAACGCCGCTTACGCCAACGATTTGCGCAGTGATCATCCCCCGGAGATCAAAGCATTGCGGGATTTTATCCACCACCTGCATCGGGTTGATCGCAGCGAATGCCTGGATCAACTGGTGTGGCAGGAGTTCTCTGGGCCGATCCGGGTACTGCTCTCCAATCCCTATGTGTTTCAGCCATTTTGGGAGTGCCAGAAGAACCCTGAATGCCAGGATGGCTGGAAGTGGTCCTTCGACAAGGATCAGAAAAACGTCAAACGGGCCCTGGGTAATGGGGACACGGAAAGGGTGCTCAATGTGGTGTTTAACCGGATCTACACCCTGCGCAACCAGCTTATCCACGGTGGGGCCACCTGGAACAGTGGCCTGAACCGCGACCAGTTGCGCGATTGCGTGGCCCTGATGCGGGCCATCGTGCCGGCGATCCTCACCATCATGATGGACAAACCCAATGAGGATTGGGGCCGGTTGCACTATCCAGTGGTGGAGTGAGTCACTCTTTCAAAGGCAACAAAAAACCCGAGCCAAGGCTCGGGTTTTACGCATGAGAACCGGGCGGTTCTTAGTTCATGCCGTATTTCTTCAGCTTCTTGCGCAGCGTACCGCGGTTGATGCCCAGAATGTTGGCGGCGCGGGTTTGGTTACCGCGGGTGTACTGCATCACGATGTCCAGCAGTGGCTGTTCAACTTCACACAGAACCATTTCGTACACTTCGGAGGCTTCTTGGCCATCCAATTGAGCAAAGTAGTTGCTTACGGCGCGCTTTACGGAGTCACGCAGCAGCTGCGGCTTCACGGTACCGTTTGGGGTTTCGATCTGACCTACGGTCAGCTGGTGCGCTTCAGAAAAGGAGTTCTGCTGATCAAACATACTGTCTTTGCTCTGTCTCTTAACAATCAAATTGCTCGAAAAAGCCGGCTAGGGCCTCACGCTGCGCTAACGCCGATTCCAATTGGTTGAATTGGCGACGCAGCTCCGGTTGTTGCTGGTGATCCAGGTACCATCCCACATGCTTTCGGGCGATGCGCATGCCGCGCGGTTCGCCGTAAAAGTCATGCAGTGCAACGAGGTGTTCCTGCATCAGTGCCTGTCGCTCCGCTTTAGGCGGCGGCGCCAGGCGTTGTCCGGTTTCCAGGTAGTGGTGGATCTCGCGAAAGATCCAGGGGCGCCCCTGTGCAGGACGACCCACCATGAGTCCGTCGACTCCGGTTTTATCCAATACCTCTCTGGCCTTCTCCGGGCTGTCGATATCACCATTGGCGATGACAGGAATGGAGATGGCCTGCTTAATGGCCGCAATGGTGTCGTACTCGGCTTCGCCCTTGTACATGCACTGTCGGGTTCGACCGTGCACGGCCAAGGCCGCAATGCCGTTTTGTTCGGCAATACGGGCGATCTCGACGCCATTGCGGTTGTCCGGATCCCAACCGGTTCGGATCTTGAGGGTGACAGGGACCTCGACGGCGTCGACGACGGCATTGAGGATCTGGCGCACAAGATCCGGGTGGCGCAGCAAGGCTGAACCAGCCAGCTTCTTATTAACTTTTTTTGCTGGACATCCCATATTGATGTCGATGATCTGGGCACCGCGCTCCACGTTAAAGCGCGCCGCCTGTGCCATCAACTCGGGTTCACAGCCTGCGATTTGGACGGAGCGGATCCCGTCTTCGCCACTGTGATCCATCCGGGCCATCGATTTCTCTGTCTTCCAAACATCAGGGTTGGAAGAGAGCATCTCTGACACGGCTAACCCGGCACCAAGCCGGCGACACAGTTGGCGGAAAGGAAGATCGGTAACACCGGCCATCGGCGCCACGATCAGCTGGTTTTCCAGATGATAGGGTCCAATTTTCATGAGTTACACGCGTCCGCATCCGAAACAAGGGGGCGAATCTTACTCTTTTTTTAGGGGTGTGGGAAGGTCAGAAAATGAACGCAGAGCAAATTTTTTAGCTTGACTTCTTGGTGACCAAACCTTATTCGAAGGGGGCAAACACGTTAGCGGTTACTTACTTACGTGGTTGCCCTTGAGTTGGCTATTTTTTCTACTGGTCTGGACTGTCAAAGTGAAGAACTTTGTTCAGGGGCGACTCAACGCTTGATGCCATCCAGGCGGCACCAGTCCCCTTCGATGGCTGTGGGGTTGAGATCGAACCATTGGCCGTAGATCGTGCGCAGCTCTTCGGCTTGCTCCTGCAGCAGGCCGGAGAGGGCCAGTTGACCACCTGGTTTGACTAAGGCGCTGATCACCGGGGCCAGTTCGCGCAACGGACCGGCCAGGATATTGGCGACCACGACATCGGCCTGAATGTTCTCCGGCTGATCCTTGGGCAGGTAGACGGTGAGCTGGTCTTTGACGCCATTGCGCTCGGCGTTGTCGGCGGAGGCGGTCAGGGCCTGGGGATCGATATCCAGGCCGACCACGTCGGCGGCGCCCAGTTTGATTGCGGCGATGGCCAGGATGCCGGAGCCACAGCCAAAGTCGACCACGAACTTGCCGGACAGATCCAGGCCGTCCAGCCAGGTCAGGCACAGGGCGGTGGTAGGGTGGGTGCCGGTACCAAAGGCCAGACCGGGATCCAGCAGCACATTAACGGCATCGGGCTCCGGGGCTTCGCGCCAGCTCGGGCAGATCCACAAGCGCTTGCCAAATTGCATGGGGTGGAAGTTTTCCATCCACTCCCGCTCCCAGTCCTTGTCCTCCAGCGCTTCAACTTTGTAAGTCATTTGATTGGCCAGCTCCGGCAGTTGCTTGAGCTTCTCAATCACTGGCTTCATGTCGACGATGGCGTCGAACAAACCGACTACGTCGGTATCGCCCCACAACCGGGTTTCGCCGGGCAGGGGCTCAAATACAGGGGTGTCCTGGGCATCCAGGAAGGTGACGGAGGCGGCGCCCAGCTCCATCAGTTGATCACTGATGGTGTCGGCGGTCTCGGCGGTAGCGTTGAGGCGCAGTTGGATCCAGGCCATGGTGTTTTTATCTCTGTCGATAGCAATGGGCGAATTGTAATGTCTCTGAGGCGTTGTGCCAGTGTTTTCCCTAAGTTCAAGGAGGAATTTGGTTTGTGATCCGCCTCCCGTCTATCGGTCAGGCTATGGGTATTTTTTTCAGAACATGATCCCGGTCAAATCAGTGCTCGTCAGCACTGCGTAGTGTTGTGGCTAAAGTGTATCGACGGGGCAATCAAACTATGCGCAAGTTGTTAGAGCTCGGGCGGGGCCCGGCCCGGATGGATCTGATGCAGGGGATAGCCGGTGCGGCCCTGACGCTGTTCCTGTTCGTTCATTTGCACATGGAAGCCAGTGTCTTGTTGGGTCCAGAGGCGTTCGACGCGGTGGCCTGGTTCCTTCATGCCGGATGGGCCGATCCCGCCGGGATTGGCTATGGCTTTATGGTGATCCTGGCGGTGCTGGTGGTTTTGGTGCTCCTGCTGGTTCATGTGATTGGCGTGATGCGCCGCCTGCCAACCGAGTGGCGCAAGATGCAGGCGTTGCGCCAACACATCAATGTGGTGCGCCATGACGGTACTCGGCTGTGGCTGGTACAGGTGGTGACCGGTGCGGCCCTGATGATCCTGCTGCCTATTCATTTGATCACCATGATGACCCAGCCACACAGCCTGGGGGCGGAGCCCTCATCCCTTAGGATCGTGTTTGAAGGGGGGTGGCTCTTGTATGGCCTGTTGCTGCCCGCCTCGGTGATCCATGGTGTGGCAGGTATGGCCCGGCTCTGGCTCAAATGGTGTCCTTATGCTGAGCCTCGCATCAATGGGCGCCGTTGGATGCGCCGCCTGGCGGTCTATTTGATCGTGCTGGGAACAGCCAGTCTGTTGATGCAGGTGAATAATGGCCTGTTTCTGTTTAGCCAGAATGTAGCGACAACCTTTCCTTAACCTGTGAAAGTTTGTTCTGGATCGGGTTGGCGGATGTCTCAAGCTGATAAATACTGCTAGCGACACTTGGCATTGATAAGGAGCCATCATGCCTGCCACGCTATCTCGTCGCTTTTACCGTTTATCCGCTTGGATCGATCTCGTGCAAAGTGCCTCCGGTGCTGCCCTGGCGCTGTTTCTCTGGCTGCACCTGCTGCTGGTTTCCTCCATCTTGCTGGGGCCAGAAGCGATGAATTTCATCGCTCGCAGTCTGGAGCTGGGGTTTCTCAGTGACGACGGCCATGGCTACCCCTGGGTGGTGAGCGTGATGGCGATGGGGATCCTGCTGCTGGTCGCGCTGCACGCCCTGACGGCGCTACGTAAGTTTCCCCAGAACCTGAATCAGTGGTGGGTGTTGAGTCGGCACCTGCGTCAACAGCCCCATCCTGAGACGCGGTTGTGGCGATTACAGGTCATTACGGGTTTTGTGCTGTTTCTGCTGTTACCGGCACACTTGTGGACCATGATCAGCCAGCCCGAAACCATTGGTCCGGAGGGGGCAGCACGACGGGTCTGGGAGCAGGGGATGCTATGGCTCTACCTGCCTATGCTTTTTGCCGTTGAGGTGCATGCCATGATTGGTTTGTACCGGGTGATCCTTAAGTGGTTTCCCGTATTGCCGAGCCAGAGGCAATACCTGATCCGGCTGCGTCTGGTGCTCAGTACGGTGTTTATCGGAGTAGGTTTGGCGGCGTTAGTGGCCTTTGTGCGTTATGCGCTGGAGTATGGTGGCTAAGTGAGTGAGCAAAAAATGAAAACAATCTATACCGACGCTCTGGTGATCGGCGGAGGCCTGGCTGGGCTCAGGGTGGCGCTGGCGTGTCGACAGCGGGGTCATCAGGCTACGGTGTTGTCCCTGGTACCGGCTAAGCGCTCTCATTCGTCGGCGGCCCAGGGGGGAATGCAGGCCAGCCTGGGTAACTCGGTGATGGGAGAGGGGGACAACGAAGATGTTCACTTCCTCGATACCGTCAAGGGCTCTGACTGGGGCTGTGATCAGGCCGTGGCGAGGATGTTTACCCATGTGGCACCCAAGGCGGTGCGTCAGGCGGCAACCTGGGGTGTGCCCTGGAGCCGGATCAAGGCGGGTCCCCGTAAGGCTGTGGTCAATGCCGAGTCCGTCACCCTGAAAGAGCCGGTGTCGGCTCACGGGCTGATCCAGGCTCGGGACTTTGGTGGGACGGCCAAGTGGCGCACCTGCTATACCTCCGACGGCACCGGCCACTCGGTGCTCTACGCCCTGGATAATGAGGCGATCGGGGCTGGAATTGAGATCCATGAGCGGGTCGAGGCCCTGCGCCTGATCCACGATGGCCAGCGGTGTCACGGGGCCATAGTGCGGGATCTGATCAGCGGCGAGTTGATCGCCTACCTGGCCCGCACCACCACCATCGCCACCGGCGGCTGGGGGCGGCTCTGGTCGGTCTCCACCAATGCCCTGATCTGCGAAGGAACGGGGGCGGCACTGGCGCTGGATGCCGGGGTGGCACTGGGCAACCCCGAGGCGGTGCAGTTTCATCCCACGGCCATCGTGCCCGTGGGCATTCTCACCACAGAAGGCTGCCGTGGCGACGGCGGGCTGCTGCGGGATGTCGATGGCCACCGTTTTATGCCGGACTATGAGCCGGATAAGAAAGAGTTGGCTTCCCGGGATGTGGTGTCCCGCCGCATGACCGAGCATATGCGCAAGGGCAAGGGGGTACCGAGCCGCTATGGTGATCACCTGTGGCTGGATATTACCATCCTGGGGCGTGAGCACATCGAGAAGAATCTGCGCGAAGTCAAAGAGATCTGTGAAAACTTCCTGGGGATCGATCCTGCCGAGGAGTGGATCCCGGTGCGCCCGACCCAGCATTACTCAATGGGTGGGGTGCGCACCAAACCCGATGGCGAAAGTGATGGTCTTGATGGCCTCTATGCCGTCGGTGAGGCGGCCTGCTGGGACATGCACGGTTTTAACCGCCTGGGCGGTAACTCCCTGAGTGAAACTGTGGTGGCGGGCATGATCGTCGGTGACAAGGTGGCCGATGCCTGTGAGGTGAATGCCATGGGCGAGCCGGGACTGGCTCGCCGTCATGGCGATGCGGTTCGTCAGGAGATCGACCAGCTGCTTTCCGGTAACGGGGAAGGACCGAGTGCGGTGGCGCTGCGCACTCGCATGGAAACCATCATGATGGAGAAGGTCGGGATCTTCCGCAACGGCCCACAGCTGGAGGAGGCGGTGAGTGAATTGGCCGAACTCGAACGGCAAAGCCGCAGCCTGACCCTCCAGACGAAGAAACGCCACAGCAACCCCGAGCTGGTGGAGGCCCTGCGCCTGCGTAAAATGATCAAAGTGGCCCTGTGCATCGCCACGGCGGCCCGGGACCGCACCGAGAGCCGCGGGGCCCATGCCCGGGAGGACTATCCTGAGCGCAATGATCGTGACTGGTTGAACCGGACCCTGGTGCGCTGGCCCGAGGGGGAGGATGCCCCGAAGATCGAGTATGAAGCCTTGGATGTCATGGCCATGGAGCTGCCGCCCGGCTTTCGGGGATACGGCAAGGATCTCACCATCGCCCACCCGCAGACCGAGCAACGCCAGGCCGAGATCGATGCCTGGGATCAGGCCCATCCCGATGCGGCGCCGTTGGAGCGGATCAAGGCACTGAATCCTGATGTTTTTGAGACGCTGCCAGAGGCACTGCATCAACCCAACGCCCGCCGGGCTGTGAACCCTAAAGCCCCAGGAGAGCAAGCATGAGCGCCCGTACCCTGACGTTTGAGATCTTCCGTTTTGACCCCTTTGTCGAGGGGGAGAAACCCAGGATGCAAACCTTTGAGCTGGAGGAAGCGCCGGGCATGACGGTGTTCGTGGCACTGAAAATGTTGCGGGAGCAGCAGGATCCCAGCCTGCAGTTCGATTTTGTCTGCCGGGCCGGGATCTGCGGCAGCTGTGCCATGGTGATCAATGGCCTGCCGACTCTGGCCTGCCGTACCCTGACGGCCAACTTTAAAGACGGTCGCATCAAGTTGATGCCCCTGCCCGGGTTTGAGCTGATCGGCGATCTGTCGGTCAATACCGGCAAGTTTATGCGTAGCCTGTCGGAACGGATCGGTGCCTGGCTCCACCCCAAGGGAGAAACGCCCCACAGCATGGATGCCATGGAGCAGAAGATGGAGCCCCATCTGGCCGAGTCCATTTATGAAACAGATCGCTGCGTCGAGTGCGGCTGCTGTGTGGCCAGCTGTGCCACGGCCCAGATGCGCGAGACTTTTGTCGGCGCCGTAGGCTTTAACAAGGTGGCCCGCTTTGCGCTGGATGATCGTGATCGCCGAGGGGTGGATGATTTTTACCATGTGATCGGCGATGAGGACGGCGTGTTTGGTTGCATGACCCTGCTGGGCTGTGCCGACACCTGCCCGAAGGATCTCAACCACCAGGCTCAGATCGGCTACCTGAGGCGAAAACTGGCGCTCCACCCGAGGATCCTGTAAAGACTCTGGCATCCACAACGCCTCCCCTGGGAGGCGTTGTTTTGTTGTGGCCGATAAGGGCATAGATGCGATAGCTATTTTGCAATCCGTGGCGACAGCGACTAGGTTGGGGATCCGCAGCTAGGTTGTCGAGGCCCACTTGGGTTCGTGCTGCTCCGTTAGACATTTTAGTGTTTTAGGGAGCCAGACAATGCAACACTCATTCTTCAACATGGCCCTGGCGGGGGTCGCTGCTGCACTCCTGCTGGCGCCCGCTACCGCTTCGGCACAGGATGCCCGCTATATCGTTAAGTTCCAGGCTGGCAAAGGACAGGCAGTGGCCGCCGCAGTGGGTCAGGGGCGGATCAAACGCACCCTGAAGGGACGTAATGCCTTCTCCGCCAGCCTCAATGCCGGTCAGGCCCAGGCCCTGGCCAATAACCCCAATGTCGAATACGTCGAAGAGGACGTCAAACGCTACATGCTGGCGGAGACCACGCCCTATGGGGTGCCCATGGTGCAAGCCGATCTGCTCACGGATGCCGCCGCAGGTAACACCAAGGTATGCATCATCGACTCCGGCTACGATGGCGGCCACGAAGATCTGTACCAGGGGGCGATGATCAGCGGTACCGACGATCCGGGCACCGGCAGTTGGAACAGTGATGAGAACAGCCATGGTACCCATGTGGCTGGCACCATAGCCGCCATCGGGGGAAACAATACCGGAGTACTCGGTGTTTTGCCCTCGGGTAACCTCAACCTGCACATCATCAAGGTGTTTGGTGCCGATGGCTGGGCATACTCCTCTGGCCTGGTGGCGGCCCTGGATGCCTGCAAAGCGGCTCAGGGGGGCGACAACCTGGTGATCAACATGAGTCTGGGGGGCAGTCGCAAGAGCCGCTTCGAGGAAAGCGCCTTTGCCCAGGCCAACAGTGAGGGGATCCTGAGCATCGCCGCGGCCGGGAATGATGGCAATACCCGTCATTCCTACCCGGCCTCCTACGGCTCCGTGGTGTCGGTCGCGGCCATTGATGAGAGCAAGATGGTGGCAGACTTCTCCCAGCAGACGGATCAGGTGGAGCTGTCTGCTCCAGGGGTTGGGATATTGTCCACTGTGCCCATGGGCACCGCCAGTGTGGCGTCATTGAGCACGGGAGCCGGTGATGTGGCGGCGGCCGGCCTGGAGGGCAGCCCCATCGGCTCGGTCAATGGCACCCTGGTGGATTGTGGCCTGGGTGACTCCGCCTGCAGTGCCGCGGCGGGTAACCTCTGCCTGATCCAGCGTGGCAACATCGCTTTCTCCGATAAAGTGCTCAACTGTGAGGCCGGTGGCGGAGTAGGGGCGGTGATCTACAACAATGAACCCGGTATGTTGTACGGCACCTTGGGGGGGGTCAACACCGGGATCCCCTCGGTAGGGATCAGCGACCTTGATGGTGCGACCCTGCTGGCCAGCCTGGGCAGTGCTACCTTGACGGTCGAGGCAGGCAATTACGCCCCCTTCAATGGCACCTCCATGGCCACGCCTCACGTGGTGGCGGTGGCGGCCCTGGTGTGGAGCCACCATGCGACCTGCAGCAATGATCAGATCCGCGCCGCGCTCAATGCCACGGCAGAAGATCTTGGCACCGCAGGCCGTGACAACGCCTATGGTCATGGCCTGGTGCAGGCCAAAGCGGCCAGTGACTACCTTGGTGCCGACTGTGGTGCAGCGAATGGTGGCGGTGACTCAGGGGGGGACAATGGTGGGGGAGGTAAAGGCGGCAAACCCACAGGTCGAGGCCGGTAAGTCGTTTTAAGGCAACAAGGGGCGGCTACTGGTCGTCCCTTTATTGCCTGTGGTCAATCAGCTGACGACTTCGCGTCGGGCTTTTCCTCAGAGTCTTGGTACTCGTTTCTCTGTCTGATTGGGCAGGGAGTGTCACTCCCCGTCGGTGCCCATGCCTTGTTTCGGATCATAAGGGCTGGCCCAGGCCCGGTGGTGGGGCGAGACCATATCGTTTCGATGATTGCAGCAAACGCGACTAGGTGGCTATTGAGTCAGCGTTAGCCGTTGCCCCTTGGCGACAACGCCCTGTCCTGGCCTTTGTTCAGGGCGTTGCTTGTAAAGGGCGCTGGCTTAGCATGCTGTACGGTCAGAGCTGGGTGTCAACTCCATACGATCCGCTTCATGGTGGCTGACCGCATGGCTGACAGCTTGGGTTTGTGCCGTTCCATGGGGGAGGAACTCGGGGGCTTGCCAGCGCAGATCGCGCTCTGCTGATGACAGGCTGGGAAGGTGCTGAGTCGTGATGTTGTTTCGTTGCGTCAACGGTAGATTATTCTCTGCAGGATAGAGGTTACGATCTGCTTCATGTTGCCCGCCTTTGGCCCATGCACTGCCGGATAATATTGCAAAAATCAGAATGGTTGCCTGTGTCATAACGTATTCCTTTACCCTGGGGGTTTGATGTTGTTTGGTCTTGTTTCATGGCGTATTTCAGTCCATTTTCCGCCTAAAGAAAATGTGAAAAATAGCGGCAAACCATTCGATTAATTAGGAGAATTTTTTGATAGAGCTGTGGTCGTATCCCGTTTTGCCAAAAAAAAAGACGGCCTAAGCCGTCTTTTTCAGGGGGATGCGATCACTTTTCCGCTTCGAGCTTCTTCTCCAGGTAGTGGATATTGGTACCACCGTTCTGGAAGTTCTCATCGTCCATGATGCGTTGCTGCAGCGGGACGTTGCACTTGATCCCATCGACGACCAGTTCACGCAGGGCGTTGCGCATACGGGCAATGGCGATCCCACGGTTTTCACCATAGGTGATCAGCTTCCCGATCATGGAATCGTAGTGCGGCGGCACCTTGTAGCCAGCGTAGATATGGGAGTCCCAGCGGATCCCCATACCACCAGGCGGGTGGAAGTGGGCAATGGTGCCAGGCGAGGGGATAAAGGTATCCGGATCCTCGGCGTTGATGCGACACTCCATGGCGTGGCCGCGGATCTGCACGTCATCCTGGGTGATGGACAGGGGCTGACCAGCGGCAATGCGCAATTGCTCTTTGATCAAGTCCACACCCGTAACCATCTCGGTCACAGGATGCTCTACCTGAATACGGGTGTTCATCTCAATGAAGTAGAACTCGCCGTTTTCAAACAGGAACTCGAAGGTTCCGGCACCACGGTAGCCGATCTCGATGCAGGCGCGGGCACAGCGTTCACCGATGAATTTACGCATCTCTTCGGTGATCCCGGGTGCCGGGGCTTCTTCCACCACCTTCTGGTGGCGACGCTGCATGGAGCAGTCGCGCTCACCCAGGTGGATGGCATTGCCCTGGCCATCGGCCAGTACCTGAACCTCCACGTGACGTGGATTTTCCAGGAACTTCTCCATGTAGACCACGGAGTTACCAAAGAAGCTACCGGCTTCCGACTGGGTAATGGCGATGGCTTCGACCAGTTCGCTCTCTTTGCGCACGACACGCATGCCACGACCACCACCACCACCGGCGGCCTTGATGATCACCGGGTAGCCGATGCGTTTGGCGATCTGAACATTGCGTTTGGCATCGTCGCCCAGTGGGCCATCGGAGCCTGGTACGCAAGGTACGCCGGCCTTCTTCATCGCTTCGATGGCCGATACCTTGTCGCCCATCAGGCGAATGGTGTCGGCTTTCGGGCCGATAAAGATGAAGCCGCTTTTTTCCACCTGTTCGGCAAAGTCGGCATTCTCAGAGAGGAAACCGTAGCCGGGGTGGATGGCGATGGCGTCGGTGACCTCGGCCGCAGCGATCAAAGCCGGAACATTGAGATAGCTCTGGTTGGCGGGCGCGGGACCGATACAGATGGTCTCATCGGCCAGCAATACGTGTTTCAGATCTTTATCGGCGGTGGAGTGCACCGCCACGGTTTTGATCCCCAACTCGCGACAGGCGCGCAGGATCCGCAAGGCAATTTCGCCACGGTTGGCGATCACCACTTTATCCAACATGAGGCGTTTCCTTACTCGATGATGAACAGGGGCTCATCAAACTCAATCGGGTCGCCGTTTTCGGCCAGGATGGCTTTGACGACACCGGCCTTGTCGGCTTCGATCTGGTTCATCATCTTCATCGCTTCGATGATGCACAGGGTATCGCCCACGTTAACGGTATCGCCGATCTCGACGAATGGCTTGGCGCCCGGGGTCGCTGCGCGGTAGAAGCTACCAACCATCGGAGATTTCACCTGGTGGCCTGCGGGGGCATCGCTGGCGGCCGCGGGGGCGGCAGCTGGAGCGGTGACGGGAGCTGCAGCAGGCACAGCGGCCGGGGCCGGTGCTGCGTAAGCCATTGGGGCGGCTACCGGGGCGTTGGTGCTGGCGATGCGTACGCTCTCTTCACCTTCGGTGATCTCCAGCTCGGCGATGCCGGATTCCTGTACCAGTTCGATCAGTTTTTTAATCTTGCGAATGTCCATAGCGGCGCTTAATCCTGTTGCTCAGTTTGTTGTTTTTGCAAAAAACTTTGGGCTGCTTCAAAGGCAAAACGGTAGCCCTCGGCCCCCAGTCCACAGATCACGCCCTGGGCCACATCCGAAAAGTAAGAGTGATGTCGGAAGGGTTCACGGGCATGTACATTGGAAAGGTGGATCTCAATAAAGGGGATGGCAACGCCCAGCAGTGCATCGCGCAGGGCGACGCTGGTGTGGGTGAAGGCAGCGGGGTTGATCAGAATAAAATCCGCAGTACTAGTGTGGACCGCTTCGATCAGCTCGGCTTCGCTGTTGCTCTGCAGGTGGGACAGGCTGATCCCGGCCTTGTCGGCCTGGTTTCGTAACCCAGTGACGATGTCGTCCAAAGTTTGATGGCCATAATGGCCAGGCTCCCGGCGACCCAATAAGTTCAGGTTGGGCCCATTTAGAAGCAAGATCTGTGCATTGTGTGACATCATGTCTCCATCCCCTGCGAACTTACGGTTAAAAGTCGACAAAAATAGCTCGTGGCTGAAATCTGACCACTTGTCTCCGTGTTCTAAATTGATTGAGCCATTATAACGACGTTAATGAATTTGGCAGCACTTTACTGGTCTAATCTCCGCAGGATCACCGCAAGGTTCATTCAAATGACTTGCGACTTCGAAGTGCCTTGGTCTGGCCATGGCGTTTTTTCGCGTCGACCCGTTTGCGTACAGAGCTGCGCGTGGGTTTGGTGGCAACCCGCTTTTTTACAACGACCATCGCCTGATCAATCAAGGCTTTCAGCCGGGCCAGGGCGTCTTGCCGGTTCATCTCCTGGGAGCGATATTGCTGGGCCTTGATGATGATCTTGCCACTGGCCGTGAGGTTTGGGTGGGCACGGGAGAGGATCCGCTCTTTGTAATAGTCGGGCAGGGATTGGGAGTGTTTGACGTCGAAGATCAGCTGGATTGCCGTGCTGGTCTTATTGACGTGCTGACCGCCTGGGCCGCTGGCCCGGATCATCTGAAACTCGAGTTCATGGGCGGGAATGGTGACCCGCTGGGACAAAGTAAGCATGACCGGAGTGTACGCCGCTTTGGGCGGAGGATAAAGGTGGGGCTTGACCGTCAGCTGGGACAGTGCTTACCCCACTTCTTGTGCTATTGAGTGCCTTAAGATCGGCTCAGGGCAGCTTAGGGCAGCGAGTCGGCACGATCTGGTCGATGGTGATTGGCTCTACTGGGACATCTCTGTGTCCCCCCTGGCTATGGGTCTCGACGGTTGCAATGGTGTCGACGATCTCCATCCCGCTCAGCACCTGACCAAACACCGCATAGCCAGGTCGTTGACCTCGTACATCAAGGTTGGGGTTGTCCACCAGATTGATGTAGAACTGGGAGGTGGCAGAGTCTGGATGTTGGGTCCGGGCCATGGCGAGGGTCCCCCGCAAATTGCTCAACTCGGCCTGCCCCTCATTGAGGATGGGGTCACTGGTTGCCTTTCGCTCCAGAGTCTCGGTCAGACCGCCGCCTTGGATCATAAAGCCGTCGATGACGCGGTGAAATATTGTGTCTTGATAGAAACCACTTTCAACATACTGGTGAAAGTTATTTCCGGAGACTGGAGTCTGGCTGGTGTCGACGCCCAGCAGGAGCGTGCCCAGGCGGGTCTCCAGTTGATAACATTGATCGACACTCAGGTTGCTCGATGGCAGGGGGCCTTCAACCATAGGTTGGCAGGCAAACAGTAAAGGGGCGCAGAGCAGGGGGAGAAAGGATCTCATGTTTCGTCCTTGGAGGTGGTAACAGATCAGGGAATTGTATGCTGGCTCCCGCTCCAAAATCGACGGTAGAGACGCAAAAAACGGCGCATTAGCGCCGTTTTTTCTCTGCGACTGATAGTGTTACAGCGCAAAGTTAAGGGCTTGGTCCCCTTGCAGTACGTTCACTGCGACGGCGCGGCCGTTCTGAGTCAGTTGTAACCCGTCTTGGGTTTTGCTGAGCTGGTAGGTGCCACTGCCCTGGGCATCGAAGACCAAGTAGATGGGCTTGGACACGGTAAAGTCGTTCTGCTCACGGTTATGAATGACGTTCTGTTCATGGCGAACGGTGACCACTTGCTTCCCTTGAGTCAAGGCGACAGAATCCGCGTGGACGGAGACGGCGTCACCGTTGACGGCGGTGGCAAAAAAGCCTTTGCTCAACTCTAATTGGCTGGCCTGCGCGCCAGCGCTCAATAGCAGAGTGGCTGCTAACGAGGCGATCAAGGTTTTGGAATTGCGCATGATGATTCTCCTTCCTAAAAACAGCGCCAGAAGGTGCATCGTCGGCCAGCTAACCGGGATGACCCTTATTAAGCCACGGGTGACTCCCTAATCCTTCAAGGAAGTATAACTGGATTTTTGTGATCCAGATCACCGTGGCGTTATTTTATGTTTATCACTAAGTTGACAAAAAGTGAACAAAGTGGTGCGCATTAGTCCCGGTGAGAAATGAAATTCAGAGGGATTGCCCTAGGGCCAGGCATGATTTGGTGATTGCGATGCGGAGAGTTGCAGACAAATGTGTGGTTCTAGGAGCGATTAGTCCAAAAAACAGCGCTAAATTCCAAATCTTAACATTCTGCGCTTGCGCCGATGGCAATCGAAAAAGGGACCAAGTCAAAAAGCGGTGTTGCTAACTTGTTATCGCTGGCGTTATTTATCAGGGAGTTATCATTGAAAATGTTACAAATGGTGGTCGGGCCGACGGCTCGACGCCTCATAGAGCAAGAGGGAATGGTCCCTGGGCTATTTGATAAATGGATCGCCGCCAGTGGCGGTCCCAAGTGGTTGCCCTTGGCCGCGCTGGATCGACACTTGAGCCAGGCTTTTTTATCTAGGGATCAGTCGTTGAGTTTGATGGGGACCTCATCCGGAGCGTGGCGCTGTGCTGCCTTGTGCCATCCCGATCCCCTTGAGGCACATGCCCGCCTTCAGTCTGGCTATATTCACCAGCGCTATGACTCGAAGCCGACTCCTCAGGATGTGGAGGCCCAGTGTCGAGGTTTGTTGGAAGCCGCTTTTGAGCCAGGTAGCCATGATCAGATGCTGACACATCCCAATAGGCACTTGAACGTGATTGTCTGCCGGGGACGGGGCCCGGCTTCCTCCCCGCTGCCTTCAGTGTCGGCGCTGGGGGCGGTACTGACCGCGGGTATCAACCTGCTCGATCGCCGTGCCATCACCGCCCTGTGGCAACGGTGGGTGCTGCATGCCGGTGCTGACTCTGTGTTCAGCGGGATGGCGGATCTGCCTACTCGAAGTGCGACTTTGTCTGCACAGAGTCTGATCCCAGCACTGCTGGCCAGTGGCAGTATCCCTATGGTGCTTCCCGGTGTCAGGGATCTCCCCGGCACGGCCCCGGGGCGCTATTTTGATGGAGGGGTGACCGACTATCATCTGGATCTCCCGGCTCTGCGCCAGGGTAAACTGACGCTGTACCCCCACTTTTATCCGGATGCCGTCCCGGGTTGGTTTGATAAGTCGCTCCCTTGGCGCAGAGCCGGGGACAATTTCGACAAGGTGGTGATACTGGCGCCGACCAAGGCCTTTGTTGAGCGACTGCCAGGGGGCAAGTTACCGGATCGAACGGATTTTAAACGGTTGGACACGGAATCGCGGATCACAGCTTGGGAGCGGGCGGCCGAGATGGGAGAGGAACTGGTGGCAGAATTTGAAGGGCTGCGTCGGGATCCGCAGGCTTACATCTGCTCGGCGGAGTGAATGTCTCGATCTGCTCCTCATCGATTTTTTAGATTAAGAGCTTCTTAGAATTGCCCTTGTGTTACGAATGAGAATTGATATCATTTGTTCAAGTTCAGCGTTCAGCCTCTGGAGCCCGGTATGACTAAGACCCTCACCTTTGCCATGATGCATTTTAGTATCGCCTTCTTACTGGCGTATATGATCACTGGAAGCTTGGTGGTAGGTGGCCTGTTGGCTGTCATCGAGCCAATGGTCAACACCTTGGGGTATACCCTTCATGAGCGGCTCTGGGCCCGGTTCGACGCACGGCGTCAAACGCCACAGTCGAAAGAGCTGGCGCTGACTTAACCTTCCATCCTCCCTGCAAAAGCAAGCGCCATTACCTTTGGGTCATGGCGCTTTTTTGCCCCTTGAGGTCGAGCCAGCGAAACCGGGATCCTGTCTGGGCCTCTCTCGGGGAGGGTCTTTCCTTGCCAGAGAGAGTGCTGATAGAGAGGCAAAAAAAAACCGGCTGATGAGGCCGGTTATCACAGGGATGATGAGATGGTATTGCTGGCCTGCGTCCTTGCTGACCGTTGTCGGGGTCGGGTTGCTGGGAAAGCTTTACCCTCATCTGACACCTTAATATTGGCACGACGCCGGTGACGGGCTCCAACGGGAAAAGCGCATCTCAGTAATCGACTTTTCCGCTTGAAACCTCGGCCCTAAAAGGTGAGTCGGAAGGCCCAATGGCGATCAACACACTAAACTTGAAACAAGTTCGAGATCCAGATGGTCTAAACTGGTACCGCCTGTCGGGAGAATGATGGCTCCCGTCTGAACGTTAAAAAATGACCCCATCGCTGCAACCGGAGGCTCTATGAAACGCATAGAGACTGCGCTGCTCCCTATTGAGGCACCGGTATTGCCTCAAGGGCGAAAGGAGCTGCGCATCGTTACTCCCGGGCAGCTAAGGATGGTTGCGAATTCCCTCAAGGAAGATAATGCCTGGCTCGTGGTCTGCATGAACCGCGAAGAGTCTGAAATGCCCTGTTATCCTATTGCCACCCAAGTTCAAGTGGTGGATTTTCATCAGCTGGACGATGACTCGCTCTCCATTGTGGTGGAGGGGGTGCAGAAAGTGCGTATCTCAGAGGTCTGGGCTTCGCCAGACGGTGTTTGGATGGGACGGGTTTTGCCGGTTCCCAACTGGCCTTCCCGTCCCCTTGGGGGGGGGTATGCCATGCTGGGAGAGGCACTGCGCCGCCTGTACGATACCCAACCGGCGCTGGCGGATCTCTATCCCGATCTTGAGCTGGATGACGCCTGTTGGGTCAGTCAACGTTGGCTGGAGGTCCTTCCCCTGATTGAGAAGGACAAACAGATGCTGATGGAGCAGCCGGATTGCCGCAAGACGATGCAGTACGTTATGTCTTTGATCCAGTCCCATCAGGCGGAGTGACGCCCGTCAGTTCAATCACCTGCTCGGCAACACCGGCTCCGGCGGCCTCGTAGATGTTGTAAACCCGGTGGACGCCCAGTTTGTAGAGGGCGTCGGCTTCTTCTGGCCAACGAGAGACGGCGGCAATCTGGCCGGTAAAGCCAATCAGGGCCAGTTGTTGGGCAGTAAATTCATTACCGTGGTGGTAGGGCATAGCCAGGATGGCCAGTTCGAGTCCACCGCTGTGTTCCAACTTGTCCCAGAAATCCGTATCGGTTGCGTCTCCCATGACAACGTTTCGGCCGGCGGCCAGTTGATGATCAACCGCATCTTGCTTGTGATCGATCCCCAGGATCCGATCGCCATAATACTGTTTGAGATCGTCATAGGCACCGGAGCCGATCCGGCCCATGCCCACGATCACCACTCGAGGATCGCCCATCTGGATTGGTTGTTCCTCCTTAAGCAAGACTTCTCTTTCCAGGCCACCCAGTCGATTTTTCCATTTGCGATAGAGTGTCTGTCCCTGATCGGATAACGGGGCGGAGATGATAAAGCTGAAGGTGACCGCCAGGGCCATTACGCGCAACCAGCCTGGATCCATGGTGCCACTGGCGATGGCCGCCGTCAGGACGATCAGGCCAAATTCGGAGAAGTTCCCCAGGGTTAGGGTTGCCATCATGGCGCTGCGCAGACGTAGACGGAAACGGGTCAACAGCCCCAGGAACAGGGCGCCCTTAAAGGGTAACAACACCATCAGTGCCACAGCTGCCACGATTTCACTTCCCGTGGGCAGGCCCTGCTGACCTATGGTCAGGAAGAAGGCAACCAGGAAGAGTTCCTTAAACAGGAACAGGGATTTGGACAGTTCGTTGGCTTTTTTATGTCCCGCCAGCAACAGGCCCATGATCAGGGCGCCCAGATCGGGCTTGAGGCCGACCAGATCGAACAGGGCGGCGCCGGGCACCAGGGCCATGGCCAGACCGAACAGAACCAGCATCTCACCGTGGCCGACCCTATCCAGTAGGCGGTAGAGGAGGGGGCGCAGCAGGGGCAGGGTGAGTAGGCCCAGCGCCCAGACGGAGGGCAGGGCACCTTTGCTGGCGGTCAGGTACACCACGGCAAACAGGTCCTGCATGATCAGGATCCCAATGGCGGTTCGGCCGTACAGGGTCTGGCTGTCGCCCCGCTCTTCGAGCACCTTGATGGCAAAGACCGTACTGGAGAACCCCAGGGCAAAGGCCAGTACCAGGGTTTGCTCCAGCGACAGGGCGGCAAAAAGGCTGATCCCCAGTGCACCAAATAACTTGATGGCGGCGCTGGCCACCACCAGGGTGATCCCCAAGTGGAGGCTGGCCCCCCCCCAGACTTCGGCCTTGATCAAGCTGCGCAGATCCAGCTTCAAACCGATGGCGAACAGCAGCAGCAGTACCCCGAGATCGGCGATGGGCTCCAGGAAGGGCAGGGCCTCGATCCCGGCGCCAAACAGGGCGAAGCCTGCCAGCAGATAGCCGATTAAAGGGGGGAATCCGACCAGGGTGGCGACTAGGGCCAACACCAGCGGGAAGACCAATAGCATGGGTTCCATCATGACGCTCAGGGTTCCTCTGTACAGCTTGGGCGGGATGCCCGGGAGGCGTCATTCTAGCAGTTTGGCTAGCTATTGGGGGATGTAACTATCAGTAATATATTTACTTTAAGGCTGCGTTAGGGCAGGGAGGGGGACGAGCGGCCCTCCCTGCGATGCGTCCTCTTACTCGTAGCGCAGGGCCTCGATGGGATCCAGGTTGGCGGCCTGGTAGGCGGGGTAGAAGCCGAAGCCGACGCCGATCACCGCCGTGGCGCCGATGCTGATCAGCATGATGACGGGGGACAGGGCCATGCTCCAGCCAAAGGCGCTCTGCATCACCACCATGGCGGCCAGCGAGAGGGCCAGCCCCATCAGCGCACCGAGCAGACACAAGACCACACTCTCGATCAAAAACTGCAGCAGGATATCCCGGGGACGGGCCCCCACGGCCATGCGCAGGCCGATCTCCCGGGTCCGCTCGGTGACTGACACCAGCATGATGTTCATCACGCCGATGCCGCCCACCAGCAGAGATACGCCGGCGACGCCTGCCAGCAGGGAGTTAAACACCTGGTTGGCCTGGGCCCGGGTTTCCATCATCTGCGACAGGTTCATGATGCTGAACGGCGAGGGCTGACTGGCGCCGATCCTGTGCCTTTGGTTTAGCAGGGACAAGGCCTCTTCGCTGACCAGATCCATGTTTTGGGCATCGTCGACGGACAGGGTCAGGCGGGAGACCCGGTTGACGTCGTTGCTGTTGTAGCCCAGCACCCGGCGGTTGGCCGTGCTGATGGGGATCATCAGGGTGTCATCCTGATCGTTGCCCCGCATGTCCTGGCCCTTGCCTTTGAGCAGGCCGATGATCTCCAGTGGCACCTTGTTGACCCGGATGGTTTCCCCCAGCGCATAGTGGGGTTGATCGAACAGTTCCCGGGCCACGGTCTCGCCGATCAGCGCCACCCGGCCACTGTTACGGATCTCCGTTTCGGTGAAGGCGCGTCCGGCGGACAGCTCCCAGTTGGCGGCGATCAGCTGATCGGCGTTGATCCCGGATACCGAGCTGTTCCAGTTGCGGTTACCGGCGATGATCTGGGCGGAGCGGCTGTTGCTGGCTCCGGCGGCGACGATCTCGGGGATCTCCCGTTTCAGTGCCTCAACATCCGCCAGCTGGACTCGATCTCGGCTGCCGGCCGCCCCGGCCGCGCCCCCGCTTTTGCTGGAGCTGGCGCGGACCATCAAGAGGTTGCTGCCCAGGCTTTCGATCTGCTTTTCCACTTCTCGCTGGGCGCCTTCGCCGAGGGCAAACATGATCACCACGGCGCTGATCCCGATCACGATCCCCAGGGTGGTGAGGATGGAGCGCATCAGGTTGCGGCGCAGTGAGAGCAGGGCGGTGATCACCAGTTTCATGCCGCGCCCTCCTGTGCGGTTTGGCTTTCGTCGAGGAGTCGGCCGTCGCGGACGGTGACGATGCGATCCGCCTGGGCGGCCACCTCGGCTTCGTGGGTGATCAACACCACGGTGTGGCCCTGACGGTTGAGCTGGCGGAACAGGGTCATGATCTCACCACTGGTCTTACTGTCCAGCGCACCGGTCGGCTCATCGGCCAGCAGGATACTGGGCCGGTTGATCAGCGCCCGGGCGATGGCTACCCGTTGCTGCTGGCCCCCCGACAGCTGAGCCGGGGTGTTGTCGAGGCGATCGCCCAGGTTGACCCGCTCCAGGCAGTCGATGGCCCGTTGGCGTCCGTCGGGGACAAGCTGGTCCTGATACATCAGGGGCATCATCACATTGTCCAGGGCCGAGGTGCGGGCCAGCAGGTTGAACTGCTGGAAGATAAAGCCGATATGGTCCCGGCGTAATTGGGCCAGCTGGTCTTTGCTCATCCCCGTGGTGCACCGGCCGTGCAGGGTGAGTTCGCCGGATTCCGGGGTCATCAGGCAGCCGATCATGTTCATCAGGGTGGACTTTCCCGAGCCCGATGGCCCTATGATGGCGACCATCTCACCGGTTTCAATGGTCAGATCGATCTCGGACAGGACCTGGAAGCGCTCCCCGGCCATGGGGAAGCTGTGGCTGAGTTGCCGGCATTCGATGGCGATGGACATCATTGGCTCCGCATCTGGGTGATCACATCGATGCCGGTCAGATCCGGACTCAGCACGGCGGTAAAGTCACCGTCGCTGATCCCGAATTGAACCGGGATCAGCTCGGGCGCTTGGTCTTTCATCACGAGCAGGTGCCCGGGACGGATCGCCCCACTGTCGATCTTGGCCTTCAGTGCTTTCTGCTCGTCGGTGAGGATCCGATCCAGCAGCTGGTTCATCCGTTGCCGGGACTGCTCCCGATTGCGCTCGGCGGTTCGGGGATCCCCCGCGCTGGCATTGCGCTTGGGGCTCGCCTCGCGGATCTGCTGGCGTTGCTCATCGGTCAGGTTGAGCAGGGCCATCGAACCGCCACGACCTCCCCGCTCTTTGCCTTTTTTGCCCCCTTTCTCCTGAGGCTGGGCCTTGGCCTGGCGCTCTGCCAGGCGGATGGCGGCATTGGGCACTCGCTGAATATCCCGCAGGTTGTCGATATGCAGTTCGAGGTTGGCGGTCATGCCCGGCAGCAGCTGGCCGGCCCGGTTATTGGCACTGATGATCACCGTGTAACTGACGACCCCGGAATTGGTCTGCGGTGCCCGGCGGATCTGCTGCACCCGGCCGTTGAAGCTGCTGTCCGGGAAGGCATCCACGTTAAACTCGACTCGCTGATCCAGGGCGATCTGGCCGATATCCGATTCATCGATATAGGCCTCGATCTCCATCTGGGCCAGATCTTTGGCCAGGGTGAACAGCTCAGGGGTATTCAGGCTGGCTGCCACCGTCTGGCCGGCTTCGATGGTGCGGTTGATCACGAAGCCATCGATGGGGGCACGGATCTCGGTGCGGTCCAGTTCGATCTGGGCCTGATCCCGGCTGGCCTGATTGCTCAACAGGGTGGCCTGCAGGGCACTCAACTGGGCCTCTGCCTGTTGTTGTTCAAGCTCGGTCAGCCTGACCCGGGTTTGGTATTGGTCCAACTCATCTTCGGAGATGTGTTTCTCCGCCACCAGCGCCTGGGCCCGCACCAGCTCGCGCTTAGCCTGGTTGGCGTTCACCCTGGCCCGTTCGATGGCGATCCGCTGCAGGCGGAGATCGGCCTGGGTCCTGGCCACCTGAGCCTGGCTCTGATCCAGTCGGGCCTGGAAGGTGCGGGGATCGATCTGGGCCAGCAGTTGATTGGCGCTGACCGTGTCGTTGAAGTCGACATAGACTTGGGTGATCTGGCCGGACAGTTGAGCCCCCACCACCACGTCATCCACCGCCGCCAGGGTGCCGGTGGCCGCCACGGTTTTGCGGATCTCACCGATCTGGATGGACTGTGTCTGATAGCTCATCGCCGCTTCGGGCGACTCTCCGGGACGGAGTGTAACTGTGGCAACGAGGCCGAGGAGCACGGCCGCGGCAATCAAAGATCTTCTCATTGGAGTCCTGCAAGGTGGTGGAAACTGACGCCATGGTAGCGTGTTTATCCCCTCCCGTACGGACCCCATGCACTTGGTTACTCTTGGTTACATTTTGCGAAATTTTTCGCCGAGTTGACCCGAGTCCGCGATTGGATCCGATCATCACTATCCCATCAAAAAGACCTCAGGTTCAGCTCGGTTCAAAGCCTGCGGCCAAGGTCTCCAGCAGCAGATCGAGCCGCTGCCAGGGGGAGAGGGGAGCCGCTTGCAGGCCTAATTGCCAGGGGGCGTGGGGCTCGGTCAGTTGGCCGAGTGTCGCGAAGATGGTGTTGTGGGCCAGCTGCAGGCGAAATTCCACCCGGTTCTTCGGTTGAGCCGGCAACAGCTCATAGAGCAGATCGAGCAGATGCACTCCGAGGCTGCCCAGTTGCTGGCCAGCGACCTGAATATATACTGGATTACGCTCGTGATGCAGCTGCACCAGCACCCGCACAAAGCGCTCGCCTTGGGGGCCGCCGTCGATCATCATCTCGGCCAGGGGGCGTGCCAATACCGTCAACAGATCACTCAGCTCGACCTTGGGGTTGTCCAGCAGGTGCGCCTGGACCAGTTGTTGACGCCTTTGAGTCAGGGTAGGAAAGCGTCGGCGCAGCAGGGCCTCAAGCAGGCCGTCGCGGCCACCGAAATGATAGTGGATCACCCCCTGGCTGATCCCGCAGGCCTTGTTGATCTCTCTCAGTGAGACTCGAGCGACCCCCTCTCTGGCGAACAGGGCCTCGGCCTTATCGAGGATGTCGTTGCGGGTGGCGGTACCCTGTCGGCGCCCCTGTCGCCCTTCCATTGCTTGAACCAAAACGGATCTCCCTCCCCTGTACTGTCTCTAGGCTAACATGAAGCCGTTGCCGGAACGGGGGTTTATTTTGTCTGCTAAAACAAAAACGCTTATGGAAGGGGTTGACGCTGTTCCATCGCTTCACTAAGTTCTTTAACCATGTGGTGAAATAGTGAGGCGAAGGATTGCAGATGAATATGGAACAGTTCGTGACCCTGGCCGTTGTGGCCACCCTGGTGCTGGGCTTGCTGATAGAGCGCTTTTGGCTCTACCGGGATAACTGGCATTGGCGGTGGCCCGATTACTGGAAGAGCCTGGGAGGCTTTATGGGTCAGGCGATCTCGGGGCGGCTGATGGGGGTCTCCTTCGGTCTGCTGTTTGCCTGGGCGTTTCCCGGCATGGCCGGTAGTTTGTCGGGGATGAACATCGCACTGGCATTCTGCTTGATCTGGGCATTGGAGGAGCTGGTGTTTTACTGGATGCACCGTTGGGCCCATGAGAAGAAGTGGCTATGGAAACTTCACCGAACCCATCACAGCGCCGACAAGATGGGGATGCTGGTGCTCTTTCGTTATAACTTTTTCTGGCCCTTCCTACGGCCGCAGACTTGGTTTGGTGCCTTTGCCGCCTACTTTGGTCTGCTGGAGGCTTACTGGCCCTTCGTCGTGGTGAGTTTCATCATAGGGATCTATACCCATCTGCCCTATCGCTGGGATCTGCCCCTGTATGAGATCCGCTGGCTCAAGCCGTTGATCTGGGTCGTGGAGCGGGTTGTGGTGACGCCGGATACCCACCATGCTCACCATGGCATGGGCCGTTATGGTCGCTTGACGGGAAACTATGCGACCTCGTTGTTCCTATGGGATGTGATCTTTCGGACCGCTTACATTCCCCATGCGCGGCAGAAACGCTTCGGGTTACCGGTCAAAAATCTGGATACCGCAGAAGAAGTATTTTGGCCGTTAGTCCGTAAGAGTTGAGTATGAATACAAACGGTTTCTCATACTTACTGGCGTCTTAAAGCGGGTGGAGATCACGCTTAAGTTCCACAGATTCGGTGGGAAACGTTGGTATTGGGCAGGAGTTCGAGATTTTCACCTGAACAGGTGGTTTGCTCGGGCTTTTGTCCTGCGCCTATAGTGCTCCCCCTTACTAGGGAGAGAACAATGAAGAATAAAGTAGTATTTTCATTTGCTTGCGCATGTTTAATCAGCACTTCCAGCAATGCGGCTTTTACCACGACCGTCCCGGAACAGGCCGGTTTCTTTGACAATATTCGACTTCACTGCGGCAAGGCGTTCGAGGGGAAGATTGTTTCCGGCGGGCGGGAAGGCGATGGCTTTAGCGGAAAGCGACTGGTGATGCATGTGCGTCAGTGCGCTGAGGATCAGATCCACATTCCGTTTCATGTTGGGGACAATGCGTCACGAACCTGGATCCTGACACAAACCGGTGCCGGAATTCTGCTTAAGCATGATCATCGTGAGGCCGATGGCAGTGATGATGAGACCACCATGTATGGGGGTCACACTCAGCAGCGGGGGTACGCCAATTATCAAGCCTTCCCGGCGGATGACTATTCCAAAGATCTGTTCACACGCCTTGGATTTCCCCAGTCCAATGGCAATGTTTGGCACATGCAGATCTATCCGGACCGCTTTACCTACCAACTGACCCGAGATGCACGGGAGTTTCGGGTGGACTTTGATCTGACCAAACCAATCACCCCGCCGCCCGCCCCTTGGGGCTACGAGTAGGACTGGATTGAGGAGGCTGAGCAATTGGTCTCCGCTTTGAATCGCTATTGACTACACTCAGCCCCTTTCCTGCGTAATTTTTTGTTTGTTACCGGGGGTCAATGGTGGCGTACCTTGCGCGAGTAGTACGAAAGCGGCAGTACGGTCGGGCCTTCCACCTGTGGTGTGGATCGGTGACGAGGACTCCCTCCGGGCGTCGCACAGCCGTATACACCTTCTCCCTGACAAAACCGATCATCACCCCTCCTCCCATTACGGAGCCTGGTCCCAATGGCCATTCTTGCGCACCGACTCAGCTGGGCACTCTCTTGTCCCTGGCTTTTTATCGCTACGACAGGGGGGAAGTATGACCCAAAGCCTGGGAAGACGTGTGCGGCGAAAGCTACGGCGCTGGATAGACTACGGGCCTCGTAATGTGCGGTTCGCCAGGGGCGACGGGCCGACTTGGCAGGTGCTGACCGAAAACGACCACCAGTTCAATTTCGATTTCTTCAACTGGCTGCGAGCGGTGCACCCTAGACTGTTTCGTCGTGTTCGGATCACCCACATCGACTCGCCCTGGGCCGCTCGGCGCGACACGGATCTCTTGCTGCTGCCCTGGATGAAGGATCCGGTGAAAGAGCGGGATCCTGGGCTCTATGCCAGGGTTCGGGAGATTGAGCAATCCTATCAACAACTGGGGTTGACGGTGATCAACCCTGTGTCGAGCCTGAGCAACACGGTCAAGGATAGGGCACTGATGCTGGCGGCTCAGGCCGGGCTGCGTTGTGCCCGGATCTGCTTATGTTCGAAGGACTCGGATTTCGATGCCTTGGTGGCCGAGGTCGGATTGCCGTTCTTTGTTCGGGATAACGCGACGCACACACGTCCCATGATCTGGATCGCCAACCGGGCCGACTATCTGGCGGTGCCGTGGGCGCAGTTTCGCCAGACGGCAGCCTGCGAGTTTATCGATACCCGTGGTGAAGACGGCTTGTTTCGTAAGTATCGCTACATGCTGGTGGGGGGCGGTGGCCTGATGCGCCACCTTATCCTGTCGCGCAACTGGTGTGTCCACGCCAGGGACAGGATCGACAGCGATGCGGCACGGGAAGAGGAGTTGGCCTTGATCCGTCAGCGTCACTGTCGTTTTCATCAGGATTTTGAGCGGTATCGCCAGTGCCTGAAGTTGGACTGGATGGCCGTGGACTATGGTGTGGACCGACACGGCGAGATGGTGCTGTGGGAGCCCAACCCCTTGCCCATGCTGTGGAATCCAAATTTAGCCTACGGCGGCGCTTTCTCCCGACATCGTCCCTATGTCGAAGCGATCTATCGATTGATGCTGGCCGAACTGTGGCGGCGCGGTGACGGGCAGTTGCTGCCGACAGGGGAGGTGGCTCAGCTGCAGTTACCCAAATAAAACGCCCTGCCAGGGGCAGGGCGTCGAGGTTACTGAATGCAATGATCAGAGCGCGTCGAGGTTGTGGGCTTCAAACCGCTGCTGCTGTTTCTCATCGCCGGTCAGGGCACCCACATCGGTATAGAATTGATCGTACCATTTGCGCAACTGGTAGATAGGCCCGTCGCCATCGCAGAGGATGGGGTTGTCGATCCGTACCTTGTTGTCCCAGATCTCCACATCTTCATAGAAGGCTTCCTGGGCCTGGGTGACATAGGCCTGAGCGATCTCGTGATTTTCGGCATCGGTCAGCCCGGGCACCTTCTTGACCAGCACGCCATAGCGCAGTTGGAAGCTGTTTTGATCGATCGGCACATGGCAGTTGAGCAAAATGGAGTGGATCGGATTGCCATGCATCTCACCGGTCATATGGGTGATCTGGTAGGAGGGGCCATAGTAGGTCGCTTCGGTGCGGATCTCGCCATCTTCGGCCAGGCGCTCACTCTTGCCCTCCATGATCTGAGTGGCCAGATGGCCTTCAAAGATGTTGGTAAAGGTCTTGATCGGTGCGCCATGTACCGGACCAAAGTGGCCCTTGTCGGCGATATTGTCGACCAGCTCGCGGCAGTTGATCCCGATCTCCATTTCGGCGATCACCCAGTTGGCCCACGCGTCGTCATAGACTTCGTTGACGCGGGGGATCGCCTGCTCAGGGATCGGTGGGTTGTTTTCTGGATCGTTCCAGACAAACAGCAGTTCATTTTGTTCGCACAGGGGCCAGGCCTTGATCTTGGCCCGTGGCGGAATGCGCTTGGCATAGGGGATATCATCACACTTGCCGTCGGCATCCCAACGCCAGTCGTGGAAGGGGCAACGGATGGAGTTGCCTTCGATGCAGCCTTTACTCAGGTCGCCGCCCAGGTGAGGGCAATAACCGTCCAGGATCCGCAATTCGCCATCTTCACCCTGATAGCAAACCAGCTTGGTGCCGAAGATCTCCAGGGTGTGGGCTTTGCCGTCCTTGTACTTCTCGGCCAGGCCGAGGCAGTGCCAACCACGGGCGTAACGCTCTGGAATCGGTTGGGCTTCAATGCGATGGGTTGCGCTCATGCTCTTGCTCCGTTTGCTGAATTCGTCCCTAGGGGGCGTGGGCCTTCATTGCACTCCATTCTTGGGGCCTACCCGGATCCAGGCATCGTCCGAATTGACGATGGGACGGAGACGAGCCCGGAAGAAGAGGGTGGATTTGTGCTGGATCAATTTTTTCGTCGGCGGAGGATCGGATGACAGGGAGGGGCAGGAAACGGGGAGCTAGGTATTAGGTACAGGGTACTGGGCGCCAGGTACTGGGCGCTAGGTGCTAGGTGCTAGGTACTAGGTGCTAGGTACTAGGGGCTGGGCGCTAGGTGCTAGGTATTAGGTACTAGGTGTTAGGTGTTAGGTGCTAGGTGCTAGATGCTAGGTGCTGGGTGCTAGGTGCTCGGCACTAGGGGCTGGGTGCTAGGTTCTAGGCACTAGGAGCTGGGTGCTGGGCGCTAGGCGCTAGGTAAAGCATTAAAGCACGGCCTTTCCTAGAACCTAGGCTCTTCCCTAGAACCTAGGCTCTTCCCTAGAACCTAGGCTCTTCCCTAGAGCCCAGGCTTTTCCCTAGAGCCCAGGCTTTTCCCTAGAGCCCAGGCTCTTCCCTAGAGCCCAAGCTCTGCCCTAGAACCTAGGCTTTTTCCTAGTACCCAGGCTCTTTCCTGGAACCTGGTTTTTTTCTGACAACTTGATTGCCTACCCCAGGGTGGCGACACTGCGCAGGATCAGTCGAACCAACATGGTCTGACGGGTGACGCCGGTCTTAGAGAAGATGGATCTCAGGTGCGCCCGGGCGGTGTTGCGGCTGATGGTCAGATGCTCCGAGGCTTCATCCAGGGTCAGGCCATTGGCCAGTAGCATGGCCAGCTGTGACTCTGCCGGCGTGAAGTCAAACAGGGCCTTGACCACCTCCTGAGGAGCTCGGGATTTTCGATCCGGATCGGAGACAAACAGCACCACGGCGGGTTGTTGCTTGCCTTCACTCCAATCGACACTGGGGATGGATCGCACGACAATCCCCAGATCCGAAGCACCAGACATGCGTTGTATCCTCAGGGCTTCCACCACAGAAGGCTGCTTGTTGTGCTGGGCTTCGGTGGCCTGCTTAACCATCTGGCGGAAGGTCAAGGTATCCCGACTGGAACCCACCTGTAATGCGCCGTTGACCAGTTTTAGCCCATCTTTCTCTGCCAGCAGCTCCTGGGCCACCTGGTTGGCCTGCAACACCTTGCCTTTCTCATCCAGGATAATGGTGCCCACCGCCAGCTGATCGACGGCACCGGCATAGAGATTGCGCTCGGTTTCAATGCGATTGAGCTGCATGTGGATCTTTACCGCCTGCTCAATATGGGGAATAAACAGGCGGACAATCTCTTTCTCATGTGTGCCAAAGGGCTCGCCATCGGCTCCTCGGCTGATCCGCAGGCTGCAGGTGGCACCGTCGGGGGTGATGATGTCGGTACCGACAATATGATAGACATCCAGTGGGGCAAGGTAGAGCCGGAAGAATTCAGAGCTCTCCCGCTCGTGCTCGGGAATAAACTCATCCAGAGTTACGACGTGGCCACTGGGTACGCCGACAAAGGGATCCAGGGCATAGAAATGTTTGTTATAGGATGACATGGCATCCTGCGTGGGTCGTCCGGTGCTGAGGATCAGTCCGTCGAGATCATGGCTTGGGGGGCGCAAAATAAAGGTCGCAAATTTTGCACCCACGGCATCCTGAAGCTTCCGAAGGAAGGCTTTCCAGGGGATGTCGTCTTCCAGCCCCTGATACAGGGTACCGATCAATCCGCTGAATCTATCGACATCGATAGGTGGTTGGCTGGTTGTGATCATTATGATTATCCGCCCCTTAGTTGGGATCGTTGTCACATTCCGTGTTGTCCGGCCTAGCATAAACGCCTTGTTTACCAATGTGCAATAAGTCCGCGCTCATCCAGCTCGGCCGGGGATTGGGAGCGGAGACCTGTATTCGTTAATGTAAGCGGTTTGTCCTGTTCGGGGGGGATTTTAGGGATGATGAACAGGGCTGGTTTGCCCCTGTCAGCGCCTTTCGCCAAGGTGCGCGGTCGTCTTATTGGACGATGCTTTTTTCGGTCCGAGGCCTGAATCTTGATTGCAAAATAGGCGCAATCAGGGTGAGGCGATGGAACTGAATACGGCCGTTGAGATGGTTGCCGCGATCCGGCGAGGCGAGATGGTGGTGTTGCTCGATGAGAACCAGTCTGGCAGCGAGGGAAGCCTGTTGGTCGCCGCACAGCACTGTGATGCTGAGGCGGTGAACTTCCTGGCTCACCGGGCCCGAGGGCTGATCTGTCTCGCGCTGGACGAAGCGCGCTGTCGGCAGCTTAAGCTTCCCTTGATGGCGGGAAGTCACTCCCGCAATCGACCCAACTTTACCGTCTCCATCGAGGCGGCACAGGGGGTAACCACGGGGATCTCCGCCGCGGATCGAGCACGCACCATTGAAGCGGCAATGGCGGACAATGCAGCGCCGGTGGATCTGGTGCAACCGGGTCATGTGTTTCCCGTGCTGACTCATCCGGGTGGGGTAATGGGATGTTCTGCCGCCGCCGAGGCTGGCTGCGACCTGGCTCGCCTGGCGGGGCTCAAGAGTGCCGCCGTACTGGCCGCCATTTTGGATGATGAAGGAGAGCTGGCCCGGGGGGAAAACCTGGTGGCTTTCGCTCAGGAGCACGGTCTGATGATAGGCTGCATTGCCGACCTTATTCATCACCGTTTGCTGCATGAGGGCACCTTGCAACGAGATGCCCAGTACACCCTGCCCACCAAGTACGGTGAATTTGAGGTGGTGGCCTATGAAGATCAATATCAGGGAGTGTTGCACCTGGCTCTGGTGAAGGGCGAGATAAAACCCGAGGAGCCGGTTTTGGTCCGGGTTCAGTCGGCCCAGATGGTTCGAGATCTGCTCGGTGCCCATTCCGACGCCGGGCCAGAGCAGTGGGATGTGGGGCGCGCCCTGCAGGCGATCGCCGCAGCCGGGACCGGCGTGCTGGTGCTGCTGGCAGCCCAGGAGAGCCCCAAGGCGGTATTGAGCCAACTGGCCCGCTATGCCGAGCCCCAGGCACCGATCCCAACTCCGCCCAATTTCAAGCACCGAATGTTGGGCGTCGGGGCGCAGATCCTGCGAGATCTGAACGTTCGCCGCCTGCGTCTGCTCAATTACCCAGTAAGCTTTACCGCCATCTCAGGCTATGAGATGGAAGTGGAAGAGTTCGTTGCCTATGGCGACAAAAGAGATTAAAGGATTGATATGGAACAGGTTAAAAGTAATGCAGCCAATGTGTTTGCCCCGGTTTCTCTGGCGGGAACCACACTGCGTAACCGAGTGATCAAGACGGCAACGTTCGAGGGGATGACTCCTGCAGGGATCCCCAGTGACGCCTTGATCGCCCATCACCAGGGGATTGCCGCCGGCGGCACCGCCCTGACCACGGTGGCTTACTGCGGCGTGTCGCCGGATGGCCTGACCTTTGCCGATCAGATGTGGATGCATGAAGGGATCTTTGATCGCCTCAAGCTGCTGGCGGATGCGGTACACGGTGAAGGAGGCAAGGTATCTGCACAGCTGTCCCACTGTGGTTTCTTCAGTCGAAACAAGCCCAAGAATCTGCCCCGTCCCCGTGGGCCCAGCGTCACCTTCAACCACTATGGGGCCTTTTCCGGCTTTCCCATTGGCGGCGCCATGACCCAAGCCGACATCGAAAAGACCCTGGGTGAGTACCATGATGCCGCCGCGCTGGTAAAACGGGCTGGCTTTGATGCCGTGGAGATCCACATGGGCCACGGCTATCTGCTGTCCCAGTTCATCAGTCCCTATACCAATAAACGGACCGACGAATACGGTGGCAGCCTGGAAAACCGAATGCGTTTGCCCTTGCAGGTGCTGGCGTCTGTGCGTAAGGCGGTGGGGGAGGAGTTTCCCATCCTGTGTAAGCTCAATCTGTCCGACGGCTTCCGTGGTGGCATTCAGATCGATGATGCGATCCAATGTGCACAGATGCTGGAGCAGGCCGGGATCAACGCCATCGTAATGAGTGGTGGCTTTACTGCGCGGACGCCCATGTACCTGTTCCGTGGCGGCAGCCCGCTCAAGCAGATGATCCAAACTGAGAAGAACCCGGTGATGGCCTTTTTCATGAAGATCGGCGGGCCCAAGCTGTTCCGCCCATCCAAGTTTGAGGAGCTCTATTTCCTCGACAAGGCCAAAAAAATGCGCGATGCGGTCTCTGTGCCCCTGGTGTATCTCGGTGGTGTCTCAAGCCGAGACAGCATGGTGCGGGCCATGGAAGAGGGGTTTGATTTCGTTGCCATGGGCCGGGCGCTTATTCGCGATCCGGAGATGATCAACAAGGCTGCGGTCGACGGTGCCAGCTACCCTAACCAGTGTGATCACTGCAACCTGTGCGTCCCCTCCATGGCCCTGCCCGGCGGGGTACGTTGTGTCAGCCTCAAGGGCGGTTTCTAGGGAAGGGCTTAGGCACTAGGTTCTAGGGATAAAGCCTAGGTTCCAGGGAAAAGCTCGGTAAGCACTCAGCACATGCACCGACCGAACACAGGACGCTGCGCTGACAGGGAACAGAAGACAGGAAGAGCAAAGAGCTGGCGTTGTGCCCCCTGCTTTTCTCTGTTTTCTGCTTTTCTCTGTTTTCTGCTTTTCTCTGTTTTCTGCCTTTCCCTGCTCCCTGCCCCCATCTATCCCCTCTCCGTTAGTCCCTTTAGACGATTATTTTTTCCCCTTCCCGCGCAAGGATGGAAGCATCGATTTTGCCGTCCGGTTTCACAACTGCACCGGGCTTACAGCAGGACCTCTTAATGGATTTTATCGCGGAGTTTCCCCAGGACGGCGTTGCCCTGATCTTGGGCGGCAGTGGCGGGACCGGCTCGGTGATCGCCCAGCGTCTGGCCCATGGCGGCAGCAAGGTGGCACTGACCTATAACAGCAACGCGGCGCGGGCCGACGAGGTGGTTACGGCGATCAGTGGCAGTGGCGGCAGTGCCGAGGCCCACCAGTTGACGATGGCGGATGGTGAGGGGATCGGGCAACTGTTGGCGGATCTGACCGAGCGTCACGGCCGCATTCACAGCATCGTCTTTGCCACCGGCTTTGATATTCCCCAGGAGTACATAGGCAATACCTCCCCTGAGCTGTTCCAGCGGGTGATCGATTCCGATCTGCATGGCTTCTATCGGGTCATTCACGCCGCGCTGCCTTATCTGCGCGCGGCGGGGGGCAGCATTGTCCATGTCAGCTCGGCAGGGCTGCTGCGCTATCCGCCCAAGGACATGTTATCGGTGGCGCCCAAGGCGGCGATCGAATCCCTGATCCAGGGGATCGCCAAGGAGGAGGGGCGCCATGGGATCCGGGCCAACTCGGTCGCCATCGGCGTAATTGAAACCGGGATCTTCCTGCGCCTGAAAGAGACCCATTTTGATCAAGCCTGGCAGGAAGCGGTGAAGGCCAGCCTGTGTCTGCCGCGCTTTGGCCAACCACAGGAGGTGGCGGAGGCCGTGGCCTATCTCGCTTCCCCCCGCAGCGCGTACACCACGGGCCAGATCATCGCCGTCGACGGCGGCTACCACGTTTAAGGAGTGCTCCACATGAGTCAGCAGAATCAAACCCAATGGGATCACAGTGTCGACGTGGTAGTGGTGGGGTCCGGTGCCGGTGCCATGACCACGGCCCTTCGGGCCAAGGATCTGGGCCAGGAGGTCCTGGTACTGGAGAAGAGTGACAAGTATGGCGGCACCTCTGCCGTATCCGGTGGCGGGATCTGGATCCCCAACAACCACAGGATCAGTGCGCTGGGCGGTCAGGACAGTGATGCGGATGCCGTTGCCTACATCAAGCGGGTGATGGGCGATGACGTGGTAGAGGATGGCCGCATCGAGACCTATGTTCAGCAGGGACGCCAGATGGTGGATTACCTGCGACACGACGCCGATGTGCATTTCGAAGCCCAGAGTGAATACACGGATTACTACCCCGAGGTCGAGGGAGGCCTGCCGGGCTATCGCTCCATGGATCCCCTGCCGTTCAATGCCGCCAAGCTGGGAGCGGAATTCGACCGACTGCGTGAGCCTTCGCCAGGCACCCTGATGATGGGGCGCATGTCGTTGGGGATGAAGGAAGCGCGGATCCTGATGTGTCGAGGCAAGGGCTGGCTGGGTGTCACCTTCAAGATCCTCTGGCGTTACTACCGGGATCTGGTGTGGCGCAGCCGCTCCAAGCGCGATCGCTACCTGTGTCTGGGCAACGCCCTGGTGGGCGCCCTGCGTTACGCCATGATGCAAAAGGATATTCCCCTCTGGCTCCAGTGCCCCATGACCGAACTGGTCAGGGAGGATGGCAGGGTGACCGGTGTGGTGATCGAGCGGGAGGGACAGCCGGTACGGATCCAGGCGCGCCACGGGGTGGTTCTGGCCGCCGGCGGCTTCGAACGCAACCAGCAGATGCGGGATCAGTACCATCCTCAACCCTCCCATGCCCAGTGGAGTGCCGCGCCGCCTCATAACACCGGGGATGCGATCCGGGCGGGCCAGCAACTGGGGGCGGCTACGGCCCTGATGGAGCACAGCTGGTGGGCGCCGACGGTGTACGTGGATGGTGAAGAGAAGCAGCGGGCGTTGTTTGTCGAGCGCAACCTGCCCGGCTGCATCCTGGTCAACAGTGCCGCCAAACGCTTTGTCAACGAGGGTGCGCCCTACAATGACATCGGTTATGCCATGTATCGCTCCATGAAAAAGGGCGAGGGGGGTGTTCCCTGTTACATGATCTTCGATGCCACTTTCCGTCATAAATACCCGGCCGGGCCACTCATTCCTGGCTACGCCAAGCCCGACAGCGCCCTCTCCCGGCGCCACCGTGCCTGCTTTGAGAAAGCCGACTCCCTGGAAGCGCTGGCGGCCAAGATCAGCCTAGATCCCAAGGCGCTGGCCGAGACGGTACAGCGCTTTAATGAGCATGCCAAAGTGGGCAAGGATCCGGAGTTTGGTAAGGGGGAGTCCCTGTTTGATCGTTACTACGGCGATCCCAATGTGCAGCCCAATCCCTGTGTGGCTCCGTTGGAGAAAGGCCCCTACTACGCCATGCGGGTCGATGCCGGTGATATCGGCACCAAGGGCGGGCTGCAAACCGACTGTGATGCCTGTGTGCTGGATGACGCCGGCCTGGCGATCGCCGGGCTATACGCCATCGGCAACTCCGCCGCCTCGGTGATGGGAGCAACTTATCCCGGCGCGGGATCCACCATAGGCCCGGCCATGACCTTTGGCTACCTAGCGGCGAACCATATTGCCAGTCAAGCCCAGTCCCGGGGACAGGAGGATGCCGCATGAGCCAGCCGACTGACATATCCGTCACGTCAATCGCGTCCGTAGCCCCGCCTGTGGCTTTGGTCACCGGGGCCAGCCGTGGTGTCGGTAAGGGGATCGCCATCGCCTTGGGCGAGGCGGGTTACCGAGTGTACGTCACCGGGCGCAGCCAGCAGGAGGGGGATGCGCCGCTGCCGGGCACTGTGTTTGCTACCGCGCAGGCGGTGACCGAGGCGGGCGGCCAGGGCATTGCTGTGGTGTGCGATCATGGCGATGACGCCCAGGTCGAAGCCCTGTTTGGCCAGATCCAGCGGGAGCAGGGGCGGCTGGATCTCTTGGTCAACAATGCCATCGCCCTGCCCGATGAACTGGTGCAACCCGGGCCATTCTTCCAAAAGAGCCTGAAGATGCTCGACATTCTGAATGTTGGGATGCGCTCGAGCTATGTGGCTGCCTATTACGCCGCCAAGATCATGAGCGAGCAGGGATCGGGCTTGATCGTCAACACCTCCTCCTTTGGTGGACGCTGCTATATGCATGGACCGGCCTATGGGGCGGGCAAGGCGGCGGTGGATAAGTTTGCCGCGGATATGGCGGTGGACCTCAAGCCCTACGGGGTCGGCTGCATCTCACTCTGGCTGGGGCTGGTGGCGACCGAGCGGACCAATCAAGTGTTCGCGGCCGAGCCGGACAAGTATGCCGAGCTGGCGGCCGCAGCCGAGTCGCCCCAGTTTGGCGGTCGGGTGATCGCGGCGCTGGCACAAAGGGACGATCTGCTCGAGCGCTCAGGCCGGGTCTGGATCGCCGCCGAACTGGCCCAGGAGCTGGGCGTGACCGATCTTGGCGGTGTTCAGCCCCCATCCCATCGTCCCATGCTGGGGGGGCCTGCTGAGCCCAATCCGGCCATTATCGAGTAAGTCGGAGGGAGCATGGTTGAAGCACAGTGGCGTATCGGTTTGTGTGTGGGGGCGATGGCCCTCGCGGGCTGTATCGATCGGCAGGGCGAGGACGATCAGATCCTGGCGAGCGAAGCCTGGGACTCGGCACCACCACAGAAACAGTTTGTGTCCGGCGGCTGTCAGCCCTACCCAGATTATTGTGGCCTGGACAGCATGATAGGAGATCAATGATGAGCGTTCTAAGCCATTCCAAAGGCCTTTGGGCTTTACTTGCGAGCAGCGTCTTGCTGACCGGCTGCCTGGGGGAGAAGTCGTTGCGCAGTCCCGTGCAGCCCGTCGACTTGCCGACCTACCAGGCCAAGATCACCCGCACCGCCGGGGGCTTCCCCCATATTGAAGCGAATGACTTCGCCAGCCTGGGCTTTGGCACCGGCTATGCGGCGGCCCAGGACAACGTCTGTCACCTGGCGAAAAACTTCCTCAAGTACCAGGCTCAGCTGTCCCGTTACTTTGGCCCCCAGGAGAACAACCTGGGAACCGATCTGGTGCAGCAGCTGATCATTGAAAGCGGTCGCTACGAGGTTGAGGTGGCGCCGGAGATGGCGGCCTTGTTTGAGGGTTATGCCGCGGGCTACAACCGTTTCCTGGCAGACACACCGCTTGAGCGCTGGCCGGATGGGCGTTGTGCCGGGGCCGAGTGGGTGCAGCCTGTGGATGCAGAGCTGGTGAAACGGATCCACCTGACCCCCTTCTTCCTGCCCAATTTCCGCGATCTCCTGATCAGCGCTCGGCCTCCCCAAAAAGAAACCTCGGCGGCACAGCCTCTGGAGACGCTGTTGGCCCTGGCCGAGGACGCGGGTAATCCCTACGACAAGGGCTCCAACGGCGTCGCCATCGGCGGCGAGGCCAGCGTCAGCGGTGGCGGGGTGTTGTTTGCCAATCCCCATATGAACTGGGAGCCCGCCTGGCGCTTCTACCCCATGCACCAGATCATCCCCGGGGTGATGAACGTGCTGGGGGCCAACGCCATCGATAGGGCCAGTGTCGGCTTTGGCACCAACGAACACGTGGCCTGGACCAATACGGTCTCTACGGCCACCCGCTACAGCTTTTACCAGCTGGCACTGAGCCCCAAGGATCCCTTCCACTACCTGGTGGATGGCAAAGAGCGGGCGATGACCGAGCATTCGGTGAGCGTGCCGGTGAAGCAGCCGGACGGCAGCGTGAAGGCGCACCGGCACAGTTTCTTCGAGACCGAGTTTGGCTACCTGGTGGGGCAGTTTCCCTGGAATGAGCAGATCGCCTTTGCCTTGCAGATCGCCGATGAAGGCCCCCGTGGCATGCAGGGCGGCACCCTGGATTACTACCGGGCAAAGAGTGTTGAGGATGTGCTCGCCGCCCAGGAGCAATACCAGTTCACCCCGGTTAACCTGATTGCTGCCGACGATCAGGGGGCGGTGCTGTACGCCGACGTGGGCCCCATGGCCAACCTGACCGATACCCAGCTGGCCGAGTGTTCGGTGTTTTACGGCAAGGCCCTGGATGGCAGCCGCAGCGCCTGTCAGTGGGGTACGGATCCCGATGCCAGTGCGCCGGGCCTGCTGGGGCCAGCCAACCAGCCCCACCTGGTGCGTCGGGATTATGTCACCAACTCCAACGACAGCTACTGGCTGCCCAACCCTGATCAGCCCCTGGATGGCTATCGTCAAAGCCTGGGCAGTCAGGGCAGCGAGCGCAGCCTGCGTACCCGCTCGGGTCTGACCATGGTGGCGGACCACCTGGCGGCGGGCAACAAGTTTGATGGCGATACCCTGTCGTCCCTGATGCTCTCCAACCAGAATACCGCCGGACAGTTGCTTACTGATGATCTGATCACCCTGTGCCGCGCCAACCCGGACTGGACGGTGGATGGCCAGCGTGTGGATCTCACGCCGGCCTGTGATGCGCTGGCTGGCTGGGACCGCCACGACAACCTCGACAGCCGGGGGGCCCACCTGTTCCGTGAATTCATCGCCGAGGCGCTCAAAGAAGCCAAGTTGAAGCATAAACACCGCTGGCTGCCGCCTCAGTTTAACTATGCGGTCCCCTTCGATCCCAAGGATCTGCTCAACACCCCAAGGGGCCTGGATACCCGGGACAACCCCAAGGTGCTGGATGCCCTGGCCCGTGCGGTGTCCCGCCTTAATGGTGACGGCATCGCCCTGGATGCGACCCTGGGTGAGTTGCAGTTTGCCGAAAAGGGCGGCGTTAAGATCCCCATGCATGGCGGCCCAGAGAATGTCGGAGTCTTCAATAAGATGGAGGCGAGCTACCGAGGGGCTGAGGGCTATCCTCAGATCGACGGTTCCAGCGGCAGCTGGCTGATGGTCACCGAATTCACCCCTCGAGGGGTCAAGGCCCAGGGAGTGCTGGCCTACTCCATCTCCACCAATCCCGACTCCCCCCACTACCGGGATATGACCGATAAGTTCGCCCGTAAGGAGTTTGCCATCCTGCCCTTTACACCGGAGCAGGTGGCGGCGGCGGCCCAGAGCGTGACCACGGTGCGCGAGGGTGCCCAGGACTGTCGGGGCAACGGCTGGCAGCGTTTTGCCAAGCCCAGCTTTGCGGATGAGGCCCAGTGTCGTGCGCACTTTGGTGTGAAGCGACAGGCCCAGTTGACCGACTACGTTCGGTTGTAACCGCCATCCCCTTTAGGGTCGATCCGCTCCGGTTTGCACCGGGGGATCGACTCTTTTGCTTTTTGGCAACGCATTGAGGAGGCGCGAATGCGTCAACGCGTCCAGATCGATTTTCCCGACCCCCCGCTATTTCAGACCGAGTTCACGATTGGTTCGAATCAAGTCAATCGCGGCGATCATGTCGGCAACAACCATTTTGTTGAGCTCTGTAACGAAACCATGTTGCGCTATTTTCGACAGCGCGAGCTTTCTGGAGGGGATGTGCTGGGCCAACCACTGATCAACGGCGAGATCTCGCTGAAGTTACTCGGTGAGGGACGCTGTTTCGATACGCTTAACGGTGAGTTTGCCGTGGCCAATTTTCACCGTTACGGTTGCGATTTCCTCTATCGCTTCCGGCGTGGAAAACAGGTGTTGGCCCTGGGACGCTTTGCCATGCTGACGTTTGACTACCAGCAGGGCAAGCTGACCGAGGCCGGTGAGGGGTTCGAAGCCTTCTTCTCAAGCGTCGTGTACAAAGTCCCAGGCTAAGGTAAACTGCCTCGGTAAACGGGACAATGGAGAGCAGGCCAATGGCGGGGATCATGGAGTTGAGTAAGCTGTTGAGTTCGATGCGGCCGCAGCTTATGGAGGATGAATACGTGTTTTGTACCGTCAGCGGCACCTTGGCCCAGTACGCAGCGCTGGAGCCTTTGGCCAGCGTTCGTGAGCAAGAGGGGCTGACCCTGATTTTAACCAAGGTGTCTGCAGAGGCCGCCCAGCTCCCGTTTGAGGGGAGCTACCGGCAGATCACCCTGATGGTGCATTCCAGCCTGGAAGCGGTGGGGCTGACCGCCGCTTTTTCGACCTGCTTGACCAAGGCGGGGATCAGCGCGAATGTGGTGGCGGGCTATTATCACGACCATATCTTTGTGCAAAGTGAGGTTGCCGATCGGGCGCTGACTGCGCTAAACCAGCTGAGCGCCCAACCGAACGATACCCCCTGAGATCAGCATCCCTGCTTTAAGCACTCAGTAATCGCGATCCTCGTATGCATGGAGTCCGGGCTCACACTCGATATCCTTAGCTCGAACAGTCATGTGGCCGTGATTGTCTTGCCGTTCGACCAACACGGTGTCATTGACGGGATCAATGGCTAAGATGGTGGCGATCCCTTGGTGACATTCGATCACCATCCCTTTTCTCAGTTGATTAACATGCATGATGCCTCCTCGAAGGCGTTGGCGATGTCTCCTGCTTGCTACGCCCTCTATCGGATGAGGGATCACAGCACGGTTGGAAGAGTATTAAGGAACCCAAATCGCAGTGGGCACCGTAAAGGCGTTGATCTGAATTCTGCGTTAGCGGTACTACCGCTCAATTCTCCTGATTCTTTTCCGTGAAGCGACTCAAACGCTGTGACATTTTTCCGTTTTCTCTCAGCCCTGTTTCCCCCCTCTTCTTGGGTCGGTCGCTGAGACTCAGTCCGATGCAGGCCGGGCGCAAAGGGTCTAGTGTTGTGATATCGGTTATGTGCGAACGCCAATCACTCCAACGGGCAAGCCTTTGCTTGGAAGAAAGGCTCCGGAGTGCTTGGTAAGCGCAACAGGGTGTTAAAGCCGATCCCAATGATTAAGGGCGTTGAGAATGGAAAACTCAGAAACTTTCTTGAATTTGGTTTTAGATTCGATCACCGAGCATATTGTCGTGATAGATGAAGCGGGAGTGATCTGCTTTACCAATAAAAGCTGGACGGTGTTTGGAAGCAGTAACGATTGCCTTGTTGGTGATGATTGGAGGGGGATCAACTATTTGGAGGAGTGCGATAAAGCTGCCGCGATGGGGGATGAGTTCGGGGCAGGGGCCGGAGCGGGCATTCGAAGTGTCATCGAAAGTAGGGTTGGCAAATTTTATTTTGAATATCCCTGCCATAGCCCCACAGAGAAACGCTGGTTCATGATGCGCACGACTCCGCTAAGGGCGATGGGTACAGATTATTATGTGATTTCTCATCAGAACATCACCGAGCGCAAGTTGGCCGAAGAGAAAGTCAGGGAGCTTGCCAGGCTGGATGGCCTTACGAAGATCCCTAATCGCCGCGTCTTTGATGAGTTTCTTCATGCAGAGTGGAGGCGATGTTTTCGGTTAAAGAAACCGATTAGCCTGGCGATCATCGATCTGGACCACTTCAAGCTGCTCAATGATACCTACGGCCATCAAACCGGCGACGAATGTCTCACTAAGGTGGGAAGCTTGCTTAGAGGATTTGTCAATCGACCGGGTGACCTGTGTGCAAGGTACGGGGGGGAAGAGTTTGCGCTGATCTGGGGTGACACCTCAATAGAACAGGCCAGGCACCTCGCAAAAAATCTAATGGAGCAGATCCGGAAACTCAATTTCGCGAACGAAAGATCGCCGACGCAGCCTTTTTTAACCGCCAGTATAGGCTTAGCGGCAATGTCCATTTGCGGTGACGATAACAAAGAGCGGCTGATAGGAATGGCTGACAGCATGCTCTATCGAGCGAAGGCGAATGGACGAGATCGGGTTGAGGGTTAATGGAGTACCTCGGTCGACGGGATGATGTGATTCGATATGGCAAGGCCGTTTGACCCGGTCGGTAGAGGCCCTGCCGGTCATCGGGTAAAATCGGCCCTCTCAACTTCCGGAGCCCGCAATGCATAACCCGATCCAGCAGATTATCGACTTCATCGTCGAGATTGAAAAACTCAAAGACGTCCATCGCAAGACCCGCCCGGTGGGGCTCGAGCGTTATGAAAACTCCGCCGAACACAGCTGGCATGTCGCTCTCAGTGCGCTAATGCTAAAGGATTTTGCTGCCGAGCCGGTCAATATTGATCGGGTGATAAAGATGCTGCTTATCCATGATCTGGGGGAGATCGATGCCGGCGACACCATTATCTACGCCAGTGAAACCCCGGAGAACAAGCTGGCCGAAGAGAGCGGGGTAAAACGACTCTTAGCGATCCTGCCAGATGAGGTCGCCGTTGGGTATCTGGATCTGTGGCGGGAATTTGAAGACGGTGACACCGCCGATGCCAAGTTTGCCAAGGCGATCGATCGGGTGCCGCCGCTGTTGCATAACCTGCACGGGGATGGCCATAGCTGGCAAAAGCACAATGTCAGCAAGGAGATGGTGCTGAACATCAACAGCCGTATCGGCAAGGGTATTCCGGCACTGTGGGAGGTACTGGAAGACAAGTTGGATCAGGCAGAAGCCGCCGGTTTGTTGCGTTCTGAAAAGGATGCAGGCATAGCATCATGAATGAGATGTATGGCAAGCACGCCAAGGCTTATGCCGAGGTGTTGAAAGACAACGACTACAACGCGGAGTTTGAACGGCCCACGACCCTGGCCATGCTGGACAAGGCGCTGCCTGAACTCAGCGGCAAGCGAGTGCTGGATCTGGGCTGTGGTCCCGGCGAGTATGTGGCCGAATTGCTCAAACGTGGTGCCGACGTCACCGCGGTGGATCGGTCATCGCACATGGTTGAACTGGTACAGAAGCGCTTTGCCGGGTGCAAGGATCTGCATTCTTATGTGCAGGACCTGACGCAAGGGCTGCCCCAGGAGGCCGACGGGCAGTATGATCTGGTGCTGAGCCCCTTGATGGTGCACTACCTCGATGATCACTATGCCTTTTTTGCCGAGTGCGCCCGGGTACTGAAGCCTGGTGGAAGGCTGTTGTTTTCAACCCATAGCCCGGTGGCGGATGCGGAACTGTCGCCGAGCGGTAATTACTACGCCCGGGAGGCGATCAGCGAGTCTTGGGACACGGTGGGAACGCCAGTTGAGGTGGTCTTCTATCGACGCTCGCTGGGGGAGCAGATCGGAGCAGTGACGGAGAACGGCTTTGTGATCACCGCCCTGGAGGAGGGCACGGCAACCGAACGATTGCGTCAGCGTAGCCCTGAGACGTATCGGCGATTGAGCACCCAACCCAATTTCCTGTTTGTGATGGCAAGACGGGACAGCTAAGCCGGGTGTGACGTGAGCCAGCGCAAGCTTTTGGGTTCGCACGCTGTACGGGGGTACGACCGGAGGTAGGGTGGTATTTCTTTTCGACAAAGCCCAAGTTCCCATGAGTGAAGCCACCCTGGTCTACGACATTCGCAATAGCCGTTACCTCAATATCACCGGCCGCTGTACCCTGCGCTGCCAGTTCTGCCCCAAGCAGAACGGTTCCACCCAGGTGCACCAGTACCAGTTGGGGCTGGATCGTCAGCCCAAGGCCGAAGAGTTCCTCCCTATGCTGGGCGACGTGGCCGCGTTCGACGAGTACGTGTTCTGTGGCTATGGCGAGCCCACCCTGAACCTGGACACCCTGCTGGCGGTGGCCAGGGCGATCAAGGCGCAGGGCGGCAAGGTGCGGATCAACACTGATGGCCTGGGCAACCTGTTTCACCGCCGCAATATCCTGCCCGAGCTGGCTACCTGCGTGGATGCCCTCTCCATCTCCCTCAATGCCCAGGATGAAGCGACCTATCTCAAGCACTGCGCCCCCAAGCTTAAGGGTTCCTACGACGCGGTACGCGAGTTTATTGAGCTGGCGCCGCAGTATATTGGCAAGGTGGAGGTGTCCGCCATCGACGGACTGGAGGGGGTGGATATCGCCGCCTGCCAAACCATTGTCGAAGCGGCCGGCGCCAGTTTTAAGCGTCGGGTGCTGGATCTGGTGGGGTAACTGCGAGGAAAGAGGCTTTGGGCTCGATACCGGGAGCGTCAGATCACGCCGCTGCGCGGCTGATCTAACCTACGAAGCGTCCGGCTCCGTAGGTTAGCTTAGGGACGCAGTCCCGTAAGCTGACATGGCTTTAGGTCCAATACCGGTATGTCAGATCACGCCGCTGCGCGGCTGATCTAACCTACGAAGCGCCCGGCTCCGTAGGTTAGCTTAGGGACGCAGTCCCGTAAGCTGACATAGGGTTGAACAGACGCGTCAGATCACGCCGCTACGCGGCTGATCTCACTGACGAAGCATTGAGCCTCGGGGTGGGCTTGGGTGGTGTCACCACCGGACGGGAATTGGCGAAAGCACAGATAAAAAACGCCGCCTTGCATTGAGCAAGGCGGCGTTTTTAGTTCTTTTACGGTTTGCTTAGAACACCAGGTGGGCAACCACAACGATGATCGGCAGAGTAACCAGGGTCCGCAGGACAAAGATGGCCATCAGCTCGAAGATGTTCAGTGGGATCTTGGAGCTCAGGATCACCGAGCCGGTCTCGGACATGAAGATCAACTGGGTCACGGACAGGGCGGCAATCACGAACTTGGTCATCTCGCTGTCCAGGCCAGTGACCAGGATGGAGGGGACGAACATGTCGGTGAAGCCAACCATGACGGCTTGGGCGGCATCGGCAGCCTGAGGCACCTGCAGCAGCTCCAGTACTGGTACGAACGGGGCGCCCAGCCAGCTAAATAGCGGGGTGGCTTCGGCGATCACCAGGCCCAGAGTACCGATGGCCATGACCACAGGCAGGACGCCAATCACCATGTCCAGGGCGGTATGCAGGCCTTTTTTGGCGACGTCGCCCAGGCTATCAACCTTGGATGCCCGTTGCAGGGCCAACTGGTAGCCGTACTTGGTGGCAGACATGCCCTGGGGAACCAACTCGTCGCTGTGGTTTGGCGCGGTGCCATCGATGTAGAGGTTTTTCTTGTAGGACAGCGGTGGCAGGTACTGGATCAGCATGGCGGCAACGGCACCGGACAGGCAGATGGCGGCGTAGAAGGGCACGAAGTAGTTTTGCAGGCCGACCTGGGTCAGTACCACCAGGGAGAAGGAGATCCCGACGATGGAGAACATGGTGGCTACCACGGCGGCTTCCCGCTCGGTGTACTTCTTCTCTTCGTACTGCTTGGAGGTCAGGATCACCCCGACGGTCCCATCACCCAGCCAGGAGGAGAGACAGTCGATGGCAGCCCGACCCGGCAGCCGGAACAGGGGCCGCATGATCTTGCTCATCAGGGTCCCCAGCAGTTCCAGCAGGCCGAAGTTGAGCAGCAGTGGCAGCAGCAGGCCGGCGAAGAAGAAGGTGACAAACAGGGATGGCAGCAGGTCGTTCAGCACCAGGCCGCCGGTGTCGCCGCTCCAGATGATCTCCGGACCCACTTCATTGAGTGCCAGCAGGGTGAACAGACCCCCTAGGATCCGAACCACCAGCCAGCCCTTGGAGACGCAGAACAACCGGGTCAGCAGGGGAGACTGGGTCACCAGTTTCGGCTTGAGCAGGCTGGCCAGGGTGGAGAGCAGTGCCGTGGTGCAGATCACTGCGGTGACCAGGGGCAGGATTGCATCGCCCAGCAGGCCCTTAAGGCCGGAGGCCATCAGCGCCAGGGGGAAAGTAATGTTGCCATCTACGGTCAGTGGCGCCAAAAAGAACAGCACGCCCAGAAGGGACGGGATGATGAACATCAGGATGTTCCGGGTGCTGTTGAGCGTCTTGTCGGACGCTTGGTTCAGGACTTGTTCAGCCATCGTACTACTCTCTCGGTGAATACTTATTCTTGTTATGTGCATATCGGTAATGCCTGCGGCGATAATAACAGGGGATTTGAAACGATCAAGCGCCAATTGTTGTTTTATGCAAAAAACATGTAGATCTATTCATTTGCTTGCGACGGATCACAGTCGATGGGGTAGGGGACAGGTACTAGGTACTAGGTACTAGGTACTAGGTTCTAGGTTTCAGGTGCTGGGGTCGGGTTCTAGGTTCTAGGTTCTAGGTTCTAGGTTCTAGGTAAGAGCTTCTTGGGGCTCTCCTAGAACCTAGGCCCTTCCCTAGATCCTAGGCTTTTCCTAGAACCTAGGCGCTTCCCAGGCTCTTCCCAGGTTCTTCCTAGGCTTTTCCCAGGCTCTTCCCTAGAACCTAGGCTTTTCCCAATCCCTAGTTTCCATCCCTAGCCAGCAGGTGATCCAGTGCGCCGATAATGGCGGCGATCTGGGCCGTATTGCACTCCTCTGGCGTAGCCCTTGGGCTGTCCGGGTAGACCTCAGTGGTGGTGACATAGGGGGCGTCGGTCATACCGCCGCACAGGCCCAATTGCTTCTTGGGGTAATGGATCACTCCCTCCTGTTGCACCGCGGCGCCGATGATCTCGCCCTTTTCATCGGCTGGAGCGATGTGGGTCACCGTGGCCACCGCCTCGATGATCGCCTGCTGAAATTCCGGTTGTGAACGTTCACTGTCATCGACGGTATAGAAACCATCAGGGATATGCTCACTGGCTGCATCAAAGGGTTTGCCGTCGCGCGCCATCAGGGCCGGACGAAACTCGCTCTTGTCCGTATCCGTGGTTTCATGCAGATCCAGGTGAGCGAGGAATTCGACCCCTTGCTCGGCCACGAAGGCCATGGCGGCGGCCGCTTCTTCGCTGGGACTGTTTGGCATAAATGAGCGGTTGGGATCGACGCAGTGCGGGTTCCAGCGGTTGATGGTTTCATAGCCCCATGGACTGATGCAGGGCAGTACCAGCAGATCGATCTTATCTTCGTAGCGCTCTGCAACCTGGTCCAGGAAAGCGATGGCCCCCTGAACCCCACTGGTTTCATAGCCATGGACGCCACCGGTGATCAGCACCTTGGGGCGTTCACCTTGCCAGTCGCGGCTTTTCAGGGCGAAGAGGGGGTAGCGTTCGGGATCGTAGGTGAGGGCGCCGTACTGGATCCGATCAAAACGATCCATGAGGGCGGCGAGCTTGCTCAGTACTTCATCGGCGTAGCTGCGTTTGATCTCGGTCTGGGCGCGCCAGCGAGCCTTGTCGAGGTCGGTCCAGGGTTGGCCGGGGGTGCCGATGGGATATTGGCAAAGGGCGTTCATAGGTTGCTGTCCACTCGTTGGGGGAATGACGCAAGGGTACGCGCCGGAAAGGCGCCTTGGCAATGGCTGCTGGAGGTGGGACGGCTGCCTGTCGGCGGGCTATTTTGTTACTGCCCTTTGGCCGGATCCGCCATTGAGAGCAAGGCCTGCACCCTTAGAATGGTGAGTAACTAGGAATTCCCTCGCAAGCGTCTTGAGGGGGATCAGGGAGAAGCATCACTATGAGCAAAGAAGGCCCAATCGAAGCGGGGCAGGCCCAACAGCGGGAGCTCGAAGCACGTATGGCGGCGACGGTCGGTGTGACGGTCGGGCCGCAGCGCAGCTGGGATCCTATCAACCTGCCCATGATCCGTCACTGGTGTCAGGCGATGGGTGACGACAACCCCCTGTATACTGACGTGGAGTTTGCCCGCAGCCAGGGGTTCCCGGATGTGGTGGCGCCGCCCACCATGATCCAGGCCTGGACCATGAAAGGGGTGACCGAGACCCAGGCCCCGGGCAGTGTGCTGCGCACCGCCGAGCAGCCCTATGTGCTCGATATCCTGGATGAGTATGGTTACGTCTCCGTGGTGGCGGTGAATTGTGATCAGAACTATTTCCGTCACCTCCATCCCGGTGATGATATCAAGCATACCAACACCATTGAGTCGGTGTCTGAGCTCAAACATACGGCACTGGGCGAAGGTTATTTCGTTACCGAGCTGTGGCACTTTACCGATCAGAATGATGAGAGCGTGGCGGAGATGCGTTTCCGCCTGCTCAAGTTCAAGGCACCCGAGCGTCAGGCGGCGCCGGCGGACAAGCCGACCGGCGGCAAGTCGCGCAAGGCCCAGCGGCCACAGCCGGGGATCAACCGGGATAACCGTTTCTTCTGGGAGGGGCTCAAGCAGGGCAAGCTGCTGATCCAGCGCTGTACCAGCTGCAATACCCTGCGTCATCCCCCTTCACCCATGTGCCCCAGCTGCCAGTCGTTGAAGCACGATGCCATCGAGGCCTCCGGTCGCGGCGTGATCCACAGTTTCGTGAACCTGCACCACCCGGCTTTGCCCGCTTTTGATGAGCCCAATCCCATCGCCCTGGTCGAGCTTGAGGAGGGGACCCGTTTGATTGCCCAGTTGGTGGGGATCGAGCCGGAAGCGGTGAAGATCGGACTGCCGGTGCAGGCGGAGATCACCGATTGTGGTGATGATCTGAGCCTGGCCCTGTTTAAACCTGCTCAGATCTGAGGAGAGAGAGATGGATTTTAACTTTACCGAAGACCAGGTCGCGATCCGCGATTTGACCCGTCAGATCTTGCGGGATCAGGCCTCCGATGAGCAGGTACACGCCCAGGCTCAAAGCGGCGCCCCCTATGATCAGGCCCTGTGGCAACAGTTTGCCGAGTCCGGCCTGCTGGGCATTGCCGTGCCGGAAGCCTTTGGTGGCTCCCAGCTGGGCTTTACCGAGCTGTGTTTGATCCTGGAAGAGCAGGGCCGCTTTGTGGCGCCTCTGCCGTTGTACAACGCCCTGGTGTTGGGGGGACTGCCTCTGGCCGAATTTGGCAGCGATCAGCAGAAGGATACTCTGTTGACCGGCCTGGCCACGGGAGAACACCTGTTGACCGGCGCGTACGCCGAGTTGGGCATGAGCGAGGCGGCTATTGCCCCCATCACCGCCACGGCTGACGGCGATGGTTACCGGCTCAGTGGCGTGCGCCAGGCGGTGCCTTTTGCCGCTGAATCTGCCGCCATCATCGTTCCGGCCCAGAGCGAGCAAGGGACGGTGTTGCTGCTGGTCAAGCCGGAGCAGGTGACGCTGGAGGCGGGCCTCTCCACCAATGGTCAACCTTGTGCCACCCTGGTGGCCGACGATGTGGCCATCGCCCCGGAGCAGGTGCTGGTAGGGCCATCCGAAGGCGCGGCGGCACTTAAATGGATAGAGCTGCGGGCTCAGGTGGCCCTGGTGGCTATCCAGATCGGGGTGATGGAGGAGGCGCTCAAACGCACCGCCGAGTACACCTCAGAGCGTAAACAGTTTGGCAATGCCATCGCCGGTTTCCAGAGTACAACCATCCGAGCTGCCGATGCCTTTATCGATGTGGAAGCGACCCGTTCGGCCTATTGGAAGGCACTCTGGCTGGTGGATGGTGACAGCGCAAGCGCCGATACCGAAGCCAGTGTGCGCAGTGCCAAATGGTGGGCTGCAACCGGTGGTCATCGAGTGGCGCATACCGCCCAGCATCTGCACGGCGGGATCGGCTCGGACATCGATTACCCCCTGCACCGCTTCTACCTGTGGACCAAGCAGAACACCCTGAGCCTGGGTGGGGGCACTCAGCAACTGGCCAAGTTGGGGCAGTACCTGGCGCAGGCGGAAACCCTGGAGGCGATCGTATGAGTCAGGCTATGAACGCAGTGACCTATTCAAACGTACAGGTGGGCGACAAGCTGCCGTCCCTGGTCATAGAGGTGACCACTCGGCTGATCGTCGCGACGGCGATCGCCTCTCGGGACTATCAGAATGTACACCATGATCGGGACGCGGCTCAGTCTCTGGGCAGTGAGGATATCTTTATGAATATCCTCACCACCAACGGCCTGGTCGGGCGCCTGATCACCGACTGGAGCGGTCCGTCCGGTCTGCTAAACAGCGTCAACATCAAGCTTGGGGTACCCAACTATGTCGGTGACACCATGACGCTGAGTGGCAAGGTGGCGGCCAAGCATGAGAACAATGTGGTGGAAGTGGCCGTGGTGGGCAAAAACAGCATGGGCAATCACGTAAATGGCACCGTGCTGGTGAGCCTGCCGGAGGGAGACGCATGAGCAGCATCAATGCAAACAAACGTGGACTCAGTGGCGCCGCGGCCATCGTCGGCATCGGGGCCACTGAATTTTCGAAGAAGTCCGGCCGCAGCGAGATGCAGCTGGCGGTGGAGTGTGTGACCGCGGCTTTGGCCGATGCCGGGATTGATCCCAGCGAAGTGGATGGGATCTGTACTTTTACCATGGACAACAACCCGGAGATCGAAGTACACCGGGAGATCGGCGGCAAGGAGCTGAAGTTCTTCAGCCGCATCCATTACGGCGGTGGCGCCGCCTGTGCCACGGTGCAGCAGGCGGCGATGGCAGTGGCTACAGGGGTGGCGGAAGTGGTGGTCGTTTACCGTGCCATGAACGAGCGCTCCGAGTATCGGTTCGGTACCGGCATGCAGGATACGGCGGCGGATCCCACCTTCGAGACGGCCCACTATGGCTGGTACATTCCCCATGGCCTGGTGACGCCGGCGTCTTGGGTGGCCATGGTGGCTCAGCGCTACATGCATGAAACTGGGGCGACGGATGAAGATTTCGGTCGCGTGGCGGTGGCGGCGCGCAAGATGGCGGCCAACAACCCCAATGCCTGGTTCTATCAGCAGCCCATCACCCTGGAGGAGCACCAAGCTTCGCGCTGGATCTGTGAGCCTCTGCGTCTGCTCGATTGCTGCCAGGAGAGTGATGGCGGCGTGGCACTGGTGATCACCTCTGCCGAACGGGCCAAGACGCTGAACAAGACCCCGGCCCTGATCAAGGCGGCGGCCCAGGGGGCCTGTGATGATCCCCAGATGATGACCCATTTCTACCGCAAGGATATGTCCCGTTTAACCGAAGTGGGGCTGGTGGCCAAACAGCTCTACAGCCAGGCGGGGATCGGGCCGGCGGACATTCAGACGGCGGTGATCTACGATCATTTCACCCCCTTTGTATTGCAGCAGCTTGAGGAGTTCGGCTTCTGTGATCAGGGCAAAGCCAAGGATTTCGTCCGCGCCGGTGAGATTGAGATGGGTGGTCGCCTGCCCATCAACACCCATGGCGGACAACTGGGTGAAGCGTACATCCATGGTATGAACGGCATCGCCGAAGGGGTGCGTCAGATCCGTGGGGAGGCAATCAACCAGGTGGATAACGTGGAGAACGTCCTGGTGTCGGCCGGGACAGGCGTGCCCACTTCGGGGTTGATCCTCGGCAAGCAGTAAAGCTTGCGGCTCCTCTGCCATCTTTCAGGGCCCCTCGTGGGCCCTTTTGATTCGCGGTCTTTTCTCCTTCTTAGCCTCTCATCTCCTTTTGCAGTCTTACCCGGTGTCATTCCCATTTCGATGGCCAAAGCCTTGCCTGTCATGGTGATATCTGGCGCTTAAGAACATCTCTCCAAAAGCGATTTGTCGCCATCACACCTTAGGGCCATTGGTTTCACGGGGAGTCGTTAAGGCGCTCTTTTGTTAAGCGAGGGGACGGCCATGCGACAGGGAATGGCAGAAAGCACTGCTCCTATCCAGGTTTGATGAATGTTGCAATTGCTGTGTCAATCGCCCACTTACAAAGTTGACATGAATTTACTTCGAGAAAAGGGGGCCTTTGAAAGGGCGCTGTGATGGGATGTTATTCGCGTTCGAGCGTTGTTCCAGGATGAAAAGTTACTTTACATTGTTGTTTTTTACTTGATTTTCGTGCTTGCTGTTACCCCTTTGTAATCAAGGTTAAAGAGTGTTCTTGCGCGTTTGCTGGTTGTTGTAAATTTGACCCTGCTAGGTGTCTTTTTGCTCAGCGCGGTGCCGTGACGTAGGCAGAAAGAAGGAATTTCGGCTCAAACGCATAGGACGACAGAATAATGAGAAAAACTAAACTGGCGATGGCGCTGGCCCTAGCCGGGCTGACGACATCTGGTTTTGCCCTGGCCCAGCCTAATATCGTGCTGATCAGCATGGATGGGGTGAATCCAGCGTATTTGGCTGCTTTTGGCAATCCACTGAGCACGCCGCCCCATGTTAAGGCGGACGAGCTGGCCACTCAGAGCGTGGTATTCAAGCAGGCCCACACCCCAGCCACCACCTTTGCCACCGCCACCGGCGCCATCATGACCGGTCTCTATCCGCACCAGAGCGGCATCGTTGGAGCCACGCCACTGTGGGATAAGCCGAGTACAGAGCTGCTGGATGAATTGAAAACAAAAGGCTATAAAACGGCAGTCCTGGGGGATCGCACCCATGTCACTCCTTCTGTGCCCTATGCGTGGGATTACTACTCCCCAGCTCCTGTAACGGAGCGCGAGCCAACGGACTACGGCACCTGGGTTAACGATGCTCTGGTAGCAACAGGTTCCGACCCCTTCTTTATGATGGTCAATATCACCGATCCTCAGCTGGAGTTCTGGACCAGCGGTGATGGCACAACACCGGATGCGGATTACATTGGTTCTGTCCCGACGCCACCGGCTCCCCTGACTAATGCCGATGCGACCAAGGCTGAGCTGGAGCGATACCTCATGAGTGCCAACCGGGGTGATTTGGCACTTAAGGAGGTGCTCGATACGTTGCAGGCGCAGGTTACAATGGATGGAACGGTGCTGGATAACACCGTAGTGATCTTCTACTCCACCCAGGGCTGGGCCCTGCCCTATGGCGGCAACAACGTCTGGGAGCAGAGCACCCATGTGCCGCTGATCATCAAGGGCACCGCTACCCCCGATGCGGACGTGGAAGGCACCGTGTTTACCTCTGCCGAGGTGGCGGAGCCTATCTCTCTGCTGGATCTCTACCCCACCATCCTGGAGGTGGCTGGGCTGGACGCGAGCCAGATGGAGTTCGCCGGTCAGTCCCTGTTACCCCTGCTGCAGGGCACTCCTGGAGCCCAGGGGCACGACACCCTCTTCGCCAGTTACCACGAAGATGCTGACTTGGTGCCACGACCGATGCGCTCGGTGCAAAACGAAACCCATAGACTGATTTTCAACCCCTGGGTAACGGTGCACGATGCCGCGCCCTATCCTGCTGAGGAGTTCGTTGTGCCCACTGCGGCGATGGTGTCGCCGGCGATGGGCACGGACGCCTTTGCCGAGCTGGGTGAACCTGCCAAGACGCATTACACCACTCGGGTGCTGGAAGAGCTCTATCCGTTAGATGGGATCGCCGGCGTGGATGCCAACCTGGTGGGCAGCGATGCAGTGAAGGATGAGGAGCAGGCGCTGCGCCAGGCGCTGGTGGCTCAAATGGTGGAGACCCATGATCCGGCCTTGCGCGCCTATCTGGAACGGGACAACGAAGCGGCCCTGCTTAACTGGAATCGTCGGGCCATCTGGGATGCGGATCGCAGGGGAAACAAAAACACTAATTCCAGAAAGGTATTTGAAAACAAGACATTTGAGGGTGGTAGCTACAACGGTTGGATGGGCCAGGCCCTGACGGTTTCCGCCAAGCAGGGGCTGCTCACTAAGCTCAATGCCGGTGGCGCCGACGTGACTCTGGATGATTATACCCAGGCCCGCCATGGTGATGTGGCATTGGATCTGGCGACCGGCGCTTTTACCTATACGCCCTACCCGGGTCAGTATTTTTCCGGTTACGACGCTTTCACTGTCACCCTAACGGAGGATGGCAACTCAAGGAAAATTGATGTCGATCTGACCGTGGTGGATCCCGTTGGCGCAGATCAGCGTACGACCATCTTCCGTGATGGCTTCGAGTGTCATGGCAATATCGATGGCACCATGGACGATTCGGGCTTCAAGGGTGATAAGCCACTGGGAATGTTCAGCTGCCGTGTGGATGACCTCGCCAACGCTTCCGCAGAGAAAGAAAACACTGACTTGAATGATGGTAGAAGGGCACCGGAAAATGGTTGGACAGCGGTTAAACGAAGCAATGATATTTTCATCGCTAAGTGGAACGCCATGTTCCCGACCGGCAAGTTCTCCAACTGGATCCGTAGCCGGGGCTATATCGAACGTGACTTTTCAACCAAAGGGCGGCGCAATATCCAGTTGCAGGCACACTTGGGCCGGGAAGTGCATCCTAGCTATCTTGATCTCAGTGACGTAGATACCGGTGCCGATACAGAATATGGCTATGTGGTTTCCTACTCGCTGGATAGGGTTGAGTGGAAGGAGTTGACGAGCAATCTTGGACTGAGCGCATATGGCGAAGACCACGTTTTTGTTGTGAATAAGAATAGCAAAGATGCGCACATGCAGGTTTGGCATACGATCTTGCCCGATGAGGTCGAGGATAAAGACAGCGTGTGGGTGCGTTTTGAACACTTTTCTAATAAAACCAGTAATATCCACGCCTTCAGCCAGGATAATGTATCTATTACCGCTTTGCCTATCGGCAACCAGCCGCCGGTGTGGGATGAGCTGATTAATATGCCGGGTGCCACCTATGGCGAAGCGTATAGCGTAGAGCTCAGTGACTTTGTCACTGATCCGGATCAGGCTTCAACATCCCTGACCTTCTATACGGTTGGCGCTTTGCCTGATTGGGTGACGGGCGTTTCTCCGTCCGGCGAGTTGACGGGTAACCCCACCATCAATGATGAGGGCTCTTACGAGCTGACTGTGATTGCACGGGATGATGGCGGCTATGAGAGCCTGCCAAAGACCCTGACGGTCAATGTCATTAAGCCCAACCTGGCGCCGGAGTTTGACTTGGATAGCCTCAGCTATGAGCTGGAGATCCCCGGGGTGCTCAATGGCCAGTTGGTGGCCACCGATGGGGATCATGACCAAGCAGACCTGACCTTTGAGGTCACGAATGCGCCCAGTTGGTTGCAGTGGGATCCCAGCGGCGCCTTGACCATCAATGCCGATGTGAATGTGCCAGATGCGGTTTACAGCTTCGATGTTTCCGTCAACGATACCGTCGAAACCATCCATGGCAAGCTGACCATCAACCTGACTCGTCCGGTCAACCGTGCGCCGGTTTGGGATGAGGCCAACCAGTACACCTATTACCTGGTGTACGGCGAGTCTCTGGATGCCACCCTTAGTGCCGATGATGAGGATCTGATCTTCCCCGATGAGGCCCTGACCTTCACGGCAGATGGCGCACCGGAGTGGCTCACCGTTACCACGACGGGCAACCTGTCGTTTTCTGGTGTGCCGACGGCAGCCGATGTTGGCACCTTCCAGTTTGCCGTAAGCGTTGCCGATAACTTCGATGCCGTTACCACCCAGGCGGTCACCATAGTGGTGAAAGCCTTCAATGAAGCGCCGGTGTTTAACCCGGAGAGCCTGCGTCATGAGGCTCAAGCCCTGCTGCCGATAAATGGCAAACTGGAAGCCACGGATCCCGATGGTGACCCACTCACTTACTCCCTGATTGAAGGGGCAGACTGGCTCAGCGTCGATGCCAGCGGTCGCCTGTCTGGCACGCCGCCGCTGAGCGAGGGGGACATGGAGGAGCGATTCACCGTCTCGGTAACCGATGGTTCCTTCCCCATTGAGCAGACCCTGGTGATCACGGTGAAGCGTCTCGATAACCAGGCTCCGAGCTTTACCCAGGCCCAGTTTAGCCAAGAAGGGCAGGCAGGTCAGAGCCTGAGCGGAGTGGTGGTCGCCGAGGATCCTAATGACTGGGATAGCCTGATCTACACCCTGGTAAATGGCCCGGCCTGGTTGACCTTCAACGACGATGGCAGCTACTTCGGCACGCCCACCGAGGCGCAAGAGGGTAGCTATGTCGTTCAGGTCACGGATCTGTACGGCGAGGTGGCCGAAGCCCGGTTGGATCTGGTCATTGCCGCCGCTGCGACCAGCGATACCGAGGAAAGCAAAGAGAGCTCGGGTAGCCTGGGTCTGGCCGGACTCGGCCTGCTGGGTCTGCTGGGATGGCGTCGTCGCCGCCAATAAATCGCCAACGTGGCGCAGCCAATAGGCTGCGCCAGCCCTTGAGGCAATAACCACGATCACAGGAACCGTTTTTGTTTGTTGTCAGTAAAGCATTCCCTTGGGTAACAAGGATGGCGTCCGGGCGCGGACGGGACTGGCGAGAAGGAAGAACACTTCCAATAAAAGGACGTAAAGAATGAAAAAGACTCAATTGGCGATGGCGTTGACCCTGGCGGGATTGACGGTATCGGGAGCCGCCCTGGCCCAGCCTAATATCGTGCTGATCAGCATGGATGGGTTGAATCCGGAGCATCTGGCCGCCTTTGGCGGGAACTACCCTGGTCTGGAAACCCCGGCGATCAATGCGCTCGCTGTGAACGGCATGACATTTACCAATGCCCACTCGGTTTCGTCCAAATTTGTTACCTCGACCAATGCCCTGATGACCGGGGTTTACCCCCATCAAAGCGGGGTAATTGATGATACCCAGGTTTGGAACTCTCCGGTGAAAGCACTGCCAGAGTTGCTCGACGTTCTGGGATACACGACTGCCGTGATTGGCGATTCGACCTATGTAACACCGTCTGTTCCCTATAGCTGGGACTATGATCAGTGGGCAGATGAAGTGACCCCTGTAGTATCCCGTGATCCTGTGGACTATGCGGGCTGGGCCAAGGCGGCGTTGAGCCAAGCCAATACGGATGGCCAGCCACTGTTTTTGACCGTCAACATTGCTGATCCGGCGCGGGAGTTTTGGGCCCTGGCGGCAAAAGATCCGCTCACTCCAGATGAGACGGAAACGCCCAGTCCATCCATCCCTTACCCTGATTCCGGTATAGTGCCGCCTTCGTTGGCGGATGATGCCCTGGGTAAAACATCCGCCGAGATTAAATATTACCTCTCCTCGGTGAATCGGGCGGATGACACCCTGGCGGAAATTCGGCAGCAACTCGAAGTGTTGGGTGAAGATGGTTTAGGTGCCGGGGTACTGGACTCTGCCAATACCCTCTATGTGCTCTATTCCCCCCAGGGCTGGGCTTTTCCTTTTGCCGAGGCCAACCTGTGGAATGCCGGTACCCGTACGCCACTGATCATCAGTGGTGCCATCGAGGGTAAGATGGTAACCATAGACAGCAACAGCGACATGGTCTCCACCTTGGATATCCTACCAACTCTGCTGGAAGCGAGCGGTGGGACCGTGCCTTCTGAGGCGATGGGCCAGTCTCTCTATGCGCTGCTGGATAGCGGCATGGATGATGCGGCCAAGCCACGGGAAACGGTGTATAAAACTTTCTGGGGAACCAATGTTGCTAACCCGAGGGCGATGCGGGCCATTCAGACTGAGGGCTATAACTACATCTTTACCCCCTTTGGCACCCCCTCCTATAACGGGACGATGCAGGCAGCATCCAAAACCTCCGCCTCCTTTAATGTGCTGGAGCAAGCCAGGAAAGACTTTTATAACCAGCGGGTTTCCGAAGAGCTCTATGCGGGCACGGATTATCACTCGGTCAATAATCTGATTGGTGATGCGGCTCATGCCGAGAGCCTGGTTGAACTGCGTGCACAGATGAAGGCTGAGATGGTGGCGGCTCAAGATCCGGCCCTGTCAGCTTTCCTGTTTCGAGATAACTCTGCCTACCTGGCTCTTTGGCAGCATCGGGCAATCCTGTTTGGCCAGTCTCGTGATGCTGGGGAGTACAAGCGCGATACCCAGACCTCGGCACTGAAGGCCAATCGAGACTTTTATGCGGTGACCGATGATCAGCCTGCCAGCTTTACGGCTGGGCTGGGGCTTTTGGCCAACGATCAAGTTTCTGCGGGCGACAGCCTCACGGTGAGCGACTATCAGCAGCCGGAGCGAGGTGCGCTCACGGTTGAACCTGATGGTGGGTTCACCTATACCCCGGAGCCTGGATTTGCCGGACTTGTCTCTTTCTCTTATACCTCCACGGAACAAACCTCTGGCAGCTCAGAGGATGCCGACGTCGAGTTGATGATCATGGGCAAGGGGGAGTTTGTCTCCCTGTACTCCGATGATTTTGATGATAATCCAGGTACAGGTACAGTCGACCTTGCAGGGAATTGGGAAGGGGATGTAGCGCCTAAAGTTGGTGCAAACCCGAATGGGGCCTTGTATAGCGACTCGGGGGCTCGGCTTGCCAAAGGCGGGGTAATGTACCAAACCTTTGATGCCTCAAAGCTGAAGAATCTCCAGATCCATTATGTGCGGAAAACTGCTGGCTTGGACGTGGCTCAAAACTGGTATCTCGCGGCCGAGTGGTCGATAGACGGGACGACCTTTACGGAGCTGGAGCGCACCGATGATACAAACTGGACACAGGTGAGATTTAGTCTGCCTGAGCAAGCGGACTTTGCGCCTGAGTTGACGATCCGTTTCTCTCATGCGATGAAAGAGGACAAATGGAATAACTTTGGTTATTTGAAAAATCTGGCTTTGACCGGCTTTGCCCCCAACACGGCGCCGGTTTGGTCGCAGGATCTTATCTCATTGCCTTCTGTTGTCTCAGGAAGTTCTTTAAACAGCGACATTGCGCCGTTTGCCAGTGACGTAAACCCAAATGATACCCTGAGCTTTACCTCTACGGATCTGCCCAGCTGGAGCAGCCTGAGTGAGCAGGGCCTCTTGACCGGTGATCCAACTGACGAGGATATCGGCGATCATAGCTTTACCGTTCGGGTTTCCGATCCGTTTGGTGACTCTGCTGAAGCGCAGGTAACGATCACCGTTGAGGCATATAATGATCCGCCAGCTTTTGTGGCGGAGAGCCTCAAGCATACGGTGGAGATCGATTCCGCGATCCTCGGTAAACTGGAAGCCACTGATCTGGAGAACAGTCCCCTTACCTTTAAGTTGGAGACAGCTTCAACCTGGCTAACCGTCGCTGATGACGGCACGCTGAATGGGGCCCCCACTCCTACGGACGAAGGGGTGACGGACTTTTTGGTCAGCGTATCCGATGGGACCAATGAGCCGGTTGAAGCCACTTTGGTGATCACCTTCACTCGGCCGGGAAACCGTCCACCGGTTCTGGATGACACGAATACCTATACCTATGTCCGTGTGGTTGGCCAGCTGCTGGAAGGCACTCTGACAGCCACCGATCCGGACATCGACTTCCCGGAAGAAACCCTCACCTTTACCGCACCCAATGCCCCGGCTTGGTTTGTCCTGAACACTAACGGGACCTTCTCCGGCACACCGGCAGCGTCCGATATCGGCACGGTGCAGTTTGACGTGGTCGTCACCGATAACTTCGGTGCCAGTGACGCCCACCCGGTGACACTTCAGGTCAAGGCGTTTAATAATGCGCCGGTATTTGATGGCAGTTCGCTGAGCTATGAAACCGATGCCCGCCTGCCGTTCCGCGGTCAGTTGGTGGCGACGGATCCCGATGGCGATGCACTGACTTTCCGTTTCCGCGACGAACCCGCCGAGGATGAGGAGCCGAGCTGGCTGAGTCTGTCTGCGGATGGTGCCCTGCGCGGTACGCCGCCCAAGCTGGCGAACACCTATACCGAGACGTTCGCCGTGGTGGTCTCCGATGGCGTGGTGGAGATCGAGCAGGAGCTGACCATCAAGGTCAATGTCCTCGAGAATCAGAAGCCCAGCTTCAGCCAGGGGCGCTATACCGTGACTGGCACGACCGGCGTGACACTCAGCGGCGCTGTGGTGGCCGATGATCCGCAGGATTGGGATGTGCTCAGCTACACCATCAACGATGCGCCGGAGTGGCTGACCTTTGATGAGGAGATGGGCACCTTCTATGGTACGCCAACCGGGCCATTGAGCCGGAGCTACCTGGTGACCGTGACCGATCTCTACGGGGCAACGGATCAGACGTTGCTGGTGTTTGAGATCGTCGAGCCGACCACCGAGTCTGTCGAGAAGAAGGATGACTCGGGTAGCCTGGGCATCTGGGTGCTGGCCCTGCTGGGCGGCCTGGGGCTGCGTCGGCGTAAGGCTATAGGCTAAAGGCTCACTCCGTCGTTATCATCGCCCCGGCTTTGGCCGGGGCTTTTTTGTTTGTGTACCACTCAAAGCGGGCAGCTTGCCTGGGCTCTACTCAATACATGCTGGTTTGGCGACGACGGTTTTTGAGTATAACTCCAAGGAAAACCGCGGCTTAGGTTAAGGACTGGTAAATCCATCCGTGATACTTTTGATAAAAAGATACATTTTTTTGAAATGGGATGAACTTTTTGCCACGAGGCGCGTCTATTACTACGGACTCATCATCCTCCCTGCAAATTGGAGCCGCCGCTTGATTCGAGAGCTGGCCGTATCCAACAAGAAAAGCCTACAGCCTGTCACTGTGGGCTTTTTTTGTGCCGGTTTTCCGGCCGAAGAAAAACATTAAGAAAATTTCTACTTTTCATGAACTTTCACAGTTTGCCCCGGTCTGATTCTATGACTTCATTATCTTCCTGTGCACTATCCTTCATTGTGTTCGGGGTGGAGCCCAAAGCACCACCCATTGTCGTCGTCGAACATTCACGCCCAAGACTGGTTTCTTGGGCGTTTTTTTTGGCTGTGTACCCGACAAGGGTTGCACTGAACTCCCTTTTGCGATTCATAGACTTAGCCACTCGCCTTGTCGCGTTGGCGTGGTGCCGTGCAGGACGCACCCATGCCGTGGCGGCAGGGAGGCCAAGGAGCCGCCCAACCCAAGGGGGCCCGTCCCTACTGCGCGCCCCGCTCTGACTCCCCTTTGCCTCACCAATTCTGAATGGGGGACGAGGTGGGATACGGATCCCCGTCTTTTCCCCTTTCGCGCCTTCGAACGGCGTAGCGATTGCGTGCAGGAATCGTCCTCGAAGTCGGCGAAGATATTGGATGGGACATAGAGGTTTCGCTTTCTTTTCAAAAGCATTTAGCCGCAACAGCTCGTTAGGACATAGCTTTTTTGAGATACAGCAAAGGTCCATACTTTTCGCCGTGTGATCGGGATCGTCCTTTTGGGCTTTAGTGGGAAAGATATTTCTTTTCGGGGCTGGTGTCATTCCTGTGGGCTGTGTCACAATGGCCTTGCATCATCATCCCTGCAAGTTAGTGTCGCGGTACGGATTCATCCCCTTTGCCCGGCACGACAAGAAAACGCCCGTCTCATCAACGGGCGTTTTTTTGTGTCCGCAAAGAGCCCTTGGCTGCGGCTCAGTAGCCGCTTAGCTGAGCATAGCGATCATAGTGGAACTGGCTGTTGCCCAGCAGTGCCTGGACCACCCGGGCACGCTTGAGGAAGAAGCCCACCTCCAGTTCGTCGGTCACCCCGATCCCGCCATGCAGCTGGACCGCCTCGTTGGTCACGAGTTCGGCAAGCTCACCGATCTTGGCCTTGGCGGCACTGATCCGTCTGGCCCGATCGGGGCGATCCTGCTCGACCGCCGCCAGGGCATCCATCAGTACCGTCTTGGCCTGCTGCACTTCGATAAACATCTGTGCCGCTCGGTGTTGCAGGGCCTGGAAGGAGCCGATGTGGACGCCAAACTGCTTGCGCTCCTTGAGATAGTCCACGGTACGCTCAAACATCGCCTGAACGCCGCCAAACAGCTCGGCACTCAGGGCGATGCGGCCGTTGTCCAGGGCCAGCTCCAGGGCGTCACGCAGGCTGCCGTCATCCGGGCCCAGGCCGCTGAGCTTGTCCTGCTCACCGATGGCCACGTTCTCAAAACGCACCTGGGCATAGTTACGACTGTCCACCAACTGGCGCCGCTCAATGACGATCCCCGGGGTTGATGGATCCACCAGGTAGAGGCCCAGCTCTCCCGCTTCCTGAGCCACCACCAGAAGCTGATCGGCACCGATGGCGTCGATCACCATCTCCTTGTTGCCGTTGAGCAGGTAGCCGTCGACCGTACGGTCGGCTCGGGTCTGGATCCGAGCCGGGTTATGGTGCACCCCTTCATCCAGGGCCAGGGCAAAACGCACTTCGCCGCTGGCGATCTTGGGCAGCCACTGCTGTTTCTGCTGTTCGTTGCCCGCCGCCAGGATGGCACTGCCGCACAGCACGACTGAGCTGAGCAGCGGTGAGCACACCAGGGTGCGGCCAAACTCCTCCATGCCGGCGCACAGGCCCTTGAGCCCGAAGTCAAAGCCGCCGTAGGTTTCCGGCAGCAACATGCCGCCCCAGCCCAGCTCCAGCATCTGTTGCCAGGTGCCATCATCGAAGGCCTGCTCACTGCCGGCGTCCCTCAAGGCACGCAGCGCCTCGACCGGGGCCTGCGCCTGGGCAAAATCACGGGCGGTGTCTTTGAGGGCCCGTTGCTCCTCATTGAATGCTAAAGACATGCGCGCTCCTTATTGGTCCGGCAGGCCAAGCACCCGCTTGGCGATGATATTGAGCTGGATCTCCGATGTACCACCGGCAATGGAGTGGGTTTTCACCCCCAGCCAGTCCCGGGTCAGCTTCAGATCCGCTTCGCTAAACCCTTCGCCCCCCCAGCCCAGTGCCTGGCTCCCCGCGATCTTCAAGGCCAGTTCGTACTTACGCTTTTCGCCTTCGGTACCGGCGTACTTGAGGATCATCCCCAGGCTGGGATCACCCATGCCCTGGGCGTACTCATCGCCCATGCGGGGCATCGCCAGATCCAATGCGCGCTTGTCGATCTCGCTGCGGGCGATCTCCTGACGCAGGATGGGATCCGCCACCTGGCCATTGATCTCGCCCAGATGGGTCTTGGCCAGGTTGGCCAGGTTGAGGGGATCGGCGGCGATGGTCGCTTCCAGATCGGCCATCATGTTGCGCTCAAACTCCAGTACCCGTTTGGCGACGGTCCAGCCCTTGTTCTCTTCGCCCAGGCGGTTAGCCTTGGGCACGCGGACATTGTCGAAGAAGGTCTGGCAGAAGTGGGTTTCACCTGTGATCAGCTCAATGGGCTTGGCTTCCACGCCCGCGGAGGTCATGTCAAACAGCAGGAAGGTGATCCCCTCCTGTTTCTTGGCGTCCTTGTCGGTGCGGGTCAGGCAGTAGATCCAATCGGAGTGATCGGCGTAGGAGGTCCAGATCTTGGTGCCGTTGACGATGTAGTCATCGCCATCAGGCTCGGCCTTACACTGCAGGCCGGCCAGATCTGAGCCCGCACCCGGCTCCGAGTAGCCCTGACACCAGCGGATCTCACCGCGGGCGATCTTCGGCAGATGCTCACGCTTTTGCTCCTCGGTGCCAAACTCCAGGATCGCCGGACCCGCCATCCAGATCCCCAAATTGACCTGAGGGGGACGACAGCCGAGGCGGGCCATCTCCTGTTTGAAGATCTTGGTTTGCTTGGCATCGAAACCGGCGCCCCCGTATTCCGTGGGCCAGTCCGGCACGCAATAGCCTTTTTCGACACAGCGCTCGAACCAGATCTTGGACTCTTCACTGGGAAATTGAATATTGCGGCCGCCCCAGACCTGTTCTTCCGGCGTCGCCGGCGTGCGCATGGCGGGGGGGCAGTTTTGTTCCAGCCAGGTTCGGATCTCCTGACGGAAGGCGTTGAGATCGGACATCTGTCCTCCTTTACTCGAGCCCTTCGGCCTGGGCCGAAGGGATCCTGTGTTCGGTCAGTGCTGCATTTCGCTGCACCGACAATTGCCGATACATGGCCGGATCCACGTCGATAAACAGGGCATTCGCTTCGGCCAGTGTCACCCCTCTTGCCTCGGGGGCATCCAGGCACAGGCGCCCCTTGAGTACGCTTTTACGCCCCACATGACTTTCGCACCAGGCCTCAAAACGCAGGGGCGTTTTCAGCGGCACGGGTTTGCGATAGGTCACCTGCAGCTTGCCCGTCATGCTGGGGACGGATTTGGGGGCCTGAACGATGCCAAACAGCTCATCAAACAGGGCGGCGGTGAAACCGCCATGGACCAATCCCGGGCCCCCTTCGAAAGCGGCACTGTACTCCACTTCGGCCACCGCCAGGATATCATCACCCCGCTGCTCCATGAGATAGCGGGCTTTCGGGGCGACGGCATTACAGCTGCCACTGACCGGGGTAAAACAGTTCTGCGCCGGGCCGTAATCGTAGGCGCCATCCTGTTGAGCCCGGACATGGCGCATCCGTGGCGGGTGACCCAGCACCAAAGGCTCGGCCTTCTCCAGCAGCAGGGCCAGTCGGGCCAGGCTCTCCTCGTTCACCGTGTCGGCCACCAGATGCTGGTTGAGCCGGCGCAGCTGCTCGGTGATCTTGAGGCGAAGGTCGTTGGGCTGGATCATGCTGTCGAGCTCCCGATCACATCTGGGGCATGATGGCGAAGCCGTCACGCACCGGCGTCAGATCGGCGAAATGCTCGCCCATGGCGCTGTGCAGTCCCTCTGGCGTCCAGATCTCGCCGCTCTCGAAGGTTTTGCCCAGCACGGGGCGGTCCACGACGGTAACCTGCTTGCCCCACACCACGAACACCTGGCCGGAGATGTTCCCTGCCTGCGGACCACTGAGGTAGGCCACCAGAGGGCTGACGTTTTCCGGTGCAAAGGTATCAAAGCCCTCTTCCGGCTTAACGAAGAACTTGGCGGTGGGGCCCTGGTTGGTCATGTCGGTGCGGGCACGGGGGCAGATCACGTTAGCGGTGACGCCATAGTTCATCATCACCTGGGCGGCGCCCATGGTCATGGCCACAATACCCGCCTTGGCAGCGGCGTAGTTGGGTTGGCCGGCAGAGCCAAACAGGAAGGCCTCGGAGGAGGTGCTCACCAGGCGGCCAAACACCGGCTTGCCATCGGCTTTGCACTTGTTACGCCAGTACTCGGTGGCGTGCCGCATGTTGACGAAGTGGCCCTTGAGGTGAACGCGGACGACCGAGTCAAACTCCTCTTCTGACATGTTGAAGATCAGGCGATCGCGGCAGAACCCGGCGTTGTTGACCAGGATATTGACGTCGCCCCAGGTGTCGATGGCCTTGGCAAACAGGGCCTTGGAGTCGTTCCAGTCGGCACAGTCGCCGAAGTGGGCGATGGCTTCACCGCCGAACCCCTTGATCTCTTCCACCACGCCCATGGCGACCGCCTGGGCATCACTGTTGTGGCCCAGATCGTTGATCACCACGCGGGCACCCTGCTTGGCCAGCTCGATGGCCTCTGCGCGACCCAGGCCGCGTCCGGCGCCGGTAACGATGGCAACTTTTCCGTCCAATTGACTCATGATTCGCTCTCCTTGGCGGGGCGACTCTGCCCCGCTGATTCATTCTTAAATGGCCGACAGCCAGGTGGCGTTGTCGGCGCTTACAGGCGCTCGATGATGGTGCCGGTGCCCACCGAGGCGCCGCAGCACATGGTGATCAGGGCCGTATTCTTATCGGTGCGCTCCAACTCGTGGAGTGCCGAGGTGATCAAACGGGCACCGGTACTGCCGACCGGGTGACCCAGGGCGATGGCGCCGCCGTTGACGTTGACCTTATCCATATCCGGCTTGAACACCCGGGCCCAGGACAACACCACGGCGGCGAACGCTTCGTTGACCTCGAACAGATCGATATCACCGATGTTCATGCCGCTTTTCTTGAGCAGCAGTTCGGTCGCATTCACCGGGCCATCCAGCAGGTAGTAGGGATCGGCGCCGACCACCACATCGGTGATGATCCGGGCACGGGGCTTGAGTCCCCGGGCGATCGCTTCCTCTTTGCTCATCCACAGCACGGCGGCGGAGCCATCGGAGATCTGTGAGGAGTTGCCAGGGGTGTGGATCCCACCTTCGGCCACGGCCTTGAGTTGCCCCAGGGACTCCATGGTGGTCTGGCGCAGGCCCTGATCCCGGGTGACCAGCTTGGTTTCTCCGGTGGGCTTGCCATCTTCGCCGATGATGGGGGCAGTGACCGGAATGATCTCACGATCAAAATGGCCCGCTTCCCAGGCGGCGTGCGCACGCTGCTGGGAGCGTACGGCAAACTCATCGGCATCTTGGCGGGTGATCCCCCGGTTCTTGGCGATCCGCTCGGCGGAAGCAAATTGGTCCGGGGTGGAGTCCCAGGGCCAGGACTTGGGCAGGAAGAAGCCCGGGCCGTTGTAAACGTTCATGCCCAGGCCGACCCGGCTCATGGCCTCAACGCCGCAGGCGATCCCCGTGTCGATGGAGCCGCTACTGATCAGGGCGGAGATCAGGTGGTTGGCCTGTTGGGCCGAGCCACATTGGGCATCGATGGTGGTGGCGCCACCGTTATAGGTGCCCCCCATGGAGAGCCAGGCGTTGCGACACAGGTTGCCCGCCTGCTCTCCGGCCTGGGTCACGCAGCCGCCGATCAACTGGTCGATGTCGGTGCGCTCCAGGCCCGCTTTCTCCAGTACCCCGCGCATGGACAGAGCCAGCAGTTCGGTGGCGTGGAACCCGTGCAGATCCCCGACGATGGGTTTGCCTCGGGCGATGGGGGTACGTAGTGCTTCAACGATAACGGCTTCAGCCATTGGCTTGCTCCTTTACTTCCCTGGAAGGCCATCGGCGTACTGCCGAACAGTTGGCCATCGATTGAGTGGCGCTGGCTGCGTTGAGTGATCGTTACGATCAGGGAGCGGCACAGCGTCGCATGTTCACCACTCTAACGAGGGGGTGCCAGGGAAAAAATGGCAGGAGTTGGCCAGTCTCATTGACAGATTTGGCCAGCGTACTGAGCTGCTTTGTGCTGTCGAGGGTGAAGGCTTTACTGCGCGGCTATCTTCTTTGTCATGGAAGCCGGCCACCATATGGCCGTGTCGGGTTGAGTTAAGTGGCGGTTCTTCGGTCTGTGCCAATTTTAACGGGCGACGATGGCCTAGGGCGGAGAGAGGTCCTGGATCCCTAAACCAGGGATCACTCACCGTTCATAGGGTGTTGCACCGTTGGGAACGATGATGAAGGGAGGGAAGGAGAGCCCTGTCTCGGTTTCATCCTCTTAGTGTTAAGGATAAGGGGAGAGCGGTCCGGGAGGCTGTTATGTCATGGGGCGTGCGGGCGCCGGACCTTAGTCTTGGTCACCGCCAAGGTGAAAGTGAGGAGGGGGATCAAGGTGAAGAACTGTCAGATCAGAACAGAAGTGTAATTTTCTTACAAAATGGTTTTCAGATTACAATTTGCTGCTATAATGCGCTCAACGCTGAAATCAAAGAAAAAAGGAAACTGATATGTTTACTATGTTCAAACCTGCTCAATGGCTTACCCCCTACCAGGGCGTATGTCGCCTCTGTTACGCCGTGGCTGGTAGCCTGGTCTGTGCCGGCATTGTTGCTTCCCTGGCTCCCATCGTTTAAGGATGCGAGACCGCCTTTCTCGGTCAAATTTGTAGTTTTAGTACAAGGCTAAGGTTTGTCCCCCGGACCGGTCTGATTGAGATGAAGGTAAGGGAGTGCGCCACTCCTTAATGGGCTTGTTGTTCCCGACTGCCGGGAAAGCCCGAGGCGCGACCAAGGTGCTATGTTGGGTTATGCGAAAAAGAGTGCTCGCTGATCCAACTTGCCCACCCCCGCCCTCCCCAAACGGCTCTTCCTAACAGTGACTTTTCCTGCTGCCTTAAAAGCAGATGACAGGATGCTGCGCTCACAGAAGACAGAATACAGGTAAAGCAAAAGCCGAGGCTTCCTGCTTCTCTCTGCTTCTCTCTGCTTCTCTCTGCTTCTCTCTGCTTCTCTCTGCTTCTCTCTGCTTCTCTCTGCTTCTCTCTGCTTCTCTCTGCTTCTCTCTGACCGCATATGCACATGGGATCTTGGCCGGGTTTGGTCATTGTTTCAGGGATGACGGGGTGGCTATGCTGGCGACATGCCGTACTGCAGGCGCTGACCTGTCAGTGCAAAGCTCAGGAAAAGAAGAGAGTAGCGATATGACCCAGTACAACTTTGACGACGTGGCCGGTCTTAAGACCCAGATCAGCGATGACTTCGGTGGCTGGAGCGAGCCTGTGACCATAGATCAGGCCCTGATCGATGCCTTTGCCCAGTTGTCCGGAGACGATTACTGGCTCCATACCGACGTCGAAAAGTGTGCCAAGTACAGCCCCTTCAAGGGCACCATTGCCCACGGCTTCTTGACTCTGGTGCTGCTGCCGAAGCTGCGCACCGAGCAGCCGTTCGAAGTGGTCGGTTTTAACAACATGTTGAACGTCGGTTCGGATCGCCTGCGCTTTACCGGGGTGGTGCCGGTAAACAGTCAGATCCAGGCACGCAGTCGTCTCAAGGCTGTTGAAGCCACCAAGAAAGGCACCGCGGTGACTCTGGAGCAGCATGTCCATGTGGTGGGTCAGGAGCGTCCGGCACTGACTTACGAAATGACCTTTATGTACATGTGAGGCGATGACGGTGAGCGACCGGTTGGCTCGATGAGTCTGTGGTGAGCCCGTTAATGTGGAAAGCGGACCTTAGGGTCCGCTTTTTCCTGTGCTGGCTTTGCCTGCGGGGGAAGCTTGGGTAATCTGGCTTTATCCCCCCAAGGAACACTTAGTCATGAGATCGATGCAAAGTCCCAATGACAAGATCTGTCCCCGCTGTGGCCAGCGCTTTGCCTGTTGCGCCGATCGCCGGTGCTGGTGCATGGCTCAACCTGTGGGGTTGCCGTTGGATCGGGCCGCACGGGAGGAGGGGTGTCTGTGCCCAGAGTGTTTGCGTCGCGCGGCAATGGCAAGGGTGACGGAATAGCCGGGCAAAGAAAAGCAGGGGCGCTTCGCCCCTGCAACTTGCTCTTGGTGATCAGCTATTGGGTAGGGTATCCAACCAGTTTTTCAGCATCAGGGCGCGCTGCTTAAGCAGGGGAGCCAGCAACTCGGCGTTGTCACTGGCCTTGAGGCTCTCGTAGAGTGGGCCCGACTGCTGGGCATACTTCAGCTCCAGTAGCTGCTGGCTCAGTTGCTCGGTGCGGTCTAGGAAACGCTGCCAGGCCAGGTGTTCCTGCAGTAACTGATCCCGTGCATTCAAGGCCAGTCGGTTTTGTAACTGTTGATGGTAGTGGTCGATCTCTTCACGCCAGATCCGGGCACGGAGGAAGCATTCACTGGCTTGTGCGCCACCAAAGGTGCTCTCCAGGCAGGCAAGCTCAAGCACTTCGTGATGGGCTTCGAACGCGGCGACCGAGTCAAAGTCGCGCAGGGGGACCGGATGCGAGATAGGGGTGCCCCACAGGGGGGATGAGAGCCCACTGAGCAGGCAGAGCGTCAGGACTCTGATGATGATTCTCACGTTGTGATTTCCATTCTGTATTCGGCTTGACCTCGATGGGTCGATATTCGAGCCTTCCGTCCGGAAGACGTCGCCTTGGAAAATCCCTTTCTCAATTAGATATTTAGCGACAGTTCTTGCCTGTTTCTTCAGCCCTGAGTTGGATAAAAGGAGGTGCTCTACGGGCCGCAAACGCCACTGTAACTTGTCCGGTTTCGTCATTGTTTGGATTTTGCCTGCGAGTCAAAGTAGGTGACATGGATGGGACTGCTTCGATCGAGACTGGCGTCACTGGAACGGGCCGGTGACTTTGGTACCCGGTAAAGGGTAGGGGCAGCACGGGCGTTTGGGCCCGCAGGCAACAGGACAGGCATTATGCAGATCGACAACAGTTTGGAACAAAAGGCGCTGCGGCAGGAGTTAAGGGAGTACTTCGCCAAGCTGATCACCCCAGCGGTGCGTCAGGCATGCCACGGTAACGAGAGTGGTGACGAGTACATGCGGGTGATCCGCCAGATGGGCGAGGATGGCTGGCTGGCGATTGGCTGGCCCGAGGCCTATGGCGGTCAGGGGCGGACTGAGGCTGAGCAGTTGATCTTCTTCGAAGAAGCGCAGATGGCCGGTGCCCCTATCCCCTTTGTCACCCTCAATACTGTAGGGCCAGCCTTGATGGCCAATGGCAGCGAGGCGCATAAAGCGGAGTTTTTGCCTCGGATTGCCAAGGGGGATGTGCACTTTGCCATCGGCTACACAGAGCCGGGCAGCGGCACGGATCTGGCGTCGCTCTCCACCAGTGCGGTGAAGGATGGCGACGATTACATCATCAATGGCACCAAGGTGTTCACCTCCAGCGCCGAGGGAGCGGATTACATCTGGCTGGCGGCGCGCACCGACAAGGAGGCCCCCAAGCATAAGGGGATCACCATCTTTATCGTCGATACCAAGGCGGAGGGGTTCTCCTACGCCCCCATCTATACGGTCGGCGATGTGCGCACCAACATGACCTATTACGACAATGTGCGGGTCCCGGCCAAGAACATCGTTGGCGAGCTCAATGGCGGCTGGAAACTCATCACTTCCCAGCTTAACCATGAGCGGATCGGCCTGGCGGCGCTGGGGATCAACGCCATCGGGCACTACCAGCAACTGCTGAACTGGAGCCGGACCCCCAACGCCCTTGGGCTGCGCCCCATTGACGAGCCCTTTGTGCAGACCGCCATGGCCGAGGCCTATGCCCGCATCGAGGCACTGAAAGTCCTTAATGGCCGCATGGCCTGGGAGCTGGAGCAAAATCAGCTCAACCCGGCCTTTGCCTCGGCCATCAAGGTGCACTCCACCGAGTCGGTGATCGAGATCTATCGCCTGATGCTCGATGCCCTGGGCCCGGCGGGTCTGAGCAAGCATAAGGGCAGTGCCGATGTGCTCAAGGGGGCACTGGAGGAGGGCTACCGTAAGTGCCAGATCAACACCTTCGGCGGTGGGGTCAACGAGATCCTGCGGGAGCTGACGGCGATGTTTGGCCTGAGGATGCAGCGGGCTTCCCGCTGAGCTCACTCTCATTTTACGGGCACGGCCATTGGGCGGTGCCCGTTTTTTTATCTCCTCTTTCGATTAGGAAACCCACCATGTTAAAGAAGATCCTGATCGGCCTGGCGCTGTTGCTGTTATTGCCTGTTGTGGCCGTTGCCGTGTTGCTGATGCGACCCGAACCCATCGACCTCTCGCCCCTGCCTGCCCAGGCCCAGCAGGGGGCCCTGTTGGGCGAGCCCGTGGTGGCCAAACCCCTTACACCCCTGCTTCAGCCCCAGCACCCCCATATGGCAGCAACCGGCTACAGCGCCATGCACGCCGATCCCTTTAACTCCGACGTGCACCGGCCTGCCGGCCCGACCGGTTATGCCCCCCAGGTGCTAAGCCGTCAGGGACGGGGCGGCAGTGGCGGTATGTGCGTGGGCATGACCTTTCGTCGTGATGGCAAGGCATTCTTGCTCTGTGCCGGCCTGCGTGGTTTTCAGTTCCAACTGGTGGAGCCCGACACCTTGACCATATTGGCCCGGCACGATCTGCCCGCTCGTCCCAGTACCTGGCAGGCGATCGCCCATCGGGACATGAGCCTGATCAATCAGGACAGCTCAGGCGGCGCCTACTACTACCTGGATGATCAGGATCGGGTGGTGTTGGTGGACTCGCGTCAGCGCCTGGTGCGTCTGGCGGCACTCCAGGATGATACGGGCTGGCGGATCGTCGAGGAGGATCAGTGGGATCTGTCCGCTTACGTGCCCAATCGTTGTTTCTCCCTGGGCAATTGGAACCCGACACCGCAGCAGTGCGATCCGGTGACTGCCGCGCTGCCGGATATGGATGGGCTGATCTGGTGGATCACCCGCTACGGCCGTGTGGGAACGCTGGATCCAAGTACCGGTAATATCAAGGTACATCACTTGGTCGGTGAGGAGATCCAGAACAGCTTCGCGGTGGCCAGGGATGGGGTGTATATCGTCTCAGACCATGCCCTCTACCGTTTCCATAAGCAGGGTGACGGCACGCCTGAGGTGGACTGGCGCGAGTCCTATGATCGAGGCAGCAGCCAGAAGGTGGGGACCATTAATCAGGGCAGCGGTACCACGCCGACCCTGCTGGGTCGGGATTACATCACCATCACGGACAATGCCGATGAGCGCATCAATCTGCTGGTTTATCGCCGTGGTGCCGAGTTTGATGGCGAACGCCTGGTGTGCAGTGTGCCGCTGTTTGAGCCGGGGCGCTCGGTGACCGATAACTCGATGATTGGGTACGGCAACAGCATCATCATTGAGAATAACCATGGCTACCGCTTCGCCCGCCAGCCCCCCAAGGCCGGGGAGGTGGCGGGGGGGATCACGCGTATCGATGTGCGGAACGATGGCAGCGGTTGTGACACCGTCTGGCACTCGACGGAGCGTGCCCCCTCAGTGGTGCCCAAGCTCTCCCTGGGCAGCGGCCTGGCCTATTTCTATACCTTTGAACCTCAGTCCGATGGCGAGAACGCCTGGTATCTGATGGCGCTGGATTTTGAAACCGGTGAGACGGCTTTTAAGATCCATACCGGGGTCGGGAGCGATTTTGACAACAGCTGGGCCCCCATCAGCATTGGCCCGGATGGCACCCTCTATGTCGGTACCTTCAAGGGGATCCTGGCGATCCGTGATGGGGTGAGGCTGTAAGGAGGAGAGGCCTGATCCTTGCTCCGCAGGGGGGCATGGCGCAGCGTAAGCCAGCGGCTTTTTGTTACGAGCTGAGTTCGCGCCGCTTCGTGGCCAAGCCTCCCTACGAGGTCGGGCGTCGGGCGCTTTCTCCGGGCCAAAATTGCTAAAATAGCTTGATACTGGTACTTTTAGCGCCCATTTTTACCCCGTTCACCGACATTCAGGGCCGACGCCATGCACCAGTACGCCATCCTTGCCAATCCGGGCCATAACCGGATCTATTTCGATACCGCCATGGCCATTGCCCGCTCTGAGCTGGCGGCGATCAGCCTGGGTGCGGATGTGCGGATCACCGACTTTGTGGATGCCGATCTGGGCCTGCCGGCCAGCCTGGTGTTTCATACCGATAAGGCGCTGGATGAGGTGGCTCTCAAGGCCCTGGCGGGCGCTTCCATCTTCTATGCCCTGTTTGAAGTGGTGGACAATGGCCTGCTCAAGCCCATCAAGGTGCCCAAGATCTTTACCTTCCCAGAAAGCCTGAGTCAGATCCTCAAGTACACCGGCAAGACCAATGAGCAGTTTACCCGGATGATGATCAACCTGGCGGTGAGTGCTTGTGGCACAGCCAGCGGCCAGGCCAATGAAAAGCTGCGCCTGCTGGATCCCATGTGCGGCAAGGGCACCACCCTGTACGAGGGGATGATCCGCGGTTTCGATGTGGAAGGGATCGAGATCAACACCAAGTGGACCCTGGAGATCCAGGCCTACATCGTCCGCTTCCTCAAAACCGGCCGCTACAAGCACAAGATCACCAAGGAGAAGCGTACCGGGCCCGATGGCAAAAAGGTGGCCGATCTGTTTTCGGTGGAGACTGCGGCGGAGAAGTCGGATTACGCGGCGGGGGATACCCAGCAGTTTCGTCTCTATCCGGCGGACACCCGCAAGGCTAACGTGATCCTGAAGAAAAACAGCTTCGATATCCTGGTGTCCGATCTGCCCTATGGCGTGCAGCACGGCAGCAAAAGCGACAAGGATGCCAAGATGGATCGCAGCGCGTTGCAACTGTTGGAGGCCGCGGTGCCAGCCTGGCGCCATGCCCTCAAGCCCAAGGGCGCCATGGTGCTCTCCTACAACGAGTTCACCATGAAGTACTCTGAAGTGGCCCAGGTACTCGATGCCAACGGTTTTACCGTGCTGGACGAGGCGCCCTACAGCGGCTATCTGCACCGGGTCGACCAGTCCATCAACCGCAACCTGATCGTGGCGGTGAAACGGTAAATACGCAGCGGGCCCGATGGCCCGCTGTTTCGTTCTGGCGAGACGGTCACGCCCGCCAAAAGGGCGATGCGGGATCCACATGGGCAATGTTTTGTGTGCATGTGTCCCGTCAGTCTGGGGTTTCATCGGCCTGGCTATCCGGGTTCGATGTCCCCGGAGCCGCCGCTCGCCCTGCCGCCTCTCCCGTGTGAAGGCCGAAAGATGCTCCCGGTTGGCCATATTGGGAAACCGGGTGACGGCAATCGCTTCGAGTCCAAGGCGCTAAAATGATTTCGGGCACACGTTTGAGCCTGACTTGCTCCTTGTCCAGGAGGCCCCTTGAGCCAGTCACTTGCCGTTTGAATCGATGGGGACCATGATCACGGCAGGCGTAGGGAGGAGTGTATGGCTTTGTTTTTGTGGGCAGGCGTCTTCCTGTCAGTCCTGGTCTGGTCGGCACTGGATCCCAAGGATGGGTTTACCTGGTTCCTGGAAGTCTTACCGGCCTTGATTGGCGCCATTATGCTGCTGACCACCTATCGGCGTTTTCCCCTGACGCCTTTGCTCTACCAGTTGATCCTGCTGCACTGCGTGATCCTGATGATCGGTGGCCACTACACCTATGCCGAAGTGCCCCTGTTTGACTGGATCCGGGATGTTACCGACGGTGCGCGCAACAACTACGACAAGGTGGGGCATTTCGTCCAGGGCTTTGTGCCGGCCATCCTGGCCCGGGAGATCCTGCTGCGGTTGGCTGTGGTGAATGGCCGGGGCTGGATGAACCTGTTTGTGATCAGTGTCTGCCTGGCGTTCAGTGCCTTCTATGAGCTGATCGAGTGGTGGGTGGCCCTGCTGTCCGGCCAGGGGGCGGAAGCCTTCCTGGGCACTCAGGGGGATGTTTGGGATACCCAGTCTGACATGGCCCTGGCCCTGGTGGGGGCGATCCTGGCCCTGATCAGCCTGAGCAGGGTGCATGATGGGCAGCTGAAGCGGTTGAGCCAGGCCTCAGGGTAGTAAAAAGGGGCCTTTGGGCCCCTGCATGAAGCGCTTACTGTTGCCAGCTCAGATCCTGTGCCCGCTTCTCTACCGCCTTGAGGATATCGTACAGCCCCACCGTGTTGGCCTTGTTGGCCAGCCAGGTGGGGATCTTGCCGCCGGGATCTGTGTAGACCCAGTATACGGCCCGGGTCCGGCCATCCTCCATGGGGTAGAGCGCCCAGCTGCCATCACAGATCACCAGGCGTACCACTCCTCGTTTCTCCTCCGGCCCGAACTGGTTCATCTGGGTCCAGTAGCGGTAGTGCTCGCCGCTCTGTTCATCCACCTGGTTGACGATCAGCAGGGTGTAATCCCGCTTGCTGACCAGGGGCGGATCCACCTTGTGGTAGACGTAGGCCCGATCCTCCCCCTCGCTCTGGAGTACCTCGATATCATCGATGTAGGGCATGAACTGGGTGTAGCGCTCGATCTCTGTGATGGTGCGCCAGGCCTGTTCGACGGGGGCGTCGATCACCCCTTCGAGCTTCACCTCTTTGATCGCCGTACCCGGGACATCCCGGGTCCAGACGCTGTTTTCGCCCTTGCTTGAGGCCCGGGACCAGTTATCGCCTGGGGCTGGCTCGATGCGCGGCCCGGGATCCTGGGCAGAAACGGGCAGGGCCAGCAGGGTGATCAGCAGAACCGTGATGCGGCTTACCACAGCAGGATCCCTCCCCATACGATGGCCACCAGAACCAGGGCCAGGGAGACGGCGGCGGAGCCGATATCCTTGGCACGGCCGGACAGCTCGTGATGTTCGGGCCCGATCCGATCCACCACCGCCTCGATGGCGGAGTTGAGCAGCTCGACGATCAAGACCAGGATGACGACGGCGATCATCAGTACGCGTTCGAGCGCACTGACGTCGAAGGCGAAGGCGGCGGCGATCAGGATCAACGCCAGGAACAGCTCCTGGCGAAAAGCTTCCTCGTGACGGTAGGCGGCCTTGAGGCCTTGCAGGGAGTAGCGTCCAGCCTGAACAAAGCGGAACAGGCCACGCTTTTTGCTAACCGGTTGATTCATTGATGCGGTTCGATGGTGTGGTTTGGGATGTATCCAATGATACGCCAGATTGAGCAGGGAGACGGGATCAAATCTAGGGCTTGTTCAAGCTTGGCACAGCCAGAGGGCGCAATTGGAAGGAGGTTGGTGAGAAATGGGCTTGTCCGGTGGCAGGCCCAAGGCGTGGCGTTACTCGCCCCGCCTCAGTTGGCCAACAGGGAGATGGCAAACGCCTTGCTTTCTGCCTGGGCGGAGGCGGTGTGGCACTCCAGGGTCCACTGTTTTCCGGCCTGCTCAAAGGCAAAGCGGAACAGATCGCCATCGGGCAGCAGCTCGGTGACCTGGCTAGGCGGAGTGCTGCGCTGGTTTTCCACCAGATCCCGCAGGCAGATGGTGAGCTCATACCCCTCAAAGTAGAGGTTGGGAAAGGCACGCACCCTCAGGTTGCTGTCGATCATCCACCACTCTCCCTCGGAGATCCCGGTGTCGGAGACCAGCGTTGCGGTTCTAATCATGGTGATATCTTGTGCCTTGGCGGTAAAATCGCCACCAGCATATCTGAAGCGGGTTCGCGCGCAAGCTTTTTCTGTGTGAGCTGTGAGCTATCCCAAGCCTTGGTCGGGTCGTCGAAAGCCCCTGGTGGCGCGCTTTTCAGCGAGTTTGAGCCGAGTCCTGGCGACCGAGTTGCGAAACTCGTTCACCCCATTAGAGAAATTGCTCAAAACAAGATCGGAAGGGGCAAGACTGGCCTTGTCCCCGGGGGATCAGCGCTTGGGATCTTTTTTGCCAAGGGCGTGCTGCAGTCGAGCGATCTCCTGCTCGTAACTGGCCAGTGACTGCGCCTTGAGATTGTCCCTGTCCAGCGCCGCCATGTAGTCGCGGGCCTGTTCGGCCCAGCGTACCCTGGCTTCGGCCAGCTCATTCATGAACTTGATCGTCAGTACGTGCAGGTGGCCCGTGTCCGAGATGTGCCAGTTTCCGGTTTTCAGGGTGTGCTCACAGGCGGCCTTCATCTGACTCATCTCCTCCCAGGCCTGCTGCTCGATCCGATCGATCAGCCGCTCGGTCAGCCCGGCTTGCCCCCGATCGGCAAAGGCGAGCTGCAACAGGGTTTCGTACTCAAGGCGCAGGGTGCCACCGGCGCTCTCCAACCAGGCGGCGAGGGCTTTCCGCCCTTTGTCGTTGATCTGGTACACCCGGCGCGAGCGCTCACCCTGCTGCTTCACTTCACTGGCGGCCAGTCCGTACCTCTCCAGGTTTTTCACTTCGGTATAGATCCGGCTTTGGGCGCGGGGCCAGGAGGCGCGGACGAGGCTGTTTTGCATCACCTTGTTCAGCTCGTAGGCCGAGCAGCTGTGATTGCTCAGCAGGCCCAGCAGGGCGTAGGAGGTGGGGGATAACGAATTCATGTTTCACTTTACTCCACGTTGGAGTATAGATAATACTCCTATATGGAGTATTTGACTACCGGGACGGGATGCAGTGCGACGGTCGCTTTTTTCGTCGCTTCCCTCACTGACTGAGGAGAGGTTTTTTATGAAGAAGTGGTTGGTTGGGCTGTGTGCCCTGATCCTGCTGGGCGCCGGTCTGTTACAGAACGACAGCGTCCGCAATACCCTGGTTGCCCTGACGCTGCCGGAGTTCCCCAAGTGGCCCGAGCCGCAAAGCCGCCTGGTGAACGGTGATCGGGGCACCATCTACTATTCGACCGCCTCCCCCTTTGATCTGGATGTGATCTTCGCGGGCATGAGCCAGGCGCTCCCCACCACGGGCAAGGGCTATTTCTCCATGCCGGAGGGGATCAGCGCTGAGGATCCTGTGCCGGCCATGGTGATCCTTCCCGCCAGCGGCGGGATCAAACCGGGACGGGAGCACGAATACGCCCAGTTGCTGAATCGGCATGGCATCGCCGCCTTTGTGGTGGAGTATTACGAGCCTCGGGGGCTGACCAACGACAGCAACTACCTGCTCCGGATCGCCTCGGTCACCGAGTTTGATCTGGTCACCGATGCCTTTGCCGCGCTGAAACTCCTCTCCACTCACCCGGCCATCGACGGCCATCGGATTGGGGTGATGGGGATGTCCTACGGCGGCTTGGCGGCCCGCATGGCGATGGATGATCGCTTCCGCCAGGTCCTGACCCCGGATCTGCCAGGCTTCGCCCTCCATGTCGATATCTACGGACCCTGCTATCAAGATCTGCAAACCACCCGGACCAACGGCGCGCCCCTGCTGACCCTGCGGGGCACCGAGGATGCTTCCAATGATCTGGTGGCGTGCCGACAGCAGGAGCAGCAGCTGCGCGATCTCGGCGTGGTGGTGGATTCCCGGATCTATGAGGGGGCCGGGCACTCCTGGGAAATAGAGGCGCCCCGCGCCTTGGGGGAGGATTACCCCTATCTGCAAGGCTGTGAGATCCGTTACAACGCGGCGGGGATCGGCCTGCTGAATGGTGAAGTGATCGCTGAGTACGAGCCCGGTGCCAGCCGCACGGAGCGGATTGCGGCACGGCTCTCCAGCGGTGGCAAGTTCAACGACTGTGTGCACCATGGCTACATTGTCGGCCGGGACGAGAAGACCCGGCAGCAGGGCTATCGGGATCTGCTGGCGTTTCTCGGTCGAAACGCATTTTCGCTGCAGACTGTGCACTAGCCGATAAGGGCTGGGCGCAGCCTCCGTGCCTGGCCGCACGGTGCAGGGGCGAAGCGCAGAGACAAAAACGCCGCAACCTGAGTTGCGGCTTCTGCGTGCGATTTGGTCCCGGGGGACTTCAATTTTCGGGTGTGTTTGAAGGGATCTCATCCCCACTGGCCCAGGCGTCGTGCAGCGCCCCCTGGTACTTAGCCCTTAGCACCTAGCCCTTAGCTCTTAGCACCTAGAACCTGCCCTTCCTAGTACCTAGCACCTAGGATCTAGGTCCGAAAAGCCCAAGCCTGGGAGCACTCACCGTTCGTCGGGGGTACACGAGCCGGAATCATGATTCAGGCTATCAACCGGCTGTGGTTCTCTCTGACCGATCGAGGATTGGTCTCTTTCGGGAGCAACCAGTGCCTCAGTTCAGCCTCCCACCGGGCTCGGCCGGGTCCCCGTTTATCGGAGCGCCCCAGCAGTTGCATCAGGCCGTACGCGTACTGCTCGTAGAGCGCAGGATCCTGGGGATCGCAGCCGTCATCATCACACTGGATCAGTGAGCCCCGGATGTAACAGCAGACCATGGGGGCCCGGTCAAAGGCCCGATCCGAACTCAGGGCGGCGATCTGGCCCTTGAAGTAGTCGCGATGACGAGATGCCACCCCTTGGTAAAGCTCCACTTGCTGAGCTGAGGCTTGTGCCAGGATCTCCGGGTTGGGCATCAGCCGCTGCAACACGAAGCGCTGATGATGAAGCAGATCCCATAGGACCCAGCACTGATGCAGCACGAACGCCTCCAGGGGCGTGTCGCTGTGTGCCATAAAGGTTTTGGCCTGACTGAGTGCCTGCTCGTATCGGTATCGGCATAGGGCCAGGATCAGATCCTCTTCCGTGGGGAAGTGGTTGTAGATGGTGCCTCGGCTGATGCCGCTGGCCTGCACCAGATGCACCCGGCGCAGGGTGAAGGTCTTTTGGCCCTGCAGCAGTCGCTCTGCAATACCGATCAGGTAGTGATCCCGTTTTTTCCAGTCGCTCATCGCGGTCTCCTAGCATCCGCTCCCGGATGGGCATTGTGAGTCACAAAACGAGCTTAGTGTTTCGCCTCAAGTCGGTAAATCGAGTTATCCTCATGGCGATATGAACTTTCTCAATGCCTCATGTTAAAGATCGAACTGCTGGAGAGCTTTATCGCCGTGGCAGAGTTGGGCAGCTTGTCCAGAGCGGCCGAACAGCTTTGTCGTACCCAGTCCGCGGTCAGTTTGCAGCTGAAACGTCTCGAGGAGACCGTCGGCCAGCAGCTGCTGAGTCGGGACAATAAAGGGACCCGCCTGACCCCGGCCGGTACACGCTTGCTCACCTATGCGCACCAGATGGTCAAGCTGAACCTTGAAGCCCTGGATGATCTCAGTCATGGCGAGCAACGGGAGGTGATCCGTCTGGGACTCCCCACGGACTATGTGGTGCGTTACCTGACCACCTCCATCCTGGAGTTTATCCGTGAGTTTACGGCCATTGAGCTGGTGCTGGACACGGACGTCAGTGGCAACCTCTATCGACGCCTGGAGCAGGGTGAACTGGATCTGGTGATCGGCACCCACTGGGAGCCCCAACCCAATGCAGAGATCCTGGTGGAACGCCATTTTCACTGGGTCGGCAAGAAGGGGGGCAGCGCGGTGAACCGGCGCCCTATCCCGCTGGCGCTCTATCCGGAAAATTGCCCCATTCGGGCCCAGGTGTTTGCCCATCACCACCTGAACATGACACCGGTTCGGGCGGTGCTTTCCACCCCCTCACCGGAGGCGATCTGCCTGGCGGTGGAGCACGATCTGGCCATTGCCCCCATCGCCGATTTCCGCATTCGTGACACCATGGAGCTGCTCGACCCCGAGGAGAACGGACTGCCCCGTCTGCCCGCTTTTAATGAAGCGGTGTACCTGGGTAAAACCGAGCCTACTCCCGCCATTCATCAGCTGATTGAGTTGCTGCGAACCCACCGACAGGCGATTGTCGGAGAATAAGAAACGGCGCCTCGGGGCGCCGTTTTTGATGCTGTTGATCAGTACTTTGTCTTGGTCAGATCGCAACGGATTGCTTCCCCCCGCATCGCCGGGGTGTCCGCACGGGCCGAGGACTCGCACAACCGGGTGGTGCCGTAATCGTTGCGCTTATCGTGGGCGTTAGAGCGGGCCCAAACGGTCACGATCGCTTTCTGCTCCGGGTTGGCGTGACAGTCGGCGCCGTTGTAGTTGAAGGCGTGGATGGTGTTCTGATGGAAGTAGGCTAGATCATCCTTGTGGGGCGAGGTGGCGGTCCAGAACATCGCTTCGTTATCCATTCCCCCGTCGAACTCCACCTCCCGAATGGTGTCGGTTTCGCTCAGGGTCTTCACCAGCGGGCTGTTTTCCCGAATGGCAAAGTTCTGGAACTCATCGGCGCAGGCGGGCTCCCGAATGGTGTAGTAGATCTCGGAGATGGCGTGGTTGTGGTAGGGGTAGAAGGAGTCGATGCGCTGGGCCACCATGCCCACCTCAGCCCCCACCTTCTCGCCGTTGATCGCGTCGATCCGCAGCAGGCCCCAATGGCCAAACACTTCGGCATAGGCGTAGCTGCCTCGGGTCTTGGCAAAGTTGCGCTGGTTGCGCTCGCTCTCCTCGGCGTACATCGGGAACCAGCCCACCGAAGCCCAGAGGTTGGGCAGGGCATTGGCGCTGACATCAAAGGGAAAAGCCCCAGGCATCACCATGTCATCGCCGGTCACCATCTTGGCGAAGTGTCGGGTGAACTCGCGACCATAGGCCTGGACCTCCGGATCGCTGACCTTCTCCTTGAAGAAGGTGTCGAAGCTGGTGCGGCTCAGCCACTGGGCAACGGGGGAGTGGGCCTCCAGCTCACCGCCGGGGCTGTAGATCCAGTCCACCTCTTCCCGGGCGCCAAAGCAGGCCTTGGCCTTGTCGGGGTTTTGGATCACCGCATAGAGGTGTTTGACCATCAACTGCATGTCGCGCTGATCCATGATGCACTGGTACTGCGGCCCCTGAAGATCATGGGTGTTGGTTTCCACCATGCTTCGATCGGAGTTGCGGCAGTGGCCGTCACTGGTGCTGAGGGCGATGGCGTAGCCCTCAAGGTAGGTCAGGGTCTCCTGCCAGAGCAGATCAACATATTGTTGCTCCTTCGCGCTGTATTGGGCGGGTGCCTCCAGACAGGTGAAGGTGGCGTTCTCAATCTCGTTGCTGTCGAGAAAATCGGGGAGGGGCGCTGACAATGCGCCGGGACTGCACAGCAGGGCAGTCAGCAAAAGAGGTTTATTCATAAGGCTATCCATGCGGCAATAACGGTGGAAGGTGGAAAGAGGAGCAACACCGGACTCTTCGGGAGAGTGGAATACGCCCGGTGTGCTCCAGTGTCGGTCAGGGCCCGCTGCAGGGGGCCCTGAACCCTCAATTACTGCTTATGAGCGGGGTATTTGAAGGTGTGGCACTGGTCGCACATCGGCGGCTTGGTGCCGTGCTCGGAGTGACACTCGACACAGGGGATATCTTTTCCATAGTGCAGGTTGTTGTGTGGGTTCTGCCACTTCTCCTCTTCCGGCCGGGCGGTTTGCTGTGCCAGGTCATCCAGATCGTGGCAAACTTGGCAGGCATCGTCGGCCGGGTAGCCCTTGGGGGCGCCCTGGTGGCAGGTTTTACAGTCCAGTCCCGCCTCCTTATGCCAGTCTCGGAACTCAAAGGCTTGCGCGGACAGTGCCGCAGTGCTCAGTAACAGGGTGGAGAGCATCAGTGTGATAGTGCGTTTCATTGGTTGGTTCTCCCTACGCCTTGCCTGCGGCTGCAGTGCGTGCCGCCGTCATACCCATGACCATGCACTCCGGAATGGAGCAGCTACCCAGTCGGCTGACGCCGTGGATCCCTCCGGCCACTTCCCCCGCTGCCAGCAGACCCTTGATGGGTTTGCCGGTCAGTGAGTCCATCACCTGCGCCAGTTGGTTGATCTTGGCGCCGCCCTGGCAGTAGTGCACCTTGGGCCACAGGCGAACCACCATAAAGGGCGCCTTGATCTGCTTGCCCTTAGCCTTGCCCATCGGCTTGCCAAACTGCTCGTCCACCCCGCTGTCGACGTAGCGGTTGTACTCCTCGATCTGCGTTTTCAGCGGCTTCAGCGGAACATCAAAGTGCTTGGCCAGGGACTCCAGGGTGTCGAACTTCCAGCCCACGCCGTACTTGAGCACTTTCTGGCAGTTCGGGTGCTGATCGGCGTCGTGATAGTGGGTGATCATCAAGGGCGGAACCGGTTTGCCTTCGGCATCACGATTGGCCAGCTGGGCATCGGCCCGGGTCTTACGATCAGCGATCTCGTTCATAAAGCGCTGGCCGGTCATCCGGTTGATGGCGATGGAGTGGGGGAAGTTGAAGATGGAGTAGTTGGAGACGTAACCGAATCCCCCCTCATCCGGAGAGGCCCAGGGGCCCGACTGAATGTGGGCCAGGTGAACCGGCACCGCACCGATGCGGAACATCTCCAGCATCGCTTCGCCGGTGGCGCCCTTGATGTTGGTGCAGCCAACGTCGGCGGTCAGGGTTGGGTCCTGAGCCATGCGCAGGGCGATGTTCTGGGAGAAGCCCCCGGTGGCCACCAGTACGCCCTTGCCCGCTCTGATATTGAGGGTTTCGCCTTCGGAGACTTTACGGTCGGCGTAGTAGCGGGTTTCAATGGTGACCCCCTCGATCTCGCCCCCTTTACCGCGGATAAAGCCGCTCATCCGGCAGCGGTTGTGCATCTCCACACCCAGTTTGACCGCCAGCTTGTACAGGGGTTGAGTGATCCCTGCGCCGCAGGCGACGGTGGTCTGGTAGGTGCGGGGGGCACTGTGGCCGCCCAGTTGCTGCAGGTAGGGCAGGTACTCGGCCCCGGCATCAAAGGTCATCTGCAGTGCTTCGTTGGCGTGTTCGGCCACATGGCGCAACAGGGCTTCATCGGCGATCCCCCGGCCGGATCTGAGCTGATCCGCCACCATACGATCGACGGAATCTTTGACGCCCTCTTTCTGTTGCATGGGGGAGTTGGGGACGGCAAACAGACCGCCATTGATGGAGGAGTTGCCACCGAAGGTGGGCATCTGCTCGTAGATGGCGACGGATTGGAGCCCTTGGCGCTTGGCCTCAATGGCGGCGGCGAGGGCGGCAAATCCGGATCCTATGATGACGAGATCGTAGCTTTGGTGCCAATCGGTACCCTTGGGGCCGCGGTCAGCGGCCAAACTGGAGGCCGTCATGGCAGCCAGGCCGGTGGCCCCGATCCCTTGTATCAGATTACGGCGAGTGCGGTTAACAGTGTTCTTCCTCATTGGGGGTGCCTCGTAAATGAGTGAGTCACTGCAGATTAGGGATGGAATCGATTCCAAACTGTGGAAGCGGCGGATCTATCCTCTGAGAAGGGAGTGTGGCGTTGCAAAACTGTTAAGTGGGTGGCGATTAGTTGTGAGGATCAGCGATTGGGCATGAATTGGAGCGGGGGACAAAGCGGGAGCCTGGCCGCGGAAATTCAGAGGAAAAGGAGAAAGTTTTTTCTTGGATACGAAAAAGCCCCGAAACGTTTCCGTTTCGGGGCTTTCTCTGAGTTTGGTACCGGGAGGGGGACTTGAACCCCCAAGGTGTCACCACCGGCGGATTTTGAATCCGCTGCGTCTACCAATTCCGCCATCCCGGCTCAGTGGGTTGCATTATATAGAACGAAACCGGCTCGGCAAGCCCTTTGCGTTCAAGTGGGCGATTTCTGCGCATCTTCCCCGCTTTGGGTTTGATAGACTGCGGATCCACGATACAGCAGGGAGTGCCGATAGATGTCTTTTGCCAATGCCCCCCGGGCGGGATTGGGCCGCCGAATGGCGGCCTGGATGTACGATTTTATGGTGGCGCTGGCGGTGTATATGCTGGCGGGAACCGTGCTGTTCGCCCTGTTTTCCGCCCTGGTCGGAGCCGGAGTGATCGATAAGCAGGGGCTGGAGCACACTTCGGATCTGCTGCAAGCCAGCGGCCTGTGGCTGACCCTTAACGAGGTCGGCAAGCTGGCGGCGGTGATCGGGCTGTTTGTCTACAGCTGGAGCAAGAGCGGCCAGACCCTGGGGATGCGGGCCTGGCGCCTGCGGGTTCAGCGTCGTGATGGCGGCTTGATGAGCCGCCGACAGGGGCTCTACCGGGCGCTCTATGCCTTTGGTGGTTTGGCCAACCTGAGTCTGCTCTGGGATGACGAGGGACTGGCGATGCATGATCGTCTCAGTGGCTCTGAGGTGGTTGAGCTGACTTTGGAGCAGAACCGGGCGCTGATGGAGAAGCGCCGTTGAGCGCACGGCTGATCGGTTAAGGGGGCCGCGCCAAGGCGAGGGCCCGGGATAATCACCTGGAGATATGATCTTAAATGCAAACCGTCATGGTACAGGGGCAGCCTTTAGTGCCTCAGAAGATCCTGTGTGTCGGGCGTAACTATCACGCCCACATAGCCGAGATGGGCAGCGAAGTGGCCGAGCAGATGGTGGTCTTTGCGAAACCCAACAGCGCCATTGGCACATCGCTGCCAAGCGAATTTGCCGGAGAGCCGGTGCATTTCGAGGCGGAGCTCTGCTTCCTGGTGCGGGACGGCCGCCTCTCCCATGTGGCCATCGGGCTGGATCTGACCCTGAGGGCCACTCAGCGAAAGCTCAAGGCCAAGGGGCTGCCCTGGGAGCGGGCCAAGGCGTTTAACGGCTCGGCCCTGTTCAGTGAATTTGTCCCTTTGCCGGCGCGCCTGGAGGGGCTGGCGCTGGAGCTGCGGATCGATGGCGAAGTGGCCCAGCAGGCCCCCATGGATCTGATGATCTACACCCCTGAGGCGATCCTGGCTGAGATCCAGACTTTTATCACTCTGGAGGACGGCGATATCCTGATGTCCGGGACGCCGGCAGGGGTGGGGCCTGTGCCGTCGGGGGCGCGATTTGAAGGCCGGGTATTGGCAGGCGATCGGGTCTTGGTGAGCCAGAGTTGGCAGGCTTCGTAGGTTAGATCAGCCGCGCAGCGGCGTGATCTGACGTTTCCGTCTCGGCTTCGTAGGTTAGATCAGCCGCGTAGCGGCGTGATCTGACTCTCCCGTCTCGGATCCAAAGCCATGTCAGCTTACGGGACTGCTCCGTAGGTTAGATCAGCCGCGCAGCGGCGTGATCTGACGCTCCCGTCTCGAGCCCAAAGCCATGTCAGCTTACGGGACTGCTTCGTAGGTTAGATCAGCCGTGCAGCGGCGTGATCTGGCGCTCCCGTCTCGAGCCCAAAGCCATGTCAGCTTACGGGACTGCTCCGTAGGTTAGATCAGCCGCGTAGCGGCGTGATCTGACGCTCCCGGTATCGAGCCCAAATCGATGTCAGCTTACGGGACTTCGTCCCTAAGCTAACCTACGGAGCTGGGCGCTTCGTAGGTTAGATCAGCCGCGCAGCGGCGTGATCTGACAATCCGGAATTGAGCCCAAATCGATGTCAGCTTACGGGACTGCGTCCCTAAGCTAACCTACGGAGCTGGGATCGATGTCAGCTTACGGGACTCCGTCCCTAAGCTAACCTACGGAGCTGGACGCTCCGTAGGTGAGAACAGCCGCGCAGCGGCGTGATCTGACAAAGTCGTTGCCGCTAAGGCTTAACCCATAAAAAATGCCCGGCCCCTGAAGAAGGGACCGGGCATTTCTCTGCCTGGCTATCGCCTCTGAAGCAGCAGGTAGGCGGCGAGGGCAAACAGGGCGCTGGGCAGGAAGGCGCCCATAAAGGTGGGCAGTCCCATCACCAGGCTCATGGGGCCGAAGATCTCGTTGCTCAGGTAGAAGCTGAAGCCGGTGATCACCCCAAGCAGCACTCTGGCACCCATGGTCACGGTGCGCAGCGGGCCAAAGATAAAGGAGAGCCCCAGCATCATCATCACGCCGACGGTGATGGGCTGAGCCACCTTACGCCACAGTGCCAGCTCGTAGCGGGTGGTGTCCTGCCGGTTGGCTTCCAGATAATCCAGGTAGCCCATCAGCCCCTGGATCGAGAGGGACTCGGGCTTCACCGTCACCACCTGCAGCTTGTCCGGGGTCAGGGTGGAACGCCAGCGCTCCTGCGCCATCTCGTGGGTATTGATCTGCTCATCGCTGATCTGGGTCTTGGTCACTGTCACCATGCGCCAGGCCTCGCCATCGAAGACGGCCTGCTCGGCCCGGGTGATGTGGCGCAGCCGGTTGCCTTCATCAAAGTCGTAGATGGTGACGCCGTTGAGCCGGTTGGCTTCCTGCACTTCGGTGATATTAACGAACAGATCCCCGTCCTTGGCCCAGGTCCCGTTGCGGGCACTGATCAGGCTGCCACCGGAGATCTTCTGGGCGCGCAGCTCGCGGGCGGTTTGCTCAGAGACGGGGGCAACGTATTCGCCGAACAGCATGGCCAGGATCATCAGGGGAATGGCCGTCTTCATCACGGAGCCAGCAATATTGAGGCGAGACATCCCCGCCGCCTGCATCACCACCAGCTCTGAGCTGGAGGCCAGCATGCCCATGCCGATCAGGGAGCCGAGCATGGCGGCGATGGGGAAGAACATCTCCACATCACGAGGGATCAAAAACAGCACGTACATCACCACATCCCAGGTGGTCATGTCGCCGCGGCCGACCAGGCGCAGTTGATCAACGAACTTGATCAGGCCGGACAGGCCGGTCAGCACCAGCAAACACAAGGCCGAGGTGCTGGTGATGGTGCGGGCGATGTACATATCCAGGATGCGGATCATGCGGCATTCTCCTTACGGCGGCGGAACACAGCGATAAGCTTACGCCCGCTGGGGCGGCCCTTGCCGATCAGGATGATGCCGATGATCAATGCGGTGACGTGGATCCACCAGAGTCCCAAAATGGCCGGAAGCGCCTCGTTTTCGATCGCCTTGCGACCGGCCATCAGCATGCCGAAGTAGCCCAGGTAGATGAGGATCGCCGGCATCATCTTGCCGAACTTGCCCTGGCGGGTGTTGACCCGGGACATGGGGACGGCGATCAACACCAGAAGGGGCAGGGCGATGGGGACGGCGATCCGCCAGTGGATCTCGGCCCAGGCGTGAGGGCTGCCATCCTCGAGCAGCTGCTGCATGGAGTAAGCCGACAGCTTGCGGCGCTTGTGCGAGGCTTCCTGTGCCTTGATCTCCATTTCGTAACTGTCGAACTCGATCTGGCTGTACTCCCGCGAATTGAGCACACCGCTGGCGCGGGCACCGTCGGTCAGTTGCAGGCGCTGTGAACCGTCAGCCCCCTCGACGATGCGTCCCGAGCTGGCCAACACCAGGGCGGTTTCCTCCGTGGTGGTTTCGCTGGGGGAGGGCAACTGGGCGACAAACACGGTATCCAGGTTGCCCTTGGACAGCCCTTCCACGTAGATCACGCCCTTGCCGTTGGCCGCACGCTGGAACCGACCCTGCACCAAGGCGGCCAGGCCAGCCTCGGATTCGGCTTCCTCCAGCACCTGGTACTCCTTCTCCTGAGCCCAGGGCGCCACCCAGATCGCCGTCGCACCGGCAATGGCAGCCATCACAAAGGCAAGCACCAGGGTGACCCGGGTGACGTACCACTCGGAGATCCCCACGGCATGCAGTACAGTCATTTCGCTCTGGGAATACATCTGGCCATGGGCCAGCATCACCCCGAGAAAGAGTGACAGCGGCAAGATCAAAGAGAGCAGCTCAGGCATGTTCAGGGCCAGCAGGGTCATCACCAGCTGGCCGGGAAATTGTCCCTCAGCCGCATCAGCCAGGATCTTGACGAATTGTTGGCTGATAAAGACGGTGACTAATACCGCCAATACCGCGATCTGAGCTCGGAAAACCTCTCCAAGCAGATATCGAAATACAATCAAAGCCTGTGTCCGTTTGGTAAACTTGTAATTTCTCTGGAAACGGGTTGTATTTTAAGTAAACTAGTTACTTTTACACCTTTTTAAAATGGCCTTGGGGCCGATCTGGGGGAGAAAACGTATGAAAATACAAATCCCCGAACTCGGTGGCGGACCCGTTTCCGGCGGCTCGGAGGCCAACAAAGCGCGTATTATCTAACAATAATACAGCCATGTCTTTAAGAACCGGGAGATGCCATGGAGTTCAGTGTAAAGAGCGGCAGTCCAGAAAAACAACGCAGCGCCTGTATCGTAGTCGGTGTGTTTGAGCCTCGCCGTTTATCTGCGGTTGGCGAGCAACTGGATAAGATCAGCGACGGCTACATCAGCAACCTGCTGCGTCGTGGCGATCTGGAAGGAAAACCGGGGCAGATGTTGCTGTTGCACCATGTACCCAATGTCTTGTCCGAGCGTGTCCTGCTGGTGGGCTGTGGCAAGGAGCGGGAATTGGACGAGCGCCAGTATAAGCAGATCATCACCAAGACCATCAATACCCTCAATGACACCGGCTCCATGGAAGCGGTCTGCTTCCTGACCGAGTTGCACGTCAAGGGCCGGGACACCTACTGGAAGGTGCGCCAGGCCGTAGAAACCACCCAATCGAGCCTCTATACCTTCGATGCCATGAAGAGCAAGAAGGATGAGACCCGTCGTCCGCTGCGCAAGATGGTGTTCAATGTTCCAACCCGCCGTGAACTGACCACGGGGGAGAAGGCGATCAGCCATGGGCTGGGCGTGTCCGCTGGCACCAAGCTGTGCCGTGATGTGGCCAACATGCCGCCCAACGTCTGCAATCCCGCCTACCTGGCCAGCCAGGCCAAGCAACTGGCGGAGAAGTGCGACAAGCTGACGGTGACCACCCTAGGTGAGGAGCAGATGGCCGAGCTGGGCATGAACGCCTACCTGGCGGTGGGCCGTGGCAGCGAAAACGAATCCATCATGACCGTGTTGAAATACCAGGGTGCAGCGGATCCCGAGCAGAAGCCGATTGTGCTGGTAGGTAAGGGCCTGACCTTCGACTCCGGCGGGATCTCCTTGAAGCCCGGCGAAGGCATGGATGAGATGAAGTACGACATGGGCGGCGCGGCCGGTGTCTTGGGCACCATGAAGGCGCTGTGCGAACTGAACTTGCCCATCAATGTCACCGCGGTCGTGGCCGGCTGTGAAAATATGCCAGACGGTAAGTCCTACCGCCCTGGGGATATCCTCACCACCATGTCCGGTCAGACCGTCGAGGTGCTCAACACCGACGCCGAAGGCCGCCTGGTGCTGTGTGATGCCCTGACCTATGTCGAGCGGTTCGATCCGGACGTGGTGATCGACACTGCCACCCTGACCGGTGCCTGTGTCATCGCCCTGGGCAGCCATGCCACCGGCATGCTCTCCAACCACAACAGCCTGGCGCACGATCTGCAAAATGCCGGTGAGGCTTCGGGCGATCGCTGCTGGCGTCTGCCCCTGTGGGAAGAGTATGGCGATCAGCTCAAGAGCCCCTTTGCCGACATGAGCAACCTGGGTGGTCGCCCGGCGGGTACCATCACCGCCGCGCTGTTCCTGTCGCGCTTCGCCAAGAAGTACCACTGGGCTCACCTGGATGTGGCCGGTACCGCCTGGAACAGTGGCGCCAATAAGGGCTCTACCGGACGCCCTGTGCCGATCCTGACCCAGTACCTGCTGGGCCGTGCCGGCGAGATGGAGCAGGAGTAAGCTCCCTGAGCGGGCTTCGCCCTGCTAGGTTCTAGGTGCTAGGACGGGCTTCGCCCTGCTAGGTTCTAAGAGCTAGAGAGCTCTAGATCTTAGAACCTAGGCTCTTGCTCTTAGCTTCGTAGGGCAGGCTAGCCGCGCAGCGGCGTAACCTGCCGTATGCTCCTCCGGGTTGGGCTTCGTAGGGCAGGTTAGCCGCGCAGCTGAGTAACCTGCCGTATGCTCCTAAGGATGGGGTATTGTCAGCTTACGCGACGATGTCGCTAAGCTAACCTACGGAGCCGTAGGGGCTTGTGTGCCATCCGCTTCGTAGGGCAGGTTAGCCGCGCAGCGGCGTAACCTGCCGTATGCTCCTAAGGTGGCCCTGTTCGGTTAATATATGAGGCGGAGCTTTAGGCTCCGCTTTTAGTTTTTTACGAGGTCCCATGGCCAACGCGCTGTTTTACCTTCTGACCAATGAGTCTGCCGAGCAGCTCGCCTGCCAGGCCGCCGCCCGGGCCTACCGCAAAGGCCAGGGGGTCTACCTGCTGTGTCAGGATCAAACCCAGGCCCATCGTCTCGATGAACTGCTCTGGCAATTTGAGCCGGACAGCTTCATTCCACACAACCTGGTGGGTGAAGGGCCCCGTGGTGGCGCCCCCGTGGTGATAGGATGGGCCGATCGGGATCACGCCACGGTGGAAAAACGTCCGCTACTGATCAACCTGAGCTTCGATGCGCCGCAATTTGCGGTACAATTCACCCAGATTATCGATTTTGTCCCGGCTGATGAGCAGGCCAAGGCGCAGGCACGCAGACGATTCGCTGCCTACCGTCAATTGGGGGTCAATGTGACCACCCAAGATCTGGCCCGTCAGCCGTTTTAGTTTCTAAAGAGATCCCCTCCATGGATAAGACTTACAATCCCCAGTCGATTGAGCAGCGCCACTACCAGCGCTGGGAAGAAGCGGGCTACTTCAAGCCCCACGGTGATACCAGCAAAGATGCCTACAGCATCATGATCCCGCCGCCGAACGTCACCGGCAGCCTGCACATGGGTCACGCCTTCCAGGACACCATCATGGATACCCTGATCCGCTACCAGCGCATGCAGGGCAAAAACACCCTGTGGCAGGTCGGTACCGATCACGCGGGGATCGCCACCCAGATGGTGGTGGAGCGCAAGCTGGCGGCACAAAACATCACCCGTCAGGACTTGGGCCGTGAAACCTTCATCGACAAGGTGTGGGAGTGGAAGGAAGAGTCCGGCGGCACCATCACTCAGCAGCTGCGTCGTCTGGGCGCGTCCGTGGATTGGGATCGCGAGCGCTTCACCATGGATCCGGGCATGTCCGCCGCCGTACAGGAGGTGTTCGTCAGCCTGTACAAGGACGATCTGATCTACCGTGGCAAGCGCCTGGTGAACTGGGATCCGAAACTGCACACCGCGATCTCCGATCTGGAAGTGGAAAACAAGGACAAGAAAGGCTTCATGTGGCACTTCCGCTACCCGCTGGCGGATGGCGTGAAGACCCAAGACGGCAAAGACTACATCGTGGTGGCCACCACCCGTCCGGAAACCATGCTGGGCGATACCGGTGTGGCGGTGAACCCGGAAGATCCCCGCTACATGGATCTGATCGGCAAAGAGCTGATCCTGCCGATCGTTGGCCGTCGCATTCCTATCGTCGGTGACGAGCACGCCGACATGGAGAAGGGCACAGGTTGTGTGAAGATCACCCCGGCCCACGACTTCAACGATTACGAAGTGGGTAAGCGTCATGCTCTGCCGATGATCAACGTGCTGACCTTCAACGCCGATATCCGCGATGAAGCCGAAGTGCTGGACACCAACGGTGAAGCGTCCGACGTTTACTCTGCCGAGCTGCCCGCCAAGTACCAGGGCATGGAGCGTTTCGCCGCCCGTAAGGCGATCGTCGCCGAGTTCGACGAGCTGGGCCTGCTGGACGAGATCAAAGATCACGAGCTGACCGTGCCTTACGGCGATCGTGGCGGCGTGGTGATCGAGCCGATGCTGACCGATCAATGGTACGTACGGGTTGAGCCGCTGGCCAAGCCAGCGGTGGAAGCCGTTGAAAACGGCGAGATCCAGTTCGTACCCAAGCAGTACGAAAACATGTACTTCGCCTGGATGCGCGACGTGCAGGACTGGTGTATCTCCCGTCAGCTGTGGTGGGGCCACCGCATTCCGGCCTGGTACGACGAAGCCGGACAGGTTTATGTCGGTAACTCCGAGGCCGAGGTGCGCGCCGACAACAAGCTGGCTGATGACGTGGTGCTGACCCAGGACAACGACGTACTGGACACCTGGTTCTCCTCTGCCCTGTGGACCTTCGGTACCCTGGGCTGGCCGGAGAAAACCCCTGAGCTGGAAACCTTCCACCCCACCGACGTGTTGGTGACCGGTTTCGACATCATCTTCTTCTGGGTTGCCCGCATGATCATGATGACCATGCACTTCAACAAAGACAAAGAGGGCAAGGCTCAGGTGCCGTTTAAGACCGTGTACGTCACCGGCCTCATCCGTGACGAGCAGGGCGACAAGATGTCCAAGTCCAAGGGTAACGTGTTGGATCCCCTGGACATGATCGACGGCATCGATCTGGAAACCCTGGTTGAGAAGCGCACCGGCAACATGATGCAACCTCAGCTGGCCGCCAAGATCGAGAAGAGCACCCGCAAGCAGTTCCCGGACGGGATCGTGCCACACGGTACCGATGCGCTGCGCTTCACCCTGGCGGCGATGGCCAGCACAGGTCGCGACATCAACTGGGACATGAACCGCCTGGAAGGTTACCGCAACTTCGCCAACAAGCTGTGGAACGCCAGCCGCTACGTGCTGATGAACACCGAAGATCAGGACTGTGGCGCCAATGGTGGCGATATGGAGCTGTCCCTGGCGGATCGCTGGGTCCTGGCCCAGTACAACGAAACCGTCAAGAACCTGCGTGAAGCGATGGATTCCTACCGTTTCGATATCGCTGCCAATATCGCCTATGAGTTCACCTGGAACCAGTTCTGTGACTGGTACCTGGAGCTGACCAAGCCGGTGCTGCAAAACGGCACCGAGGCGCAGCAGCGTGGCACCCGCCACACCCTGCTGACCGTGCTGGAAGGCATGCTGCGCGTGCTGCACCCGCTGATGCCCTACATCACCGAGGAGATCTGGCAGACCGTCGCACCGATGCTGAACAAGGGCGCCGACACCATCATGCTGCAGTCCTACCCGCAGTTTGATGACGCGCTGGTGGACGAGCAGGCCATGATTGAGCTGGAGTGGGTGAAGAAATTCATCGTCGCCGTGCGTAACGTCCGTGGTGAGCTGAACGTGGCCCCATCCAAGCCGCTCAACGTGCTGCTGAAAAACGCCAGTGCCGACGAGCTGGCCCGGGTGGAAGCCAACCGGATCATGCTGACCAAGTTGGCCAACCTGGAGTCCATCAGCGTGCTGGAGGGTGAGGCGCCTATGTCCACCACCCAGATCATCGGTGAGATGGAGCTGCTGATCCCCATGGCGGGCCTGATCGACGTGGACGCCGAGTTGGCCCGCATCGACAAGCAGATCGCCAAGCTGGCGCAAGACGCCGAGCGCGTCGAGAAGAAGCTGGGTAACCAGGGCTTCCTGGCCAAGGCTCCCGAGGCCGTGGTTGCCAAAGAGCAGGCCAAGCTGGATGGCGCCAAGCGCGACATCGCCAAGCTGGAAGAGCAGAAAGAGCAGCTTAAAGCGCTGTAAACCAGTCGCTTAATACTGCAGAAAACGCGCTCTCGGGGAACCGGGAGCGCGTTTTTTATTGCCGTTTCCAACGGCTCCGTAGGTTAGCTTAGGGACGGAGTCCCGTAAGCTGACATCGATCCCAGCTCCGTAGGTTAGCTTAGGGACGAAGTCCCGTAAGCTGACATTGCTTTGGTTCCGAAAGCCCAGCTCCGTAGGTTAGCTTAGGGACGAAGTCCCGTAAGCTGACATCGCGCCCCGTTGATCTCGGGCCGTTTCCCGTGGGCCCATGAAGGCTCGGCTCCCGTGAATGCGGCAGGTTACGCCCGCTGCGCGGGCTAACCTGCCCTACGGGGCATCGGTTGCTTGGCGGTGCTCACCACTGGCGGCTAAGTTGCTCCAGCATGCCCCCCCTGGGGTAGTGCGGCAGCATCTGCCTGAGCTTGGCCTGGGCGGCGGCCCGTCCTCGAACCCCCTCCATCACCAGCAGATAGGCGTAGGCGAATTGCTCCTGCTGCGGGGCCAGGCGTACCGCCTTGGCCAGATAATCTTCGGCCTGCTTGGCATCCTGATTGCGGATCAGGTGCAGGCCATAGCTGTAGTGCAGCATGGCGGAGCCGGGCAGGGCGGCCAGGCCCTGCTGGTAGATGGCCTCGGCCTCGCTGCTGCGCCCCTGAACCCGGTAGAGATCGGTGACATTGACATAGGCCCCTTCGAAGTAGGGATCCCGCGCTATCGCCGCCAGGTAGTGTTGCTCCGCTTTGCCGGGCTGGCCCAGCCGTGCGTACAGCATGGCCGCATTAGCCCGGCCTTCGCCGCGCCAGGCGCTGGTTTCGCTGGCACTGAGCAGCTCGGCGAGCACGCGCTGGTAGGCCGGTTTCGCCTGGGGCGGCAGGGGCAGCCCAAGCAGGGGATCGAGCGCCGTTACCCGCACCGCCCGGTAGGCGTCATCCAGCAGGGGCAGCAGGTGCTTTTGCCGCAGGGCAGGGGGCCAGAGCACGGCGGCTTGGGTGGCGGCAAGGCGCAGCCGTGGCTCGTCACTGCCGATAAAGGGCATAAGCTGTGCCTCGCTAAGCTGACGGGCGTACAGGGGGAGCTGGCTGAGCAGGGTGGCGCGCTTGATCACCGGCAGGTTTTCGGAGCCCGCGGCGCGCAGCAATTGGCCCGGTGAGACCGCTTGGCCGCGCATCACTTGCTGGTAAAGTCGCTGCTCCGAACTCTGTTGGCCCGCATCCGCGCCAAACTGCGCCTTGAAGGCGGCCGTAATCTCTTTGTCCGTGAGATCCTGGTGACACCCCTGGCAGGCGTTGGGCACCCCGTGCTCGCGACTGGCCAGCGGATTGGGTTTGGTGAAGCTGTGATCCCGGCGCGGATCGACCTGCATGTAGGTCGTGGTGGGCATGTGGCAGTTGACACATTGGCCACCGGCGGTGGCCTCGACATGGCCATGGTGATCGGGTCCATCGAACTCCTGGGGGTTATGGCACTGGCCACACAGGGCATTGCCTTCGGCTTTGAGGCCCAGCGAGTGGGGATCGTGACAGTTTTGGCAGGTGACCCCCGCCGCGTGCATCTTGCTTTGCAGGAAGGAGCCCATGACATAGACCTCCTCCTTGATCTGGCCGTCGGCATGGTAAAGATCCGGCGTCAGCCAGTTGGGGCGAAACTGATCCAGATAGGGCGTCTCCGCATCGAAGCCATCGGTCAGGTTTGAGCGCAGGGAGTGGCAGGCAAAGCAGCTTTCCATGATCTGCGTGTTTGCCTTGCCGCCTTGTCGCCTAGCGGTTGACTCACCCTCTCCCCGCAGCCACTGGCCGCCGGCCTCGCCCTTGGTGTGGGTCGGGCCATCATGGCGCTCTGCACTGCCCGAGGCATGGCCGTCGGCCATATCATTGTGACAGGCCAGGCAGCCGACATTAATGGTGCGCCACTGGCTGTTGAAGCGATCGGTCTCGGCGTCATAGTTGCGCTGGTAGCCATCGGAGTGACAATCGGCACACATGCCGTTGTAGTTGAACAGGGGCTGCTGCCAGTGGAAACGGTCCTGCTTGCCGATGGCCTCCCCGTAGAGAGTAAACCAGCGCTGGCCCCCCTCCGTTTCGGGCCGGTTATCCCAGGAAAAGGGCAGCACTTGGAAGCGACCCGGCTCGGTTTCCGTCAGGTACTGCTGCAGCGGCGTGATCCCCACCTGGTAGTCGATCCGGTAATGCGCGATCTCCCCCTGCTCCTCCAGGGCGACCCAGAGCCGGTCGCCCTTGCTATAGAAGCGCCCCTCGAGCGTCCCTTCACGGGCCGGGCCACGGGCCCAGTCGGCGGCCACCGAGGTGGGGCTGGCGGGTACCAGGCTTTGGGCATGGTGCGATGACTGCCATTGACTGGCTTGGGCGGCGTGACACTCGACACAGGCTTGTTCGGCCTGACTGGCCGGGCTGAGCAGCCACAGCAGGAACAGGATCAGGGGGCGTTGCATAGGTCCTCCATGGAATACAACCGGGCGGGCTTTGCCCGGCACCCTTGGTCAGCCTGGAGGAGATCGCCAGGCACCTTGGGCGCTGCCTCACCATGCCGTGTTTCTCTCGCCAGGGAAAGGGAAAAAGCCCCTGGGGCTGGACCGACGAGTGATACCTACCGAACTCGCAGGTCAAAGCTTAATGGCTTGATCTAACTGGGACTCTTACCGAAGATGCCCCCTTTCATCGGCCTTTGCCGTTGTGCTTCATATAGGAATCGACATGCGACTTTTTAGCCAGCGCGCCGCCGCTGAGCCGACCCCGGCATCCATTGCCGCCCTGTTTGACCGTGCCCAACGCCCGGCCAGCCCCTTTCCCAGGGAGTCCTGGCTGGCCATGATGCTCGAGCCTCGGCGGACACTGCGGGGCATTCTCGACAGCGAGACCCCCAGACGCTACCTCTGGAGGGTGTTGTCACTGCCGCTGCTGACAGGACTGTTTGAATCCCTGCCCGAGGTCATGCAGGCCGACGCCGAGTTCGAGAGTGCTACCCTCATTGGCTTTATCCTCGCGCCTGTGCTGGTTATTCCCCTGATCTACCTGTTCTTGAAGCTGGGTGCCTGGGTGATGAAACACATCGGCCGCTGGCTGGGGGGCAGGGGCAGCTCGGAAGAGATCTTGATCGGCATGATCTGGAGCGGACTCCCCCAGCTCTTTCTCTTCCCCCTGCTGTTACTGATGATGCTGTGGAGTGCCCTGGACAGCCATGTCGCAGCCTGGCTGTCCATCGGCGGGGTGGTGTATGCCGGTTACCTGGTGCTGTTTGGCGTACTTCAGCTGATCTTCTCTGTCTGGTCGCTCGGTCTTGGCGTGATCAACCTGGCCACCGCCCATCGTTTCAGTCTGTGGCGCAGCCTGGCTGCTAACCTGATCGCCCTGCTGATCGGATCTGCCTTGCTGCTTGCCGTATACATGGGATTCGATCTGAGAGAGGGCCCGGTACAGTTCGGCAGTCAGACGGAGCAGAGTTGCCCGAGCTGAGCCTCGGGACACAGGGCCCGTTCTTGGTGTTACAGTGATAGGGCCACAACCTTGTTATAGGGATGAACAAACCGATATGAACATAGAGCACACCTCACAGGAGACGGAACATCGGCAGGCCGAACCGATCTCCAATGAATTTCCCAGGCAAAGCTGGCTGGCTATCATGCTGGAGCCCCGCAAAACCCTGCGGGCCATCCTCGACAGCCGGACGCCGATGCGTTTCTTCTGGCCCATTCTGGTGCTTGCGGTCCTCTCGGGCAGCCTGGGCTCCCTGGGCGAGCAGGGCCTGGCAATGGATAGCTCCCTGCTGATAGGGCTAGCCGTGGGCGTGCCCCTTGGCGTGCTCTTTATCTGGTGCCTGACCTACCTGTTTGGCTTTCTCTATCGCTGGGTGGGCAGCTGGTTTGGCGGCAGTGGCGATGTGCGCAGTATCGTGATCGGCATGATTTGGGCGCAGATGCCGGCGGTGTTCACCCTGCCTCTGTTGCTGGCGCTGGTGGCGATCTTCGGCCCCGATGTCCTGGTCGAGCCGGAGATCTCCGCGCAGGGCAACCTGTGGCAGGGCGCTACCGCCATGCTGATCTGGGTACTGCAGATGATCTTCGCCCTTTGGTCCATGGTGCTGGCCGTGGCCAACCTGGCCGAAGCCCATCGCTACAGCCTGTGGCGCGCTTTCTTCACCCATCTCACCATTCTGCTGGTGGTCTCGGCGTTGATCCTGGTGCCGGTGCTGATGTTTGTGGATCTCAGTGCTCTGATCCCCGTGTAAAGATCAGAGAAACGCACTGGCAGATGAGGGCAGGCCGGGCCTGCCTAACTCCGTTTGCGGCTGCACGACCTGGGTGGCAGCGCTTTCCAGACGCTACGGATAAAGATCACAGACAGGATCAGGTAAAGGGCATGACTGAGCGGCGAAGAGGTCAGCTGGAACAACTGGTAGCCCAGATACAGCTGTATGGTGACAGTCAGGCTCATGGCGATAATACGGATTCTCATGCGCTTCCCCTCCAAACGTCTGGATAGGATTGGTATATCAAGGAAGCTGGGGGGGCCGCCCCGGGCAAAGTCACGAAGACAGCTACTTGTAAACTTACGAGTAGCCAAAGAGTCGATTTGACCAGCACCGCCATGGCGTCTGCGCAAAGATGCGGTTACCTGTGAGTTGGTGTCGCCAGATGCTGCCTGTCGGCGTGGAAGGCTTGAACGCCCCCCATTGCCCCGACAGCGCTCCGCTAAGCGGCATTTGCCTAAGCGCGTCCCAGCCAAGCAAAGCCCCTTCAGGACGCCACTGGCTAAATCCTCGCCACTTGTTGCCCTGGTGACAAGATCTGCGCCGATACCCTGATGACAGCTGCCAAGTGCTTGAGTATACTGCTGCTTCATCAAGACCAAGCCCCTCCGCTTGGCACACAATTTAGGCCCCTTAGCTCAGTTGGTTAGAGCAGGCGACTCATAATCGCTTGGTCGCGGGTTCAAGTCCCTCAGGGGCCACCAAATATAGAAAGGCGCAGCAGGTTGGTAACCGCTGCGCCTTCTTTGTTTTATGCCGCTTATGTGCCGCTCTTCGTGCCTTTAGAAGACTTTTTTGTGGGCGCCATATGAGGTTTAATTATTAATTTTCAAATAGCTTCACCCCCTGATTCTTGGGACAACGGCGGCGGCCATTGATGAAGTCGTGCGCAATCTGGTAATCTACGCTACATTGTTACTGTATTTATATACAGTGCTGTCGTGCAGGCGAACAAGTCGATAAAGAGATGAATATGCTGAATAAACATAAGGTTATTGACCTTTTTTGCGGCGCTGGTGGAATGTCGTTAGGTTTCGTGGATGAGCGCTTCGGAAGAGGTGCTTTTGAGAGCATATTCGCAATCGACAATGACCGTGCTGCAGTGGCGACTTACAATGAAAACTTCAGTGCCGGTGCTGTCGAGCACTGCGTGCAAGCGGATATTGAAAACTGGCTTGAGAACAATGAAGTACCAGCTGCTGATATTGTGATTGGTGGCCCACCATGTCAGGGCTTCAGCCTCCTCAACAAGAACCGTGAGGGGGATGCTAGGCGGGCCCTATGGGAGCCCTATTTGGATATTGTCGAGGCATCGGGTGCTTCGGCGTTTTTGATGGAGAACGTACCGGGGTTACTAAAGAGCGAAGAGTTCTCAGATATAAGGGCCCGAGCCGAAGAGATGGGCTTTGTTTTGCTCAACCCTCAGGTACTCAACACTGCTGACTACGGCGTTCCTCAAACTCGTAAGCGTGCGATTGTTTTAGCATTGAAGCGTAAGCATTTTGAGCGCGATTTTGTGCTCGAGTTCCCGCCTGTAGCGACGCACTCCCAGAGCGCTGTGGCTGACATGCTACCGTGGGAAACGGTAAGAGGGGCGATTGGTAATCTGCCACCTGTACCGGTAGGGACGGAGATTCGAGTTGATCAGTCGCCCCCTCTGAATTTGCACTTTGGACGTAACCCGACGCAGATGAGCCTGGAGCGATACAAAGCTGTGCCGCCGGGTGGAAATAGGTTTGATCTGCAAAAAAATCGGCCAGATATTACACCGAACTGCTGGATTAAAAAGAAGTCCGGGGGAACCGACTTGTTTGGTCGCCTGTGGTGGGAGCGCCCTTCTGTAACGATTAGAACCGAGTTTTTTAAGCCGGAAAAAGGGAGGTACCTTCACCCAGAAGAGCATCGCCCTATTACTCATCGAGAAGCCTCTCGCCTGATGTCTTTCCCCGATGACTTTCAGTTCGTAGGAACGAAAATTGAAATTGCTCGACAGATCGGGAACGCAGTCCCCCCTGTTTTTTCTGGTCAACTTGCTGATGCTGTTGATAAAATTCTCAATAGAAGAGTAATCGAGTCAGCAAAGGTAGCGTAGTGGCAAGGCGATCAAAGAAGGACTGTCCAGAGCAGATTAGACAGAAGTTGGTAGCACTTCTCGAGGATTTTCAATCGAAGATCCTCGACTCGAACCTCAGAGAACAAGTGCGTAAATTGGTGCCAGCTAACTATTTGATGAGGGACCTCGGAAGTTCACTTATTGAAGGCGATGGCTCTAACTCAGCTAGGGGCAGAATTTTACTTTACCTTCTTCGCTACCAGAGGCAGCCCATCGCCGGTGATGAATTGATGGTCGTGTCGGGGATCAGTGAGTATGCGCGGAGGATTCGCGAGCTTCGTGTTCAACTAGGCTGGTCGATTATCTCAGGTAACACGCTTAGGGAAATGATCGAAGACGGCGAGTTGATCGAAGGCATCTTATGCGACGCCATCAAGCCTGATACGTATTACTTGCTTGCTGGCGAGCCGGATCGCGACGCAGCTTACCGCTGGAATATCGCCAATACCATTCGCAAGTCTGACGCATCTGTGAAAGACAAAATCTTGCAGTATTTTCGCGAGAACGTTGGAAAGGCCGTGACCAGTGAAGAATTGAAATACCTGGCCAAGGATCGCTCTGAGTGGGCAAGAAGAACTAGGGAACTTCGCACCGAATCCGGTTGGCCCATTGCTACGAAAATGTCTGGCTGCCCAGAGATAGGTGTTGGTATCTATATCCTAGAAGAGGATCGTCAGGCAGATGTTCATGACCGAAACATTCCGGATCCGGAAAGAGTCAAGGTTTTGAAAAGGGATGAATTTACTTGCCGATTATGCGGCTGGACCCATGCGGATAACGACCCTGCCGACCCTAGGAATTTCCTCGAGCTACATCACGTACAGCACCATAGCAATAAAGGCGCGAATACTGCCAGCAACCTCATCTCACTGTGCAATGTTTGCCATGACGATGTCCACCGGGGTAATGTGGCTGATTCTGAGTTGATTCAGCTAATCAATCGGTCTCGCTAGTACGCAGTGTGCAGAGAGAGTAAGTCGATTATTAGCGTCCTAAGTTTTGCGGCGCCAGCTTGAATCAATCTGAACGTTGACCTCTAGGGCCAATACTGGAATATTTCCCTGCCCGGATACTTGGGCTGAGGCTGCACCGGAGACGACCCAGGATTCGACGAAGTCTAGCAAGTCGTCTTGTGTAAAGTGGTCATTAGGTTTTATCGCACACTCCCATATGACAAGAACTCGGTAGCCAAGCTCGGTTAATGCCCTCAGGTTTACTTTGTCCCTCTCCACGTTTTTCCTGAACTTGCGTTTCCAGAATTCCCTGTTGGTTTTTTTTGGGGGGGGCTTGCAGCCATGTTGATGCCAGAAACACCCGTGTACCATGATCACGGCTTTCCTAGAGGGAAACACGATGTCTGGAGTTCCTGGTAAGTTGTTAGCGTGTACCCGGTAGCGAAAGCCTTTGCTGAAGAGGTGTTTTCTAATCCACATTTCCGGGCCAGTATTCTTAGATCTTGCTGTAGCCATCGCCCTTCCTGAGGTCGCAGTAGAAATGATCTAAGCCTTTGGGCGCTTTGCGTAGCAGGGTGCCCTTCGGTCCTGCCAAGCATGTTAGCAGGTTGCTCTATGGCACTGATTCGGTTGCTAGTTGTCGGTAACCGTGTCTTCATTGCACAGGTAACTGCGCCGCACACAGCGGGTGATACAGTGGTAATAGGGAGTATCAACCAGGCTGACCTTGGATTGCCGAGACTGGGCCATGACAAAGCTCCATGTATTCGCTTCGGCCAAGCGTAGATGTCGTCATCAAGTCTTGCCATTATCATGGGTGTCTAATCAATTCTATCTAATTTTGGTGAAAAAGAAGTGGAAAATATAAAGTTCGCGATAGATATGTGCCTTGAAAGCTCAGGAGGTAAACAGGCTTTCAACAGTGGGCATAGAGCAGTAGCGCAATCAAGGAAGCTAGTATCGGAAGCACAAGATTTTGATGAAGAATTAATAGGAAGATAGCTATCTTTTGATATTAGAACGAGCATCATCAACCGTGTTAGAGTCGGTAATACGCGATAAAAGTGGTGGCGTGTTTATTTGAAGGCGAAGCAACAAGACCCTTTAATGAACTCTAATGGGCTTGCAATGCTGCTACTTCATGGAGTAATGTGTGAACAGCGTACCTAGACGCCCTCCTGGAACATAAAGTCTAATGACACTAGGTTAAAATATGTCCAAATTGTCCAATCTTTAATAGAATGCATGCGCGCCAGGGCGTAGGCCCCAATGTATTCATAAGATTATGCAAAATTTGACCGACATCATCCGCAAGAAAGCTAAAGCCCTCCGAAAATCTGATCCTTCTCGCAAGCTAACACTAATCCAGAACGAGCTTGCTCGAAAGGAAGGCTACAACTCATTTAAACACTTGCTCCAAACGGAGCGTGATCAACGAGACGCAGACCGCATTCGAACTGCTGGCCCAACAGGCACTCAGGCAGGCACAGTACTGTTCCAAGTTAATAATAAAGTGGAAGTTTATATCCGTGAGGATGGTTTGAGGGGGCTACGAGCTCTCGTAGACTTCAAACAGGGCGATGAGCTGTTTTCTGAAAGTCCTTTTCTTTGGGCGAATCTGGGGGAGGATAAGCTGGGTGAGGGACTATCTTGGCTATTAGTTCGCCATATTGTTTTTAAGTTCCCCCATGCTGAGGAAACTATGCTCAATGATGGTTTCTTTCGAGAGAGCTTTAAACCAAAACTATCTAAGAAAGATATGCAGATATGCAATTCAATTGCTTCCATTTCGAATCGTACATTTGGCAGTATCAGAAAGATATATAATATTGTAGCGACCTATAACACGAGATGCGTATTTCAGGTCTATAATCCGGACAATTCCACATTAATGATTGCTGAGCGCGCTATGATTCCAAGGTACTTGGCTTATGCAAATCACTCCTGTTGGCCGAATGCTATGAGATTTAAGGTGCTTTCTTGGGATTCTTATCATAAAAACATTGATGGATTACTCGCGACTAGAGATATTAAGGCTGGTGATGAAATTACTTGGTCATATCTCGATGAATACCTTCCAAATGAGCTTAAGCTCAGAAGGAAAAAGTTGCTGTCTGAATTTGGTTTTCATTGTACCTGTGCTCGCTGTGTACTTGAATTGAAAAGGCAACAGAAAAACAGAAGAAACTGACCGAATTGTTCTATTGGGATATCGAAGGGTGCTTTGCACCCTTCCTTAGATTAATTGAGCGCATTGGGTAAAATAACTTGCCTGTAATTCTCTAGTTTATTTCCTTCATAATGCGATCATGTTTCCAGGGTACAATAGCACATTTAGCTTCTTTCAGTGCTGAAGGTACATTGGAGGGGGTCGTGTCTCCTTTGTATACGCCAACTACTTTTTTTCCTCGCTTTAGGCACTCTCTAATTTCCCAATCTACCCATTTACTTTGAGCAGAGTTATCAGATATATACACTAAAGCCACAGAAGATTTTGTGATCTTTTCAATTATCCCGCGCTTTATATAGTCAGCGTTTTCACTATCGAAAGGTTTCTTCAAGGAATAATCGTCAAAGTTAAGGTCAGAGCTTTCACTCTTTGCTTGACCTCTGAGTAGATCAACTTCACTCTTATCCTCATGAGAGAAACTTAGGAATATATGCTTATTTCCCTGTGCGTCACCAGTTAAGTGTCCTTTAGCCTTTTTCATTAAGGTATCCAGATCACCTCTGGATATGCTTCCGCCGGAACCCCCACCCATAAATCCTCCTAATAAAATTCACTGCAAGCAATGCAGTTTCCACAAGGTTCATTTTCGCCAGTGTGGCAACTATATGTATTTTGTAAATTTTTGAGCTTTGAGAGTTCGATTACATCACCTTTATTGAACTCAAATAGTGGAGTCAAGATCTCTATCTCAGCTCCTAAAGAGTTTGAAATAGTCTCTTGAGCGCTTCTTATGAAACTATTTCTCTGATCTGGGAAAAGGCTAAGATCTTCAGAAAGCAATCCAATAGCTACACGAGATAATCCATTTTGTATGGCAACAGAACTGCCAAGGAGCAAAAATAGAAGATTTCTATTTGGGGTAAATGCATCATCGACTATGTGTAAGCTCTCATCAGTTAAACCAGACCTTACTATACTTCCGAATCCACTGACATCAGCCCTTAACGGCTCTGGCAAGCCATATAGTTTATGTACTTTTTTACATGTTTCCCACTCTAGCTCCCGAGCACGCTGGCCATAATCAACAAATAATGGTATGTAATCAATGTTATCTTCTTTAGCCAACAGTCCGATTAGAGTCGAGTCTAATCCTCCTGAGACCAAATTTACAAAACTCATATTATTTTTTCCTTTTTTGCCACTCTCATTGTGACCCATGTTGCCAAGTCCACATATCCAATAGGAAACCCAAACTCTGAAGCAACTTTTTTAAAGTCCTGTTCAACTTTTTCATATTTTGAAAGTGCGGATAGTGTGCTCTTTGCGTATCTCAGGCCTTTTGTCGTAGATAGGTAGTCTAGGATGTGTATGTCCAGTACTGCGAGGTCGCTGCTATAGCTAACTCTGCGTAAAAACAAGCTAGCCTGTTTTGGGCCAAATCCGGATACACTATCAATCAGCTTCCTTCTAGCCTCGTAGTTACAGTGAGAAGAACCTAGTATCTGATTAATACTTCCTGAGTCTTTATAAATATTACTCACTGACTTTGTGAGCAAGTTAGTAAGTCGATTCTTAAATCTGGGCGTCACTTCAACTACTTTATTCTCAGATGTCTTCACACTAACTTTTTGAGATAGTTCATGCTGTATGAGGGTAGGGTATGCCGTTCCAAGGGTCTCGATCTTATCGACGTCAAGAAGACCTTTACTCTTTAACTTATATGCAATTGCTTCGGCATGTTCAAAGACCATTTGGCTTCCAAAGATACAAACAGCAACTTCGCCTAATAGCTCTTCTTCGAGCATTGAACTCCATACGGGTGGTTTTACTTGCATGCGCTCGAGCTTTGCAACTTCCGAACACATTGCATGGATGGCATGATTTATATTTGCAGCATTCATCTTTTATCCCACAGGAGTTGTTCGCAACATCTTTCAAAAGTAGCTGAAGGGAAGTGGCATTGACAGAAATCAATGAGACTATCTCTCTTCATCGCATTGCGAAGTTCGTTCATCCAGTTTTGGTAGAAGTATAGGTTGTGAGCTAGTGTTGCTGCTTCGTGCGGGGTATGCTCATCAAAGAAACCCGACTGTTTGCTAAAGAAGTCTACTTGAGATAGGTGGTGTAAGGTGGCTGATTCATAGTCGACAACAGTTTGACACCACTCTAGTCCATCATAACTATCGGCACCTTCGACAGTATATATGGCAATAGATATCGGGTTACCGGTCCCTAGGAGGTGAATTGATATATATCTGTCTAGACCACAAAGTCTGCTTCTTATTTCTCTCAGTCTCAAGGCTCTTTCAAATATTCCATTCCCTAACCTTCTTTCGGGGATTGCAATAATGTCGGTGCTCGTTTCCAAGCACACCTTTGCACAAACGTCTGCAATCTCCTCTGGTCTGCCATGAATAATCGGTATGATTGTTGTTTTGTCGTTTGCTGAACTGTCATGCTTCCATTGTGTGATAACCTGATTTACATGCTCATCGATATTCTCAGGTGGGAATTGGTCATCGAATCCAAAAGAAATGTCGGGAGATAACCTAACTAGTTCTCTATGAAAGTCTTCGACCTTCCAATCTGAGAGCCTCTCTTTCCAGAAGCTCTCATAGTTTCCAGAATCCATAAGTAATATAGACTCCACCATGAATTCGGACATTACATTATATATGTTCGAGTCTTCAATTCGAGTGGTGTCGAATGAGGAAATGAGAAATTGTTGGTTGAAGCTCTCTAGGTTCGTGAGAAAAGTTATATAGTCTTGAGGCGACAACGACGTCTTTACTGAGGAAACTGACGGGAAAAAGACTGGCAGTTGCAAATTCTTGCCGTTGACAATGATGCAATGAGGTCTATTCATTGGTTCCTCCATTGGACTTTATGTTTGATCTTGTCTCGTTAAACCAATTTGCATGTTCCGTTGAAACATGTTCCTCGACACGTTCAGCTAGAGCTATAAACTTTTGCTGCCCTTCAAAGGGCTTATATGGGCCAGCATTGGATAAGAAAAGATACTTTTCGTGTTTCAATTTTTCAGCTGTAGCTCGGTAGGTCACCCATAGAGTTGAGTATTGGTTCATATGCTGTATAGCTTCAAGAAGTGCTATGGAAGCACCAATGACTGCGACGACATACTTACCTTGGGTAAATTCAGCAAGGCTGAGGACTGGGATCAGCACGGCCAAAGAGGTCTGAACGATCTTCAGTCGTTTGTACTGTGCTTGACAATGTAGGCTCTTCTTATCATACCAGCCAAGTTGGTTTTCAAGCCTGTGCCAAGCAGGAGTACTAGATATCTCCTCTGAGATAGATAGCTCTGGCTCCTGGATTGTATTATTTCTTCTGAACAAGCCCACAATCTACCTTCCTTGGTAGTTAAATAGACCTTTTTGCAAAGGTGCTTTCGTAGACTAAAGCTATCATCTAGCGTTCACATGCGAAAGAGACCGTTATCATGTAGTTGATTCACATTAACTTTTGTAGTTACACGTAATGTAACATTTCAGTTGCGTAGCCATCGAAATGCATTGCTATAAGTGGCTCTCAAGAGAAACATCAAGTCCCTCAGGGGCCACCATTTAGTTTCTTTGCCGGTCAACGCCGGGCAAGGTCGAAAGCCTCAAGTCGCTGTGTGATCAGTGCTTGGGGCTTTTTGTTTGCGGCTGCTCATGATGCTAGGGTTGGGCCAGCAAGCCGAGGGCCCGGTATGGGGCTGCCATGGGCGGCGGTAAGTGGGGTGGGTAACTCAGTTGTTCGAGTGGCATACACTTCGATACCCTGAGGCCTCTGATGGCGAGAATGCCCCCATAATGGGAAAGTGGGCAATGGCCAATTAACGCATTGAGCGAAGGGGGATAGGCATGAGGAGTGTTGGAGCTGCGGATCCCGCTTGCCATTCGGCCGCGCCGTGCCTGATGAGGGCCTGGCAGGCGCATCAGCACGCATTGTTGGCGTGGTTGTATAAACATACCGACGATGATGGGCTGGCTGAAGATCTGCTTCATGAAGTGTTCCTGCGTGCCATGGGAAAAAACCGGGGATTTTGCGAGATCGACAATGCCAAGGCCTGGCTGTTTCGGGTGGCCAATAACCTGGTGATTGACCAGTCACGCCGGCGCAGCCTTGTTCCTCTCGATGACCTGGATTTTGAGTCGGAGCAAGCCGAGGCGGCGGTGGTCGACCGTCTGACTCAATGCCTGCCACGGGTGCTGGAGGAGCTGGCTCCGAAGGACAGTGATATTCTAAAAGCCTGCGATATCCATGGGATGACCCAGAAAGCCTACGCCGAGCGCCATGGTATGACGCTGGTGGCCACCAAGTCCCGTTTGCAGCGGGCGCGGCAGAAGCTGAAGCAGCAGTTGAGTCTGTCGTGCAAGGTGACACTCGATGAGTCTCACCGGGTTTGCTGTTTCACTCCCAGGGAAGCCAATAACTAAAAAATTTCTGCATCCTTTTTGCCCCGCCATCGTCTTTGTAACTAACGATGTGGTTTTTTGGGGGCGATGCCGTGATGACACTCTCTTTGATTGCTTACTTTTCTGCTGAAAAACGGCCGGTGGAGCAGTAAGCATGTTTCAGGTTTTCTCTGATCTTGCCAGTTGGCTGGTGTTCGATCTGCTGGGCTTGTCGGCCGACACCAAGCTCGGTGATGCCGTGCATTTCTTCGTGGAAGATGTGACCAAGATCTTCGCCCTGCTGCTGGTGATGATCTACCTGATTGCGATGATCCGCGCCTCGTTAGATGTGGAGCGAGTCAGAGACTTTTTGGCCGGTAAAAGCCGCGGATTGGGCTACATGCTGGGATCGCTGTTCGGGGCGATCACGCCCTTTTGCTCCTGTTCCAGTATTCCGGTTTTTCTTGGCTTCAGCTCGGCCGGGATCCCCCTGGGGATCACCATGGCTTTTCTCATCACTTCGCCATTGATCAATGAAGTGGCTGTCTTGCTGCTGATGGGGTTGCTGGGCTGGAAATTCACCCTGGTGTACATCCTGGTCGGCATGCTGGTCGGAATACTCGGCGGACTGTTCCTTGATGGGATCAAGGCTGAGCGCTGGTTACAGTCTTTTGCCGCCGAAGCGCTGAAACATGGCAGGGAGAGCCGGTTCCAGCGGAATGATCAGGAGAGAAAAACGCTGACTTTTGGCGATCGACACCAATTCGCAAAGCAAGAAACCATCGAGATTTTTGGCCGGGTATGGAAGTGGGTCATTGTCGGGGTCGGTCTTGGTGCGGCACTGCATGGTTTTGTGCCGGATGGCTGGATCGAGTCGCACCTTGGCGACGGTCAATGGTGGTCCGTCCCTGCTGCGGTGCTGCTGGGCATTCCGCTTTACTCAAACGCTACGGGGGTGATCCCGGTAATGGAAAGCCTGATTGTTAATGGGTTACCCATTGGCACCACACTGGCTTTCTGCATGAGTACCGTGGCGGCCAGCTTCCCTGAATTTATTCTGCTTAAGCAAGTCATGCAGTGGAAATTATTGGCCACTTTGTTTGCGGTTCTGCTGCTGGCTTTCACCCTGGTCGGCTGGACATTTAATCTCATTTCATTCGCAACGATATAAGGAAAACACGATGAAAACCGTAAAAGTCTTAGGCTCAGGCTGTGCCAACTGCCGCAATACCGCTGAGGTGATCCAGAGGGTTGCGGATGAGCTTAACGTCGAGATCGCGCTGGAGAAGGTGGAGGATATGGCGCAAATCATGGCTTACCAGGTGATGTCGACCCCGGCCGTCGTGATTGATGAGCATGTTGTCCACAAGGGGAGTGTGCCCAATCGTGATCTTGTTGCTGGGTGGTTTGGCTAAGGGGCATGCAGCTGAGGGGCAGTGGGTTGCGATGGGGCGGACTCACCTAGGCCGGCGCGTCCTTTGGCAACATGGTGCCACGGGAGGGCGTGCAGGCCTCTGCCGTGGGTATTCAAGGCTGGAAGCCCGAGGAGTTTGAAGCCAGAGGAGCTGGAAGCGCAGCGAGTGCTGACGAAGTCTAGGATTGACGGCCGCTGGATCGAACGCCTATTCTCGCATTATTGCCCAAATAATCAGTGCTTTACGCTACATGGATGTCAATCGGCGCTTCTACCAGATCAACGCGAACACCCTGGCAGAGTCCTACAACAGCTTGTCCTTTGAACGGGTTCATCATGCCTGGTCGGCATTCTGGCCCGAGCAGAGCCAAGGGGATCTGGCGGTGCTGGATGTTGGGGCCGGCAGTGGCAGAGATGCAAAGTGGTTGGCCGAACGCGGTGCCCAGGTCGTTGCGGTCGAGCCGGTGACTGAGTTGACGTCCATAGGAAGGGCATTGACTGACGGCCTGGCGGTGAACTGGCTGGATGACAGCCTGCCCGCCCTGAGTGCCACCCTCGAGCTGGGCATGCGTTTTGATCTGATCTTGCTGAGCGCGGTCTGGATGCATATCGCTCCCAGCCATCGTCACAGAGCGTTTCGCAAGCTTTCCAACTTACTGAAACCCGGTGGACGGCTGGTGATCACCCTGCGCCATGGCGGATTTTCCGATCCGCGCGTTTCCCATCCGGTAACGTCCGCTGAGCTTGAGACACTGGCCCGGCGCTATGGCCTCTCTGTGTCATTGGTCACCGGGGCCGATGGCGATGCCATGGGGCGGGGAGGGGTGCAGTGGCAAAGCGTTGTGCTGACTTTTCCCGATGATGGTAAAGGCAGTTTGGCGACGATCCGGCATGTGATCGTCAACGAGAGCAAATCTGCCACTTACAAGCTGGCACTGCTGCGCACCTTGCTGCGCATCGCGGACGCCCATCCTGGCTCAGTTCTGGATCGCAGCGACGGAAAGATCGCGCTGCCGTTGGGGTTGGTTGCGCTGTACTGGACACGGCAGTTTATGCGCCTGGTTAACCAGGGCGGATTGCATCAAAGCGCCAACGTGAATGCTGGCTTAGGTTTTGTCAAAACGGGGTGGGACGCTCTCCGTCGCACCCAGATTGGACCCGACGACCTGTCGGTTGGCGCTTTGCTTGGCCAGGAGGAGGGCGAGGCGCTGGTGGCGACCTTCCGTGATGTGCTGTCGACCATCAAGAATGGCCCGGTGACGTACACCTACCGGGGGGATCGCAGCAACCCACTGTTTGTGATGGAGCGAAACCGGGTTGGTGCCACAGGGGCGATCATGCTCGATCAGGCCTTCTTGGCGAGTTTTGGCCAGTTTGTCCTGGATGAATCCCTGTGGGATTGCTTGCGGATCTACAGCGGTTGGATTGAACCCCTGTTGATCCAGCAGTGGATCGCTGAAATGCGGCGTTATCAAGGTAATGTTGACCGGGAAGCGAATGGCGAGATCACTTTGGGGGACTATTACACCCACCTGGAGTGGATCGATCCTAAGCATGACACCTCAAAGATCCGGGCGCGGATCTCCGAGCTGTATCACGGAGGCTTTGAGCTGGCCAGCGTCTGGAGTGGGGCCAAGCTGGAGCCTAAGGCGACCCATATTGATCACTGCTTGCCTTTCGCACACTGGCCAAACAATGACAGCTGGAATCTCTTGCCAACGACGGCGAGGGAAAACAGATCCAAGTCCGATCGCTTGCCCACCTCCCAAAGGCTCAGGGATTCTCGCCAACGGATCCTGCACTGGTGGCGCTCTGCCCATGGAACTGCTGACACCAGTCACTGTTTTTTTATTCAGACACAGATGGCGTTACCCGGGTTACCGGTGGGATGTCGCGACTTCGAGGCTGTGTATGATGCCATGGGCCTGCAGATCGCGGGTCTTAAAAGCCGACTGATGTTGCCTGAATGGTGATGAAAGGGATTTAAACGGGGGTGTTGCTCGGCTCTGGAGGGCCCGGAGCTTAGACGTCTCGCCAGCGCGGCGGCTCCGGGGGCGACGTGGGTCGAGCATCGCTTGTTCGCTAAAGGCTGAATCGAAAGACATTTTCGGTTTGTCTCGTTGGCCTGGCCCGGCTCGCTTTCCTCGCTCCGCTCATTTCATCCGCTCTCCCCAAATCGCTCTCTTTCCCAACGCTTTACGCTGCTCCCTTCCCCAACTCTTTTCTTGGTTTACCGATACGCCCTGGTTCATCAATCTGTCGTTTGAATGTTTTAGCCGATGCTGAGGGGCGTGCAGATCACAGAATGGGATGATGGGTTTAACCGTTTTTTACTTGGGTCGCTTTGCGTTCTTGAGAGGGACATCATGAAATTGCATGTGCTTATGTATCTAACTATTTGAACTAGATTGGAAAAATTGTTGTTCGAACGAGGTATCGTAATGTCATGCTGGTCGGTCCTGGTGGGATCGGCTGTCCAAAATGGCCTTTATGGGTAAAACCCGCAGTTAAAGGGAGTTAATCATGTCTAAGTCAAACGCTTTTGACGATCTGCAGCAGAGCCGTCGTCGTTTTCTGAAAACCACTACCGGGGTCGCCGCGGCACTGGCGTTGCCAGGCCAGGCACTGGCGTCCGGGTTCGATGCGCCACTGGCGGCCTTTGCCGGTCAGTCCGACGATAAGCTGTGGAAGCAGGTGAAGCGCGAGTTCGCTCTGGATAAGCGCAGCACCTACATGAACATTGGTACCACGGGGTCCATGCCCAAGCGCGTTCTCAAGGAGTTCGAGAACAATAACACCATCGTTGCGCGCGATCCCTGGGCCCACGAAGGTCGCTTCGGCGGCTGGTCCAAGATCGGTAACATGATCGAGGCGGTAGCGCCGGGCTTTGGTGCCGATGCTCACGAGATCGTCCTGAGTCGCAACACCACCGACGGGATCTGCAGCCTGGTCGGCGGCATGCAATTCGAGCCGGGTGACGTGGTGCTGACCACCCATCATGAGCACATGGGTATGCTGTCGCCGCTGGATGTGGTACGTCAGCGCTACGATGTGGAGATCGTCAAGCTGGAGATCCCGGTGGATACCGGCGACAACAGCATTACCGAAGACGATTTTGTTCGTGTGTTTGAAGAGGCAGTGGCCGAGTACGGCAGCCGTGTTCGTCTGATCATCTTCTCCCACATCACCTACCTGACCGGCACCATGCTGCCGGCCAAGCGGATCTGTAAAGAGGTGGCGATCCCGAACCGGATCCCGACCCTGGTGGACGGTGCCCACACCATCGGTATGGTGAACCTGGACTTCCATGACATGGACTGTGACTTCTACGCTGGCTCCGGCCATAAGTGGCAGTGTGGTCCGGGTGCGACCGGGATCATGTACGTCCGTGATGAGGCCAAGCGCTTCAAGGAGTTCTGGTCCGATCGCCATGAGCCGCTGCTGATGGTGAACAGTTCCCGCTCCGAGTCCCCGCACCTGCCGTTGAACCAGCGTCTGCAGTACATCGGTAACGACCACTTCCCACTGAAGCAGGCGCTGACCGATGCGTGTCTGATGTGGGATGAGATCGGCCGTGACAAGATCGAAGCCCGCTGCTTTGAGCTGGGTGCCCGCTGCAAAGCCGGTCTGGCCGCGACTTTCTCCGACGCCAAGATCTACTCCCCGAACGTGGCAGGTCTGAACTGTGGCTTGACCACGGTCAACCCCTTCTACGATCAGACCGACATCGCCCTGCTGACCCAGTTCCGCGATCGCCTGCGCGAGGAGTACGGCTACATCATCCGTACCACCAGCTTCCGCATCCGTAAGGATGATGCGCTGCAGGTGCATGCACTGCGGATCTCCACCCATCTGTTCCACGATGAGCAGGATGTGGATGGCCTGATCGCCGCCATGTACGATCTGTATCTGCAGATGGCGTGATCCTTCCCAGGGGGCCTTTGTGGCCCCCTTTTGGTATTGCTATGAGACAAGTTTTCATTTTTCCCCTCTGCCTCTGGATGCTGCTGGCGCTGATCCCGGTCCAGGCCAGGGATCTTCCCGAGATCCAACAGGATGGGGTGTTACGTCATCTTGGGATCCCCTATGCGCACTTTGTTGCCAGCTACCAGACCTCCAACGGTGAGGTGCCGGAAGGGCTGGATGTGGCGCTGATGCGGGGGTTTGCCCGCCACCTTGGTGTGGAGTACCAGTATGTGCCCGCGACCTGGAACAGCGTGCTGGGCAAGTTGATCGGTCGGGAAGCCCGTGTGGTGGGCGAGGAGCCGGTCTTGGGGGATAAGATCCCCGTCGAGGGCGATCTGATCGCCAATGGCATGACCATCCTGCCGGGGCGGGAACAGCTGGTGGACTTCTCCCGGCCCTATTTTCCTTCTGCGGTGTGGCTGGTCGCCCGCAGTGACTCCTCCATGCAGCCCATCGAGCCCAGCGGTGACATCCTGGAGGATATCAAGCGGGTCAAGGCGATGATGGCCTATCGCACCGTGCTCGCCATGAAGTCATCCTGCCTGGATCCCCGGCTCTACCAGTTGGAGAATACCAACGCCGAGGTGGTGCTGCCCAAGCAGGAGCGTTTGCTCAACGAGATGGTGCCGGCGATCCTGAATCGGGATGCCGAGAGTACTCTGCTGGACGTGGCGGACACGCTGATCGCTCTGGAGAAGTGGCCCGGGGAGATCAAGGTGATCGGTCCCGTGTCCGAGATGCAGGAGATGGCGGTGGCCTTCCGGCCCGACTCGCCCCTGTTGCGGCAGGCGTTTGACCAGTATCTGGAGGGGATCCTGGCCGACGGCACCTTCTTCGAGCTGGCGGAGAAGTACTTCCCCACCGTGTTCTACTTCTTTCCCGAATTCTTCGAAAACCTTCGGTAGCGGGTTGTTATGTTGATCACTCGCCGAGCCATTTATCAGTTAGCCTGCCTGTTAGGTGGCACCCTGCTGATCAGCTACCTGATTTTGCTGCTTTTGGTCGCGTACGAGGGGCAGAGCCGCCTGCGGGCCCATCAGGACAACGAGTTGACGCTGCGAGTCAAAAGCTATGCTCGAGATCTGCAGTATTTCATCGACAACAGCGAAGCCCGCCTGAACAGCATTGCCGAGGACAAGGCGGTCTACACCTATTTCGCCAATCGGGCCCTGGGGATGTCCATGGCCTATGGGTTGGGGGCCAGCCAGCACAAGCTGACGAGCCTGCTGCGGGATAATCTGCAGGGGTATCTCAAGGAGGGAAACCCCGTATACAGCCGCCTGGCCGTGCTGGATGTTAACGGCCAGGTGATCGCCGATACCGCCCGGGGTGATGCCCGGCTCGGCCCTCTGCCGATGGAGGCGTTGTTTCCTTCCATGCCCCGCCGTTGCCTGATGATTGTCGATCGGGGAGGGGAGCTGATCTTTTATCAGCTGATCCCGGTGCATCGCCATGAGCAACAGCAGGCGATGCTGGTGGCCGAGTTGAGCCAGCCTCAGCTCCAGCAGCTTATCGCCAGCCAGGAGCATCAGGAGCAGGCCAGCCGGGTACAGTTGATGACGCCCCGGGGAGCCTTGCTGGCCTGGGACTCCTATCCGGTGATGGCCGATTACCAGCGGGATCACAGGATCAGCCAGGAGGTGCAGTTGAGCGACCGAGAGCTGGAGATCCAGGGCTGGTTTCAGCCCCTGAGTAACCGGGATCTCTTCACCTCCAACTGGTTTATTGCCGCCATCTCCCTGTTGGGGATCCCGGTGATCGCCGGTGGATTGGTGCTGCTGCGGATCAACAACAGCAATCTGGTGCTGGAAACCCGGATCAGCCTGTCGGCGCAGCAACAGCAGCGGCTGGCGCAACAGAACCAGCTGCTGCAACGGGAGGTGGAAAAGCGTCAGCGCTCCCAGCGTCAGCTGGCGTACCAGGCCAGTCACGATGTGTTGACCGGGCTGCCCAATCGCAAGGCGGGGCAGGATGCGCTGGAGCGAGCGATCCGGCAGGCCCGGTTGCGTGATCATCAGGTGCTGCTGATGTTTATCGATCTGGATAACTTCAAGCAGATCAACGATACCAAGGGGCACCACTATGGCGATGAGCTGCTGGTGCAAAGTGCCAGTCGGTTGCTTACCCTGGTGTCCGACAGCGATACCCTGGCCCGGTTTGGCGGGGATGAGTTCCTGATCATCCATGATGAGGTGGCCGATCGGGACGATGCACGGAGCCGGGCGGATGCCGTACTGCGGCTGTTTGATCAGCCCTTTTGTGTCGATGGTGAAACCTTCTACATCAGTACCAGCATCGGCATGGCTTTGTTCCCCGATGATGGCCAGGATGCCAAGGAGCTGATCCAGCGCTCCGATGCGGCGCTGTATCGGGTTAAGGAGAAGGGGCGCAACGGATTCAATTTCTACGATGCCACCATAGATCAGATGGCCCGCCGTCGTCTGAAGCTGGATGCCAAGTTACGGGCGGCCATTGAGCAGGAGAGGCTGGAGGTCCATTATCAGCCGATCCTGGCACTGGAGAGCCGACGCATTGTCGGGGCCGAGGCCCTGGTACGCTGGCAGGATCCTGAGCTTGGGCCCATCTCTCCGGCGGAGTTCGTGCCCCTGGCCGAGAGCAATGGCCTGATCCATAAACTCGGAGAGCAGGTGCTGGCTGCGGCCTGCCATCAGGCTGCCCGCTGGCAAGCGTTGGCGCCCCTGCAGCTCTCGGTGAATGTCTCCAGCGTGCAGTTTCATCAGGGAGAGCGCTTACTGGAGGAGATCCGCAGGGTATTGGCGTACAGCGCACTGCCTCCCCAGTGCCTGACCATCGAGGTTACGGAGAGTCTGTTGCTGGGTAATCATAAGGATCTGAACGGTCAGCTGCAGTCGCTGGCGGACAGCGGGATCAGCCTGGCCATCGATGACTTTGGCACAGGTTACTCGGCGCTGAGTTATCTGCAGGCCTTCCCGTTCGACAAGCTCAAGATCGATCGCAGCTTCCTGCGTCATCTGGATCGGGATCAGGCAGATCAGAGTCTGGTGCAGGCGATCCTGGCGATGGCCCAGGCACTGGGGCTGCAGGTGGTGGCCGAGGGGATCGAGGAGGCCTGGCAGGGGGAGTTTTTGATCCAGCATGGCTGTCAGTTTGGCCAGGGCTTCTACTACGGTCGGCCCGTTCCGGCGGAGGCGTTCGAAGCGATGTTGCGGGAAAATCTCGCCTTGAGTCCAGAGTGCCCTGCGACGGCCTCGAGCTGAGGCGAGGGGCAAAAGAAGAGGGGCGCAGTCGGCTTGAGTCGACTGCGCCCTTTATTGTTTGGGGGTGAGATCAGTCTGAGCGCTCACCAGCCCGGTGACGCATCTCCTCGGCCTTCTCCTTGATCTCCTGCAGATCGCGCACCATTTCGCTCCAGCCGTACCAGAGGGCGTAGTCCGGGTTGGCATGGAAGGCCCCCTGGAAGCCTCGCATGCGGTGCTTCAGGTGCATCTCAAACAGGGTTTGCTCGATGCTGGTGGGGGCGTCGTGGAAGGTGAGCAGATCCGGGAAGGCGTAGCTGTAGCCTTCGGGCTTGGCGAGGATCCCATCCTGATAGAGTCCGGCGATCTCGCGGATCGCCTGGGCCAGCAGGTGGTCGAGATCGCGGATCAGATCATCGGCTTTTTCCAGTTCGGCCTTGGCGAAATTCTCCGAGTGGCAGTCGCTGCACACCTTGATCATCTTATTGCGCTCTCGATCGAAGTCCTCCTTGGTCAGGCGGGCGACATCGGCGGCCTTGACCACATCGAGTCGTGGCGTCGGATTGCCTTCGGGATCCAGTACGCCCAGGGCCTGGAGTATGGTGATCTGATCGGCTTTCCACTGCTCGTCGTCTTCAGGCAGAGGCAGACGGACGGCGAGGAAGCCCCAGGCGGTCCTGACTTCATGATCGCCATCGACCATATGACAGGTCTGACAGGTCGGGGCCGGGGTGCCTTCGGGCAGGGTGCCGTTTTGCTTGAGCAGGTAGCGGACACCGTGTTTGGAGGAGGACCACATCTCCCACTGGGGGTGATCAAACCCCATGTGGCAGGTTTGGCAGGCCTGCGGCGCCCGGGCTTCCTTCACCGAGAAGGTGTGGCGGGTGTGGCAGGCATCGCAGGAGGCGTGGCCAAACTCGCTGCCGTCGGCCTTGAGCTGCTCTATGGTGGCTTCGTCTTTTAGGCCCAGCTTGTGGCAGCCGGTGCAGCCTTTCATCCCGGCATTGAGCGCCATGGGCAGGGCGTGGGTGGTGGGCATGGCCTGGACCGAAGCCCAGGAGAGGGCGTGTTTGCCCTTGCTGAACTGTTCGAGGCGCTCGGCGTGGCAGGCCCCACAGGTGTCGGCGGTGATGGTGGTGATCTTGTCGACGTCACTGGCTGAGCTGTGCTCGCTGCCGTGGCAGGTGTCGCAGCCCACCTCCATCTCATGGTGGCGACTCAGTTGCCAGTCCTTGACGATAAGGGGGGTGATCTTATCGTGACAGGCGACGCACTGTTCGTTAGCCAGGGCGGGCTTGGCCAAGATCAGCAGGGGGAATAGCAGGGTGAGGCTCAGGGCTTTCATCGGTTGCTCCCTGTCGTGTTGGGAATAGGTCGTTGGCAAAGCCTAGTCGCGATCCCTGCATTGAGCAGCGGAAGGCCGGATTAACGGATTGTCGGTTGATCTGGCGCATCCGGCTTGCGCCTCTATGGGCGGCATCACAACTCGATGTTCAAGATCTGATAGGCGGGAATTTCATAGGGGTGGGCGCGCTTGAGGGCACGGATGATGGGCTCTTTGAGCTCGGCGGCGAAGATCAGCTCCACCTTGTCCTCGGGCTCCTGATGCAGCTGGTCCGCTTCGCCCAGGTAGGGGGCGCTGCCGGGCAGGGGACGAAACTGTCCCATCCCCGCCGTGTACCAGCAACAGGAATCATAGTGCCCCAGCCGTCCGGCACCGGCGGCGAACAGGGCATCCAGCACCGCCTGACGGTGTGCCGTGGGGACGTAGAATTCGAGTTTCTTGAGCATGGTGTGATCCTATCTTGCTTGGCTGGAAGCATCGTGTCTTGTACGGCATCGGCGACACTCCAATCCGTTTCCTGCTCAAAACTTACACCGATTTTTCTCTTTGCAGGGCAAATCTGCCCTGACGTTACAGCTGAATTTAAAGTGGCATTGGAGTTTGAGTTGCCTTCGACCGAATAAAGCACTCTTGTGCGACGTCAAATTGACAGCAATGGGGTTTTGACGCTCGTTCAGGGCCCGAATATTCGGGGCTGGCTGGTGGCAGTGAGGTTCGAAGGTGCCTTTGAGTTAGTGATGTAAGCGTTTACCTCCTCCGACCAGTGAAAGGCGCTTTTCTGCTTCGGTCACGTCGTTTTTTATTGTTAGGCTTTGGGGCGAAATTGCCGCTAGTTGCCAGCAACATGCGGCCAACTTCAGGGAATGTGCAGATGTGCTCGAGTTGACTTGTTCCCTGAGCACATTGTTCAAAGCCGTTTGCCCACTCGCAGGGGCGCCATGTCCCGGCACCTTTGATCCCCACTGCATTCGCCAGAAGGAACTGAGGTTGAGTTGTTATTCGGGGTGCGCGTGTGGGAACGAAAACCCAATACCTTGGAATAACCATGAAGAATAAACCGATACGGCGAGGTCTTTTGCCCGTCTTGTTGGGCCTGCTGCTGCCGGGAACCTCCCTGGCCGCTCAGACCGACTGGACGCAGATCTATCGCCTACAAGACCAATTCGATGAGCTGGGGGGCGTTGCGGTTGATCTGTCCGCCCGCCTGACCATGCTGGGACAGGAGCTGGAAGCCTTTGTCTGCGAGGCCGAGCGCCTCGACTGGAGCAACCGCCGGGTCTGGAACCAGTCCGTGGCGCACTGCATCAATGATCACAGCCGCACTGTGTTGGCTGGGGAGATGCAGGAGGATGGCTCCATCCTGCCGGTGAGCAGCCGCGGCACCAACTATGTCTGGGCCGACAGCGAACTCTATCAGTTTACCCTGGCCCCGGGCGCCGACGCGCCCCAGGGGCAGATCGCCTTGACGCTGGTCGCCCCGGATCCGTCCCTGGAGGGCGCTGCCGTTTCCGGTCGTCTGGTCAACAGCGCCAGCGGCGAGAGTCGCGCCTTCAGCGGCACCTTCGGCAGCACCCTGGTGCTGGATGAGGTAGCGCTGGTACCGCACCAGATCCTGATGGCACCCGCCCAGGGCTATGTGCCCTACAACTCCCCGGTGGTGCTGGATCTGGCCGAGGAGTCGTCTCCGAGCTACAGCCTGACCTACCGTCCGCCGGTGGACGTGGATGCGCTGTCGCCGCTGCCCGGTGTCAGCGTCGAGCTGTTCTACCAGGGCCTGTACCAGCCACGCCAGATGGTGATGGGCAACAATGTCCTGTACATCGGCTCCAGTGCCATTCCTCTGGATAACGATCCTCTCTCCGGCCTGATCTACGCGGTTGAGCTGGATCCCCAGACCGGGGCGGCGGGCGACGCCTACGTGGTGGGCAGCGGCCTGGAAGAGCCCCATGGGGTGGCTTACCGGGATGGTGCGCTCTACTACAGCACGGTCGGCGGCCTCTACCGTATCGATGAGATCGACAGCCGTTATAACACCCTGCCACAGGCTGAGCGGATCTATACCTATCCGGCCGACGGCAGTGAAGGGGTCTCGGGCCATTACCGGGTCTGGCACCAGAAGCACCCGATCAAGTTCAATCCGACCGATCCCTTCGACAACGGCCTCTACACGGCGGTGGGGATCCCCTGCAACGTCTGCATGATGCCGGATCAGCTGTACGGCACCATCTATCGCATCGATCTGGAGACCCTGGAGACCCGTGTGGTGGCCGAGGGGATCCGCAACTCGGTGGGCTTTGACTGGCACCCGCAAAGCGGTGAGATCTGGTTCTCCGACAACAACCGTCAGGGGATGGACAACCCGGATGAGATCAACCGGGTAGCCCAGTGGGGCGCACACTTCGGCACCCCCTATGTGTTTGGTCGCGACACCATCGGCATTCTGCCGGAGGAGGAGGCCAACCCGGATGGGGTGGACATGCCGGCCAACGGGATCTTAAGCGATCTGACCATCGCCGAGATCGATCCGGCCAACTACGTGGCCTCGGCGTTCGAGGTGGAGACCAACAGCGCGCCGCTGGGTGTGGCGTTCTGGGACGGCTACCCGAGTGCGGCCAACCAGCAGCACCTGCTGTTCGCCACCCATGGCAACGGCCAGAAGGCGATCCGCCCGGCGCTGGAGCTGCGCATGCTGACCATCGAGGACTTCACCCGGGTGGCCCACGAGCGCACCCTGGTGCAGGGCTGGATGCAGGACTACGACAAGCTCAGCGACTACGCCTGCCTCAACGACGCCTGCATCGGTCGTCCGGTGGAGATCCTGCCGCTGGATGACGGCAGCCTGCTGCTGTCCGACGATAAGGCCAATGTGATCTACCGGGTACGCTATGACGCCGAGTCGGTCGGTGACAGCCGCATCACCCTGAATGTGCCGCCACTGCCGGATCTGAGCATCGACAACGAGCTGATCCACGGTCGCCTGATCCAGCCGGATGGCGAGGAGCGTCGCTTTTACATGGACTGGCACTCGTCGGCCCTGAGCTTTGATGGCATGGCCGCCGGGGACTACCAGCTGGTGCTGGATCCGGTGGCGGGCTGGCATCCCCAGCCGGCGGTGCAGGCCTTCAGCCTGAGCAGCGACAGCGATAGGGTGAGCCTGGACTGGTCCTACGGCAGCGAAGCGCAGACCGGCACCCTGGTGCTGCAGGCGCCCGAGCGCCCCTTCGGCGTGGCCCGTGATGTCACCGAGGTCTACCTCAGTGGTGCCGGTGACAGCCAGCTGCTGATCCTGGCCTGGGGCGAGCAACGTCCTGTGGTGCTGCCCCTGGGCAATCACAAACTGAGCTTCGGTTACCAATACGGTGCCCTTCCGACGCCACTGGATCAGACGGTGCTGCTGGCGCAGGCGGGAGATTCGGTTGCGGTGAGCTGGGCGATGCGGATCGATCCGGACGTGGGCGATGTGGTGCTCAACGAGAGCTGTGCCACCTGCCACGGCGAAGGGGGTTCCGGCCTGGTGTCCCAGGAGCGGGCCGAGCACTGGTTTGCCGCCGGTTTCGATCAACTGGTGCAGGCCGTCGGCGGCATGCCGATGTACTGTGACGGCCCCTGTGCCGATCAGACCGCCCGCACCCTGTGGCAAGACCGCTGGAGTGCCTACAACCCGCCGGAGCTGCCGCCGATCGAGCCACCGGCGCCGGGTGACGCCCCGCAAGGGAGTGTGACCCGACTTCAGGCTGCGGCCGGGGGACTCGTCTATGTCGATTTTGCCTATCCGGGCGAATCGGGTGGCGCGCCCGTGGTGCCCGGCTGGGGCCCGGACAGCGGCGCCTATGCCGAGGAGTGGCGTGATCAAGCCAGTGTTGACGCGTTCAAAGCCGCACTGGCCAACGGTGTGCCAGCAAGCGTCAAGCAGACCGTAACCGAAAGCCGGGTGGACTGGAGCAACGAAAAGCGCTTTACCGGCAGCCGTCTGCGCGCGGTTCTGGTGGTCGACAAGACCGACTACTACCAGCTGGCGATGACCGCCGATACTTATGGTGAGCTCTACCTGGGCAGTACCCCGGAGGCGCTGCAGCGGATCGCCGAGGTGCCCAACTGGGCCGGAAACAACAACTACGAGAAATACCCTGAGCAGGTGTCCGAGCCGGTCTACCTGCAGGCGGGACAGGCCTACTACCTGGAGTCCATTCACTACACCGGCAGCGGCAACTTCCATCAGAACGTGGCCTGGCGTCACCCTGATGGCAGCTACCAGGTGATCGACACGCTGCATCTGGGGGCCGACAAGGTCGAACAGAGCAACCTGGTCGATACCGTGGCCGATCACCGGGTCGAGTATCGTCACCGCCAGCCGATGATCGGCGCCTGGCAGCTGGGCGCCAAGCCCGGACTGAGCCAGCGCCATGCCAGCTTTACCGTCGAGTACGGCGGCGAGGTTGAGGTGCGGATCGTCAGCCTGGATCCCGATGGGGGCCAGACCGATGGTCAGCCGGCTTCCGTCATGATCGACGATCTGCCGACCTACGCGGTCAGCAGCGACAGCCTGGAGCTGTTCTGGGACTTCGATCGCCCCAACGTGTTCAACGTCACCGACCGCTCCGGCAATGGCAGGGATCTTCCCCTGTCGGGACAAACCTTTACCCCCTACGGCGTGGTCGAAGACGCCCTCTTGCCGGGCCGCGATGAGCGTAACCGTCCGCTGTCTGACGAGGAAAGGATCGATCTGAACAGCAAGGGGTTGAGCTGGTCATTCTGGTTCCTGGCCAAGCCCAGCAACGGCGGTGATCAGAACCGGCTGTTTGAACCCTTTGCCGAGGGCCTGTTCTCCACCTTCCGCGCCGGTCACACCTTGTGGATCGGGACCGGTGAGCACCCTTCCCGCTTTTCCATCGGCGAAGGATTCGACACCGAGCAGTGGCACCATGTGGTCTATACCCGTGAAGCCGATGGTCGTGCCCGGATCTACCGTGACGGCGAACTGGTCCGTGATGGCCAGCATGATACGCCGGCACACCTGACGAACCTGCGGATGGAGGCCTTTAACAACGGTGCCGCCCTGGATGAAGTGCGCCTGTACAGCCGGGTGCTCAATCCTGCGGAGGTGCTGTCCCTCTACCTGCGTCCCGACGCGTCCGACAAGGACGGTGATAACGGTGGCGATGGTGGCAACGGCGGTGGCCCGGACATCGGCGACATGGACGGTCAGCAACTGTATGACCACTTCAAGTGTGCCCAGTGTCATGGCGAAGACGGCACTGCGCCGATCTCCATCATCGACTCCCTGTACCGGGATGACATCCTGGAGCTGATCGCCAACACCATGCCGTACGGCAACGCCGGCAGCTGTGATCTGGAGTGTGCCCAGAAGCTGTTTGACTACATGTGGGGCAGCTGGATCGGCAGCGGCGGTGGCCCGACCCCGCCTCCTGGCAGCAGCGACAGCGGCCTGGACGGCCTGATCACCAGCTGGGAAGCCCAGGGGATCTTCTACAAGCTGACCGAGAACCTGGTAAGCCGCCAGCCGACCGAGGCGGAGATCGAAGAGATCCGTCAGTACGGTGGGGGCGCCGTCGAAGCGCTGCTGACCGAGGTGATGGACGAGCCCGCCTTCCTGGATCGGATCGAGGAGATCTTCAACGATCTGCTGCTGGTCAAGGGCACGCCCAACCTGCGGATGGATGGCCGTGAACTGGCGGCCGCCAACGGCGGTAACTATGAATGGTACGAAGCCGTGGCCGGGGGCAACACCAACCTGCGCAACCACCTGCGGGATCGCACCGAGCAGGCGCTGGCCCGTGAGCCGATGGCGCTGATCGCCCACCTGGTGGCCCAGGATCGTCCGTTCAACGAGATCCTCACCGCCGACTACACCATGGTGAACTACTACTCCGCGGCGTACTTCGGGGTGGCCGACAGCCTCAGCTTCCGCATCCTGGACAACCCGGAATTTGCCCAGGCGCCCTGGGATCCGGATCACTTCCTGCCGGTGAAGCTGAACTACCCGCATTCCGGGGTGGTGACCAGCCTGGCCTTTATGCGGACCTATCCGACCACGGCCACCAACATCAACCGGGCTCGCTCCTACAACTTCCAGCTCAAGTTCCTGGATACCGACATCATGGCGATCGTCGGCGATCGTCCCGGCAGCGATGATCTGGAGCAGGACAACGCGACCTTGAATAACCCGGCCTGTACCGGCTGTCACATCGTGATGGATCCGGTGGCTTCCGCCTTCAAGCACTGGCAAGGGGATCCGCAGACGATCTACCAGGCCGAGCTGAACGAGGATGACTGGCCGCTGCACGCCATCTTGCCGGTGGGCTTCAATGGTGAGCAGGCGCCTTACTACACCGACAAGCCGCTGCTGTGGCTGACCGAGCGGGCCGCCCAGGATCCACGCTTTGCCCGGGCGATGGCCAAACACCTGTTTGAGCCGGTCACAGGTCATGCCTTGATGGGCACGCCGACCGAGAATGCGTCCGCGCAAGTGCACGGTGCCTACCAGCGCCAGCAGCGGGACATCGCCCGTCTGGCCGAGCGCTTTGAGGCCAGTGGCTATCAGCTCAAGTCCCTGGTGCGGGATCTGGTGCTGTCCGAGTACTTCCAGCGCTTCAACCGCTTCGATGGCAGTCGTCGTCTGCTGACACCAGAGCTGCTGGATCGCAAGATCGAAAGCGCCCTGGGCCGGGCCTGGCGCTACCGCGGCGGTTACCGCTGGCTGGATCGCTCTGCCGACAAGCTGGATCTGATGTACGGCGGGATCGACAGCTTCAACGTCACGGTCCGCGATCATCAGCTCAACGGGATCAGTGCCGGGATCCAGAACTTCCTGGCGGCGGATCTGGCCTGTCAGATCGCCCCGTTTGAGTTCTCCCAGCGGAGCGAGGAACGGACGATCTTTGCCGGTCTGGATCCCGACGGCTACCGTCAGCGGTTTGAACTGGAAGACGCCGAACTGGACGGTCCGATCGTGGAGAACGGCCACGCCTTCCATACCGGCAGCGGCTATGTGGTGATGCGCGATGCCGGTCAGTCGCTGGCATTCGAGATCACCCTGACCCACGACGATCAGTACGATCTGGTGCTCAGCTACTCCCATAACGCCAGTGCCTCCTGGGGCGTCGAGGTGTGGATCGATGACGCCCTGGTCCAGACCCTGGATCTGGCCAGCACCTCAGGCGGCGCCCGCTGGAACAATGCCCATGTGGGGCCGGTGTCCCTCAGTGCCGGCACGCATCAGGTGCGCCTGGTCAAGGTGGGCGGCAACGGGGCCATCAACCTGGATAACCTCAGCTTCAAGCCGATGGCCGAGGATGAGCGGCGGATCCGCGCGCTCCTGGCGGATCTGATCGGTCGCCTCTATGGCGAACAGAGCGAACCCTACGATCTGGAGGTGGAGCAGGCTTACCAGCTGTTGCGCTTCGCCCAGCAGGAGGGCCGGGACCGGATCTACGATCTCAGCCTGGATCGCCGTCTGCCCCAGGATTGCCGGGCCCATGAACATCTGCTCGGTGATGAGCAGCTTGTTTACCGGGATCACGTCGATCAGGACATCCACTTCTACAGCCGAAGCTGGATCGCTGTGTTGACTTACTTGCTGAAAGATCAGCGCTTCTTCTACGAATAAAGGCCAAAGGAAGAGATACGATGAATCGCAGAGATTTTGTCAAAAGCCTGATGGCCGGCAGCGCACTGCTTGGTCTGGGCAACATGAAACTGGCCTGGGCGGCCGGGGGAGGCGATCACTACTTCGTCACCCTGCTGGCCGGCGGCGGCTGGGATACCACGGCGTTGTGTGATCCCAAGGGAGACATCCTGTTCAGCGAAAGCCGTGGGGTGATCAACAAGTACCCGGTCTCGGCCATCCGTCAGGCAGGCCGTCTGCGCTACGCGCCGATGATGGATCCGGACTATGTCGGGACCGATCATATGGATGCGTTTTTCCAGCAGCACTACCGCGATGTGCGGGTGTACAACGGCGTCAACGTCGGCACCAATGCCCACCCGGTGGGGCAACGTGCCAACCGCTCGGGTGACGGCGGTGCCGCACAGCCGGACACCGCAGCGCTGCTGGCCGCCATGCACAAGGACAGCAAGCCGCTGGCTTACTACCTGGGCTCCGGCGCCACCACCACCGGCGGTGAGATCCCCGCTTCCCGGCTCAACGACGTCGGGACCCTGGAGAAGCTGGCGGAGCCCTACCGCTACCTGCCCGACAGCGTGATGGCCCGGGTGCTGGGGGATCACGGTCAGATCACCGGGACGGTAGAGGCGAACCTCCACACCGGCGCCGATAAGCGCGCCATGCGGGAGTTTCTCGAGGCCCACGGTAATGCCGATCAGCTGGATCCCCTGCTGCAAAGTCTGCCGCAGGAGCTGTCCAAAGGCTTCCTGGGTCAGGCTGAGATCGCCGCGGCGGCGTTCGCCTCCGGCACCTCCAACTGTGCACTGATCACCATCAATGGGTTTGACTCCCACAACAACACGGATCAGCGCCAACACGGCGCGCAGATGACCTACTTCGAAGCGGCGAATCACCTGATCGCCGAGCTGGAGCGTCAAGGCGTGGCGGATCGCACTACGGTGCTGCTGTGCAGCGATTTTGGCCGTACCCCCTTCTACAACGGGCAAAACGGCAAGGATCACTGGACCGTGGGCAGCATGATGGTGTGGAGCCGCAGGTTCCCGGGCAACCGGGTGATCGGCGCCACCGACAACAAGGTCAATGCCATGAAGATCAACCCGGACACCCTGGAGTTGGATCCCAACGGCATCGAATTGACCCCAGCGCATCTGCACCTGGCGTTGCGCGATCGGTTCGGTCTGCTGGGCAGTGAGCTGGACAGCAAGTACCCGCTGCCGGGCGAGGTGCTGGACCTGTTCGCCTGACGACCCCCTGAGTAACAAGGCCTGTCTGCGGACAGGCCTTTTTTACGATGGCTTCCGGGTGGGTGCACGGCGGGGATGGAGGCGCCCCGTGAGGCACAACCTGGGCATAGGGGCGTGCCTAAGCCGTCCGTTTGCCTCCATTTCGTATGGTTTTTTATGCATTGTAAGACTCAGGGTGTGCGGCATCGAACACCTTGAGGCTGTGTGGCAACTCTAGGATTAAGTCGCTCGCGAAAAGAAATGGGTATGCAGTTGTTTTGCATATCTCGTCAGACCAGTGGCGAGTCATTGTTCGCGTGATTTGGTCGCTTTGTTAGCAGAAATACACTTTTTTCTCGTTGCCGGCTGCGGCAGCGGGGTTGTTTCACTGGATCAGGAGTCGGACTTATATGTCGAGACCAATACGACGCTTGCGCGGCTCCGCCGTGCCCTGGGTGCTGTTTTCAGCCCTGGGGTACAGCGGGACGCTGCAGGCGCAATGGCAAGAGATCGATTACATCGGCCATCAATGGCCGACCATCGAAAAGAATGCCCCCTATAAACTGGAATTTGCCCGCGATGGGCAAAGTGTGGAAACGCTGTATTGCCATCATTGGACCAACAGCTGGAAAAACACCGAAGAGTGGGCCTTTCAGGCCGCGCGTTGCGTCAACCGTAATGCCGAGCAGTTTCGCGCCGGCGTTCATAACGGCGGCGACAGCTTCAGTGAAGTGAGGGACGCCGAGGCCAACCGGATCTGGGCGCCGTTCAGCGACGACCAGTTCACCCTGGTGTCCAAGGCGCTGGGGATCATTGAGATCGATATCCTCAGCGCTCAGTACGCCGGTCTGGATCCTGAGCGTTCGGTGGCCGTCACCGTACTGGAGCAGGGGCAGCAGCGTGAAGCCCTCTCCTGCTCGCTGGACTCGGCGGCCTGGGCCAACAAGGCCACCTGGGCCGAAGCCGTGGCGCACTGCCTGAACGAGCGCAGCGAATACCTGATCGCCGGTCAGTTGGACTTTCTCACCGGGGAATTTGTCCCGGTGGCGGAGGATCCGCGCAACCGGGTGCTGGCCCCCAGCCGTGACTTCCAGATGGTGCTCAGCTCCGAGGAAGCCCCGCCACCGATCCTTCCCGGTCGCCTGACCCTGACGCTGCCCGAGGCCCCCAAGCCGGAGCTGGCGGGTGAGACCATCAGTGGCCGCCTGGTGCATTCCAGCAGCGGCAGCGTCACCGAGATCGATGGGATCTGGGGCGAGACCCTGGTGCTGGATCAGCTGGCCGCGGATCAGTATCAGTTGCTGATGGCACCGGCCCAGGGCTATGTGCCCTACAACACCCCTGTGGTGCTGGATCTGATCAACAACGAGACCGAGTCTTACAGCCTGACCTACCGTCCACCGGTGGACGTGGATGCGCTGTCGCCGCTGCCCGGCGTCAGCGTTGAGCTGTTCTACCAGGGCCTGTACCAGCCACGCCAGATGGTGATGGGCAATAACGTCCTGTATGTCGGCTCCAGTGCGGTTCCGGCGGACACGGATCCCCTCTCCGGCCTGATCTACGCGGTGGAGATCGATCCACAAACCGGTGCGACGGGCGATGCCTATGTGGTCGCCAGCGGCCAGCAGGAGCCCCACGGGGTGGCGTACCGGGATGGTTCGCTCTACTACAGCACGGTCGGCGGCCTCTATCGTATCGATGAGATCGACAGCCGTTACAAGCAGATGCCTCAAGCCGAGCGGATCCACACCTATCCGGCGGACGGCAGTGAAGGGGTCTCGGGCCACTATCGCCTCTGGCACCAGAAGCACCCGATCAAGTTCAACCCGACCGATCCCTTCGACAACGGCCTCTACACGGCGGTGGGGATCCCCTGCAACATCTGCATGATGCCGGATCAGCTGTACGGCACCATCTACCGCATCGATCTGGCGACCCTGGAGACCACAGTGATGGCGACCGGGATCCGCAACTCGGTGGGCTTTGACTGGCACCCGCAAAGCGGTGAGATCTGGTTCTCCGACAACAACCGTCAGGGGATGGATAACCCGGATGAGATCAACCGGGTGGCCCAGTGGGGTGAGCATTTCGGCACCCCCTATGTGTTTGGCCGCGACACCATCGGCATTCTGCCGGAGGAGGAGGCGGATCCGAGCAAGGTGGATATGCCGCCCAACGGGATCTTGAGCGATCTGACCATCGCCGAGATCGATCCGGCCAACTACGTGGCCTCGGCGTTTGAGATCGAGACCAACAGTGCGCCGCTGGGCGTGGCGTTCTGGGACGGTTACCCCAGCGCCGCCAACCAGCAGCACCTGCTGTTTGCCACCCATGGCAACGGCCAGAAGGCGATCCGCCCGGCGCTTGAGCTGCGCATGCTGACCATCGAAAACTTTACCCGAGTGGCCCATGAGCGCACCCTGGTACAGGGCTGGATGCAGGACTACGACAAGCTCAGCGACTACGCCTGCCTCAACGACGCCTGCATCGGTCGTCCGGTGGAGATGTTGCCGCTGGATGATGGCAGCCTGCTGCTGTCCGACGACAAGGCCAATGTGATCTACCGGGTACGCTACGACGCCGAGTCGGTCAGTGACAGCCGCATCACCCTGAATGTGCCGCAGCTGCCGGATCTGGCCCTGGAGCAGGAGCTGATCCACGGTCGCCTGATCCAGCCGGATGGCGAGGAGCGTCGCTTCTACATGGACTGGCATTCGTCGGCCCTGAGCTTCGATGGCATGGCCGCCGGTGACTACCAGCTGGTGCTGGAGACTGTCGCAGGCTGGCATCCCCAGCCGGCGGTACAGGACTTCAGCCTGAGCAGCGACAGCGATAGGGTGAGCCTGGACTGGTCCTACGGCAGCGAAGCGCAGACCGGCACCTTGGTGCTGCAGGCGCCCGAGCGCCCCTTCGGCGTGGCCCGTGATGTCACCGAGGTCTACCTCAGTGGTGCCGGTGACAGCCAGCTGTTGACCCTGGCCTGGGGCGAACAACGTCCCGTTGCGCTGCCCCTGGGCAATCACAAACTGAGCTTCGGTTACCAGTACGGTGCCCTGCCGACGCCACTGGATCAGACGGTGCTGCTGGCGCAGGCGGGAGATTCGGTTGCGGTGAGTTGGGCGATGCGGGTCGATCCGGACGTGGGCGATGTGGTGCTCAACGAGAGCTGTGCCCGTTGTCATGGCGAAGGTTCGTCCGGCCTGGTAACCCAGGCACGGGCAGAGAAGTTCTTTGCCAGCGGTTTCGATCAACTGGTGCAGGCCGTTGCCGGCATGCCGATGTACTGTGACGGCCCCTGTGCCGATCAGACTGCCCGTACCCTGTGGCAGGATCGCTGGAGTGCTTACAACCCGCCGGAGCTGCCGGATCCCGAGCCACCAGAGCCGGGCGAAGCCCCGGAAGCGACCATTGTCGATCTGACGGTGGGCGCAGACAATGCCGTTGATCTGCTCTTTGAGTACATGACCGTCGGCGGTGATATCGATGGCATTACCCTCAGTTCGGCACAGGCCGGCCAGTGGGTGGATTATGATGTGTCGCACCTGACGCTGGGCACCTCTGGCCCATTGAGCCTGGTGCTGCAGGCGATCGGCGATGGCCGGGCCACCCGAGTGTTCCTTAACAGCAAGCAAAGTGGTGCGGCTCCGGAGCTGGTGTTGACGCCCAAAACCGGCGGTACCCCCGTGGTGCTGCAGGTTAGCGACGACACCACGGCACGGGGCGGTGCGTATGCCGACACCGTTTATGGCCAGGACAGCACCCTGAAGGTGCGTCGTGGCTCCATCAATAACCAGTGGGAGCAGGCGGTCCTCAAGTTCGAGCGTGATGGCCTGAACATGGCGGACTTCAAGCGGGCGGTGCTGCGCACCAAGGTGTCGAGCCTGAATGACGGCCCGAACCCGACCATCAAGGCGTCGCTGCTCGACAGCGATGACTGGAGTGAGTCGACCCTGACGTTCAACACCCTGCCGGGGATCGACGATACGGTGTACCAGCCGGTACCCGATGGCCTCAAGGCCCACCGGGTCGAGTTCCGCTACCTGCAGCCGTTCGTCGGTGAATGGTTGGTCGCCGGTACGCCTGCACTGAATGATCGTCATTTCCGTTTCTCCCCGGAGCACGGGGGCGATATCGAGGTGCGGATCGTCAGCTTCGACGAGGCCGGTCAGCCGACCCTCAGTGCGTCCCGCTCTGTGCTGGTGGGTGGCTTGCCAACCTATGGCGTCAGCAGTGACAACCTGGAGCTGTTCTGGGACTTTGATTACCCCAATGTGTTCAAGGTGACCGATCGCTCCGGCAACGGACTCGATCTGCCCTTGACCGGTCAGCGCTTTACCCTGGAGGGCGCCGTTGACAACGCCCTGTTACCAGGACAAAGCAACCGCCATCGCCTCCTGACGGAGGATGAGCAGCTGGATCTGAACAGCAATGGCATGAGCTGGTCCTACTGGCTCTACCCGGTCGACAGCAGTGGCGATCGGATCCGCCTGTTCCATGGCCTGGGCGAAGGCCTGTTCGCGTTCCTGCGCGGTGGCCAGACCCTGTGGATCGGCACGGACAACAACCCATCCCGCTTCGCTACCGGCGGCATTAAGCTGGATCGATGGAATCACGTGGTCTACACCCGGGACGCCAATGGCAGCGCCAAGCTGTATTTTGATGGCGAACTGGTGGCCAGCGGTAACCACACTGTGCCGGTTCATCTGACCGATCTGCGCATGGGCGACTTCCGCAATGACGCGGGTCTGGATGAGTTGCGCCTCTACAGCCGCGTGCTCAACCCGGCCGAGATCCTGTCTCTCTACCACAATCCGCAAGACTCGGATAAGGATGGCGATAACGGCGAGCCGGGCGAAGGTCCGGATCTGGGCGACATGGACGGTGAACAGCTGTACATGCACCTTAACTGCGTGGCCTGTCACGGCACCGACGGTCTGGGCAATACCCCCATCCTCGACAGCCTCTATGGCGATCGCGAACACCTGATCCAGCTGATCATGGATACCATGCCCTATGGCAACATCGGTGCCTGTGATCGCGAGTGTGCCGAGAAGCTGTACGACTGGATGTACGGCGACTGGATCGGCAGTGGTGGTGGCGGTACCCCGCCAACCGGCAGTGGTGACAGCGGCCTGGATGGGCTGGTGACCAGCTGGGAGGCCCAGAGCTTCTACTACAAGCTCACCGAGAACCTGGCGAGTCGTCAGCCGACCGATGAGGAAGTGGAGCAGGTCCGTCTCTACGGTGCCGGCGCCATCGACGGCCTGTTGACGGATCTGATGGAGGAGCGCGGCTTCCTCGGTCGTGTCGAGGAGATCTTCAACGATCTGATGCACGTGTTGGGAACGCCCAACCTGCGCAACGACGCGCGTGAGATCGCCTGGGCCAATGGCGGCTACCCGGAGTGGACCGATGACGCGGCCGGCGGTAACACCAGCCTGCGTAACTACCTGCGGGAGCAGAATGAGCGTGCGCTCAACCGGGAAGGCCTGGCGCTGATCCGCCACGTGGTCCAGAACGATCTGCCGTTTAATGAGATCCTCACCGCCGACTACACATTGGTGAACTACTTCAGTGCCAATTACTACGGTCAGGGCGGCCAGCACAACTTTGCGCAGCTGGAGGATCCCAAGTTTGCCGAAGCACCGTGGGATCCGGAGGATTTCCAGGTGGTGCGGCTCAACCACCCCCATGCGGGCGTGTTGACCAACCCGGCGTTCATGCTCAGCTACCCGACCACGGCCACCAACATCAACCGGGCCCGCGCGGCGAACTTCTACGCCATGTTCCTGGATACCGACATCATGGCCATCGGCGGCGGTCGCCCCGGCAGCGATGATCTGGAACAGGAAAACGCGACGCTGCACAACCCGGCTTGTACCGGTTGTCACGTCGTGATGGATCCGGTGGCATCGGCCTTCAAACATTGGGTCGGTGAGGCCCGCCCCGTGTACAAGGCCGATCTGTCTGACAGTGACTGGCCGCTGCACGCCATCCTGCCGCTGGGCTTCAGTGGCGAGCAGGCGCCTTACTACACCGACAAGCCGCTGCAGTGGCTGACCGAGCGGGCAGCGGTGGATCCGCGTTTCGCCCGGGCCATGGTCAAGCACCTGTTTGCACCGGTGACGGGCCACGATCTGCTGCCGATCCCGGAAGAGAATGCCGATGCGGATACCCTGGGTGCCTACCAGCGTCAGCAGCGGGATATCGCCGAGCTGGCCAAGCGGTTTGAGAGCCGTGGCTACCAGTTCAAGCCGTTGATCCGGGATCTGGTGATGTCGGAGTACACTCAGCGCTTCAACCGCTTCGGCGGCAGCCGTCGCTTGCTGGCACCGGAGATGCTGGATCGTAAGATCAGCAGCCTGACCGGTCGGGATTGGCGTTACCGGGGCGGCGACAGCTGGCTGGATCGTCACGATGACAAGCTCAACCTGATGTACGGCGGGATCGACGATCACAGCGTGACCGAGCGGGACTTCCGCCTCAATGGGATCAGCGCCGGGATCCAGAACTTCCTGGCGGCGGATCTCGCCTGTCAGGCGGTGCCCTTCGAGTTTGGCTTGAAGCCAGAGCAGCGTCGGATCTTCTCCGGGCTGGAAGCGGACGGTTACCGTCAGCGCTTTGAGCTGGAACAGGCCGAGCTGGATGGGGCCTGGGTCGACAGCAGTCACAACCACTACACCGGCAATGGCTATGTGGTGATGACCGACGCCGGCCAGTCGCTGAGCTTTACCATCAACCTGGCGCACACGGATCTGTACGATCTGGCGTTGAGCTACTCCCAGCCTAATGCCACCGCTCGCCACGTCGAGCTGTGGATCGACGGTGAGTTTGTCCAGGAGATCGTGCTGGGCCGCACCTTCAACAACAGCCGCTGGCGTAATGCGCCGATCGCACCGATCGCACTCAGTGCCGGCAGCCATGAGATCCGTCTGGTCAAGGTGGGCAACAACAGCCACGTCAACCTGGATAACCTGGGCTTCCATCCCCGCGAGGAAGAGGAAGCGCGGATCCGCGCGTTGATCGCCGATCTGATCTGGCGCCTGTACGGCGAAGAACTGGAAGCCGACGATGCGCAGATCAGCCGGGCCTACCAGCTGTACCGCTTCGCCCTGGCCGAAGGTCAGAGCCTGGTGTACGACCAGGTGGTGGACTACCGCCTGCCTCAGGACTGCCGTGCCCATGAGCACACTCGGGATGGTGACGTGCTGGCGACCACGGAGCACGTCGATTACGACGTTCACTTCTACAGTCGTAGCTGGATCACCCTACTGAACTACCTGCTGAAAGATCAGCGCTTCTTCTACGAATAAAGGCCAAAGGAAGAGATACGATGAATCGCAGAGATTTTGTCAAAAGCCTGATGGCCGGCAGCGCACTGCTTGGTCTGGGCAACATGAAACTGGCCTGGGCGGCCGGGGGAGGCGATCACTACTTCGTCACCCTGGTGGCCGGCGGCGGCTGGGACACCACCTCCTTGTGTGATCCCAAGGGAGACATCCTGTTCAGCGAAAGCCGCGGGGTGATCAACAAGTACCCGGTCTCGGCCATCCGCCAGGCGGGTAAGCTGCGCTACGCCCCCATGGTGGATCCCGATTACACCGGGACGGACCATGTGGATGCGTTTTTCCAGCGTCACTATGCGGATCTGCGGATCTACAACGGCGTCAATGGCGGCACCAATGCCCACCCGGTGGGACAGCGCCTCAACCGCTCCGGCAGCAGCAGTAAGGCGCAGCCGGATACCGCGGCATTGCTGGCGGCGGTGCACAAAGACACCAAGCCTCTGGCCTACTACCTGGCGTCGGGTTCCACCACGACGGGTGGGGTCGTGGCGGCGTCGCGTCTGAACGATGTCTCCACCCTGGAGAAATTGTCGACGCCGAACCGCTACCTGCCTCAAAGCGTGGTCGAGGAGATGCTGCACCAGCACGAGGCGACCAGCGGCGAGGTGGAGGCCGGGCTGAACACCCTGGCGGATCGCCGCGCCATGCGCGATTACCTGGAAGCCCATGGCAACGCCGATCGCCTCGACCCTCTGTTGGCCGCCTTGCCGCCGACCCTCTCCAATGGTCACAAGGGCCAGGCGGAGATCGCCGCGGCGGCCTTCGTCTCGGGCAGCTCCAACTGCGCCCTGCTGACTCAGAGCGGGTTTGATACCCACGGCAACAACGACAGTCGTCAGGCCCGCAACCTCAACAGCCTGTTTGAGGCGGTGACTCACCTGATCGATGAGCTGGAGCGCCATGGGATCGCCGATCGCACCACCATCCTGATCTGCTCTGACTTTGGGCGCACGCCTTACTACAACGTTCAGGACGGTAAGGATCACTGGACGGTGACCAGCATGATGTTGTGGAGCCGTCGATTCCCGGGCAACCGGGTGATCGGCGCCACCGACAACCAGCTCAATGCGTTAAAAGTGGATCCGATCACTCTGGAGCCGGATCCCAATGGCATCGAGCTGGTTCCGGGCCACCTGCATATGGCGCTGCGGGATCGCATGGGCCTGCTGGGAACGGATCTGGACACCCAGTTCCCGCTCAGCGGCGTGGAACTGCTGGATCTGCTCTCCTGAGTCTGAGTCCATAACACGGGCCTGTGAGTCGACAGGCCCAAAGCCAATGAAAAAGCCCGCTTTGCCAAGCGGGCTTTTGTTGTTATCAGCTTCTCCCCCTGCCTAGTCATAATCTTACGAAACCTGTAGTTAAACGGCTTCTTTCGGCTGGTATATCTCTTATCTGCAGTGAGAAGGAGTCGTGAGACGTTGATTGTGATTCAGTGACGACACAGGGCAGTGCCTTAGGAGGAACTGCGTCAGCCCCGCTGGCGTGAGGTTATTTTCAAGGAGTGATCTATGCCGAGTCGAACTTTGGGGTCTGGCCGTGCTTTTTCGTCCATGGCGCCGATCTCGATGCTCGGATGCACGGGGGTGGCCCATGCATCCTGGCAGGAGCTCGAACACATCGGCCAGCAGTGCTCCGGAGCGAGAAAAAATGCCCTGATAAATTGAAGCGTCACCGTGACGGGCAGAGAGATGGAACATCACCACTGTACCATTCGGCCTCTCTCTGAACGCACTCCAAATTAGGGTAGGGAGCCGGGCGTTTTTGGTCGCCAATTTATTTTGGAGCCCGACTTAATGGCGACCGACAGTGAACAACGGTCTGAGAGTTAGGCCGCCATCATGGATGTTAATCAGAGGAAAAAGGAATGACCTTTCAAACTCGAGAGCATGCAGCAAAGTTTTTGTACCGGGCAACTTATGGCCCAAAAGAGAACGAGGTTGATCTGCTCTATGGGCAGGGCATAGATGCCTGGTGGCAGGCTCAGCTCAATGCGCCTATCAGCAATTATTACTCAGTATCCGATGCCTGGGGGCAGAAAGAGGGGTTGCCTTATCAGGACTCCGAGACCTTCTATGGCACCTTCTGGCACCATGCCTGCTACGGAGAGGATCAGTTGCGTCAGCGCATGACTCTGGCGCTGAGTCAGATCTTTGTTGTCTCCTATTATGGTGGCCTCTGGTTTGATCAATTGAGCAATTATCTGGATCTGCTGCAGCAGCACGCCCTTGGAAATTTCAAGACACTGCTCAAGGCGGTGACCCTAAGTCCCGCCATGGGGCATTATCTTTCCTTGAATAACAGCAAAAAGTTTAATGCACAGAGCAATACCTATCCCGATGAGAACTATGCAAGGGAGTGGATGCAACTCTTTACTATCGGTTTGTACGAGCTGAAAGATAACGGCTCGGCAAAGACCGATGATCAGGGAGAGTGGATCCCGACCTATGACCAGGAGGATGTCGAACAGATGGCCCGGGTGCTTTCCGGCTGGCGGATCCCGAGTCGGCTTGAGCCCATGGTGGCCAATGAAATGCACCACGACACCGGCGAGAAGCGGGTGATGGGCGAGGTGTTCCCCGCTGGACAAAGCGCGATGGAGGATCTGGATCAGGCGGTGGATCTTCTGTTTGGCCATCCCAATACCCCGGCCTTTATCGCCCAGCTGCTGATCCAGCGTCTGGTGACCAGTAATCCACGCCGGGCCTATATAAAACGGGTCGCCGATGTTTTCCGTGACAATGGTCAGGGGGTGCGGGGCGATCTGGCGGCAGTGGCCAGGGCAATCTTGCTGGATGAGGATGCGCTCAACGGTGTCGCCCGCCAGGACAATGGGCGCTATGGCAAGTCTCTGCAGAATTTTGGCAAGGTGAAGGAGCCGGTGGTGGCCATGGCGAACCTGTTTCGCGCCCTGGGCTGCTATCCCCAGGATCCTGCACGCTGGTGGGACTTTGTCGGCAGTTCGACATTGGGCCAGGCGATGCTGAAATCGCCCAGCGTCTTCAACTTCTATGAAGCGGATCATGCCCCCAATACTCGGTTTGCAGAGCGAGGGCTGGTTGCGCCCGAGTTCAAGATCCTTTCCAACCGGGTGATGGCCACCCTCAATAACCGGTTCTGGAACTTTATCTGGTCAGATAATGTGATGCAGAACGGTATAAACCCAAAGAGCTATCGCTGGAACGCCTTTCCCTTCTACGACCTGGCGCAAGATAAAAGTGGCCTGATCGCCCTGATCGATCAGCGTTTGTTTAGCGGCATGATGTCGGAGTCCCTGAGAGTGCGGCTTGGTGAGGTCTACGATCGGGCGCCGCAGCAGCATCCCAGCGTGATCGTCCACCAACTGCTGTTTATCGCCCAATCTTCCCCCGACTTTCGATGCGAGGCCTGACCATGAAGATCACCCGTAGAACCTTTCTCCAGGGCTCGGCCGCTGGCGCCGCGGTGCTGGGCAGCTCTTTAGCTTCTCCTTTGGCCCGTGCCTCTGCCCATGATACCTCCGGCTACAAGGCCCTGGTGTGCATCAACCTGCTTGGCGGTAACGATGCCTACAATATGCTGGTGCCCTGTCCCTTCGCCGACGAGGGGCAAACCCAGCCTCAGCAGGAATATCACCTGTATCAGCAGGTGCGGCCGCAGTTGGCACTGGCCCCAGAGCAGATCCTGGATACTGGTACCTTCAGTGATAACGGCGTACGGATCGGCCTGAACAGTGCCATGAGCTCACTGCAGCCGCTCTTTGGCTCCGGTGATGCGGTTGCGCTGATCAACACAGGCACTCTGTGCAAGCCGACGGTACGCAGCGATATCGGCACGGCCAATGAAGAGCTGCCGAAGTTTTTGATGGCACACAACCAGCAGGGGGAGATGTGGGAGAGTGGCAGTAAGGAGCTGAAGGACCCCTTGGGTTGGGGTGGCAGGTTGCTCGATATGCTCAATCCCACGGCATCGCGGCTCAGTCCCAATATTAGCTTGGCGGGGAACCGCAAATTGATGCGTCGTCATGCCGCTGAGCAGATGGAGATCACCACTGAGGGGGCTACCCATTATTACAATCCCGGCTGGGCGGCATGGATGAACGGCATGGATGGCCTCTATCTCTGGCATGCCACCCAGGAGTATCAGGATAACCTCTACAAAGATCTCTATAAGACCACCCTGTTTAACGCCTATCAGGACAACGAGGAGTTGGTGGGGGTGCTGGAGGCGCACCCGGCGACCGGCGAGTATCCTCAGGACAACAGCCTGGCAAAGCAGTTGGCCATGGTGTCACGGATGATCCAGGCTCGAGGTGCGCTGGGCCACAGTCGCCAGATCTTCATGGTGAGCCTGGGGGGCTTTGATACCCATGATAACCAGATCAACAAGCATCCCGAGCTGTTGAAAACCCTCTCCGATGCAATCGTCGCTTTCCAGCAGGATATCCAAGTGTTGGGGCTGGCGGATCAGATCACCAGCTTTACCATCTCCGACTTTGGTCGGCGGCTGCCAGCCAATAACACGGGGACGGATCACGGCTGGGCCGGGCATCAACTGGTGGTTGGCGGGGCAGTGAAGGGACACAGGGCTTATGGCAAATGGCCGGATCTGACGCCGGGCAGTGAGGACGATTATGGTAACGGGCGTCTGATCCCCGGCATCGCCGCCGAGCAGGTTCACGCCTCTTTGGCACTCTGGTTTGGCTTGGCGCCAGGCAGCGAGTACCAGCTGTTTGCCAACCTTGATGCGTTCTGGCCCAACAGTACCCTAGACTTCATCTAGTCAGGGCTTGAGCGAAACCCGGGGGGGACGGAATGGCTTCCGTCCCCCCCGTGGAAACATCACTAAGATTGGCTTTTAGCCAGAGGGCGTTACTGCCGATACTTGGGCAGGCTGTTGTGCCACTCCATATAAAGTCCCACCAGTTGCTCCAGTTTTTGTGGGTTCTCCTCGGCCAGATTATTGGTCTCTTCCGGATCGTCGGGCAGGTAGTACAGCTCCGGTGGCAGGAACAGGCTGTCATCCCGTTCGGCGTCGGTGATGGGGCGACCTTTGTAATGCTCGATCCCCAGCTCCTTAAGCTTGGCTTTATAGGCGGGGACATCGATGGGCCACACCAGTTTGTAGTTATAGTGACGCATGGCCCGGTTCTTGGTTTGACGCCAGTAATGGGTGGTCCTCAGCTTGTTGGGCTTCTGTTCGCCATTGATGAAGGGCATCAGATCTTGTCCATCGTACTCGACGCCTTCTGGTAATTGACCACCGGCGGCCGCCACGAAGGTGGGCAGCAGATCTAGCGTGGAAACCATACCGCGAAAGCTAGTGCCCGGTTGGATCTTGCCTGGCCAGCTCATGGCGAAGGGGACGCGGATCCCCCCCTCGTAGTAGGTGGCCTTATTGCCCCGGAATGTGGTGCTGTATTCCTTCTTGCCGCCGTTGTCATTGGAGAACACGACTATCGTATTGTCAGCGACGCCGGCGACTTCCAGTGCATCCAGGATCTCGCCTACGGACGCATCCATGGCGGCGATCACCCCGTCATGGGCGGTGCCACCGGCGGGAATGTACTCCGCCGGTACGGTATCCGGTGCATGGACGTTATAGGGGGCGAAATAGAGGAAGAAGGGCTTGTCGTGCTCCTGCAGGATCAGCTCTCGGGCTTCCTGGGCCAGGGCGTCGGTCAGGTAGCCGCGCTGGATGACGGATTCTCCGTTGCGAACGACATCAAGATTAGGTTCTTCCCCTTCCACGATCTCAACCGGTTCACCATTCTTGACTGCGTTACTTTCGCTCTTGAACTGGTAAAAGCCTGTGTTGCTGCGATAGCCAAACCAGTGATCAAATCCGCGGGCATTGGGCTGGAAGCGATCCGCCGTACCCAGGTGCCATTTACCGATTGCATAGGTCTCGTAACCCGCTTCCTTGAGCAGGGCAGGGATCATGATCTCTTTGGTGTCGACGCCGACGTCGCTGTCGATGCTGTCATCGGTATCACCAGGCAGGATCTCATAATCAAAGCGAGCCTGATAGCGGCCTGTCATCAAGCCAGCACGGCTTGGGGCGCAGACGGCATGGGTGGCATAGCCGTCGGTAAAGCGCACGCCGTTCTCGAAAATGGAGTCGATATGGGGCGTCTGGGCCAGGGTATTGACCGAGCCCGTCGCACTGAGTCCGCCATAATGCAGATCATCGACGAAGATCAGGACAATATTGGGTTGTTGAGCGTAGGCCGAAAAACTGCTGGTGAGGGCGAGTCCTGTGGCAAGGAGTGCTGTTTTTAGCCCGAAGTGTGATTTATGTTTCATCTCTGAATTCCCTGAGATTGTGCGTTTATTTTTTTGCGCGCTCGCTGCGCAAATTTTAAGCTGCCAGATCGAGATCTGACTCGGGAGTGGATTTACCATCTCTTTACATTACGTTCGGCTCGGCATATGGGGTGTTCAAGAGGACTCGGGCCGGCTTGGCTTCTGTGAGCTGGTGGCAGTGCGAACGGCAAAAATGATGGTGGCGCAGAGGGTTTGGCTTCTATGTTGTTCGGGGGATGCACAAACCCCCTTCAAATAGCGTTTTGTGTTGCCTTAAGGAAGGGCTTGAGGGAGCGAAGGGGGCAGGGCTTGCGCTGCATTTGGACGCTGTCCGCGCGGATCAGGCCGACAAGATCCCGGATCCGGGGCGGTCATGCACACGGTGTTTGTCGGGAGCATCCTCCATGAGCATGGCCATAAGTGAAAGGCAGAGCCAGTGAAGACGCCCCCAGGGGCTAACGTTTCCAGCTGTCCCGTTGCTGTGTGAGCGCCTCGACCCCTTTGTCAGCCTGCTTGGTATTGCCCCGCAAGCGCCAGTAGGTGTGCCCACCCAGTTGAAAGGCGTGTTGAAGCAAGCCCTGATACAGCTGCCAGGGCTCCAGGGTATCTCCCTTGGCTTGAAGGATGGAAACCATATCCGCCATGAGTTGCTCAATGTCCTGTTGCTGCTGCCTGAGCATGGGCTGGTGGCTTTGCTCGGTTGTGGTGTTGGCGGTAAAGCCCAGCGCATAGGCTTCCCGAAGGCCTTGCTCCAATTGGCCCTTGACGCTGCCACTGTTGAGTGTCTGGGGGGTGATGGTCAGTTGGGCACTCTGTCGTTTGCTGAGGATCTCGGCGAGGGCGGCTTGTGCTCGGTCATTATCTTGCCGTAACTGTGTGCGGTGTTTTTTCGCCAGATAGGCAATGTAAGCCAGGATCACGCTGGCAAAGCAGAGAAAGACGATAAGGGTAGCTTGATTCATGATCTGATTGCGGGTTACCGATGATTGCAGCGAGTGTAACCGATTTTAAGCCGGCTGCGCCTGAAATGGCGCAACCGAGGCGAGTCTTGTTTAGTCGGCGTAGTTAAACAGCTCTTTGACCATCTCCAGGGTATCGTTGAGTCGGCTGGCTTCGGATGGAGCGATAAAGATGGTGTCATCGCCGGCAATGGTACCCAGGATCCCTTCGGCTTTGCCCATGGAGTCGAGCAGGCGAGCGATCAGCTGGGCGGCCCCCGGGCTGGTGCGGACGACGATCATGGTGCCGTTGTGATCCACATCCAGAACCAGGTTCCGTAACTGGGCATTGGCAGTCGGGACCCCCAGTTCGGCGGGCAGACAGTACACCATCTCCTGCTTGGCATTGCGGGTGCGAACGGCACCGAACTTGCTGAGCATCCGGGAGACTTTGGATTGATTGATGTTGGCAAAACCGGCGGCCTGCAGAGCACTGACGATCTCTCCCTGGGAGCCGAAGCGTTCCTCTTTAAGGAGCGACTTAAATACGCGGATCAATTCCTCTTGCTGGCTGCTGTTTCTCATGACACATTATGACTGTTGGATGATGATTGACCCGATATTTTGCATAATAAGTGCCTAAAAATCAAGCTTAATTCACTTGCCAAGCATAATAATTCACCTCACAAACTTCCCATTTCGTTAGAAAATTTCATCTCCCCTTCGAACCCTGTTCGCGATCGAGTTAACGTTGCGAAGCGCTTGTGCTTTGGGTATGGTGACGGCGAAATGTCCGCTGTGACCACGGTCACATGTTAAGGGAAAGTTGGAGATATATCATGAAGGTTGCTGTGCTCGGTGCTGCTGGCGGGATTGGCCAGGCTTTGGCTCTGCTGTTGAAATTGAATCTGCCTGCTGGCAGCCAGTTGTCTCTGTACGACATTGCTCCGGTGACGCCGGGGGTGGCGGCGGACATTAGCCATATTCCGACAGCAGTAGAGGCCAAGGGGTATGCCGGGGAAGACCCGACACCGGCATTGGAAGGGGCAGACCTGGTATTGATCTCCGCTGGTGTGGCCCGTAAGCCGGGGATGGACAGGGCTGATCTATTCAATGTGAATGCCGGGATCATCCGTAACCTGGTAGGTAAAGTGGCCGATGTTGCGCCCGGTGCATGCATCGGCGTGATCACCAACCCGGTGAATACCACAGTGGCCATTGCCGCCGAAGTCCTGAAGGCAGCCGGGGTCTATGACAGGAATAAACTGTTTGGGGTCACCACCCTTGATGTGATCCGGGCGGAGACCTTTATCGCCGAGGCCAAGGGGTTGAACCCTGCCGACTTGGAAGTCAAAGTCATTGGTGGCCACAGCGGCGTGACCATTTTGCCCCTGCTGTCTCAGGTGGAAGGGGTGGCGTTCAGTGAGGAAGAGATCGCCGCTTTGACCCACAGAATTCAAAATGCCGGCACCGAGGTGGTGGAAGCCAAGGCGGGGGCCGGTTCAGCGACTTTGTCCATGGCCCAGGCGGCATGCCGTTTCGGTTTGTCCGTGGTGCGCGGTCTGCAGGGGGAGCCCAATGTGGTGGAGTGCGCCTATGTGGAAGGGAGGGGGGAGCATACCCGTTTCTTTGCTCAGCCTGTGGTGTTGGGCAAGGGGGGGCTGGAGCAGATCTTACCCTATGGTAGCCTGAGCGAGTTCGAGAAGAATGCCCTTGATGGCATGCTGGAGACCCTCAGCGGCGATATCAGCAAGGGTGAAGCCTTTGTGAATGGGTAACCCGCCCTAAGACGAAAAAAGCGCCCAGAAGGGCGCTTTTTTCGTCTTAGGGCATCGACTCAGCTTTTACGCTCTACGGCGATCCGCGCCAGACTGATCAGGGCCTCTTTGTAGGGGCTGTCCGCAAGCACATCCAGGGCGGCAATGGCCTTGTCGGCTTCCTCGATGGCACGCTTCATGGTGTAGTCCAGGGAGCCGGTATTGTCGAGGGTGGCGACCACGGCATCCACCTCATCGCAGCCGCCATTCTCGATGGCGCTGCGGATCCGCTGGGCCTGCTCCTCGTCGGCATGGGCCATGGCGTGGATCAGCGGCAGAGTGGGCTTCCCTTCGGCCAGATCATCGCCCAGGTTCTTACCCAGCTCCTCCTCGTCGGCGGTATAGTCCAGGACATCATCCACCAATTGGAAGGCGGTGCCCAGGTAACGGCCGTAGTCGGACATGGCCTGGCAAATCGCTTCCTCTTTTCCGCCAATCACCGCGGGCAGGTGCGTCGCCGCCTCGAACAGGCGCGCGGTTTTACAGTAGATCACCTGCATGTAGCTTTCTTCACTGGTGTCGGCATCGTTACAGTTCATCAACTGCAGCACTTCGCCTTCGGCCAGGACATTGGTCGCGTCCGCCAGATCTTCGAGGACCTTCAGGTTTTTCAGCTCGGTCATCATCTGAAACGAGCGGGTGTAGAGGAAATCCCCCACCAGAACGCTGGCCTGGTTGCCGAACAGGGCATTGGCCGTTTCGCGGCCACGGCGCATGGTGGACTCGTCCACCACGTCATCATGCAGCAGGGTGGCCGTGTGGATGAACTCGATAATGGCAGCCAGTTTGACGTGATCGTCGCCCTGGTACGCCACCGCACGGGCGGCCAAAACGGCCAACAGTGGACGCAGGCGTTTACCGCCGCCATTGATGATATAGAATGACAGCTGGTTGATCAGGGCCACGTCAGAGTGGAGCTGGTCGAAAATCATTTGGTTGACCGACTTCATATCGTCGTCGGCCAGGGCGCGGATGGCGTTCAGGTCCATTCTTGGGTTCCGAAAAATCTGGCTCTTAGCGGTGAAAGCTTACTATGATTATGGCTTTGCGGCTTGCCATTCTACCCAAAATGCCGGACGCGACCAGCGAATTTGCCAGCCTTGTGGAGACGGTGCGATCCTTTTCGTGATCTTTTTTGCCGACGCACTTGCCTGTTTATCGTCCATGCCGTAGAATGCGCGCCCATTGTCAAACAGTTTTAGCCACACCCTGGCCCCCATGAAAAGAGCGGGTTTCAGCGTGTGAAGTAGCGGAGTTATTATGTACGCGGTATTCCAAAGTGGCGGTAAGCAGCATCGTGTTGCCGAAGGCCAAACCCTGCGTCTGGAGAAGCTGGAAGCAGAAACCGGCGCCACTGTCGAGTTCGACCAGGTTCTGCTGGTTGCAAACGGCGAAGAGATCAAAGTCGGTGCCCCTCTGGTTGAAGGTGGCAAGGTTGTAGCGGAAGTGGTTTCCCACGGTCGCGCTGATAAGGTGAAGATCGTTAAGTTCCGTCGCCGGAAGCACAGCCGCAAGCAGATGGGCCACCGTCAGTGGTTCACTGAAGTTAAGATCACTGGCATCAACGCTTAATTCGAGGAGCACTGAAAGATGGCACACAAAAAAGCTGGCGGTTCTACTCGTAACGGCCGTGATTCAGAAAGCAAACGCCTGGGTGTAAAGCGCTTCGGCGGTGAGTCCGTTCTGGCGGGTAACATCATCGTTCGTCAACGTGGTACCAAGTTCCACGCCGGTGACAACATGGGTTGTGGTAAAGACCACACTCTGTTCGCCACCAAAGACGGCAAGGTTAAGTTTGAAGTGAAAGGCAAGAACAATCGCAAATATGTGAGCATTGTTGCTGAGTAATCCGAACGAACCGGATGATAAAAGCCCCGCGAAGCGGGGCTTTTTGCGTAATGTGGATATACTTACTGCACTTTGATACAGGGGCAGGATCATGAAGTTTGTAGATGAAGTGACCATTCGCGCCGAAGCCGGCGACGGTGGCAGCGGCGTGGTCAGCTTCCGTCGGGAAAAATACATTCCCAAGGGCGGACCGGATGGCGGTGACGGCGGTGACGGCGGTGACGTATTCCTGGTGGCCGATGAGAACCTCAACACCCTGGTGGATTACCGTTTTGAGCGTTGTCACCGTGCCGTTCGGGGCGAGAACGGTCGCGGCGCCAACTGTACCGGTAAGCGCGGTGAAGACAAACTGCTGAAGGTGCCCGTAGGTACCCGGGCTGTGGATGCCGAGACCGATGAGTTAATTGGCGATCTGACCCGTCATGGTCAGAAGTTGCTGGTGGCCAAGGGCGGCTTTCACGGTCTTGGTAACGCCCGTTTCAAGAGTTCGGTCAACCGGGCACCACGCCAGAAGACCCTGGGCTCCAAGGGCGAGCACCGTGAGGTGAAGCTGGAACTGATGCTGTTGGCGGATGTGGGTCTGTTAGGCCTGCCAAACGCGGGCAAGTCCACCTTTATTCGCTCCGTCTCTGCGGCGAAGCCGAAGGTGGCGGATTATCCCTTTACTACCCTGGTGCCAAACCTGGGGGTGGTACGTACCGGTCCCTCCAGCAGCTTTGTGATCGCCGATATTCCCGGCCTGATCGAAGGTGCCTCTGACGGTGCAGGTCTGGGGATCCGCTTCCTTAAACACCTGGAGCGCTGTCGTGTGCTGCTGCACATCATCGATATGGCACCCTTTGACGGGGCCGACCCCATCGAGGGGGCGCATGCCATCCTGGATGAGCTGCAGGCATACTCTCCTAAGCTCTATGAGAAACCACGGTTGCTGGTGCTCAATAAGCTCGATCTGGTACCGGAGGAGGAGCGTGAGGCGCGGATCAACGAGATCACCGAGGCACTGCAATGGGATGGTGGTGAAGTTCACACTATCGCGGCTATCAGCAAGCAGGGCACCGAAGCGCTGGCTCATCGCATTCAGGAGCGCCTGAGTGAGCTTCCAGTGGAAGAGGAGACGGTCGTCGAGGACGATGCGGTTTCCTTCAAGTGGGAGCACCACCATGCCCAGCAGATGCAGCAAGCCGTGGTGGAAGAGGATGACTGGGATGATGACTGGGACGACGACGATTACGACGTTGAAGTAGTTTACCAGAAGTAAAAAAATGCCGTTTAGGGGACCTTTGGGTCCCCTTTTGTCGATTAAAAAACCGGTCAAAATGGATTTACAGACGCAGAATGAGATCACCCGAGTAGCGGTGAGGGCGGCTCAGCAGATGCTGGCCTGGGGAGCAGAAAGTGACTTGGTCGAGGACATAGGTCAACGGATGGGCTTGGCATTTGGTGTGGACAGCGTGGAGCTGTCCATTTCGGCCAATGCCCTGGTCATGACCACCTTGGCGCAGGGGCGCTGTGTGACCACCACCCGGCGCTTGCGCGAGCATGGCTTGAATATGTACATGGTGTGCGAGATCCAGCGGATCTGTGTGCAGGCGGAAAAGGGCTTACTGGACCTGCCCCAGGCCAGCGGGCGCCTAAAGCACCTGTCACCCTGGACCTGGAACCCTTGGGCGGTTGTGGTGATCATGGGCCCCTCCTGCGCCGCATTTGCCCACTTTTTTGGTGCGGATCTCGGCGGCTGCCTGCTCACCGCTTTGGCTTCTTCGCTGGCGATGATCGTGCGCCAGGCCCTGGCTAAGCGTCACTTTAACCTCCTGGTTAACTGGGCGACGACCGCCTTCGTCGCGACCATGGTCACTCGTCTTGGTGGGGTAGCACAGTTTAGTGATACCCCGGAGATCGCCACGGCGGCCTGTGTATTGATGCTGGTACCGGGTTTTCCGATGATTAATGCCGTCGCCGATATGGTGAAGGGGCACTATAACGTGGGGATCGCACGCTGGGGTCAGGCCACCCTGATGACGATCGCAGCGGCCATAGGGATCACCTTGGCGTTGCAGTTGACCGGATTGGGGTGGATATGATCACGGTACTGTTTCTGTTAACGAATGCCCTCGTTGCTGCGGTGCCAGCGATTGGTTTTGCCATGGTGTTTAATGTCCCTAGCCGTTATTTGTGGCGCTGTGGCCTGGCCGGGAGCATGGGGTACCTGGTGCGCGGCAGCCTGATGCATGTCGGTGTGCCCATCGAATGGGCGACCTTCGTGGCCGCAGGGGTCGTGGGGTGGTTAACCGCCGCCTGGTCTCGACGTACTTTAGCGCCGATGCAGTTGTATGGGGTAGCCGCCATTATCCCCATGATCCCGGGAAGTTATGCGTTTAACACCGTTATCGGTCTGGTCGAGATCAGCGCCGTGGGGATGACGGACGCACTGATGGAGCAGGTGTTGCTCAATGGGATCAAAACGATCTTTATCGTAGGGGCCCTGAGCGTTGGCCTCGCCATGCCGAACCTGCTCTACTACCGCAATCGATCCATTATCTAGTTTTCGTCGAGAAGGAACACACTCAGATGCGTATCTCCATGATCGCCTGTATGGCCCATGATCGGATCATTGGGCGGGATAATCAGATGCCCTGGCACCTGCCAGCGGATCTGAAGCACTTTAAGGCCACTACGCTGGGTAAACCTGTGGTGATGGGGCGAAAGACCTTTGAGTCCATAGGGCGCGCCTTGCCGGGCCGACACAATATCGTGATCAGCCGCCGTGATGATTATGCCCCGGAAGGAGTCACTGTGGTGGGAGACATTGATGCTGCGATTAGGGTCGCAGGCGAAGTCGATGAGTTGATGATTATCGGTGGCGGGCAGTTATATCAGTCTCTGTTGCTGCGGGCCGACCGCCTCTATCTGACCCTGGTTGACCTGCTCGTGGAGGGGGATACGCGTTTCCCCGATTATTTAGCATTGGGGTGGAAAGAGTTGGCTCGGATCCATCGACCTGCAGATGAAGCCAATCCTCACTCGATGGATTTTGTGACACTCGAACGTTGCCATAGCTAATTGGTGTTAATTTTTGGTAAAAAGTGCGTTACTCTGAGCGGATAACTATATGGCGGTACCATTCGCGGGCGGCAAGGAAGCCATCATCAGATTCGAGGGAAAGGCATGCGTTTATCAATTATCGGCGTCGTGGCGCTTGGGATTGGCTCTTTAGGTTATACCGGTACGAGCGAGGCTAGCATTGAGCAACTGGCCGCAAGTATCTGTGACTATGTTCAGACCGACGATAAGAACCGGCTGCGTAAAAAGCTTAAGGATCACCGTCTAAAGCTGCGCAATATCTATGAAGGGATCCAGTGTGATGGATTGAGCCTGCTGCGTCTTGCTGTGGTGAGTGGCTCCGAAGATACCGGTATCTTTATCGTTAAGAATGTGCCCAAGAGGACGTTGAGAAGGCCGGAAGGTGACGGTAAGACTGTGCTCCAGTGGGCCCAAAATGCAGGCCATGGTAACTCCAATATTGCCAGTGAGATCGCCTATCGCGCCAATGAAGAGTAGCGTGTCAGCAGAGTAAAACAGTCAGGGCGGCCTTCGGGCCGCCTTGACTGTTTTAGGGCTGGGCAAAGGGACCCTGGCACCCTTGCGTTACCTTAGATCTTAAAGCGGCGGATCTCACCTTGCAGTTCGTCGGACAATTGGGCCACCTGCTGGCTTGAGGTGGCCGTTTGAACGGCTCCTGCACTGGTCTCTTCGGCAATTCCGGCGATTTGTTCCAGGCGCTCGGAGATGCTCTGGGAGACGCGATCCTGCTCCTGCGCGGCCTGGGAGATCTGATTGCCTGCGGTGTAGACGCGTTGAACCGCTTGGGCAATAGAGGCCAGCATCTGGGTAGATTGATCGGTGCGCGTTACACTTTCTGTGGCTTGACGTTTCCCTTGTTCCATGACGGCGACGGCCTGTTGCGCACCACTTTGCAGGGCCTCGATCATCTGCTGGATCTCGGCCGTGCTGGCCTGGGTACGGGATGCCAGGGAGCGAACTTCGTCGGCGACCACGGCAAAGCCGCGGCCTTGCTCACCCGCTCGAGCAGCTTCAATGGCAGCGTTGAGAGCCAGTAGGTTGGTTTGCTCGGCGATGCCTCGGATCACATCCAGGATCCCGCCGATCGCCGCACTGTCGGCATGGAGTTGGTTGATCACTGTGCTGGCCTGCTCGACTTCCTTGGCCAACAGCTCAATGGTTTCGGTGTTTTCGACCGAGAGTTTGCGAACCCGCTGGGCCTCTTCGTCGGCCAGCTTGATCTCGCCCAGGGTGTCATTGGCGCTGGTGGCGACTTGGCTGGCGGAGGTGGAGAGCTCCGTGGTGGCACTGGCGACCTGTTCGACCTGGTTGCGCTGCTCCTGGATCCCCGACGTCGTTTGGGCGGTCACCGCGGAGGTCTCCTCGGCGGCGGTAGCAAGCTGGTTAGCGCGATCCGAAATTGCTTGGATCAGCGATTGAAGGCTGGACACCAGCTTGTTGATGTTGCCCACCAAGCGGCCAAATTCGTCATCGTGGGGATAGCTCAGTTGTTCAGTCAGATCGCCTTGGGCCAATATGGTCAGTGCCTTGTTGACCTGATTGAGTGGCCGGGTAATGGCACGGATGGTGACATAGGCGATGCCGAATGCGGCGGCGATGGAGAAGAGCATCACCAGCCAGGTGCGAGTGGCGCTGTTGCTGATCGCTTGCAGTGCTTCGTTGCCAGCTTCGTTACTGATCTTAACCACTTCTTCTTGTAGGGTTTGCAGATCCTGATTCAGCCTGGACCATTGCTCCTGAGCGGTTACCAGGGCATTGTCTGCATCCTGCTGGGCCTGGATACGCTGTTTTTGCAGGGCTAACAGGCTGGTATTCCCCAGATAGGCATTACTGATCTGGCTTAAGCTACCCAGGAGATACTCCATATCATCACTATCTATGATGCCCCGCCCATCATTGAAGGCGCTCAGATCCTCAGCGGCCTGGGTCATCGCCGCCAGCTGGTAGGAAAGTTCTCCTTCCAGGGTCTCTACAAGGTTGAAGCGATTGAGGGCGGGAAGCTCCAAGCTGCTGGTAAACAGGTTGTTAAGGTTGGTGTCGATCAGATTGGCGTGTTCGGCCAATGCTTTATTGCTGTTGGTGTATTCAAGGTCCATGATATCCAGCAGCATGACGCTGGTGTCATCGACAATCCCCTCCAGGGAGTCCAGCTCAACGTCCAGGGTATCGCGCAGCGAAAGGGCTTGTTGAACCGAGTTGCTCAATTGCTGAGTCTGCTGCCAGTAGGCTTGGTATTGGATCTGGATCTGCTCCAGACGTTGGCGGATCAAGGGGGATTGGTTCAGGAGAGTCCCTAGCTGGGCTGTGATCTGTTGCCACTGTTCGTGAGACAGTTTCTGCTCTTCGCTGTGCCGCTGCTGCTGGCTTAATTCCTGGCTATGGTAGGTGTTGATCAGGGCCAGCTGTTCGGCATCCAGTACCCGCTCTAGAGCGCTGGCATTATCTTTGGCTGGCAGAGAGAAGTTCTGAAAACTGCGTGTATGCTCCCCTACCGTGCTCATGCTTAGCAGGGACATGCCACCGATAAGCAGTAGTAAGACGGTGAACAGTGCAAAACCTGCAATGATCCTGAGTGCCACGGTGATCTTCATACCTTCTCCCTGAAAGCTGTTCTTGCAAACTGCGCCTATGTTAAACAAGAAAGTCGCAAAAAACGAGCAGCTTACGGGAACCTTTAAGTTCCTTTAAAGGGTTGGCGGAAGTAGTGTTCGTCTCTCGCTCGCCATAGGGTCAGTTGCCCCCCCCAGCAGCAGCCGGTATCCAGTGCGCGTCCATTGGGGTGATCGCAGTGTCCCTCCAGTGCCGCCCAGTGACCGAAGACCAGCCGGTGGCTCTGCAGCAAGCGATGATGGGGATAGCGGAACCAGGGGATCAGCCCCAGGGTGTGCTGTGGTCCCGTTTTGCAGGCAAAGTCCAGACGGCCATCCGGGTGGAGGAAGCGCATGCGGGTCAGGGCATTCACCGTGTAGATCTGTTGCTCAACTGGCCCGGCGCCGGAGCGGTCTTCATCGGGCTTGTCACCGTACATCTGACCGATAAAATCCAGATAGTTGTCTGCTTTCAGGGTGGCAGAGACCTGATTGGCGCGGTTCAGGGCAGTGCTGAGATCCCAATGGGGGGGGACTCCAGCATGACTCAGCAGCAGGCGCTTCTTCTTAAACTCTTTGAGTAAAGGCTGCTGACGCAGCCAGAGGATCAACTCTGGCAGGTCGGGGGCGGCCAGCACCTCGGCCATCAGATCTTTGGGTTTGGGGCGTTTTAATCCCGCGGCAACGGCCATGAGGTGGAGGTCGTGATTACCCAGTACGGTTCGGCCTGACTTTCCCAACTGTTTGAAAAGGCGCAATACCTTAAGGGAGTCCGGGCCTCGGGCGACCAGATCGCCACACCCCCAAAGCGTGTCCTGAGTGGGATCGAACTGGACGCGATCCAGCAGGTGGGCCAGTTCGTCGTAGCAGCCCTGGATATCACCAACGAAATACTTTGCCATTTGCTCTCAGTGCAAGGCGCCGGGCTGGCGCAGGGCAAAAGGCGGGATCGGCACCTTTACCTGTCCGTCAGCACAGCTGAGTGTGTAGAAGCCTTGCATGGTACCAACGGGTGTAGGGAAAAGCACTGATGAGGTGTAGCGATACTGGCCTCCTGGAGCCAGTAAGGGGGTTTCTCCCACGACGCCTTTGCCTTCCACTTCACTCTGTTGTCCGTTGCCATCGGTGATCAGCCAGTGGCGACGCTCCAGTTTCAGGGGCTGCTCACTGAGGTTGTGCAAGGTGATGGTGTAGTGGAAGAGGAACTGTTGCTGTGCCGGAGCGGATTGCTCCGGCACATACAGGGTTTCGACGAGAATGCGTAGTGGTGAGACTGGCAGCATTACGTCGCTTCCTGGTCTATGCCCGGCGACGGGCGATAAGGTTAGCCATGGCTACATACTGGGCCACGGTGATCCGCTCCGGGCGCAGGGCCGGATCGATGTCGAGCGAGGCGAACTCCTCGTCGCTGATTTGGCCTTTGAGATTATTGCGCAGGGTCTTACGACGCATGGCAAAGGCGGTGGCGACCACCCGCTCCAGGGTTTTGAGGTCGTCGGCCGGGTAGGGCTTCTCGATATGCGGAATCAGACGAACCACCGCCGAATCCACCTTGGGTGGCGGGGTGAAGCAACCTGGTGGTACCTCCAGTACCGGCATGCATTTGCAGTAGTACTGGGCCATCACGGTCAGGCGGCCGTAGTTCTTGTGACCCGGGCCGGCACACAGGCGCTGCACCACCTCTTTTTGCAGCATGAAGTGCATCGACTCGACGCTATCGACGGTTTCAAACAGGTGGAACATCAGCGGCGTGGAGATGTTGTAGGGCAGGTTGCCAAACACCTTCATGCGACGACCCTCTTCGGCCAGCTGGTTGAAATCGAACTTCAGGGCGTCGCCCTCATGGATGGTCAGCTTCTGACCCCAGCGAGGCTGATGGCGCAGGCGCTCCGCCAGGTCCCGATCGAGCTCCACCACATTGAGGTGATCGACCATATCGGCGACCGGCTCGGTCAGGGCGCCCAGACCAGGGCCGATCTCGACGAGGACGTGATCATTATCGGGACGAATGGCCGCGACGATACCGTCGATCACCGTGTGATCGTGAAGGAAGTTCTGGCCGAAGCGCTTGCGGGCTCTGTGACCCAGGTGGATGTTGTTACTCATGAATTTTGGTTGCTCGCCAGTTCGATGGCTTTATTCAGCGCGACGTGCAGGCTGCCGGGATCGGCCTGGCCGGTGCCGGCCAGATCCAAGGCGGTGCCGTGGTCGACTGAGGTACGGATAAAGGGCAGGCCGAGGGTAATATTCAACGACTTGCCAAACCCCTTGTATTTTAGCACCGGTAATCCCTGATCATGGTACATGGCCAACACCGCGTCGGCGTTGTCCAGATACTTGTCTTGAAACAGGGTGTCCGCGGGCAACGGCCCGGTGAGCAACATTCCTTCGTCTCGCAATTGCGCCAGTACCGGCTCAATTACGTCAATCTCTTCACGGCCCAGATGGCCCCCCTCTCCCGCGTGGGGGTTGAGCCCGCACACCAGGATCTTAGGATGCTCGAGGCCAAACTTCAGCCGCAGATCGGCATGCAGGATGCGGATCACTTTCTCCAGCCGTTCCGGGGTGATTGCCTTGGCTACATAGGCCAGGGGGATATGGGTGGTCACCAGGGCGACTTGCAGCCCTTCGGTGGCCAGCATCATGACGACATCCTGGCAGCCCGCCTGCTGAGCAAAATACTCGGTGTGGCCGGAGAAGGGCACGCCGGCCTGGTTGATTATCCCCTTATGGACCGGCCCTGTCACTACCGCATCGAATTCACCGCTTAGGTTGTGCTCGCTGGCAAAGCGCAGGGTCTCCACGACATAGGCACTGTTGGCTTCGTTGAGGGTGCCGGCCACTGCTGGTTCAGCCAGGGGGGTTGGAGCTATGGTCAGGGTGCCTTTGGCCTGAGGCTGTGCCGCTTGGCCGGGCTGATAGGGGCGGAGATGCAGCGGTATTTCCAGCTGCTTTGCCCTTTGCATCAGCAGATCGGGATCGGCGCAAACCACCAGTTCGACGGGCCAGTCGTGTTGGGCCAGTTCGACGGCCAGATCTGGCCCGATCCCTGCGGGCTCACCCGGGGTAATCGCGATACGGGCGACCATCAGCGGCGCCCTCGGCGATCGCGTTCGACCAGTTCAATGTAGGCACCTGCGCGCATCTCGTCCTGCCAGGCGGTGACCTGCTCACCGAATTTGCGGCGGTACAGTAACTGGTAGGCGCGATCGGTATTAAAGCTCTCGGTGGCGTCCGAGGTGCGTTTGTCCAGCAACTGCACCAGGTGCCAGCCATGGCTTGAGCGGAACGGTTGGGAGTACTCACCGATCTCAAGGCGGCCCAGGGTATCGCGAAATTCCGGTACGTACATATTGGGATCGGCCCAACCCAGCTCGCCCCCCTTCACCGCAGAGCCGGGATCGTCCGAGTGTTGCTGAGCCAGTTCGGCAAAATCGGCCTTGTCGGCTTTGACATCGGCCAGGAACTCTTCGAGCAATTGTTTGGCCATCTCTTCGCTGAGAATGGGTGATGGGGTCAACAGGATGTGACGAGCGTTCATCTCAGCCACTTCCTGTTGCTCGACCCCACGGGTATCGAATACCGTGATGATATGGAATCCGGCGCCGCTCTTGATTGGACCTATGATGTCTCCCGTGTTGGCGTCGGTCATGACCTCGGCAAACAGGGTGGGCATTTCGTTGACATTGAGGAAGCCCCAGTCGCCACCTTCCAGTGCCTTGGGGCCGGAAGAGGCAGCCAGGGCGGTTTCACGGAAGTCGGCACCGTCTTTGAGCATCTTGAGCACGCGCTCGGCACGGAGTCGCGCGGCATCTTCATCTTCTGAGCCGTCGATCAGGATGTGGCCAATATGGAACTCGGCATCTTGCAACCCCTGCTCCCGGATCAGGGCGACCAGGGTGTCAATCTCCTGGGGGGAGATCTGGATCCGGCGTTGAACCTGGATGCGTTGCACTTGACCTATGGTGATCTCATTGCGGATCTCCTCTCGGTAGGCGGCAAAGTTTCCCCCTTCCGCTTCGATCGCTTCACGCATCTGCTGAACACTCATACCCTGCTCACTGGCCATCCCTTCGAGGGACTGATCCAGTTGAATATCGCTGATCACCAAGCCCATACGTTCGGCCATCTGTAACTGCAGGCTTTCGGCGATCAAGCGATCGATCACCTGGGTGCGCAGTGCCGTCTCAGAGGGCAGCTGCTGGCCGGCCCGCAGAGCATTCTGGCGCACGTTATTGAGCCGTTCATCGATCTCGCTTTCCAAGATAATCCCGTCATTGACCAATACCGCAACCCGGTCGAGGACCTGGGGAGCAGCCAGTGCCATAAAGGGGCTAAAAAGCAGTACAATCAGTGTATTACGCAATTTCATCTATCCAATCCATCCTGGCAATGCATGGGCGCGAGTGCCCGGCAGAGTGCGTGCACTCTACCATAGTGATCAGTTCCGCAGGTAATAGGGTTTGCGGTAGTTAAATAGGCCTTCATTCAGCATGTCGCTGACCCCCAATGGGCCGGTGGAGCCAAGGCCTTTGAGGACAAATTTCAGTGAGATGCCACTGTCGAACCGCTCGCTTGGAACGGCCGGATTGACGTCGTCATTCTCGAAGTTGGTTTCCAGGTGACGGTGGAATGCCAACCGGATCGCCCAGCAGCATGACTCGTACTGCACTCCTGCATAGGACTCGACGCTACGGTTAAGGTTCATGTCGTAGTACCAGTTTCCAACGAAATAGGTATTGCGGGCAATGGGCCAGGTGGCCCTGACCCCGGCCTGGTTGATGTCGACAGGCTGTTCCGGCCGTCCCAGGCCTGGGACATAGCGATGAGACAACTGCACCAGCTTCTCATCGCTGAGGCGGTAATCCATCAGCACCTCGCTCTGGTTGGTCTGGCCCGTGTTGGTGTCAAACTGCAGGCCTCCACGCAGGAACCAGCGGTCAGAAGCTTGTAGCTGAACATCGGCGGCCAGAGCCGAATTGGAGCGATTATCCATCTCCAGCTCTTCACCGATATTGATGCGTTGGTCATTAAAGAAAAAGATCTGGCCGAGGGAGATCTGAGCGCGTTCGCGGTTGCCGTCATCGAGGAAACGGCTGGACAGGCCCAAGGTGAGCTGGTTGGCATCGGAGATACGATCCAGACCGGAGAAGCGGCGATCGCGGAACAGGCCGAAGTAATCTTCTTGCAGCAAAGCGGTGTCGTACAAGCCGATGTTGGACTGGTCTTCGTAGGGGATGTACAGGTACTGGAGCTGAGGCTCGAGGGTCTGCAGGTAGGACCGGTTCCATAACTCGAGATCCCGCTCGAAGTTGATTTGGCCGTGGATCCGGACCTGAGGCAGGGTTCGGCTGACGAAGTCGTCCAGTTCACTGGTATCTTGTTCGGCCGGCTCAATCCCCACGGGGGGAACCTGCTGGGAATAGAAGGTTTGCATCAGCTTGAGCTCTGAGGTCAGGCTACCTGCCGGGATCTGATAGGGCAGGGTTAGCGTGGGCTCCAGGTGCCAGCGTGTGGCCGTCAGGTGCCGACTATCTTTATGTTCGAAGCGGGTCAGTTCCGTGTTGAAACGAAAATCCAGCGGGCCATAGAGCTGGGGCTCGTAGAAATTGAAGCTTAGCGCCGGCATCACCTGGAAAGGGCGGCTGGTATCCCCCAGTACCTCCACATCTTGCACCTTGACGGCGGCATCCCAGTTATCGGTGAAGTAGGAGGCTTCCCCTTCACGGATGATCTGATTATCCGTTGACGAGCCCACGGAGGAGCGGAAATCGTTGAAGTAGTTGTCGTCACTGACCGTAGTGAAATTGCCGTACAGGCGCCAGTTTTCGGTCAGCTTACCGCCGTGCTGCACATGGAACATATAGCGGTCCGGCTCATCATCAAGCAGGCGATCACTGCCCATGTACTCCAGGTTGACACGGCCACTCCCCCAGGGCTGGAGGTAGCGCCCTTCCCCCTTGAGGAACAGGCCACGGTTGCTCATGTACTGGGTGGTCAGGGTCGCATCCAGGTTGGGGGCAATATTGAAGTAATAGGGGAGTGATACGTCCACTCCGTTCTTGGAGCTGGTGCTGATATCCGGGTAAAGGAAACCGGATTTGCGTTTGTCTGAGACAGGGATGGTCAGGTAGGGGACATAAAAGACCGGCACGTCAAACAGTCGGACCTTGGCCTGCCAGATCTCGCCCCATTCGTCGTCGGCGTTGATCTGGATCTTCTTGGCTTCCAGTAGCCAGTCCGGCTTGTCCTGAGGGCAGGTTGTGAAGGTCGCGCCCTTGAGGATCAAGTTATCTTCCCCCTTGATGGCCAAATGCTTGGCCTTGCCGTGCACCTGTTGGCCGCTCAGCCAATATTGCGCCTGGTGCAGATCGGCCTGATTGTCATCCATATCGGCGACGAGAGAGTCTGCATGGATCAGTACGGTGGGATCTTGATAGATCAGTCCACCGGTAGCACTGAACTGCCCGGTTTCCTGGCTGACCTGGGCCTGTTCGGTCTGGATCTGGCGAAGGCCCTGGATCAGGTTGACGTTGCCCTCGAACCGAGCGGCTTCACCGGCCACGGCGCGACTGCGGTCGGCGCGAACGCGGACCGTCGGATCGTCTTCCTGTCCCTGTAGGGGGGCCTGGGTTTGAAGCGCCTCAGGGGTTGGGGCGATGCATTGATTCAACGACTCGGTTGAGGTCGCAGTCTGCGCCCAGGTTGCCAGGGGCAAAGAGCAGATCACAATGGCAAGGGGAAAGCGCATTTTGTCCCTAAATCAGTAACTCAAGTGGTGGCTGCCACGGGCCGCTGTGGGGCCGCAGTCTCTCGCCTTCGACCCACAAAGACCAAGAGCGGTTCAATTTGGGCTGCAAAACCTTGGTATGATAAAGCAAAATGATTCGCTCGACCATTCGGAGAGGTTATGTCGAAGGATGTCCGTCATCAGCAATTAACACTTTGGCTGCAAGGGCAAAGGGGACTGGAAACTGGGTCACCGGAGCCGATTTTTGCAGATGCCAGTTTTCGGCGTTATTTCCGTTATTTACGTGGGGTTGATAGTGAGATCGCCATGGATGCGCCGCCACAAAAGGAGGATTGTCGCCCCTATGTGGCGGTGACCGAGGCCTACCGTGAGGCTGGCCTGCCGGTTCCCGAGATCCTGGCGCAGGATCTGGAGCAGGGATTCCTGTCATTGGAAGATCTGGGGGATCGCCATCTCTACCACGATCTGGTGGGGAGCGAGGCGCTGGACTGGTATCGTCGGGCTTTGGCGCTGCTGCCTGCGGTCGCTCGGGTGACGGAGACCCGTCTGGGCCCCTTGCCGACCTATGATGAGGCCCTGTTGCAGCGGGAGTTGGCGATCTTCCCTGAGTGGCTGCTGCAGGCGCATCTGGGGTTGGCGCTGGACGACGCTTGGCAGGCGCTATGGCAGCCATTGCACGATCTCCTGGTGGGTAATGCCCTGGAACAACCGCAATGCGGGATCCATCGGGATTTCCACAGCCGCAACCTGATGGTGCGAGACGGCGAGTTGAAGCTGATCGACTTTCAGGGGGCACTCAAGGGCCCGATCAGCTATGACGTCGTTTCCCTGTTGCGAGACTGCTATCTGGAATTGCCTGAAGCCCAGTTGGAGTTGCTGCTGGCCGAATATATTGAGCAGATGAAGAGTGCGGGTTTGCTGGACCCCGATCTCCCTTTGGCCACCTTCCGTCGCTGGTTTGATCTGATGGGGATGCAGCGCCATCTCAAGGCGGCGGGGATCTTTGCCCGGCTGCACCATAGGGATGGCAAGTCCGGTTATCTGGCGGATCTGCCTCGGGTGATGAGTTACCTGGTGCGTGTTGGAGAGCGTTACCCGGAAACGCGTCCGCTGGCTAAATTCCTGGCGCAGAAGGTGGTTCCTGGCCTGGAGGCGTGCTCGTGAAAGCGATGATCTTGGCTGCCGGACGGGGTGAGCGGATGCGGCCCTTGACCGATCATACGCCCAAGCCCCTGCTCAAAGTGGCGGGGCGCTCCCTGATCGAACACCATCTTGAGCGCCTGGCGAAGGCGGGGATCGAGGAGGTGGTGATCAATCACGCCTGGCTGGGGGAGCAGATCCCCGCCGCTCTGGGGGATGGTCGACGTTGGGATCTCAGACTGCATTACAGTGATGAGGGGGAGGAGGCACTGGAGACGGGCGGGGGGATTCTCAAGGCGTTGCCACTGCTTGGTGAAGCGCCATTTCTGCTGGTCAACGGAGATGTGTTCTGTCCCCACCCATGGCAGGCGATCCCGGCTCTGAGTGGGGACGATCTGGCTCACCTGCTGTTGGTTACCAATCCGGTGCATAATCCCGCCGGGGATTTTGCTCTTGAAGGGGGACGAGTACGAAATGAAGGGGCGATGCGCTGGACCTACTCGGGCTGTGCCCTGATCCACCCTCGTTTGTTTGAAGGCTGCATGCCGGGACGCTTTCCGCTGGCCCCCTTGCTGCGTAAGGCGATGGCCGCCGATCGGATCAGCGGGGAGTGGATCGCGACTCACTGGTGCGACGTCGGTACCCCCCAACGCTTGGAAACCTTGGAGGCGCAGCTCAATGCCGATCTGGGGTAAGTTTTTTGGTGCAGCCATTGGCTTTTTGCTGGGGCGCTTTGCTGGAGCGATCCTGGGGGCCTACGTCGGGCATATGCTGTTTGATCGCCGCCGTGGGCCGAACCCGTTTTTCCATACCACCTTTGCCGTGATGGGGCATCTGGCCAAAAGCAGTGGCCGGGTCACTGAGCGGGACATCGCCCTGGCCTCGGCCCTGATGGACCAGATCGGCTTACGGGGCAAGGCGCGCCAGGCTGCTCAGGAGGCTTACCGCCAGGGTAAGGCGGCGGATTACCCCCTGGAAAAACAGTTGCACAGGCTTAATGCCGGGCTGCGATTACGCCGAGATCTGGCGCGTGTGTTCGTGGAGATCCAGGTCCAGGCGGCATTGGCTGGCGGACCGTTACACCCCAGGGTCCATAAGCGGCTGAGCATTGTCTGTCAGGCACTGGGGTTTTCTCCTGAGGATCTGGAGCGATTTATCGAGACCTGGCAGGCACAGTCTCATGGTCGTGATCAGGGAATGAGCGAGGAGGATGCCTATCAGATCTTAGGTGTGTCGCAAAAGGATGATTTGACTACTATTAAACGAGCCTATCGACGTTTGATGGCGCAACATCACCCGGATAAGCTGGCCAGTCAGGGGTTGCCTCCCGAGATGGCTTCCGTGGCTCAGCAGAAGAGCCAGGATCTGCAAGCGGCCTGGGAGCGGATCCGTACGCTCCGGGGAGGATAACAGGACCGAACCGCCTGGCCGTACCGGCTCGAATGGCCCCCTGGGCCTGTCAGAATAAGGATGCGTTCATGAAGAGATCGATCGCTTTGCTCACCGCTATGATGGCCCTGGCGGTGTTGCCCGCCCAGGCTGAGCGAACCTACTTTATCGCACCTATGGCTGGATACAGCTTTGGCGGCACGCTGGATATCACCGAGCGGCCCGAAGGGGAGGAGCGCTCGAAAGTGGGGGAGTTGAAGCTAAGCGACGATCCCAGCTTTGGTTTGATGTTTGGCCTGGAAACGGACGATCCCGGTAATGTCTACCTCTTGTTGAACCGACAAAAGGGCCAGTTTAAACCGGGAGACTTTGCCCCCCCGGCGGGGGTTGGGGTGGACGTGGAGTATTACCACCTTGGCGGCTCCCTGCTATTCCCTCGCGGGCGCTTTGAGCCCTATATCACCGCCAGTGCTGGTCTGACTCGGCTGGTGCCCGATCAGGGCTACTCCTCGGAAACTCGTTTCTCTCTCGGGCTGGGGCTGGGGGCTCGCTATCACCTGCTTAATAATCTGGCGCTGTATGCCGACTTGCGCAGTCACTTCACCATGATGGACCACTCCAGCAGCCTGATATGTCGAAACAGTGATGAAGAGGGGTGTGTGTGGCGGATCGAAGGAAAAGCCCTGGTTCAGGGGCAGGCCAATCTGGGCTTTCTGCTGCGTTTCTAAGGGGCCGTTGTGGACTATTCCATTCCGGATGGGCCCTGACCACGATACAGATCCTGATGCAGCCAGGGGGCTAACAGCAGGCAAAGCGTATCCCGGTAGATCCCGGTACGATCCACCAAATGGTTGGTGAGCACGCCGATGGCTCCCCCTTTTTGCTTGATGTTGTTGTCCTGAAACAGGCTGTCCATCAAAGGGCCCAACTCCCCACCGGCTTCAATGGCAACCCCGATGGACTCTGGCAATGGCAGGGTACCGGTGCGGCCGATCTGAGTGCGGATCCCGTCACTGATGGCGATGTAGGCGAAGGTGAAAGGCTGCTCGGCGATCCGATCAAATCCCCCCTCGATGGCCACATAAAAGGTCGCCCCGGGTTCGGCCCGTTGCAGGGCCTTCAGCCGATTCTCAGCACCCTGTCGGGTTTCTGCGTCCGTCATGGGTTGCTCGGCGACGCCGGAGGCAACCGGGACCGCCTTCAGTTGCCAGGGAACATGGGGAAATGCTGCGGTGAGTGCAGAGGTGGCCGCATTTAGCTTCACTGGATTGTGAGAAGCGACAGCCAGGATGGATTGAGTCATAGCATCGGGCTTTGTGGTGTCTTTGGTTGTCATTCTGCCACGGTGACTGAGACAATGGCGCCAGCCTTCATCACTAATTAAAAAAAATGCTGACTTTATTGTTGTATCTACTCCTGGGGGCCGTTGCGGGCCTGTTGTCGGGCCTGTTTGGGATCGGGGGGGGCTTGGTGATTGTTCCGGTATTGATCACCACCTTTGGGGTGCTCGACATGCCTGCTGATATCGCTATTCATATGGCCATTGGCACTTCACTGGCCACCATAGTGATCACCTCCACAAGCGCCATCTATAACCATAACCGTCGGGGTAATGTCGACTGGACTATTGTTAAACGCCTGGTTCCCGGAGTGCTGATCGGCGCCTACTTGGGCGGTCTGTTGGCGGACAGTTTTCCGGCCTGGCTGCTGGAAAATTTATTGGCTTTCTTCCTGTTGGCCGTCGCTGCTCAGATGATCTTTGGTTTCCGCCCCGATCCGGATCGGACCTTGCCTGGTAACTTTGGCGTGATCGGCAGTGGAGGGATAATTGGCACCCTGTCGGCGCTGTTTGGGATCGGTGGCGCCACCCTAAGTGTTCCTTTCCTGCGTTGGTGCTCCGTGGCGATGAACAAGGCCGTTGGTACGTCGGCGACTCTGGCATTGCCTGTGGCTCTGGGGGGCGTCACCAGTTACATCTTTAATGGCTGGGGGCATGGATCTTTGCCCGATTGGACCCTGGGGTATGTTTACCTTCCGGCATTTGCCGGGATCGTGGTGGCCAGTACCCAGTGTGTGCGTTTTGGTACGGCGTTGGGCGCGAGGCTACCTCAGGTGGTTTTACAGCGTAGTTTTGCCTTGTTGCTCTTAGCCTTGGGTGGGCGTCTGCTGTTTTTCTAGTCGGTTGGGGAAGTTTAACCCTCTTCCTTTTGGGCTCTTTGTGATGCCTTTGGCTGGGTGTGAGCCAGATCACTGGCTGAACTCTCTGCGGTGACGTGAGTCTCGGTTAATTGGTCTTACCATTCTTTCATTTGTGAGTGCTTTCCCGGGGAAGTGTGAAACGGATCACCTCGGATCTTTTTGAAGGTGATTTGGGTCACGTTATTGCGTGCAGAAATGACTATTCTGGCCGCCGCTAACTCGAACTCTCATAGGTGAATTGAAATGCAGCACAACGCCACTGCAACTGCCGTCGATACCAAAGCGGTAGGTTTTACCAAGCAAGACTTTACCTGGTCTCTGTCCATGTTCGGCACCGCGGTCGGTGCCGGTGTCCTGTTCCTGCCCATCCGTGCAGGACTCGAAGGCTTCTGGCCACTGATCATCATTGCCCTGCTGGTCGGTCCGATGACCTACCTGTCTCACCGTGCCCTGGCACGCTTTGTACTGTCTTCCAGCAAGAAAGGCGCCGACATCACTGAGGTGGTGGAAGAGCACTTCGGCAAGTCTGCGGGCCTGCTGATCACCTTCCTGTACTTCTTCGCGATTTACCCCATCGTGCTGATCTACGGTAACGCCATCACCAACACCATCGACTCCTTCCTGGTGAACCAGTTGGGCCTGGCTGCCATGCCACGCTGGCTGCTGTCTGGTGTTCTGGTTGCCATGATGATGTCTGTCATGGTTCTGGGTCAGAAGCTGATGCTGAAAGTGACCGAGATGCTGGTATACCCACTGGTATTCATCCTGATCGCCATGTCTCTGATGCTGGTACCACAGTGGTCTATGGACGCACTGAGCTTCAGCGCAGCACCCTCCATGAGCGGTCTGCTGGTTGCGGTTTACCTGACCATCCCAATGCTGATCTTCTCCTTCAACCACAGCCCTGCCGTGTCCTCCATGGCACTGGCACAGCATGAAGCGCACGGCGCCGACGCGGTTGAAAAGTCTGACAAGATCCTGAAAACCGCCTCTGGCATGCTGCTGGGCTTCGTGATGCTGTTCGTCTTCTCCTGTGTGCTGGCCCTGTCTCCAGCTCAGTTGGCCGAAGCGAAAGCGCAGAACCTGCCGATCCTGAGCTACCTGGCGAACGAGCTGGGCAACCCAGTGATCGCCTACGTTGGCCCACTGGTTGCGTTCCTGGCCATCTTCTCCTCTTTCTTCGGCCACTACCTGGGCGCGAAAGAAGGTCTGGCGGGTATCATCAAGAAAGCGGCGCCATCCTTCGTTGAAGGTCTGGGCGAAGCCAAATTCAGCAAGCTGCTGGTGGCGTTCTTCTTCTTCACCGTATGGGGCGTTGCCATCATCAACCCATCCGTACTGGGCATGATTGAAGATCTGGGTGCACCGTTCATCGCTGCCATCCTCTTCCTGATGCCGATGTTCGCCATCAAGAAGGTACCGGCGATGCAGAAGTACAGCGGCAAGCTGTCCAACATCTTCGTGACCGTGATGGGCATTATCGCCATCTCCGCCATCGTGCGTGGTCTGCTGTTCTAAACAGCGTTTTATACCTAAGCCGGGGCGCTTGGCCCCGGCTTTTTTGACTCTTACTTCCGAGGACTCCCCTGATGTTCAGTGTTTTCGATATCTTTAAAATTGGCGTAGGCCCCTCCAGCTCCCACACCGTGGGCCCGATGAAAGCGGCCAAGCAATTTATCGATGATCTGCGGGCCAAGGACCAGCTCCGTGACGTGACGCGTATCAGCGTCGATATCTACGGCTCCTTGTCTTTGACCGGTAAAGGTCACCACACTGACATCGCCATCATCATGGGCCTGGGCGGTAACAGCCCGGAGAACGTGGACATCGATGGCATTCCGGGGTTCATCGATCGGGTCGAGCAGACTGAGCGTCTGCCGGTGGGCATGCACTGCCATACCGTTGAGTTCCCTCGCGACGCCGTGACCTTCCACGAAGACACGCTGCCACTGCACGAGAACGGCATGGCGATCCACGCTTATGCCGGTGATGCCGTGCTGTACTCCAAGACTTACTACTCCATCGGTGGTGGTGCTATCGTCGAGGAGGAGCACTTCGGTCAGCCGGATTCCAACCTCAAGCCTTTGCCTTATGCCTTTACCGATGCCGAATCTCTGCTGGCCTTGACCAAAGAGACGGGCATGAGTATCAGTGCATTGATGATGGAAAATGAGAAGGTCTATAACTCAGAAGCCACCATCTATGAAGGCTTTGGCCAAGTGTGGAATGTGATGCACGAGTGCATCGAGCGCGGCTGTGCCACCGAAGGCTTGCTGGCGGGTCCACTGAAGGTGCCACGTCGTGCTGCGGCGCTGCACCGTCAGTTGGTGGCTAATGAGCGTACCAACAGCGATCCCATGGCGATCATTGACTGGGTGAACATGTTTGCCCTGGCGGCCTCGGAAGAGAACGCCGCCGGTGGTCGCGTGGTGACCGCCCCGACTAACGGTGCAGCAGGGATCATTCCCGCGGTTTTGGCGTACTACGACAAGTTCATCGAGAAGGTGGGCGTGAAGCAGTACACCAAGTTCTACTTGGCGGCTGGTGCCGTGGGCGCGCTGTACAAGATGAACGCCTCCATCTCCGGTGCGGAAGTGGGTTGCCAGGGCGAAGTGGGCGTGGCCTGCTCCATGGCGGCGGCCGGTCTGGCTGAGCTGATGGGCGCCAGCCCGTCTCAGGTGTTTATTGCGGCTGAGATCGGCATGGAGCACCACCTAGGCTTGACCTGTGATCCGGTGGCTGGCCAGGTGCAGGTACCGTGCATTGAGCGCAACGCGATTGCGGCAGTGAAGGCGATCAACTCCACCCGGATGGCGATGCGCCGTAATTCGGAGCCCTGTGTGTCTCTGGATAAGGTGATTGCCACCATGTACGAGACCGGTAAGGACATGCATCCTAAGTATCGCGAAACCTCACGTGGTGGTTTGGCCATCAAGGTGTTGAACGTCTGCTAAGGACCCTATGAGAGTCACTCAGTAATGAAAAACCAGCCTTCGGCTGGTTTTTTTGTTCCTGCTGTAGTGGCTACACCGGATTGGGAGCGGGCAGTCTCCCGACTCGAGAATCGCCGACCTGGACTGTGCGAGGTGGTCTGCCCAACAGGATGCCCTGACCATAATGGCCGCCAATGGCCCCGATCTGGCTATTGGCCCCTTAGGCGCTGCTCTCCAACCACAGAAGCTGAATGGAGCAATAGCCTTAATGAAAATCGTGCAGCAGGCCAGTATCGAACTGCAGGGTTCAGTGAGGGGGCCGGGATCAAAGGGAACTCTGGCTTGTCTTCATCCCGTCGAGCAATCAGTAAACTTGCGCGAGCCGGTGCAAGTTCGGCCAGGCTGAAGGGCCCCAAAAGTTGCCTTGGCTGTTGGTATGCAGGGCAAGCGCTGCCAGTGCCTGACACTCCTTGCTGTCTGGATCGTCTAGGAGGTCTAGTCGAACAACCATTTCTTTGTGTTGCATTTTTCTGTTGTGGCGTGCTGATTGTGCTGCAATGGCTGGCGGCGGCAGCCAGGTAAGCTTTGCTTATGATGTTATGCCTGCGATCTGTATCACGAAGCCTCGCTAATGGCGGCCTCGGTGATTGGGGTTCAGTTAAAATCGCCCGCGTTACCCTCCTCCCTAATGAGAACAACGTCGAATGTCAGCTGAAATGTCCGCTTCCCCCAGTGTCTTGCAACGCTGGGGTCTCGTCCCCCTATGGGCCAAGATCCTGATTGGAATGATCCTGGGTATGTTGGTCGGTGTCGCCCTGGGCGAGTCCGCTGCGATGCTAAAGCCCCTGGGCACCCTGTTTGTTAATACGATCAAGATGTTGATTGTGCCCTTGGTATTCTGTTCATTGATCGTGGGTATTACGTCAATGCAGGACACCCAAAAGATGGGGCGTATTGGCCTTAAGTCTTTCCTCTTTTATCTGGGCACCACTTCCGTCGCTATCACCATCGGCCTGATCTTCGGTGCCTGGTTTGAGCCTGGAAGTGGAATGAACCTGGCGGTCACAAGTTCGACAGTCGCCGAGGTTCGCGAAACTCCCTCATTCGTTGATACCCTTGTGGCGATCGTTCCAGAGAACCCGGTGGCCGCTTTGGCAGACGGTCAGATCTTGCAGGTGATCGTGTTTGCAGTGGCTCTGGGGCTGTCTTTGGTGTTGATCGGAGAGCGGGGGCGTCCGGCCGTGGCCGTATTCGAATCCCTTGCTGAAGCGATGTTTAAGCTGACCGATCTGGTGATGCGTATGGCGCCCTATGGCGTGTTTGCCCTGATGGCCTGGGTGGCAGGTAGCTACGGTCTAACCGTGTTACTGCCACTGATCAAGGTGATCATTGCCGTGTACCTGGGATGCTTGTTGCACATCTTTGGTTTCTACGGCCTGGTGCTGGCGGCCGGGGCGCGGCTCAATCCGCTGCAGTTTTTTAAGAAAATTTCCGATGCCATGGCGGTAGCCTATACCACTTCCAGCTCTGCAGGGACCTTACCCGCCTCCATGAAGTGTGCCGAGCGGGTGGGGGTCAATAAGCGGATCTCCAGTTTCGTCCTGCCCCTGGGGACCACCATTAACATGGACGGTACCGCTTTATACCAAGGGGTTTGTGCCCTGTTTGTGGCCCAGGCGTTTGGCGTGGATCTTACCATGGGACAATATCTGACCATCATTGCAACGGCGACCCTGGCTTCTATTGGCACGGCGGGTGTGCCGGGGGCTGGGTTGGTGATGCTCACCTTGGTGCTGACAACCGTTGGTTTGCCGCTGGAGGGGGTTGCCCTGGTCGCAGGGATCGATCGGATCCTGGATATGGCGCGAACCGTCGTTAATGTCTCCGGCGATCTGGTGGCGACAACCGTTGTTGCCCGTTCCGAAGATGAGCTACAGGATTGCTAAGCAAAGGGTTTGAAACGTCCAGTCGCTCCAAACGCCAACCTCAGGGTTGGCGTTTCACATCCTGCACTGTATAGGTGTTGGGACTAAAGGCCACTTTGAGCGAGGTTCGGTGGGGCCGCGAGCAGATCTTCGCGGTTAGCGGCTACCTCCTGCACATGGCCCAATGGTTGCCCGCTTAACGGTAACCCTGTCACCTTATGCTCCTGAGATGCAGCCTTTCTTACCCGGTCAGCTCTGCCAATTCGACCCTTTCATGGGAGGTCTCTACCTTGGAGGAGTTTCCCACCGACAGGATCTTTCGTCCTCCTACCGATTTAAGGTATTTCATCCAGATCTTCTCCAAAGGACTGTGAGGGGGGCGGCCCTCCGTCAGCATGGCAACAAATTGACGCTCCTCGTCCGTGCTCGGTTGGCATTTCTGCTGGCTTAGGGCCTGCATTGCCTGGCCATGTGCCTCAAGCAGTTCGGCTTCATGGATGGTGAAGGTGCCACTGCGACGAAACCCCCGGGGAAAGGCTTTGTCATCAAAAAAGCGCTGGCAGCTGTAAAAGCTTGGTTTACTGCTCATGGTGTACTCCATTACCTATGCTTGGCCACAATCGCAAAGCTATATGAGAAAGTGATGACACGGGAAACAAAAATCTTTTTTGTTGCAGACAAATAATTTTGATACCGCGGGCGGAATGGAGTGGTGAGTAAATGAATTTTTCAGAGTGAAGCTGAAAATAACTCGCACATTGACTGGAGCAGACCGAACTGATGGGCCAATCTGGATACAAGTTAAAGATGACGAGATGGAGTTGGCTGTGTTTCTGGATTATTTTGCGTTGGGGTTGCTGGTCTTTGTAGCCTTGGTGCTGTTTTACGGCATTATCGCGATCCACGATATTCCCTATGAGATCGCCAAGCATCGGGACCATCCCCATCAGGATGCGATCCACGTGGCGGGCTGGATCAGCCTGTTTACTCTTCATGCCATCTGGCCCTTCCTGTGGATCTGGGCGACCCTTTATCGTCCCGAGCGGGGCTGGGGATTTCAGACGCGACTTGCAGCGAAAGAGGCAGAGCTGGAGGCACAGATCACTGAGCTACGTCAGGAGTTGGTGGCGCTTAGGGCGGATATGGTGAAGTCTGATGGAGGAGAGCGCTAATGGACCTGTTATTGATCCTGACTTATGCCGCGCTTTGTGTCGGAGTGTTTAAGGTGTTTAAGATCCCCCTCAACAAATGGACGGTACCGACGGCCGTATTGGGAGGGGTGATACTGGTAGGTACCTTGTTGTTGTTGATGAACTATAACCACCCCTTTACGCCGATGGCTCGTCAGATCTATGTTTCAACGCCGATCGTGCCGACAGTTAGGGGGCTGGTGGTGGAAGTACCGGTTGAGCCGAATCGGCCACTAAAAAAGGGTGATGTGTTGTTCCGCCTCGATGACACTCGCTACCGGGATGAGGTCGCGCGTTTTGAAGCCGAACTGGCTGCGGCGCAGGCGGAGCGGACCCGGACCGAGTCGGCGTTCAAGCGGTACGAGGTTGGCTTCAAGAAAGGCGGTGCCTTTACCGAGCTGGAGCTGGACAACCGGCGCCAGCTCTATCTGCAGGCTGATGCCCAGGTTAAACGGGTCCATGCTCAATTGTCGCAAGCCCAGTTTGACCTGAGTGAAACCGTGGTACGGGCGCCAGATAACGGTTATGTCACTCAGGTGGCTCTGCGTCCCGGAATGATGGCGGTTCCCTTACCGCTTCGACCTGTGATGGTGTTCATCAACAAAGATGAGCAACACTACATCGGGGCCTTTAATCAGAGATCCCTGTTGCGTCTGCGTGCCGGCTATGAGGCCGAGGTGATCTTCGAGGCCCTGCCGGGCAGAGTGTTTAAGGCTGAGATCAGCCAAGTGTTACCCAACATTGCCGAAGGGCAGATCCAGGCAGGGGGAAGCTTGATCGGCTCTGATCTTTTGGCTCGACGTGGGCGCTCCTTTGTCGAGGTGCGTTTGCTTGAGGACATTCGCCCTTTCGAGTTGCCGGATGGCGCCCATGCCGAAATCGCAGTGTACTCGGACCACTTTACTCATGTGTCGATCATTCGACGTGTATTGTTACGAATGAAGAGCTGGCAAAATTACCTGTTTCTTGAGCATTGAGTTTGTGAGACTGAGAGTCTTTCTTCCTCTTCTTTTGTCTGATGTGATTGGTTAAGGTGCACAAGAACAATTGCTTAGAACAAAGGAAGGATCATGCTAAATCCCATGTTTTGTCGTAGGGTTCTGCTCTTGCTGGCAATAGAGCAGCTAGAGCGGCCCTCCGTACCGACCCTGATGGCGCACTTGGGATGGCCGCGACGGACCATTCAGGATGTGCTCAAAGGCTTGCCGGGATTTGGTATCGAATTTGAGTTTGTGGAGGACGGCGTACGTCACAATGATGGCTATTACCGGATCCTGAATTGGGGCGGGATCGATAGGGAGTGGGCTTTGGCCCACCAATCGGAGATAAGGCACGCCATCGGGTAAGCGTGATCCGGTTAAAAGATCGCTTAGGGCTTGACCGGTTTTGCTGGGCCTTTGTTTTAAGCTCGATATAATCGTGCTAACTACCGCATCGCGGTGTTTTTTCCGAAGTCGTAACAGGAAATAGCATGAGCAAGAAGAACAAGGGTATTGATGGGATCACCGCGGTTATCTTCGGCGGTACCAGCATGTTTCTCTATGTGATTGTACAGGCATTCTAAGCCCTGTCGTCATGAAAAAGCCGAACCTTAGGGTTCGGCTTTTTTGTTTCAACGCAACAATCTGCGGGCGGCGTCTACGACCGCACCAACCGCATCCTGCTCCGTTTTTGCCATTTGAACTTCCGATGGGATCTCTTGCTCTGTCCTGTTCACAATCACCCCCGCGATGCAGCCAGCTTTCAGCCCCATTGCCGCGCACATGGTGAGCAAGGTGGCAGACTCCATCTCGTAATTGAGTACCCCCAGCGCTTGCCACTCTGCCATGGAGCCCTTGAAGCGGTCAGTGACGCGACCACTATAAGTGTCATAGCGCTCTTGGCCTGGGTAGAAAGTATCAGAACTGGCGGTTACCCCAACATGGGGCTGATGTCCGGCGGATTTGGCGGCTTCGACCAAAGCTAGGGTGCAGTCAAAATCCGCCACCGCAGGGTATTCTGCCGGAGCGAAGTGGAAGCTGGCACCATCTAGGCGAACTGAGCCTTGGGTCACGATCAGGCTACCGACCGGAATATGGGGTTGGATCGCTCCGGTTGTGCCGATCCTTAGAAAGGTACGGATCCCCAACTGGGCTAACTCTTCCACAGCAATGGAAGTGGAAGGGCCGCCGATCCCGGTGGAGCAGATCACCACGGGGTGACCGTCAAGCCTTGCCAGGTAGCTGGTGAACTCCCGGGTTGCAGCGAGTGGCGTGGGCGACTCCATCAAAGCGGCTATGCGCTTCACACGTTCCGGATCACCTGGAACAATAGCAAGGGTCGCCCCTTCGAGCATTTCCTGGGTCAGCCCCAGATGGAATACATCACTCATAGATTGAGTTCCTTTCTCGTGTGACTTTGAATAACAAGTGTAGCGCGGTGGGGGAGTGAAAAGGAGGGGCAAAAAAAGATCAGGATCACAGCTCTGTCGGTCGCTTGTTGGATATATGTTGCCCGGCGTAGACTGGTCGCGGTGTTTTTATATGGATTGCTATGAGGTCGAGGTTAAGGATGATGCGTAAAGGTATAAGCGGATTGGTGCTGTGCTTGGTGATGAGCCCGCTGGCTCAGGCTGATTTTCTGGGGATCTATGCTGGCGCTGGCTATTTTACGGCGGATCCGGGTGGAGAGTTGGGCAGGGAAGGGATCTCGCTTGAAGATGAGCTGGGATTTGGCAGTAAGGATGCTGGGTTTCAGGCGTATGTAGCGTTTGAGCATCCGGTTCCTCTTATTCCTAATATAAAGGTGGCTACCCTGGCCTTCGACAGTCGAGCCAGTGGTCAGTTGGATCAGGAGTTGGATTTTGGCGGTATGCCGATACCGGGAGGCGCCACCACCAATACCTTGCTCGACTATAAGCATACCGACATCACCCTCTATTACGAGTTGTGGGACCTTGGCTTCGACTTGGACTTGGGAGTAACGGCCCGTCAGTTGGACGTCACTGCTGATATTGCCTATGACGGCCAAGCTCAGAGTGCGGTCATCAGCGGACGAGCAATCGAAACGCTGGATGAGTGGGTGCCGCTTCTTTATGGGGCTGCCCGATTCGATCTGCCCTTGACCGGCTTATACCTTGCCGGGGAGGTTCAAGGGATCGGCTATTCCGGCTCCAGTTTCGTTGATTACCAGGCCAAGGTTGGTTGGACCTTAGGCTTTGTGGCACTGGATGTTGGACTCGAGGCTGGTTACCGCTCGGTTGTCCTGGATCTTGATGAGGACGATGTCGGGGATCTGAGCTCTGATCTCGACATCAGTGGCTGGTTTATCAATGGCGTTGTGCATTTTTAAGCCAACCCCTGGTTCCTGCCGGATTAAAGAAACGCGCTTTTGCGCGTTTTTTTGTCGACTTATGGATGGTTTGGCAGCGTTCCGCCTAAGGTTTGGGCAGCCAAAAAAGAAAGTGAAAATAAACCCTTGCAGAAAAAAGTCTGCTCCCTATAATGCGCTTCCTGTCGACGGGGCACAGCAAGCAACTCAACGAGATGCGAGGCCAGCGCCAACCAACACCGCACAGCGGACTGGTTAAAA
>NZ_JBXVVJ010000006.1:0-296252 GCF_057219095.1 Ferrimonas sp. YIN67
AAACGTCATCGACGATATTAATCCCTTCAACTTCCGATTTTTGGGCAACCATTTCGCTATTTTGTCCCGGGTAGAGCACGCGATCGAATCCTGGGGCAGGACGCATGGCATTGAGCTCTTCCATTGTCTGGGCAATGGCCTCCGTGAAGTAACTCTGGGAGGTGAAGAAGGCGGGGTTGATAACGATATGCAACTGGCCCAGCTCGCGTCCCTTGGAGAGATCTTCGTACATGGAGCTGACCCCGCGGCCAAAGGGCAGGCCCAGCATGATGCCGGAGAGGATGTCGACCATCATCATCAGGCCGTAACCCTTAGGACCAGCGATGGGTAACAGTGCACGGACAGCATGAGGATCTGTGGTGGGGTTGCCATCACTGTCAACCGCCCAGGTGTCGGGGATCGCCTTGTTGCGGGAGCGTGCGTCGAGCACCTTCCCCCAGGCCTGCACCGTGGTGGCCATGTCGAAGTTGATGGTTTTGCCGTCGGCACCGGGCGCCGAGAAGGCGATGGGGTTAGTGCCGTAGTAGACATCACTGCCACCAAAGGGGACGACCATGGGATCGGACTGGCAGACGGAGATGGCAACCAGGCCCTGCTCGGCGGCCATCTTGGTAAAGTAGCCCAATGCCCCACTGTGGCTGATCCGCTTGGTGCCGACGACGGCGACACCTTTCTCTTTGGCCATATCGATGGCTTTGTCCATCGACAGTTTGGCGACGACGTGACCGGCACCGTTATCCCCGTCAAACACGGCACTGCAAGGGCCGGTCTCTTCGTAGCTGAATTGTGGGTTGGCATTGATGCCCCCCTTGGCGATCCGCTCGGAATAATATTCGACCCGGACGGCACCGTGGGAATGGACGCCACGGGCATCGGCAAAGGCCAGTACATCCGCAACGATATCGGCATGTTCTTCTGATAGCCCGGCCTGGTTGATCTTGGCTTTAATTAGTTCGTGAAGTTCTTTTTTTGATAGGTTCATATCTACTCCATGACGATGAACGATTTCATCGAACATTTGTTCATAACTGTTCCAAATAAAGCCAATAAGGCTAATATATAACAGTCCTTTCTGAAAAAACACCTCGCCCGGGCATGCAGTACCTTTAAAATGACCGAACTTCCCTCAAAGGGCATATTGTGACTTTAATTTTTAATTCTGAGTCATATTTAAAAATAACCAAATTCCTAACAAAGTGTCGGCGCCCGAGTAATGGCCATGACTCATTAGCTGCCGTGCAGACTCATCGAAGTGTTCAATATTGTTATTGGCCAGGTTCAGCAGAGATAGGGAAAAATATCCCAACCTTGCTTGCTCCAGGTAGCCCTCGCTGACCGAGGTCGTCCAGTAAGCCAGCTGCAGAGAGTCGGGTAATAGTAGCCTGGCCTTTTCTTTTAGCTGCGGGTTGAGGTAGGCACAAAACAGCATGCCAACCAGCATGTCATCGTGGCTGGGTGTCAGGCCCGGTCCTGCCCCGATCAGGCCATCCCAGCAGGGGGATTTGTTATCGAGCCAGCGTTGCAACTGCCGGATCATGGGAAAGAAGGGGGTGAGGTTGTTGCCGGCGACGATGTCACACAGAGGACCATAGAGTCCGGTTTCCTTTTCCTGGTTCAGCAGGAAGCGGGTTAATTGCTCGAAACATAAGGGTTGTGCCTGGTCCACCCGAAGGCTTAGCCCGTTGTTACCTTTGCCGAGCCTCAATGAATCCAGGGCGATCCCATCCTGGTCCAGCTGGATCCGTTTCGCCAGAGGGGCGAGTTCACACAGCAGGCCAAAGATCTGTGACGAGACGGACCAGCCTGACGGTCCCATGCCGCTATCGTTACGGTGCAAAGTCAGCACCTTGCTGTCTTCGGTCAGGAAGTTAATCGCCTTGGAACCACCACCTGCGTAGCGCAAAAGCCCCGGAATGGCCGGAGCGGACAGGCTGTATGCGAGTGCTTCATAGGTCATGGTTTACCCCCTAAAAGATAAAGGGCAGCCCGAAGGCTGCCACTGATGTTACGCGTCGGCTTCCAGGCCCAACTCTGAGGCCAGAGCTTCGAGTGCTTTCTCGAAGCAGGCTAGGGGGGCCCGCACGGTGCCGGCGCCAATCTGGCCAATTCCAGCCTCCTTGTGGGCGATCCCTGTATTGATCACCGGCGTGATCCCGGTTTCCACCACGCTGCGCAGATCCAGGCCGATGCATGCTCCCTGGAAGTTCCAGGAGGGGATCTGCAGCAGGTTGTTGTTGCCGACATAGATCTCGGACATCTCTTCCGATACGTCCAAAGCCACATCAACCCCACCTACGCCGACGAAGCGCGTTACCCCGGGAGCGGCCACCATGGCGGCGCCACCAATGCCATAGGTCTCAGTGATGGCGCTGTCGCCAATATCTGAGTTGGCTTGCTCCTGAGAGTAACCGGTGAAGTACAGGCCTTCCGGTGTGTTGACCGGTGCGGTAAACCACTGATCGCCCAGGCCACTGACGCGGATGCCAAAGTCTTTGCCGTTACGGGTCATGGCGGTAACGATAGAGCCTGCCTTGATGGTGGCACCGGCATCCATGGCACATTTACAGAAGGCCATGGCCAGGTTAAGGAAGAACTGATCCGTGATGCTGAGGAAGCCAAATACCCGAGACATCACTTCCTTGCTGGCATCCACTTCGGCCAGGTACGGCGCCAGGGTACGCAACAGCAGGGAGGAGGTCGCGATGTTGCGCTGGTGGAACTCATCTCCCATGGTGATCCCCTGTGCCATGATGGCACCCACATCGATGCCGCCATCAGTCTTGGCCAGGGCTTCTTTCAGCACAGGCATCAGCTCTTCGCGCATCCAGTGCAGGCGCTGTTGCACCTCGTCACCGTAGGCACCAAAGCGCATCACCTTGCCGATCCCTTCGTTCATGTTGCAGTAGGCAAAGTTACCGCCAGCTTTGTTCTCGACGACGACCACAGGCATGTTGGCCGAGGTGATGCCACCCATGGGGCCCACGGCATTGTGGTGGTGGCAGGGGCTGAATTTCACCTGGCCAGCCTGCAGCATCGCGGTGGCTTCGGTGTCGGTTGCCGCCCAGCCTTCGTACAGACAGGCGCTGATGCAGGCACCTTTCATTGGGCCGGTCATGTCGTCCCACTCGATTTGTGGGCCGGCGTGCAGCAGGTGCTTGCCTTCGGTCAGCCAGGAGACGGCTTCACCGGCGGAGATGACATCAACCCAGAAGGGGCGGGCATCTTTGATTTTTTCCAGTACGGCGGCATTGGCTTCATTGATAGAGGCGTACATAGTCTTTATTCCTTTCGCTTTTTTAATGGCAATTCTTTGTTGTGCGACTTATTGCATCTGTTTGAGCAGGCTGGCCAATTTGGCGTTGCCACCGGCAATGGGGGACCACTGGTAGTGCACGACCGGGGTTTGTGAAGATTGCAGATCTTCGGCGAAGCTGCGCAAACCGGCATTGATCACCTTGATCCCCTCGAGCAGGGTGGCGCGGTCGCCTTCTGCAGCGGAGCGGGCCGGCTGGATCAGCGCATCGGAGAGCAGCACCGCTTCCTCCAGGGTGTTGAGGATGATGATCCCGGCATCGCGCAGGGTGGCGATCTGGCCGGAGCGCTGCTGGGGATCCTGCTCGGTACCCGTAACCGTGGCGATCACGTGCAATGGACTTTGACGCTTGCCCTTGGCACTTTCGACGGCCTCAACCACGGCACTGGCGGGATCGGCGGTGGCGCCGTAGCCAATCACCACATCCAGCAGGAGCACCCCGACCGATTCATCGGCGGCGCGCTTCTCGATCTCTATGGTACGGGTGGTGGGATCGATCATCGGGTGGGGGCGGCCCAGGGTGTAGTGATCGTCGCCCAGATCGATGATCAGGTGGCCGCCGTCATCGAGCATGGTGCCCTGATGATGTGCTTCATCGGTGGCCAAACCCAGCTGATCCGCTAACAGGTTGGCGCACTCCGCCGCCAGGGTCCCACCTGTGTAGAGACCCAGGATCTTCTTGTCAGCGGTGCCGGCATCCTCGCCACAGTGCTGTCGTACGTTGGCCATCATGGCAGCGATGCGTCCCGCTTCGGCCATGCTGCTGGCGAAGAATACATTACCATCGCGAGGCTCGGCACGTTTGGTACCCAGGAACAGGGCGACCACAGGTTTGCTCATCGCTTTCATGGCATCGATCACCGTCCGCTCCACCTCGGGGGCCGGTGGCTTGGAGACAAAGGCCACCACCTGGGTGTCCGGATCGGCTTCCAGCATCGCCAGGGCCTGCAGGGCGCTGGCACCGCCGACGGCGGCAGAGAGATCGCGCCCACCCAGTCCCAGGGCGTGGGTGATCCCCTGGCCCGCCAGGCAGATCTGTGAGGCGACCTCCTGGATCCCGGTGCCGGAAGCGCCGACGATGCTGATGGGCCCCTTGGGCAGGACGTTGGCAAAGGCCAGTGGCGAACCGGCCACCATGGCGGTACCACAGTCCGGTCCCATCACCAGCAGACCTTTCTCCTTGGCCATGGCCTTGAGGCGCACTTCCTGCTCCACCGGGACGTTGTCGGAGAACAGCATCACGTTGAGATCCCGCTCCAGGGCCTCTTCTGCCAATCCAGCGGCGTATTCGCCGGCGACGGAGATCAGCGCCATATTGGCTTCGGGCTGCTTGTCTTGAGCGGTTTGCCAGCGGCGAGCTGTCACGATGCGTTTGCCGCCCCCGGCAGCCTGGGCGATGGAGGTCAGGGCTTCGTCGAGTTGAGCGGCGATCTCTGCGGTCATATCCGCTTCGCCCTCGGCGGTGCGAATGGCGACACAGATATCATTGGGTGTGGCGTCGTCGAACATGGGATGCCACAGACCGGTGGAGTCGAGCATGGTCTTGTTGGCAGGTGTGCCCATCATGACGGACACTTCTTCGACGTTATCTGTGCTGCTCAGTTGCCTGGAGATCAGCATGAGGCTGACTGAGTCCTGGAAACTTCCCTTTTTTATAAAAGCTTGGATCATGAATGACCACCTATTAATTCCCGGAAGTGATTAAATACAATGAACGATTATTACCATTGTGATTTTGGTTTGTTATTTGGTGTTCGGGCTCACAGTGAGGTAAAAACCAGCCTGGAAACTTGAGCCAAATCAACCTGGCAATATTGTGTTAATTCTTTAAAAGATGGGGAGATTATCGATGAATCATTGTTGATAGAAAAATCAAAGTGGCCATTTAAATGATTTTTAAAAAAATTCATTTAAATGGTGGTGCATTGACTAATTTCAGCCCGGGAGCGATGGGCGTATTGCACCTCGGGGGACAAACCTGCAGGGCAGCACGGAGGATTTAGCTGGAGCCTCCGGCAATCTTGAAGCCATGACTGGAAAGGCAGTAGGCAGTAGGCAGGATGGTTGTTTAAGAACCTGGCAAATTGATATTCACTTAGGTTGTGACAGCATTATTAAAGAAAGGGTGCTTCCTTTTCACCTATGCCGGACCGGACACCATACCATTAAATTCTATCCAGTGGACTCTCGTCGGGTGATGTTTTTATGAGAGGAGCGGAAACAAGAACGCCAACCCTGGGGTTGGCGTTCAGAATTATTGTACGGCCAGTTTACGATAGAGGGGGGGCGGGGCCTGTCGCTCATCGAGGATCGAAACGATGGTGTCGTCTTTTTCATGCCACAGACCGTTGAGCCAACGTTGGAATTCGACTCGATAGGCTTTGTCATTATTGTAATCGCCGTGAGGAACGGTACTCATTGGCAATGTCTTGACCGCCACTTCAATGCTGTCGAGGCGACCGGACAGCAGGCCATACATGATGTTGTCTGGTGCATCCGGATAAACGATGGTGACGTCCAGCAGTTGGTTAAACTGCTCGCCCAGGGTGTTCAGGGCGAAGGCGATGCCCGCAGCCTTGGGTTTCATCAGGTAGCGGAATGGGCTGCGCTGGCGTTTGTGTTTAGCTGGGGTCAGCCGGGAGCCTTCCACAAAGTTGATGACGCAGGTGGGCAGATCCTTGAACTTTTCACAGCTGCGCCGGGTGGTTTCGATGTCCTTTCCCTTGAGCTTGGGGTTCTTTGCGATCTGACTCTTGGTGTAGCGGCGCATAAAGGGCATATCCAGCGCCCAGCAGGCCAGTCCCATGATGGGCACGTAGATCAGCTGCCGCTTTAGAAAGAACTTCAGCATGGGGACATGGTTGCGCAATACCACGGTGACCACAAAGATATCGGCCCAGCTCAGGTGGTTGGCCAGCACCAGATACCAGCCCTTTTTATCGAGGTTGGCCTGTTCCAGGCCTCGCACGTTCCAGCGAGTGCCTGTGGTCAGTCGAAGGATCCCATGGTTTACGGCCACCCAGCCTGACATGCAGGCGTTGCAGGCAGCACTGAGTTTTAGCCGGAATGAGGGTATCGGCAGCAGGATTTTGACCAGTGCCAGTAACACGATCAGACTGCCCCAGAACAGGATGTTGCTGGTGGCCAGAATGGCATTGATGGCGGCTTTAAGGGGTCCGGGCAAAAATGACATTATTCTCTTGGGTTCCTATCGGCTGGTGGGTTTATCAGGCAGAGCCCTGTCGTTCCAGATCGGCAAGCTTACCCGCTTTGTGCTGCCAGATCTGGTTTAACCAGCTTTGATAGTCGGCCTTGTGTTCACGTTTTTGGTAATTCCACTGGTTCACTTCGGCCAGGCAGCGCTCCTCGACCGTGAGTTCGACCTGGGGCACCTTGCCACAGAGAAACTGCCAGAAGGAGGGGATCCCATGGGGATAGTAGATGGTGACGTCGAGCAGGGTCTGAAGTTTGCCATCCATGGCGTCCAGCGACAGGGCCACGCCACCCACCTTAGGTTTGAGCAGGCTGGGATAGGGGCTGTTCTGCCGTGCCTGCTTGGCCGAAGTAAAGCGGGTGCCTTCGACGAAGTTCATCACGCTGACGGGTTTATGGTGAAACTTTTCACAGGCTTGGCGGGTGGTTTCCTGATCCTTTCCCTTCAGGTGCGGGTGTTTCTTCAGGAAGCTCTTGCTATAGCGGCGCATAAAGGGAAAGTCCAGTGCCCACCAGGCCAGGCCCAGGATCGGTACATAGATCAGCTCCCATTTGAGGAAGAACTTCAAGAAGGGGATCTTTTTGTTAAAAACCCGCTGCAGCATCAGGATATCGACCCAGGACTGGTGGTTGGCGACCACCAGGTACCACTGTTTGGGGCTTAACGGGGGCAGTTGGTGGACGATCACCCGAGTGCCACTAAGCCATCGCTGATTGGCGTTGTTGATGCTGATCCAGAGGGTGGCGATCCCGTCGATGATGACATTACAGCCTTGGCGTATCGGGGCGATGGGCAGAAGCTTTAGCAGGCCGAACAGCAGGACCAGTGGGGCCAGCAGCAGGGTATTGAGAAGATAGCCGCTGAACGACAGGGCACCACGCAGGGCAGGCAACATGCAAATTCCTTTTACTTTTGGGTGGCCCATTAGAGTAAAGAGTCTGGGCAGTGACAGGCAAGCCTGTTAGCGGAGAAGCGGGAGCGGCAAAAGGGGATTAAAATGCCCAGCCCATGGCCAGTTGGACCCGGGAATCATTGCGTTCGTCCTGGCCGTAGCGGCTGCTTTGCTGGTAGCCAATGCGCAGCAATCCGCCGGATTGTCCCAGCCACTGCCAACCGCCGGCAAATGCCAGGGCCAGGCCGTCATCATGGTCGTCTCGGTACCAGTGGTTGCCACCCTGCAAGTAGATGGAGTGGTTGCCCGCCAGGCGAACGCGTCGTTCGAGCATCAGGGGGTACTCTTCCAGGTAGCCGTCGTTGAGTTCACCGAACTGATAACCGGTGACAATACTCCAGTGTCGATGCAGGCGCAGGTGATACTGGACGCCGGCCAAGGCTCCCTGGTGCTGCAAGTCCGTTTCTTCACTGCTTTGCCAGCTGGTACTGCCACTGAGCAGCAGCCGATGCTCGACGGCGTGGGCATTCGCAGCCAACAGCAGGGCCAATAGCGCCAGTCGCATCCTTTCTCCTTTGATCTTCCCTTGCGATCCAGGGCGACCGAAAGCTGTGCTTAGCTTAAAGTTAGTTTTTCCAGCTGTGACAACAGTCGATCCATTGCTCGATAGCCTAGCGCTTCGCTGATATGGGTTTTCTCGACTTCGTCACAGTTCGCCAGATCGGCGATGGTACGCGCCACTCGCAGGATCCTGTGATAGGCCCGTACCGACAGCCTGAGCCGATGGGTGGCCTGCTCGGTAAAGCCCATCAGCGACTGGCTGATCCCCAATTCCGGGCCCAACCGATGGCCGGGCAGAGCCTGGTTGAGACAGCCTTGACGGTTTTGGGCCTGCTGCCGGGCCTGCTCGATCTGCTGTCGGGCCTGGTCGGTAGAGAGGCCGCCGGGCGTTGCCTGGCTCAGGCTGCCCGCAGGCAGGCGCGGCACCTCGATGCTCAGATCGAAGCGATCCAGCAGAGGGCCGGAGAGGCGGCAGAGGTAACGGCGGATCTGATCCGGGGTGTCCCGGCTGTGAGCTCCCACTTCACCGCTGGGGCTGGGATTCATGGCGGCAATTAGCTGAAAGTTGGCTGGGAAGGTCAGCTTGGCATTGGCCCGGGAGATCACCACCCGACCCGACTCCAGCGGCTCGCGCAGATTATCCAGCACCATGCGGGGAAACTCCGGCAGTTCATCGAGAAACAGCACACCCTGGTGGGCCAGGGAGATCTCCCCGGGCTGGGGGAAGGTTCCCCCGCCGACCAGGGAGGCGGCCGAGCTGGAGTGATGGGGGGCCCGGAACGGCCGCTGGGCCAGCTGGTGCGAGGTGCGCTGCAGTCCGGCCACCGAGTAGATGGAGGCGACCTCCAAAGCCTGCTCCACCGGCAGTGGAGGCAGGAGATCGATCAGGCGACTGGCCAGCATGGTTTTGCCCGTTCCGGGCGGGCCGACCAACAGCAAGTGGTGGCCTCCGGCGGCGGCGATCAGCAGGGCTCGCTTGGCATGATCCTGACCAATGATCTGGTTGAGATCTCGGTCGCTGGCGCGACTGTGGTTCGGTGTGCAAGGTAGGGGGGAGGTGAGCGAGAGTTGGCCATGCAGGGCTGCCGTCAGGGCAGGCAAGGCATCGCCCAGCAGGATCCGGGCCCCAGGTACCAGGCTGGCCTCTTCGGCGTTACCCGCAGGCAGGAAGAGCTGATGCCCCTGCTGGTGGCCGGCGACGATGGCGGGTAGCAGGCCTGGAACAGACCTAAGCTCCCCGGACAGGCCCAGCTCGCCATAAAATTCGCGCTTTGCCAGGGAGGCGGGCGGGATCTGTCCCGACGCCGCGAGGATCCCCAGGGCGATGGGCAGATCGAAGCGACCGCCCTGCTTGGGCAGATCGGCAGGGGCCAGGTTGATGGTGATGCGGCGTTGAGGAAATTCGAAGCCGGCGGTTTGCAGGGCAGCCCGCACCCGCTCCCGCGCTTCCCGTACCGAGGTTTCCGGCAGGCCCACTATGGTAAAGCTGGGTAACCCTCCCCCCAGGTGGGTCTCTACCGTGACCTGGGGGGCTTCAATCCCCAACTGGCCCCGGCTCAATATGCGTGACAGCCCCATGACTCCCCTCCCTGGGATGGTCTTTGCTACAACTATGGCCTATTTACCTCTGCCATGAGGTGATAAAAGGGGCAGGGGGTGGGGGATTGGTAGGACCAGAATATAAATAATATATTGTTACATTTGTTTTTATTGGAAGGTGCAAATAAAACTTTGCAGGCAAAAATTTGTTGTGCTAATTCTATAAATGCTCGATAGAGTGGGCGAAGAATTTCGCATTGTTGCTACATTGAAGTCACGTTTGGATGAGTCTTAGACATGAACCGCTTTGCTGAAACCCTAGTGCTAGTCGTGATTACCGTGGTGATTATCGTCACCGACGGGGGTCGGGCTGTGGCACGGAGCAAAGCGAGACGCTAGCAACGAAGCAACACAGACAAACCCCCCGCACCGTCCCGGTTCGGGGGGTTTTTCGTATTGGAATGATTCCGGTTAATTTGGCAATTCGCGCAGTACTCCAGGGAGAGAGCGGCATGACCCCAAGGTATTGGCACAGGACAGAGGAAGGCAACCGATGAGCAGTGGTGCAGAAGCGGTCGTTCGTGCATTGGTCGATCAGGGAGTACGCACCCTGTTCGGTTACCCGGGAGGGGCGATCATGCCCCTCTACGATGCCCTATACGACAGCCCGGTGGAGCACCTGTTGTGCCGTCATGAGCAGGGGGCTGGCTTCGCCGCCCTCGGATACGCCCGCGCCTCCGGTAAGGTAGGCGTATGCCTGGCTACCTCCGGCCCGGGGGCCACCAACCTGATCACCGCCCTGGCTGATGCCATGATGGATTCCATCCCCGTGGTGGCGATCACAGGTCAGGTACCGACGGCGGCGATCGGCACCGATGCGTTTCAGGAGATCGATCTGCTGGGCATGTCCCTCTCATGCACCAAACACAGCTTCCTGGTGACCCGGCCCGAAGAGCTGTGCAGTACCTTGCACAAAGCGTTCGAATTGGCCAAAGAGGGACGGCCGGGACCGGTCCTGGTGGATATCCCCAAGGATGTCCAGCAGGCGATGGTGGATTACGTACCGCCGTTTCGCGGGCTCGCCGATGCGGCCAACGATACCTTCCCGCTGGAGCAGGCCCACGCCATGCTGCAGCAGGCCAGTAAGCCCCTGCTCTACGTTGGGGGCGGGGTTGGTATGGCCGGTGCCGTCGATGAGTTGCGCCAGTTTATCCAGTGCACCGGCATGCCGTCGGTGGCGACCCTCAAAGCGTTGGGCAGCGTGCTCCAGGGCACACCAGGTTACCTGGGGATGCTGGGGATGCATGGCACCCGGGCCGCCAACCTGGCGGTGCAGTCCTGCGATCTCTTGCTGGTGGTGGGCGCCCGTTTCGACGACCGGGTGACCGGTCGACTCGACAGCTTTGCTCCGGACGCCAAGGTGATCCACCTGGATATCGATCCGGCCGAGCTGGGCAAGCGGCGGGAGGCGATGCTCTCCCACTGTGGTGATCTGCGCACCCTGCTACCAGCCCTGGCTTTACCCCTGGCACTGGATGAATGGCGGGATCATTGTGATGCCATGGTGGCAGAGTATGCCCCCCGTTATGACCATCCGGGGGAGAATATCTATGCCCCGGCCCTGTTGCGTCAGCTGGCTCAGACTTTGCCGCGCAGTGCCATGGTCTCCTGTGATGTGGGTCAGCACCAGATGTGGGTGGCCCAGCACATGTGGTTCGACTCACCGCGTAACCACCTGTCCAGCTCGGGTCTGGGCACCATGGGGTTTGGCCTGCCGGTGGCGATCGGGGCGCAGAAGGCACGGCCCGATGACCTGTCTGTGCTGATCAGTGGTGATGGCTCTTTCATGATGAATGTGCAGGAGCTGACCACCATCAAGCGGGATCGCCTGCCCCTGAAGATCATCATCCTGGACAACCAGCGCCTGGGCATGGTGAAGCAGTGGCAGCAGCTGTTTTTCGAAGAGCGCTACAGCGAAACCACCCTGTCGGACAACCCGGATTTCGTCACCATGGCGTCCGCGTTTGACATACCGGGGCGGCAGATCTGGCGCAAAGATCAGGTAACGGAAGCGATGCGGGAGATGCTCAGTTGCGAGGGGCCTTACCTGCTCCACGTGTCTATCTCCGAGAAGGATAACGTGTGGCCACTGGTCCCGCCTGGGGCCTCCAACGAAGAAATGATGGAGCAAAGACCATGACTCAGCATACCCTGTACATCGAAATGACCCCCAGCGCCGACGTATTGGAGCGGGTGCTGAGGGTCACGCGCCACAGGGGGTTTACCGTGGCCAATATGAACATGCAAAGTTGCGGTGGCAGCTCGCAGATGGAGGTGACCGTGATCAGCGAACGCCCCATCAGTGCGTTGACCCGTCAACTCGATAAGTTATACGACGTCAGTCATTGTCGGCTTGCCCCGGCCATGACCACCAACGCCGCCGCGTTGGCATAAAAAAGTTTAAAGGAGTAAAGCGTGAATCAAGCTGAACAGATCTGGTTTAATGGAAAAATGATGCCCTTTATGGATGCCAAGGTGCACGTGCTCAGTCATGCACTGCACTATGGATCCTCCGTGTTTGAAGGGATCCGGGCCTACAAGACCCATAAGGGCACCGCAGTGTTCCGGTTGCAGGAGCACGTTCAGCGCTTGTACGATTCCGCCAAGATCTACCGTATGCCTATCCCCTATGGGCTGGATGAACTCAAGCAGGCTTGTCGTGACGCCGTGACGGTCAACGGCCTGGAAACCGCTTATATCCGTCCCCTGGCCTTTTACGGCCATGTGGGCCTGGGGGTGAATGTGCCCGAGGGCAGTCAGGCCGAGGTGATCGTCGCCGCTTTCCCCTGGGGTGCTTACCTGGGGGCCGACGCTGCCGAGTCCGGGGTGGATGTGTGCATCTCCACCTGGAATCGGATGGCGCCCAACACCATCCCGACCGCCGCCAAGGCTGGCGGTAACTATCTCTCCTCCCAGCTGATCGGTGGCGAAGCACGTCGTCTTGGCTTTGCCGAGGGGATCGCCCTGGATACCAATGGTCAGATCTCCGAAGGGGCGGGTGAGAACCTGTTTGTGGTCAAGAACGGCGTGCTGATCACCCCGCCGGCCACTGCCGCGATTCTGCCCGGGATCACCCGTGACACCATCATGACCCTGGCCAAAGACGCCGGTTACGAGGTGCGTGAGGAGCCGCTGGCGCGGGAGGCCCTCTACCTGGCCGATGAGATCTTCATGACCGGCACCGCCGCGGAGATCGTGCCGGTTCGCAGTGTCGACAAGATCGAAGTGGGCTGTGGCGGTCGAGGCCCAATCACCAAGGCGCTGCAGGCGCGTTTCTTCGGCCTGTTTGATGGCAGCACCGAAGACAAGTGGGGCTGGCTCGACATCATCGCCGATGCCGATGCCCCCGCAGCGGCCAACGGATAAGGGGATCAGCATGCCGAAGTATCGTAGCGCAACCTCCACAGCCGGCCGCAATATGGCCGGTGCCCGCGCACTGTGGCGCGCCACCGGAATGACCGATGAGGATTTCGGTAAGCCGATCATCGCCATCGCCAACTCCTACACCCAGTTTGTTCCCGGCCATGTCCACCTCAAGGACATGGGGGATCTGGTGGCCGGTGCCATCGCCAAAGCGGGTGGCGTCTCCAAGGAGTTCAACACCATCGCCGTGGACGACGGGATCGCCATGGGCCATGGTGGCATGCTCTATTCCCTGCCCAGCCGTGAGCTGATCGCCGATTCGGTGGAGTACATGGTTAATGCCCACTGTGCCGACGCCATCGTCTGCATCTCCAACTGTGACAAGATCACCCCTGGGATGCTGATGGCCTCGCTGCGCCTCAATATTCCGGTGATCTTTGTCTCCGGTGGGCCGATGGAGGCGGGCAAGACCAAGCTGTCGGATCAGCTGATCAAGCTGGATCTGGTGGATGCCATGGTTCAAGGGGCCGATCCCAAGATCTCCGACGAGCAGGTCGAACAGGTGGAGCGCAGCGCCTGCCCCACCTGTGGCTCCTGCTCCGGCATGTTTACCGCCAACTCCATGAACTGTCTGACCGAGGCACTGGGCCTGTCCCTGCCGGGTAACGGCTCCATGCTGGCAACCCACGCCGACCGCGAGCAGCTGTTCCTGGAAGCGGGTAAGCGCATCGTCGAGATGACCAAGCGCTACTATGAACAGGACGATGCCTCCGTGCTGCCGCGCAGCATCGCCAACCGCCAGGCATTCCAGAACGCCATGTCACTGGATATCGCCATGGGGGGCTCCACCAACACCATCCTGCATCTGCTGGCCGCAGCCCAGGAGGGGGAGGTGGACTTCACCATGGCAGAGATCGATGCCCTCTCCCGAGAGGTGCCGAACCTGTGCAAGGTGGCTCCGGCGACGCCGAAATACCATATGGAAGATGTTCACCGTGCCGGTGGCGTGATGGCGCTGCTGGGCGAGTTGGCCAAGGGCGGTTTGGTGCATACCGATGTACCGCATGTCGCCGGGGACTCCCTGGGCGAGGTGCTGAGCCGCTGGGACATAGGTCGCAGCAGCGAGGCGCATCAGTTTTTCCGCGCCGGTCCCGCGGGCATTCGTACCACCAAGGCATTTTCTCAAGACTGCCGTTGGGACAGTCTGGATCTGGACCGCAGTGAAGGCTGCATCCGCGACATCGAGCATGCCTACAGCACCGATGGGGGCCTGGCCGTACTGTCCGGCAACCTGGCACCGGATGGCTGTGTGGTGAAAACCGCCGGGGTGCCGGACAACTGCCTGCTGTTCCGTGGCCCGGCCCGGGTGTACGACTCCCAGGATGCGGCGGTGGAAGGCATTCTTGGTGGTGAGGTCAAGGCCGGCGATGTGGTGGTGATCCGCTACGAGGGCCCGAAAGGGGGGCCAGGCATGCAGGAGATGCTCTACCCCACCAGTTACCTCAAGTCCATGGGATTGGGGCAGGCCTGTGCCTTGGTTACCGACGGTCGTTTCTCCGGCGGGACCTCCGGCCTTTCTATTGGCCACGTGTCCCCTGAAGCCGCGTCCGGCGGTGACATCGCCCTGATCGAAAACGGTGACATCATCGATATCGATATCCCCGGGCGCAGCATCCGCTTCGAGCTGGATGAGGCCACCCTGGCGGCGCGCAAGGCGACCTGTGGTTACAAGCCAAGCCGTGAGCGTACCGTCTCCCTGGCCCTGAAGGCCTATGCCCACCTGGCCACCAGTGCCGACAAGGGTGCGGTGCGTAACAAAGCGCTGTTGGAGGAGTAACCATGACCGCACTGGCTCCGCTTGAACAAACCCGTCGTTCGGCCTCGGTGGCGCCGGTGTCGGATCCCCTGGTGCAGGACACCCTGCGCCAGATCCTGTTGGCCCCGGTCTACGATGTAGCCAAACACACCGAGCTGTCGCCGCTGAATAAGTTGTCTGCCCGGCTGGGGGCCAATGTTTGGCTGAAGCGGGAAGATCAGCAGCCGGTGCATTCCTTCAAGCTGCGTGGCGCCTTTAACAAGATCCACAGCCTCACGGCCGAGCAGCGAGCGGCGGGTGTGGTGGCGGCCTCGGCCGGCAACCATGCCCAGGGGGTGGCGCTGGCGGCCAAGCGAACCGGCATTCGTGCGGTGATCGTCATGCCCACCACCACGCCCGAGATCAAGGTCCAGGCGGTGCGGGGCCACGGTGGCGAGGTGGTGTTGCACGGCTCCAGCTTCGACGAAGCCTATGCCGAGGCGATGCGTCTGGCCAAGGAGGAGGGGCTGACCCTGGTGGCGCCCTTCGATGATGCCGCGGTGATCGCCGGTCAGGGCACCATAGGCCAGGAGCTGTTGCAGCAACGGCGGGATCTGGACGCGGTGTTTGTGCCCGTGGGCGGCGGCGGTCTGATCGCCGGTGTGGCGGCCTACCTCAAGGCGCTCGCCCCCCATATCAAGGTGATTGGGGTCGAGCCGGAGGACTCCGCCTGTCTCAAGGCGGCGCTGGAGGCTGGCAAGCCGGTGGATCTGCCCCGGGTCGGGCTGTTTGCCGATGGCGTGGCGGTGAAGCGGATCGGTCAGGCCTGCTTCGATCTGGCGCGGCTGTGCGTGGATGAGGTGATCACCGTTAACTCCGATGAGATCTGTGCCGCGGTGCAGGATATCTACGAGGATACCCGGGCGATCGCCGAGCCTGCCGGTGCCCTGTCGCTGGCGGGGCTCAAGCGCTATTGTCAGCGGGAGAATCCGTCGGCCGACACTCAGCTGGCGGCGATCCTCTCCGGGGCCAACATCAACTTCCATACCCTGCGCTACGTCTCCGAACGCTGTGAGCTGGGTGAGGGTAAGGAGGCGGTGTTGGCCGTCACCATTCCGGAGCGCGAAGGGGCGTTTCTGCAGTTCTGCCGGATCCTGGGACAGCGACAGATCACCGAGTTCAACTACCGGCTCAGTGGTCGCAGTCAGGCCAATGTGTTTGTGGGGATCCGGCTGAAGAACCACGATGAGCTGGCGGGGATCCGTGCCGCTCTGGGAGAGGCGGGCTATGCCCACGAAGATCTGTCCGGGGATGAGACCGCCAAACTGCATGTGCGTTACATGGTGGGGGGGATCGCCCCCGAGCCCCTGTCCGAGCGACTCTATCAGCTGGTGTTCCCGGAGCGCCCCGGTGCCCTGGAGCAGTTCCTGACGGATCTGGGGGATCGCTGGAACATCTCCCTGTTCCACTACCGCAACCACGGCGCCGCCAATGGCCGGGTGCTGCTGGGCATGGAGGTGGAGGAGTCCGATCTGGATGCCCTGGAGCAACGGCTGTCCGGGCTCGATATGGACTACCGGGAGGTCACTGACAGCCCCGCCTACCGTTTCTTTTTGCGTGGCTAAAGCGTGGCAATGCGTCAAAGAAAAAACGGTCTCTCCATGGAGAGACCGTTTTTTTGCAGCTGAAGATGGTAAGGGGAGTGTGATAGCGGATCTGAGCCCGCCCACAAGGGGACGAGGGATCATACCGACGGTGAGAGCGGTGTGATCCAGGATGCTTCATTCACTGAAGGGAATGGCGAGGATTGAATGGGGCGGAGGGGGGATCTTGATCAGGGGCTTTAGTCAGCGCCTTCGATATTTGCACTGTGACTGAACTCTTTTCGGAACCCTTTCAGCCAGTGACGACCATTGACCGGGATAGCATAGTCGACCTCGGAGCCATCGGGGACACACCGGACATCGTAAACATGGTGGGTATGCAGCTCCGTGGTAACAACAGATTGCAAGTGCATTTCAGCGCATAGGTCGAGTGCCGCGCGTTGTTGTTCAGCTGACATGGTGCAACCACCGAGCATTGATATGACGATTGCACAGATCAGCAAAATCGAAGAAACCTTTGGATTGGCTTTTGTCGCCGTGGCGGCTTTATATAAGTAGTCGGAGAGTTTTTTAATACTGGAATCAACTTTTTTCATTATAATCGTTTCTTCAAATAAGTTGGTTATAAAGCTACAAGGCAGAGTTAATAAAGCTATAAAGTCAACGACTTTGGTTCTTTTAATTTCTGCCTTTATTCTGAGTGGATTGTCTGATTCCGCCCTAGAGTTAGGTTGATACATCATCCACGGTTGCGAATGTGAGATTTGTTACCTAAGTGTAACTTTGGTTAAATTTGTTGGCCTGTAAGTGTGGATGAAATAATTTCATTTCACTAATAACCTGGAGAGTTGTTTTTCTATTGCTTCGAACCGTTCATTTATATCGGTTATTTCGAGAGCTTTCTCGGATTTATTGTCTTTATTTTTGATACGTTCCAACGCCTCCTGCTCTAGGTCATAGGGGAGCATAAATGGGCCATCTTCTACCGGGATTTTGATAGGGTTTGGTCGAGTGATAGCTCCCATCGCATCAGTCATTTCCTCATCCGACAGTGGCCGGTTTGCTAAATCTCTATTTTCTTCATGGTAGTCTTGAACAATGTCAATGCGCCGGATGAAGCCACTGTTGCCATCCCAGTTTGGAATGTATATCTGAAATTGGTTATAGCTAAGTCTGACAAGTCTTACACACATTCTGAATTTATTTTCATAGCCACGAGGGCGGTATTCGTAGTAGCAGCAGGAAGGTACGGCAAAACCATTAGGGCTATATCTCATCCGGCTATAGAGTGGAAATTTAAATAGATGCCTAAAGGAAGAGTTGCCAGCACTTTCTTGCAACATCACATGGGCCGAAGAGCGTCCTAGTTCCGTTTCTGGGTCGATATTAAATTTGATGGCGGAATATTTTACATGTCCACTATAGGCCCATTCATCAGCGGGGTGACCCCATGCCATTCGGATAACACGTCCGGCCGGGCCGCCACCGCCACCGGAAACGATCTCTTCTGCTTCATCCCTTGCGGCTTCAGCAGCGCTCTTGGCGGCTTCAGCCTTGCTCTGAGCGGACAGGGCTACACTACTGGATGCTTGGGCATTAACGGCCGAGTTTGCCGCTGCACTCGCATGCCCGGAGGCCAGGCTACTGCTGTTATCTGCGGCGACTGCGGAATCTTCAGCTTTGTCGGCTTGAGCAGATGCCTCTGCTTCACAAAGGGCAGCCAAAGCGGCACTGTTTTTCGCTTCGTCCTTATGTTTCGCTGCGTCCCGAGCGGCTGCGGAGGCACGGTCGGCCTCCAGTGATGCATCCCCAGCGGCATCTCCGATGTCGGCGATAGCCTGCTCGACTCTACGAGTCATCTCTGCTGGCGTGTCAACTTCCTGAGTGTTCCCGACGCTGTCGGTGAGCGGACGCTTGCCCGTTTCTCCGCTCTCCGGATCGGCGGCGGGACCGCCCAGCCAGTTGCGTTTTTCATCGAGGAAGGTTTGCCAGCTGGTGATTGTTTCACTGAGGCGTTGGTAAATGTCGTTGGCGGTCTTGAGTGGTGTTTTAAACATATGTGTTTGTTAGCTCTTTGGTGTGTTGTTTGCTGGCCTTTAGACCTGTCTTTTAACTCTAAAATTTTTCCTTGGTGCGGCAGGTTTGTTGGCTGGTGTCGTTGTGAAACTTTTCTACGTTGAGGGCAATGGTGTTCATAAAGGTTTGTGTATAGTCTTTAAGTTTCTTGTGTGAATGCTTGATGCTTCCGGTGGACAACTTTCTCCTTCGTGTTTGTTTTGGGACTTGATACCTGCGCTTTTGCTTGAAGGTGTTCTGCTCCGAGAGCAGAGTCGGTTGGAACATGATTAAGAGCATGGGGTTGGTGAGGCCCATCATGCACTGTGACTGTAGTTAGTAGTGGTACCTGGATAACCAACCCCCCAATTACTGATATCAAAATTGCGATAGCAAACAGTATTGCTAATATTTTATGGTTTGCTCTTGTCGCCAAGGCGATTTTGTATAGGTGCTCAGAGATCTTATTCTTGCTCGGACTTTTTGTTTTCATTAAAGAGGGTTCTCACTTTTGCTAAGGCGTTAAGTGAACAGTGATTGTGAATCACGTTGGCCAGGATGGTGATTTGTTCTTTGCTATAAATGCACTTGGATTTTTTGCTGTTTAATTATGTTTGAGGGCTATATTGAATGTCAGGGCTTGATAAAGATTGTTCTACACCAAACCCACCTATGCGGAACTTGGTGCGGATTTTATTGTGGTAATAGCCTAATGCAAGTATAGAGTATTTAGGATTAAAAATTTCTCAGGCAATCTAGGGGAGCTTGGTTTATGGAATTGGGACGGGGCGAGTCTTTGGAGCTGCGTATTCAGCCACTACGACTCGCCGAAGCATTGGCGAATGCTTCGGCGTGCCCCAGTCCTTGGTTAAATAACCTTCGGATCCATAAGGGTTTATCACCCCGTCCAATTGCCCAAACAGATCATGTAGCGGGCGATCGATAGTGCCTGCTCCGTTAACTGCAAGGATGGCGGTTGGGTTGTCATGGTTCCCTTCAGGTAAAATCAGCCCAGTTGCCCGCTGCATAACTTGCCCGCTACTGTAGTAACCCGGCACCGGGGGGGGAAGCAATCGTGCCTTTGACGGGGTAAGCCCTAACCGCCCCGTAGTCATTGCCCAGCCTGTGCCGGCGTGTCCCATCCAATCGCCATCTGGCGAGTCAAAGATCACATAGGGCCAGCGCCGCAAGACCGCCGGATTGGGGTTGATCAGGCCCGAGCTTGGGCGGCTATTGGTGAATGCCACAAGTTCGGCAGGGATTGGAGTGCCCTGAAACTCCTCGGGTAAGGGGCTGAACGCATAGGCTGATCCATCCTTGCGGCGTATCAGGATCTCAAGGGTGATGTTTGAGCTTGTTAGGGTATTGTAAATAGCGAACGCTTCGATCCATGCAGCGGTGAACAGCTCCGAAATCCCCCCGAGGTTGGCGATCTCGTCTACAATGGGCGGGATCGCTCGGTCCAACTGCTCGGCGCGGTCGGCGCGGAAATTGTCGGCGCGCCACCACTTGGCTCCGGCCTGTCCGTCGTCCGTCCAGTAAAAATACCCGGCGACAAGATAGGCGAACTGCTGCGCGTTGTAGTAGTGCCCGAAGATCCGGCGGTGAACTGTGACGCCCTCGGCTTCCAGCTCTAGATCGTCGTTTTCTCCTGTGTGGTACTCGTGCGAATAAGGGAGCGTGTCCCCATCCGGCCTTGGGTAGCAGGAAGCATTGAAGAAAGACCGTTTCCCGACGATCACCCCTGCGGGACGGCGAGCGGTACCCGGGTGTGTTCCTTGAAAGCCCACAATTTCGTTCGCGGGGATCCCTGTGCTGATTGCTGGCTGCTCTACTGTCACGGGATCGGCGTTGGAAGTTGCTCGCCCTGATGCCCAGTATGCCGGGGCGGTTGGGTCGGATGACTCATATAGGGCGCCAAAGCTGTCGTGATACCAATAACCAGAAGACTTTGCTGCCGTGTGCGTGAATGAAGTAAGGCGATAACCTAAGGGCACCCCAAGGGATGCCGTTGACTTCTTATAATAAAGAGTTGTGCTTGCTGAACGGTTAATACGATAAAAATCCCCATCCTCTGCCGGTACTATTACCGCGAAATTTAGTGATGTAGTTGATGTGCTCGCGGCACCGGCCCAGGCGTATCGCCGATAGCTGCCGCCACTGTCTACGTCGAATAATTTACGGAAGTCCGAGCGTAAGCTATCCACAAACTCGGCCGAAACGGGTAGGCCATTCATGGTAATAAGGGGCAACCCCCCTGTTTCTGTGGGGATCATCTCAGCGTCGGCCTCGATTACCTGCCCAGGGATAAGCCCGGCCATTGGGGCAAACTCGACTCCAGCTTCCTCCGCGTTGACCATTGCCGCCCGTCCTCGTTGCCCAACGTAGGAGTCGGGGGTGTCCATTAGCTCGACAAACTTATTAATGCCTCCCCCGCCCCCTTCGCTTGGGATGCCTTCTTTGTAAAATTGGTCGGTGGTGGCTGAGTAGCTTAGAATGTCGTTCACGCGAAATGGAGTGCCATCGGGAGCTGAGCCCTCGCCTGTAATGCGCCATCGGGCAGACTGAGCACCCATGGGCCCGGTTGGCTTTTCCGGCCACTTGCCCTGTCCCATATCGAACTCGCCTAAATCGAGGATCGCCGCGCTCAACTTCTCGGCGGCGGCCTCTGCACCTGACTGTGCCGTCTCTGCTCCGGTCTGGGCCTGGGCCGCGGCTTGGGCTGCTGCTTCGGCCCTCCGGGCGTTTTCCTCGCCGCCCTCGATCAGGTCTAGCGCCTCTTCGGTACGTGATTGGATATTATATGTGCGGCGGTGCATCTCGGCCGGGGTATCGACAACGACTCTGTTGCCAACGCTGTCAGTTAGTGGGCGCTGGCCGGTTTCCCCTGTCTCAGGATCTGCGGAAGGGCCGCCCAGCCAGTCTCGTTTTTCATCGAGGAAGGTTTGCCAGCTGGTGATTGTTTCACTGAGGCGTTGGTAAATGTCGTTGGCGGTCTTGAGTGGTGTTTTTAGCATATTGACTCCAGATATATTGTGATGTGTTGGTTTCGGGTCGCAATTAGTATGTTCAAACTGTTGTCTGAGGGGGGTGTGGGTGTACGCCTACTCTAGGCGGTAGACTCATCATCAATAATCTCTTCTTGTGGAGTGTTGGGCTGGAACATTGTGATATTAATGGTTTGGCAATGGTTGCAATGGCCTTTTTGTGGCATTGGGATAGGTCTGGTCAGGCTGATTAACTCTTTAGTTGTTAATTTCTGGCATCTTGTTGCTTGTTTTAAGTCAGGTGCTCAGTTTGGGTAGTTAAGCCACTCGGTAGTAACTGAATGACTTAGCGCTAATGAAAGAATGTTTTCATTGTGGCTTAAGATTGCAGTGATAACTTTCTAAGGCGCTCCAGTGTGTCAAGAATTTCCATGAGAAGTATTCTGTCTTCCTGAGTATCGAATTTTTTTGGCGTTCATAGGCGTTGCAGCCGATGTCTTGTGGTTATCTAAAGTTTTACTTTTGATTGATGAGTTTTGTTTGACAACTCTGACTTCATGTTAAGGTTTTTTGATTTGATTGTCGGCTGGGAATTCCTTTGGTGGGATGTTAATATGCCCGTAATCTTGGTATTGCTTGATTTGTGGGGCGTCTAAAGTGATTAAATATTTTTACTTTTTCCGTAGGAAAAGTTTTCTTTTATTACATTGAAGAGTGACTGGTAAGCTAAATCCTGATGCGGACCAAGTTTGCGTGACGTTTATTCCATTATTTGGGCATTGAGACTAAAAAGCCCCCAGCCAGCGCCGGGGGTCTTTTATCTGGGGTCTTTTATCTGGGGTCTTTGTCTGGTCCTGGCGCGGGGTTGGTTCCCTTTGCGTCCCGGTACTCGGCGATCACCGCCCGGCTATGTCCGGGGGAGTATTCGGGGGTGCCGTAGTCCTTAGTGACATAGCCCCCGACTGCGTAAGGGTCGATCACACCATCCAGATCGCGCGGGCTTGTCGCGGGTCGCGTATAAACGGTTGCTCCCGCTGCGGCGGCGAAAAGCTCATGCCCCAGCCCGTCCTCCGTCTCCCTTATGCCTAGAACCCGGTTTCTTGCTGTGTTACTGGTGGCGTAGGCGGGCACCACTGACAGCAGCACACCGCGCTCTGAGGGGCGGAAACCCAAATAGCCGGTGGTCGGTGTAGTGCTGCCGGTCGCCGAGCAAATGTGGCTCCCGAGCGCATCATCAAAAAGGACCATTGGCTGTTTTCGGATAAACACATCGTCGCCCCGGTTTAGGGTTGGTTCACTAGCTTTGCTGTTGCAAAAGTCCAGCCATGCGGCGGGGATCGTGTCGTCGGGTCTTAACCCTGGCTCTAGCGCCAGGCTCTCAAAAGACCCATCGAGTCGGCGGATCATTATTGCCATATTCACAGAGCTGACAGTGGTGTTCAAGTTGATCGCGCACGCCTCGGAGAATCCTCCGGTGTAAACCTCCTGCACTCCTCCGCGCTCAACAATCGAATCTACAAGCAAGGCAAAAGAGGCCGCCATTTGATCCACGCGGAGCGGCCAGTTTGTCGCCTTCACTGTGTGCTTAACCCCTGCGACGATCTGCCCGTTGTAGTCGTTAACCCACCACACATAGCCCGCGTGATAGTTGCTGTGTGTCCCTGCGTCTGGGTTGAACCCGAAAACTCGGCGCATCACCTCGAAGCCCTCGGCCTCGATCTCTGCGTCGTCCTTGGTTGTCCCGTTGATGTAGGTTGTCAGATAGGGCTGAGTGTCGCCGCCGTCCATGCCCTGCCTTACCGATGCGTTAAACCATGAATTCAGGCCCAAAACAAAGCCAGCACCAAGGAGTGAAGATGAATAATCACCACCGCAAAAGCCCACAAGATCCTTTGCGGGGATCCCCGTGCTCACTGGGATTTGTAGGGTGGCAGCCGGATCTGTGTTGTTGCCTGTTACGCGAAATGAGCCCCAGTACGCCGGGGCGCTTTCGTCGCTGGATGTATAAAGAACGCTCGCGATGTTATTGTAAAATGCCCCCCATGCGTTACTTGAGTGGGTGAATGTGATTGCCGAATAACCAGTCGGCGGCAGGTCAATCACGGGCTTTACATAGGTGGTTGTGCCATTTGACACAAGTGTAAAGGCCGCCGGGTCATCCATTAGGTGAATGGTCACACTCGGCGCTGTTGTTGATGACGACCCACTTACATACACTTTTTTGTAGGGGAACCGCCCCTCTAACTGGGGCTTGAATAGGTAGGCAAATTCTGATTTTAGGCTGCTCACAAACTCGGAACTGACTGCCCCCCCGCCCATAGTTACAACCGGCAGGCCGCCGGGGATCTCTGCGGGGATCTGTCCTCGGCGCATTTCAATTACTTGGTGCGGCATCATCCCGGCGGGCGGCTCAGGTTCTGGTGCAAATTCCAGTTTATCGCCGTTTTCGCTCACTCTGACAATGTGACCGGCGGCCCCTGCATAGCTGCCGGGGGTGTCCGTTAGATCAACAAAGGCATAAGCCCCGCCGCCGCCCTCGCCGCTGCCTTCCTTGTAAAAGCTGTCATCTGTGGCTGAGTAGCTAAGAACGTCGCGGATATAAAAGGGGGTATCGTCCGGTGCCACGCCATCGCCGCTAATGCGCCAGCGCGCCGACTGGGTGCCCACACCGTCGGGGCCGGTCGGCTTGTCAGGCCAGTTACCCGGCCCCATGTCCCACTCCCCCAGGTCAAGGATCGCGGCCCCCAGTTTCTCGGCGGCGGCTATGGCGGCGTCCTGTGCGGCCTCTGCGCTGCCTTGGGCTGATTCTGCCCCTGCCAGCGCCGCCTGTGCTGTTGTGGCGGCTGCCTGGGCGTCCTCCACGGCTGTACCGATACCGTCAACGCCTGTCTGGGCTTGCTCTGCTGCGTCCTCGGCTCGGTCGGCGGCTGCCTCTGCCCGGATCGCGTTTTCCTCGCCGCCCTCGATCAGATCTAACGCGTCCTCGGCCCGGCGCTGGATCTCGTCGGCCCTGCGGTAGCCCTCGGCGGGCGTGTCGATCATTTGCGTATTACCCACGCTGTCGGTCAGGGGGCGCTGTCCTGTGCCCTCTGGGTCGTCGTCCTTGTCGGGGCCGCCCGACCAATCGCGCTGCTCGTCGATGAAGGTTTGCCAAGCGGTGATCTTTTGGCTCAAACGCTCGTAAACGTCGGTTGCTGTGCGCTTAATTTGCTCTCTCATTTATCGCCCTTAAAAAGAAAGCCCCGGCGGTTAGGCCGGGGCGGTTGGTTAGTGTGGGGTGATTTGGGTCGATGCCTGGGCAATCATCACGGGCTGCCGCAAGGCGTTAGAGTAAAAAGTCGCGGCCTGCCTGCCGCCGCTAGTTATTCCCAAGCTAAATAGAACTTTGAACCGCACCCATAGGCGCACCGGCTCACTACTTGCGGGGACTGCAAAAGACGGGTAAGGGGTTGGCGTGCTTTCCTCCCACTTGGCAGCCGTTACGGCGATCACCTTGTCCACCAGATCGCTCCCTAGTGGTACGTCCTGCCCGCTTGGGTGCTCCTTGTCGTATACGCTCACCACAAAACGCAATGCAGCATCAATCTCATTTTCCCCACCGCCGCCGTAGTAATGCAGATCGAAGTGCTTGGGGCTGGGGAACGTCACCCATCGATCCACGGGGCTAGGCTCCAAGGTGAACGATGAAACGTTAACCTCCACCCATTCGGAAAAGTCCCCATCCTCCCTGAGGTCAACCCTCACGCGCTCGACGTTTAACACGCCCATACCCGCAACGTCGCCAACGATCTTATCGGCCATTACCTCGCCCTCAAAGCGCCCGGTTTTAGCGAACAAGTCGCCATCCGGTGTCACGCTAAAGTTAGGATTTTCGGCGGTGCCGCCTGCGGTGATCGTGTTCCCGTGTAACTCGGTGCCGGTAATCTCGCCGCCGGTAATTTTGGCGGCGGCTAACTCGTTCGCTAGGATCTCGTCCACAATGACCGAATCCATCACCACGTCCGTCATATAAACGACGCCATCAATCACCGCGAACGGGCAGATCTTGTCGTCGCCCTGCCCTGACCAAACTGAGAAGCGATCCGCGTGTACGGTGAAAGATGTCGTCTTGCCGTCATTCACAAAGCCCACGCCGCCGCGTAGCCCGTTAACGTCGGTTGATACTCCCCACTGGGCCTTGTAGCCGATAACCTCGCCCGTGTCCGGGTCTATGTCGATCGACGCCCCTAGCCCCTCCTGAACACTTACGTTGTGGGTGTTGCCGTCGGCGTCCTCCACCTCTACGGATAGCCTGTCGATTGCCTCGGCAATTGCCCCATCGGTGCCTGCCTTGGTGTAGTAATAGCTTTCAAGATGGGCATAAATTCCGTCCAGCCCCGCGTCAAGATCCCAGCCAATCCCGGCGATCGCCTCGGTGTTGCTCGCGGTCTGTAAGGCCCAATAGTTGATCTGGGAAAACGCGCCGCTCTCCGGGTCGTAAAGCTCCTGGCGCTTAACCTCCGCTTGCTCGTAGTTGTCGAGGATATGGTCGAGCGCGCTCTCGGCCTGTCTGTCCAGTCCGTCCCAAATGCCTCCCAGGTCGGCGTCTTCGATGGCGTCTTGGGCACTGCCGATGCAGTAGACGAAGACATCGGCCTTGCTGGTGCCTTGGGGGGCGCTATGGGGCGCGCTTTCATCCAGACTGACGTGGGTGATCCAGACGGCATAACCGGTCTTGGGGCGGTCCAGTGACAGCATGGCTGGGCCAGCGGCGAAACTGCCGACATAGTGCTGGTCATTACCTGGCTCAAAATGGGGCATCTCCTCCGTGATATTGCCATCGGCGTCGATGGGATTGCCGTCGTCGTCGGTATCGATCTGCTGGCAATACACCCGGGAGTGAGAGTGACCATTATAGTTGGGGTGGTCCCAACTGAGCATGATGGAGCGGCCGATGGGTTGCAGCTTAACGCCGGTGGGGGGCGTGGCATCCTCGACATCGGCGTGATCGCGGGGCCCCGTGGTAGCCACCAGGGCGAATGCCTCTTTTGATTTCCCGAAGGCATTGACGGTGTAGACCCAGAAATAGTAATCGGTCAGCGGCAGCAGGCTGGACTTGCTCAGTGCCTTGGCGATCCCCAGGTTGACTGCCTTGCTTTGGTCGTTGACCGGCGCAAACCAGAACTCAAATTCATCACCATAGGCCCCATCGGCGGCGATGGGCCGCAGGGTGAGGGCATCGCCGCTGGCGTCGACCACGACTTCCTGTGGCGGTTGCAGTGCGCCGACACTGTACGGTTTGCTCCGCATGGCTGAGGTTCGCCCCAGGGTATCGACAGAGGTGATGCGGAAGCTGTAGCTGCCTTCGGCCAGGCGGCAGGCCAGGCGGGTGTCGAACAGCTCCTGCTCCAGCACCAGGGTGCCATTGTCGTGGTTGTCGGCGACCTGGACCCGGAAGCTACGCACCACACTGCGCCCCGGGTGGTTCCAGGACAGTTCGACATTGTTGATGCCATCGTTGTGGGGGCGGATGGTGAGGTCGGTGACTTCGGGCACAGGGGCTGGCCCCGGGGCTTCACTGGGGGGCAGTATCGGTCGGCTTTCATCGTCATAAAACCAGGGCCGCTCTGCCTGCAGCTCCATGGAAACGCCCTTGTTGCCATCGGCTTCCCAGCTGAGGACACGAAACTCCTCCGGCTCCCCCGTCTGCTGACCGTCGGGATCCTCATCCCACCCCAGGCGGGGCAGCCTCAGGGCGATGACATCGCCTACCTTGACCCGGAAGCCTTTGTAGTTGGTTTTGAGCTTGAGTTTACGGCCTTCGCGGGCTTGATACAGGTGCAGGTGCGCCAGGCGCTGGGCCTGGTTACCCGATTGCACGTAGGGTAACGACAGATCGCTGTCCAACTCGTCGCCGTCCTCATCGACATAGTCTTGTTCGTATACCAGAGGGAAGTCGAGTTCTTCGCCGGTATGGGGATCCTGATAGGTGCCGGTGACGGTGTTGAAGCGATCGCGCCGGGGCGTGCTGGATGAGAGTGAGACGGAGCCGAGCAGATCGGACTCGGTGAACTCCAGCTCGGCCGGACCGTTGTAGGTGGCGACGGTGAGGCTGTACTGGCCCCCACTGTAGTGCAGCTGGCCGCCACAGCTGGCCAGTACTTCACTGAGGATGGCGTCGACGGTTTCATCCACATCGAAGGCAAAACCCACCCGATAGCGTGGCTCATCATCGCCCTGGTATTGGCCATTCTGCGCCGGGACGGGGACATCGTGGTCACAGGCATTGGCGGCGATGATGAAGGAGTCGGTGTCCAGCTCGTGCTCTTGTACCCGGGTATAGCGCAGCAGGAAATCCCGGACGATAAGAGCTGGATTGCGGGTGAATTGCCGCAACTCTTTACCCTGGTGATCTCCCCGGACATCGATGATCTCCCGGTTCCCTTTGACCTTGAAGAAGCAGTCAGGCATGCCGCTGGGAAAGGCATTGGCGTCGTAGTGCAGACGCACATGGACGTAGGCCAGGCCACGCCCCACCATAGTGTTGTCCCAGCCTTCGATCCCGGCCAAGGAGTTGGGGCAGTCCGTCGGGTTGTTGTAAAGCCAGCAGGTGCCCAGGATTTTCTCGTTGCTGTCGGTCAGCTGAAATTGCTGGAAGGCATTGCCTTCCGGGCTTGGTTGCTCCTGCCACTCCAGATCACTGATACAGACCCTCTCGATGCCTTCAATTTCATGGCCGGCTAGCGGGATCACCATGTCGAGCTGGGTAGTTTGATCCGAGGTCGCCATGAAGTTGATGGGGCCGGAGACATAGGCCGTGCCATAGATGGCCTGGTGTGGCGGTGAAGATTGGCGATATAGCTCTTTGCGTTCATCCATCCTATTTGATGCTCCATGCTTTGCTGACGACACCAAGCCCTTTGGCGAGGAGTTGGCCGTCGATCAACAGTTGTACGCCTTTGCCCCAGATGATGCCGATGGCGTCGTGTTCGGCGCTATAGATCAGATCGCCGCGTTGAGCGTAGAAGTGTGCTACGGGAGGGAGTTGCAGCGCTTCGAGCTGCTCAAGCAGGGGTTTTGCTTGAAGGGTCGTGTCGTGCGCCTGGGGCAGTGCCTCGCCGGTGAGGCGTTCGATAACGGTGGCGACAAACTGCATAGGAGTGTAGGTGGTACGGCTGTTTTGTTGGTATTTGATGCTCTGGAGGAGCTCCGCCAGATAGATGGACCAGTTCAGTTTACGTTTGGACATTGCTCTTTCTCTAGGTGCCTGTTTACAACTTGTACCATTTACGCTTTTTCTTCTTTTTCGGGGGCGCGGGTGCGGGGCCCCAGACCAATTCCAGATCTGACATCTGCGCCTGATATTGATGGAAACGGTCAGCCGGGAAATCACGGAGGTGGCTCTCTTCGGAATAGCGGCGGCTGCTGCCTTTGTTCCATTCGGTCAGCGCGCTGGCCAGGGTAATGCGGACGCTGTTTTTCTTACCCTGCTCTACATCAGCGGTATCTAGATAGCCCCGAAAGTAGGGGATCACCGATTTACCGGGATTCTCGGTGTCGAGGATGATCTGGTTGTCGTCGTCGACAAAGGCCATGTAGACGGAGGCGTCGCGACCTTGCCACTTGTCGGCCAGGACGCCCTGAATAAACAGTTCGCTGTGGCCATTGAGGCCGATCTGGAAGTAGTGGCCGGAGATATCACTGTCTTCGGAGGCTTTATCGATGGAGGCGATGGCCCCGCTGCCGCGGTAGGTTTGGCCGTTGTAATGGAGCTCGCCGACGCCGGTGTGGAGGCGGATGGGCTGGCCGGGCCAGTCCAGATCAATTAAAAAAACCGGGCGACAGCGCCCGGCTTCGACTTGCTCGATGATGGCAGGGCTGAGATCTCTCATGTCAGCACCTCGGTGAAGTCGATTTTTGTGTTGTAAAAGGCGCCGGGGCGGATGCTCATTTTGCCTTGTTTGTCGTCTTTGGCGCGGACCATGACGGGAACGGCCTGGGTCAGGATGGCGTCGCCATGGGCCGGGTTGCTGCGCAACTCGGGCTCGAACTTGATGGTGGCGTAGCCGGCATCATTGCCGTTGTCGGGCCCACTGATCACATCTTCGACCACCATTAACATCTGGCCATTGATCCCGATGTAGTCCCCGGCTTTGAGGACGCACTGGTTATTGGCCCAGCCGTGGGTTTTCAGGCTGCGACCGGTTTGTCCGGAGCCGTAGACTTTGGGTGTCCCCTGGCCGGTCCCTGCCGGTCCTGGCTGAGCAAAATCGTACAGATGTGTGGCGTTGGCCCCGCCGCGCAGTTGCGCCAGGAAGGCCCGCAGGGTGCGGGCTTTTTCCGGGGTGAGGTTGTCGAATTTGCAGGAGAAGGACCAGAAGGTGCCCGGGAATTCGATGATCTGCTCGGCGTTATTGAATTCGCTTTTAAAGACACGAATGTTGTTGCTGAGGCTGATGTCCATCGAGTTTGGAACCAGTCCTTCAGGCCATTTGATGATTTTCATGATTACATTGCCTTTCTGATTGGGCCGTTGTTTTGGAGATCGTCCAGCACTTTCTGATAGGTCATGGTGACAACGGCGTCGGCCAGATCCATATCGCTTTGGGGATCGCCGGTACTGCCTCCCTCGATGACCACGGTGGGGGAGATGCTGATCTGGCCACTGCCACCGCCGGCCATGACCTGGCCGTACATTTCATCCAGCTGTCGGGCGCTTTCATTGGTGTACACTCGCTCGCCCTTGTCGAGTAACCAGGTGCCTTCGCTGGGGACGCCGTCGATCCCGCTGTGGGCCATACCGGAAACGGTCTGAGCGGCAATCATGCCCAGCGAAATGCCTTGCTGGACGGTAATGGCGGCGATGAGCGGTGCGGCCAGAGGGGCCATGCCGCCGACGCTGGCCAGGGCGGCGACTTTGGCTTGTTCACCACTCATGATGACCTCGCCGGCAGCGGCAACCTGGCTTTGCAGGAACATGGCCTTTTGTGCCATGGCATTTTCGGCCAGCATCGAGCTCATCATGTCGGCAAATCCGGCCATGGCGGTGGTTTGCAGCTTCATGATGCCTTCTTCGGCTTTGGCGCGCGCGAGGGCTTCTGCCTGGGCCTGCAGAGTCATGCCTTCCTGATATTCGCCCCAGGCTTCCCGTTGCAGCTCCCAGGTTTCCAGTGCGGACTCCAGATCGAGATCGCGCAGTTCGTCGATCTCTTCTTGCAGGGTTTGATAGCCTTCGCGGATCATGCCGAAGTACTCTTCAAACTGCTCGACGCCGCCGTCCGGCAGCTCGAAGATCTTATCGAGGATGTCGGTAAGGAGTCCGTCGCCGTCGGCGAAAGAGACAAATTCGGACATAAAGTCCTCGACCATGCCGGCCCCGGCCCTGGAGAGGTTTTGGAAGTATTCTTCGAGGCCATCAACCCGGCCTTCAGGCAGGTCGAAGGCGCGGTCGAGGACGTCGGCCAGCAGGTTGTCGCCTTCGGCAAAGGACTTACACTCAGCCATAAACTCATTCAGCATGTCCGAGCCGGCGCCGGTGAGTCCGGTCAGTTTGCCGATCTGGTCTTGAATGTTGGCGTTGAGTTGGCCGATGCTGCCACTGGTTTGGTTGATGACGTTTTGTAGGGTGTCAAACTTACCGGAGTTGATATCAAGGATATCGGCCAGGTTGCTGTAGTGGGCGACCTGCTCACTGCCAGCTTTGAGGGCGGCTTGGAGGGTTTCCCCCATGGCGGAGGATTTGTCGGAGACATTGGCAGCGCCCTTATTGATCTGATCAAAGCCTTTATTGATCAGGTCGGCGGCTTTTTGTGTTTCCTTCACCATGGCATCGAGTCCGCGTTGATAGATCGCGGAGCTTGCTTCCATATCTAAGCTCATTCGGATATTTCCTATGTTCCACCACCCAGAACACGGGCAATCTGATTGCACTGCGCATCGACGTCGGGGAGATCCACGATCCGATGTTGGTTGCTGGCTGATGATGAGGCGTGTTGTCCACCTTGCTTGTCGCTGTGCCCGGCTTCGATACGATAGAACGCTGCCCAAGAGAGCAGTAATCCGGGCTCCATATCGGCGAGGGATAGGGGGTCTTTTACGCCCATATCGCGTGCCAATTTAAACAATAAAAGTAGGGTTGGGTGGTGCTTTAGTCGTTTCCCGCTTGCTTAACCCCATCGCTGGAGTAGTTGAAGCGCAGGATATCGGCGGCGGCATTTTGCAGGGCACTCGGGGTCATGAGGGCCAACAGTTCCTGACTGGAGAGATCGGCATCGACGAGTGCCTCAATCACCAGTTTGGCGGCGGTATCGATGGCGTTGTTGCCACTGGGCTGAGCGAAGGCCAGTTCGGCTTCCATCAGTTGGGCCGCGCTCAGGCGTTTCACCTGGAATGGTTCTCCCAGGATGGTGATTTCCCCGTGCTCAGGTTGGAGTAGGGCGGCGAGACGTTGTTTAATGCTCATGGTATTCCTTAGGTGTAAAAAACCCCGCATGACGCGGGGTTGGTTCGTTAGCGTGGTGTTCAGGCCGCTGCAGGCGCTTCTTCTTGGAACGACCATGTGACGCTATTTTGTTTGGCGGTCACGACGATGCTCATTGCTTCACTGGCCACCAGATCGGCCATCTTCCAGCCACTCAGTGCCAGTCCCATGGTGGCGATCCGGCCGTTGGGGAGGATCAGGCGCATTTCGACGACAGCTTGTTGCTCGGCCAACTCGAGGAAGCCGGTGAACAATTCACAGTTTGGGTTATCGATGAAGGCCAGTTCTTTTTCCGGACCATCGACGATATCGGCAATGTACTGATGTTGTGTGTCTTTAAGAGTGGTCGTTTGTACAAAGCCACTGGTCTGGCCGGTTTCGCCAACGGCTTTAGCGGACTCCAGTGGAATAAAGTCACCGCCATCGGCGCGGTATTCAACGATGGTGCCGATAGGCAGAGTAGCGTAATGGGTATTTTTATTAGACATAGTATTTTCCTTTTTTACATGAAGAGACTGAATTCAGAAGTGGCATCGTATTCCATTCTGTCTTCGTCCCAGAGGTCGATTTCTTCGTTTTGTTTAATCCATTGAATGGGGTAACCCTCAAGCTCTTTTAGTTGTTGTAGGTCCTCCCTGATCACTTTGGATTGTCGCTTTGCTTCATCATAGTCTTTAGATAAGACCTGAATTTTGAAGTTGATTAAGGATACTTTTCGTATTCTAGATAGGTTGCTTTCCTCGTCTTCTTGCCGGCCAGTGATAGAAAAGACGATTAAGTCACTTTCTTCTTCTGGTAGTGCAATAACGGGGTGTACCGGCAGTCCGGTTAATGTGTTTAGGTAATTGCGCAGTGCGATTTCAATCATCATATTTCTCTGTGTTGGCTCTAGAGGTGTCGCGTGTTCCTGGAGAGTAAGGTCAACGTCAGTGAGAGTGAGGTTGTTACGGAACTATTCGTAATTGCCATTGAGGATGGCCATGACGGGTATTTTTTCATGGGCCAGCGGGTTTTCTGAGATGCAGTACTGATTAATTTTTTTTGCGTTGATGGTGTCAGATACCTTAACGGCTGCTTCGAGTAGTGACTCGGCAGTAATGACAGCACAGGGACAGAGTGCCCCGTTTTTCCAGAGTTGATATTGAGAGTGTTCTGTTTCCATGGCCAATTAGCCTCTATGTTATTTTGTGTTTGTATATTGTTTTAGCTCAATAGCACAAAGCTCAACATTAAAGAGAGGTAAATGAATGCTTGCCATGAAGACAGAGTTATTTATTTACTCTTTTTTCAATGTTATTTAGTCTGGCTTCAGCAACCGCGAGTCGCTCACCGTGATTGACTAACCGGTCTGATAAGGACTTGCGTTCTAATTCACCACGCTCAATTCGAGCGAGCATATTTTCTTGCGCTTGTTGGGTTAGCGCCATTGATTTTGCTGCCATCTCAATGGCATCTCTTTGTTCTTGCCATCCGCCGACAAAGAGAGTGATGCCCATCAGAGCGCTTCCGGAGAGGATGCCTCCGAGAACCGATTTCCATTCTTTTATGGTCATTATTTAGGGTTACTGTAAAAGTGCGACAGCTCGATTTGCGCAGTTGCAGAAGCGCGTGCGCAAATGCCGGGAGAGCACATCAAAACGAAGTGGGTTTTCTGAGCTTGGGTTTACCATACTCCTTGATTGACACCGTGTCAACTGATTAGGGGTCAGATTCTCCGATTGGAGATTTGAAGGTTGTCAAAATAGTCTTGAGCTGCGCTGGTTTGCTCTGCAATCTGTCCTTGGACGGCAGTAATAATGGGGGTCCAGGAGCGAACAAAGGTGCGATAGCTGATCCCGAGTTGGTGGCCACCGATGCGGTATAGTTCAGATAGGTTGATGCGTTTATGTTTGCTGGGGTTTTGGTGGGTTTTAAGTAAGGCAACTAAAGTGGCTTCTGAGACCACGGTGATGGCGCTCATTTTATGTTGGTGGTCGACGTCCTTATCGTGAGCGAGCTTGCCAGATAAAAGATGAGTACTGACTTCAGTCGCTAGGGTTTTCATAAGCCATTTGTACATGATCTTGGCTTCTGTTGATGACAGGTGTGAAGCGCAGATGGCATAGCCAATAGGCTCTGCGATACTAGTGAGGGCGAGAGCGTGTTGAAGCGCATGGAGGCCACTTTCCCCTTGTGAACGTGAGTTTCTGAGTGGCACAAACTCGTGTTGGCACGCCTGTGGGCCGAGACGACAGATAGCTTTTGTTATGTCCATTTAAGTCTCCTTTTTCATAACCATATCAAAGGTCCGTGCCCCCCAAAAGGGGATTGTGCCCATTTGAGATAAAAGGTCGAACTGGTGGCAAATTACCGTTTTAGTTGTTTTTATGGTTGACTCGTGAGTTCAACCGTGAATTCATAGGCGCATTTTAGGGCTGGTACTGGGATAGGCTATGTTGTGGCGGGCCCTAAGGGCTTCCGTTTCTAAGTGACCAGTCGTGCTGGCGGTGCTTATGTTGTGGTCCAATGATCCCGGACACCGCTTTAGGTGGTAAAGTCGCCACCGCAACAAGAGGCGTTCAATGACTAAAAAGCGTTGCTCATTCACTGCGGAGTTCAAACTGGAAGCAGCGTCTCTAGTCCTCGACCAGGGCTACGCAGTCCCAGAGGCAAGTCGTTACATCGATGTCGGAGAGACTGTGCTCCGAAACTGGGTTCGTCAGCTCCAAGCTGAACGTGGCGGGCAAACTCCGAGCAATAAGGCTCTGACCCCGGAGCAACAGAAGATCCAGGAGCTCGAAGCCCGTATCAATCGGCTGAACGAGAAAAGGGCGTTGCGTTGACAGGTTGAATCTACAGCAGCTCTCTTAATGGCGGACGAACTCGAACGTTCGCTCTGATAGACCAGTTGAGAGAGCATGAAGCCACTGAACTGGTCTGTTCCGCCTTCGATATCCCCACATCCTGTTTCTACGAGTACAAGGCCCGGAAGCGCCACGTTTTCCCTGAACGGCTCAAGCTTCGGAGTGAACTACGGCGCCTTTTCAATGAAAGCCGCGGCTCTTCGGGCAGTCGAGCGCTGATGTCGATGATGTGGAAGTTGGGACATAAGGTCGGTCGCTTCAAGGTTCGTAGTCTGATGAAGGAGGCCGGACTGACATCCAAGCAGCCTGGCTCCCATGCATACAAAACGGCTCAGGCAGAATGCCCGGACATCCCTAATCGGCTGGAGAGGGAGTTCGATGTTGTCGAGACCAACCAGGTTTGGTTTGGCGATATTACCTATCTCTGGGCAGGTGGCTGTTGGCATTACTTGGCCGCGGTCATAGACCTTCATACGCGCCGAACTGTTGGTTGGGCCATGTCAGAAAGACCTGATGCAGACTTGGCGGTAAAAGCATTGGATATGGCATACCAGCAGCTAGGTTGCTCAAGTGGCGTGATGTTCCATTCGGACCAGGGCAGCCAGTATGCCAGCCGAAAGTTCAGGCAGCGCCTCTGGCGCTATCGGATGACTCAAAGTATGAGTCGTCGTGGGAACTGTTGGGATAATGCACCCATGGAGCGCTTATTTCGTAGTTTGAAAACAGAATGGATCCCGTCAACTGGGTATTTGACCGCTCGCGAAGCCAAGCGTGATGTCGCAGCCTTCCTGATGGACTACTACAACTGGCAGCGACCCCATCAACACAATGATGGGATACCGCCTGCAGAAGCCGAGAATCGGTCTAAACAGGTGTCCGGATTTTGTTGACCACAACATTTGCGTCCTATGGATACACCCTTTTGTTTCAGCTGAGCATGAACTCGCGGGCTACCATAGCGGCCCTTTGAGGACTCGAATAGCTTCGTGATTTGCGCCCCAAGTACTCTATCTTCCTGACTGCGGGAACTTGGCTCACGTCGCTTCCAGGCATAATAGCCAGAGTGTGAAACACCGAAGAATGAGCACAGTCGAGATAGCGGAAACCGGCCGTGAAACCGGGCTATGAATCGGAACGCTTCAGCTTTTCCTCCGCCTGGAAGCGTTGCCACTTTTTTAGCAGATCGTTCTCCATTTCAAGCTCAGCCAAACGGCGCTTTAACTGAGCGATCTCATCCTCTGGTTTCGCCTTCTTTGCTGGCTTCTTGCTCGCTTTGGCCATACCCCATTGGCCCTCTCGATACTCTTTGCGCCAACGAGACAACATGAAGGGGTGGATGTCCAGGGACTCGGTCACTTCCTTGACCGAGCGGTGCGGCAAGTGTGACCAGGTTACCGCTTTGACCTTGAACTCAACACTGTACTGCTACGTCCGTTTTCCTGTTTTGTAGGCAGGCATCTAACACCTCAATCATTAGTGATTGAGTGTCCACTAAAACGGGTCAACTTCAACTCCAGCGCTACCTATATTGTTATAATGGAGACCAATCATTATTGTTCTCAATTTTGATACTGTTTCTTGATATTTGCCAGATTTTGGCATTTTCTTTCTTGTCGTGCTTTTGTTTGATGGTGATATATTTTTAAGTGGATTTTGCTTTATCGTTATAGGGGTTAGTGAGTATGACGCTTAGGTGTGTAATTGCTGGGAGTGATGTCGACAGATGAACTCCTTAATTACTCTAACTTATTTATGTGGTATCTTATCTGATGCCGATCTACGCTAATGTTGTCTTCTAATCCCCTTATATTGACTGCCATGCCTCTTTTGTAGATAATGTTAGTAATTTAAACTGTGAGGAGTGGGCGCATGCGTGTAGATGGAGAGCAATTAAGAGAAACGAGCAGTGCGAGGCTGAGATCTCTTTTAACTAAACTAGGCTATGCTAAGGAAATAAAAAGGTTCTTTGAAGAACATGATATCGAATCTGTCGCTCAGAAAACGTTCTATCGATATTGTTCAGGTGATTTACAGACTCCCCCTACTTTGGCAATGGAGTTGGAAAAAAAGACAGGAGTCTCGGCAGCATTTTTATTAGGGGTCTCTCATAATGAAAATTTCGAAATGTCTTACATCTCCGGAGACCGTTCGATTGCACTTGCACCTTCACTTTTCGATTTGGCTCAAGTATCTTCGAGTGACTGTAAGACTATACGTCAGGGAAATGAATTTTTCGTCATTCATGTTGATTCATTTATTGGTCAGAAATGGAGGAGAATGTACTATGAAGTTCCGAATGGCTTCATCATTATAGATGTGAGAAAGTCATTGCGTGGAATGGAAGTTAAAGACGGAGGAGAGGTGGTTTCTATCAGTAAAGAGGAGTGGTTGGGAATGATTGATGGATACTCTGAATGTGGTCGGGTGTTGTTTGAAGGCAAGCTGATATTGTAATCATATAATTAAATGACGTACTGAATGCTGGGCGATGCATCCTTTCTCTTAGTCGAGGTTTGCCTCGCCTTTTCTTTTAGTTTAAATATGTGCTAAAAGTATATTTACCTATATGCCCAGCTTTATGTTTCATAACGGGATTAAGTTTGTATGCATGCTGACTTTAGATAGCGGATGATTTCCTTTCGGCTTAGTAAAGGGCTAACTTGAAATACTCCGGTGTATATTTCAGATTCTTTTACTTCAATGCGTTCCCCTTCCGCTAGGCCGATCAAAATATTTTCCTTGTTTCTGGTTTCAATTCTTTCAACCTGTAAAAGTAAAGGTTCTCCACCACTTCCTTCAATAAGCAAGCTTACTCCAATCATTTCCCTTTCCTTAGCGCATCTAACTGTATAGTAAGGTTAGGTTTTTATACGGTCGACGTCAACTTTTTATGGTTTTACATGTTCCTTTTCTTTGTTTGGTGTATTCATATTTATTAAGTGTTTTCGATGTGTGAATTGCGAGGCGCCATTATTTTGAATTGATGATTTACAATTGTTTTTTAATGTTTGAATATAATGTTTTGGGAGTTATACTGCCGTTCGGCAGTATAGTTGTTTTGTTATCTCCGTTTGATGCTGCTGGCACTTGAGTTGATTAACTAATCATTATTAGTAGTCTATCTGTTTGCTGAGTATTAAATGTAATTTGAACTTTGCCGTTGTTAATTCTTGGAAGAATGCTAAGTCTGCGGCACTTTTATACAATGAGGAATGAGTTAAGATGTCATCAATTATATCTGGAGTAATCTAATATAGAGATGTTGAACAGCGTGCAAAAATTGACAGGTATCCGGGTTTTTCAGCGTCGCATTTTGACAACCCCGGGGTGTGTGCAACTATCCATTTTTTTGACCGGAGAACCTGGGGTGTTAACCATGGAAACCGTGCTGAAGAGCCGGTGAATGCATCAGGTGACGGCATGTCCATCAATGCCATCGCCAGAGTTACATGGCTCTCCCGCAAACCATTCGTAAGTAACTATGGCGAGTAACCAGCGAGCCGCTCAAGTACCATGGGCAGCAACCAGCTAAACCCAGGTTCGGGGAGTTTGAACAAATCCTTCTGCAGGTGTTGGAAACCGATAGTAAACGATCTAAATGCCAGCGCCGCTCGGCCAAACGCTGTTTGAAGACCTCCAACGTTTGGACTATCAGGGGGCTTATGACAGCGTTCAGCAGGGGTGGAGAGCCGCGTGGTACCGCTCGCCCTGTCGCCTGAGGATAACTGCCGACGCTATGATGCCCTGATCCTGGGAGGTAACCATGTCAGCCGATGATATATATCAACGCCTGCAGGGCTTGAAGTTGTTTGGCATGGCCTCGCTGTGTGACGATTTGCTGGGGCGGCGCGATCGCCTCCCTGCCGCCACCTGAGCAGTGACTGCGCCGGATGATCGAGGCGGAGGAGTCCGAGCGCAAGCGACGCTCGATCCGCTATCAGATGGGGATCGCCAAGTTCCCACTAACGCGGGATCTTGTAGTGGTCTAATGGTCCCGGACACCGCTTTAGGTGGTAAAGTCGCCACCGCAACACTCTGGAGCTGGCGAGCGCCATTGCGTTGAAACGCGTCCCTAATAGTGGCATTACGCGCCTTGCGACGTTGAGCGGGCTCAGAGCCTCCCCCATCGCCTTTTCACCAGGCATAGTACCCATTTCGAGAGGCCTTGAGCAGCGCTACCATCCGACGCAGCGAAAAACAGTATTGATGCTCAGGATGAACTCAAATCAGCCTTACTTTTGGTTCTTCGCGAAGTAGGTGAACGCCTGTTTTGATATCGTCAAATCGTCTTTATTATCAATAGCTTGCCTTTTCATCTTGGCAATTTTTGCCTGGGGTTCGTTTCGCGCTGGTTATCGCTGGAACATCTCCCTGTTCCACTACCGTAACCACGGCGCAGCCAATGGCCGGGTGCTGCTGGGCATGGAGGTTGATGCCGACGAGGCCCCGGCGCTGGAGCAGTGTCTGGCCAAGCTGGATCGGGATTTCCGGGAAGTGACGGACAGTCCGGCGTATCGCTTCTTCTTGCGTGGCTAGCTCTCGACATTGACGAAAAAAACGGCGCCTCAATCGAGGCGCCGTTTTTATTGCTGAGCCACAAGACTCACAGAACTGCTTGGGGGTTAGCTCGAGGGTTTGCCGAGAACCTCGATCTGGGCGGCGGCGGCATAGGGTTCGCCATCGAGGGAGGAAAGCGCCACTAAGCGGATAAAGCGACCACGATGGGGGCTGAAGTGCACTTCTTGCTGAGTCTTGGTGATATCGAAGCTGCCCAGAGCGACGGGCCCGCCCCAATCGCTGCCATCGACACTGAGGTAGATCTCATAGTCTTCGATGTGACCACTGATCCCGTCTGTGGCCGGGGCTTGGTAGCGTACGCCATCGATCAGGTAGGGCGCACCCAGATCGATTATCAGGCTGTGGGGGTAGTTTGCAACCTCACCCGTTTTTTGGCTGTGCCAGATCGTGCTGGCATTGCCGTCGATGGCATTGCTTGCCGGGTAGGCGGGGCTAGCTAACTCTTCGCTGCTGCTCTGGATCACGGTCCAGTTTAGGGGTGAAATGGGCTGTGACTCGCCGAATGAGAGCGTGGCTCCCTGGCCACAGGCATCGGCAACGGAGGTCCGTTGATGCGCGCCCCGATCCGGTGCACAGTCGCGTGGTACTTGATTGCCCCAAAAATCGAAGCCGCCGTTGTCGGCGATGATCCGCCCGGACTTCAAGGCGGGAGAAGTGGACTGGAGTTGGTAGCCATTGATTGAGCCAATCCCATCGGTGCCTTTGCCCGGGTCCACCATCAAGGGATCGAGTAAGAGGGCATGGGCATCATTCATTTTGTTATGAGGTTGGGCACCGAAGTAGAGATTGGAATCGAACACGGCCTGATGGGGCTTGTCTTTTTTCTCATTAATCTTATAGGACACCTCCGGGTGGGTGGCGTAGAAGATATTGTTGGCGATCAGGACGCCGTTGCCTCTGGTCCCCAACCAGCTGGGATCCAGAAAGATCGCCCGGGCCGGTGTCTGGATGGGGTTATCCAGATAAATGGTGTTGTTATAGAAGTGGGTGCGGGTGGTTTCGTCGCAGCCGATGTGGATCACGTCGTCGCCATCGTTTTGACTGATGTTATAGCGGATCACATTGTCTTCGGAGGTTTCCCAGCCACAGATGAGGATCATGCCGCCCTTGTTGTCGTGGGAGTAGTTGTATTGATAGGTGTTGCGCATGTTGCCACCATCAATGTCCCAGGCCTGGCTGTCCTTGAGGTTGCCATTCCAGCCGCCGTGGTAGGCCTCGTTGTACTGATACAGGGCATCATCACAGTTCCAGCACCAGAGTCCGACGTTGGCTCCCACCGAGCGCATATTGAATTTTGAGATCACATTGTATTCGGCGATGGCGCCGCTGGTGTAGTGGGGTACGATGCCGTCACCGCCCACATCATTGACGGTGTTGTTGCGGATGATGACATTGGTGGAGCCCAGCCAGGGGCCACCGCCATCTTTTAATTCGGGGCGATCGTTCCAGTAGGAACTAAAATGGATCCCGGTACGATCGACCTTGTAGATCTCGTTACCGTCGAGGATCACGTCATTAAATTTGGTGGCTATGGTGCCGCTGCCACTGGGCGAGATCTCAAACATGATCCCACCATTGTGTTTGCACCTTTTGGTTATTACCGCAGTCGGCGTACCATCCCCATCGCATAAGTCCAATCCGTTGACATCGTGTACCGTCAGATTGAGCAGTCGGAAGTAGTTTGCCTGGCCGATATCATGCAGTTCGATCTGTACCCCTTTACGGTAACCGACGGTCGCCCCCGTATTGGTGATCTCTAAGTTTTTCAGCTCGATATACTGATTGTTATAAAGATGAACCGTGGATTCATAGACACCATTGGCGGCGATAAGGGGCTTGCTCCCTTCGCCATAGGCGTCGATGACGATAGGATTTCCCGAGATCCCTTCGCCCCTGGGGGCGAGCTGTTGATCAAAGCAGCTTGTGCCGCGTTTCAAGAGAACCTTTGCTCCTTCACCCAGGATGAGATCATTGATCGGACTCAGTGAGTTCCACGGTGTTTCCAACGAGCCATCGCCATTCGTTTCGGCGCTGCAATCCACATAGAGTTCGCGGTCGGTGATCGGCGGAGTGGGTTCGGTGATGACAGGTGGTGCAGAGACGGGATCATCCGATGAGCAGGCGATTAGGGTGAATGCGGCAAGAGTTGCCGCCAGGGTGAGTTTATTCATTGGATTCACGTCCTTTTGAGAGCGTTGTCATTGTTTTTCCTTGTTGGCTTTCATCCCGCCCAATGGCGGGGGTGTCGCTAATCTGATCTGCCGTGGTTTGCGGTGTTCTTCTGTTCGGGCGCGTATTTGGGTCGTCCCGAGGAGGAGACATTCAGTTGGCGTTGTAGGGGCAACGCCAGCGCTTGTGCCGGTGCCAGTCCGTCCCACCGCTGTAACAGGTCACCATTGGTATCGAGCAGCACAATGCTGGGTAGTGTGTGGATCTCGTATCGCGCGATCAGGGCCGGTGATGTTTGCCGGGGTAGCAGTGCATCGGTGGATAGCCCCCAATCGAAGGGGAAGTTGATCCGCGTTGCCTCCCGGGCTGGACCTTGACCGTTCAGCTCGGTCGCATCGACAAATCGCACCACCAGTTCGCCGCCCGAGGTCCGGCCGTATTGCCGTTGGAGACTCTTGAGGATGGTGATCTGGGAGCGGGAGGGATCGGCCTGGGTCAAGGTAGGATCCTGCGGTGTCAGGCTGACAAAGGCGAGCAATTGGAGCTCTTTGGCCTGCAGTGCGAAGGGGATAAGGGTGCTGGTGGCCCAGAGCAGACCGAACCAGATCGAAGCTAAGGTGAGTTTCATCGCGACCATCCTGGCGGCTAACAAGGGCTAACAAGGGCCAACCATCCGGCCCGATGATTGGCAATCTAATCACGGAGCTGACGCACTGTCTATCCGGTTGTGCATCGTTGCTGTGGTGAATATTCAGACGGCTGGATTTTGAGCGATTAGGTTAATACCAAGAAGGGGTGTTGTTTTGTTCGGGTGGTTGTTGTGTTTGTTTTGTGTTGTTCAGCTTGAGACAGCCTGGCTATGGTTTAATTCGACCCTGTAATGACTGTGTTGTTTATTAAGAGTAAATGGCGGGTTATGCGATATGGTGCGTGATCGTATCGTGAATAAACAGAATCAGACAGGAAGAGAAGCATGTTCAAGCGCAGTGTTGGGGTGATCGGGGGGCTGCTCCTGATCCTGGCGGTCCTAGCCGGCCTCAAATATCAACAGATCAGCGCAGGTATGGCGCAAATGGCCAGTTTTGCTCCCCCTCCGGCCACTGTCTCGGTGATCACGGCGGAGCAGATCCGCTGGCGGCCCCAGATCTCTGCGGTGGGCACCCTGACGGCCCGGGCCGGCACCGAATTGTCCACCGAGGTGGCCGGGATCATCACTCAGATCCCCTTTAAGAGTGGCCAGGTTGTGGCGAAAGGCGATGTGCTGGTCCAGCTCGATGACAGCGTTGAGCAGGCCACCCTGGAGAGCCTGCAGGCCCAGCTGGAGCTGGCCCAGATCAAGCATGATCGCAACCAGACTCTCTATCAACGACGTAACATCTCCGAGACGGAGTTCGATGAGTCCGCCGCCAACCTCAAGGTGGCCAAAGCCTCCGTGACTCAGACCCAGGCCAGCCTCGCCAAGAAAACCCTGCGGGCTCCCTTTGCCGGTACCCTGGGGATCCGCCGGGTGGATCCGGGCCAGTACCTCAAGGCCGGGGATCCCATCGTGACCCTGCAGGACATCAGCCGCCTCTATGCGGACTTCTCCGTGCCTGAGCAGTACCTGCCTCAGCTGTATGTGGGTCAGGAGGTGCTGTTTCGCAACAACGCCTACCCAGATATGGACTTCCACGGCAAGGTGACGGCGCTGGAGGCCAAGGTGGATGAGAGCACCCGTAATATCGCCATTCGTGCCGAAGTGCCCAATGCCGATGGTCGTCTACACCCCGGCATGTATGCCGAGATCCGCCTGTTGATGCGTAACGCCATCGCGCCCGTGGTGGTGCCCTCCACCGCCATCACCTACAGCCCCTTTGGGGATGCGGTCTTTGTGGTTCAGGAAGGAGAGGATGGCGAGCTGCGGGCGTTCCGCCAGTACGTCAAACTGGGTGAGCAGCGTGGGGACCAGGTGGCGATCCTCTCCGGTGTTCAGGCTGGCGATCAGATCGTCAATGCCGGCACCATGAAGCTGGATCACGAAGCCATGGTGCAGCTGGCACCGGCCAGCAAGTTGTAAGGCGGCCCTCATGTTTACCGATATCTTTATTCGCCGGCCCGTGCTGGCGGTGGTACTCAATGTCCTGCTGCTGGTGTTCGGTGTCAGGGCGCTGATGGATCTTCAGGTGCGCCAATACCCGGACATGGAGATCGGCCAGATCAACGTGACCACCGTCTATCCCGGTGCCAACGCCGAGCTGGTCCAGGGTTTTGTCACCACGCCGATCCAGGAGGCGATCGCCTCCACCGAGGGGATCGACTACATCAAGGCCACCTCTCGGGCGGGCCTGAGCCAGCTGGAGGTCTACCTGCAGCTGGGCTATGACGCCAACGCCGCCATGGCCGAGATGCTCACCAAGCTCAACAAGGTGCAGGGTCAGCTGCCCTCCGACATCAATGATCCCATCATTGCCAAGGCCACGGCCGGGGGCGGGGCGATCATGTATCTGGCCTACGTCAATCCGGATATGAGCGGTGTGCAGATCTCCGACTACCTGCGCCGCGTGGTTCAGCCCAAGCTGACCGAGGCGGATGGGGTTGCCGAGGCGGAGCTGCTGGGCGACCAGCAGTTTTCCATGCGGATCTGGCTGGATCCGGTGCGGATGCGCGCCAATGGGATCAGCAGTGAGGAGATCAATCAGGCCCTGGCGGCCAACAACTTCCAATCCGCCGCCGGTGAGGTGCGTGACAGCCTGACCGTGACCTCGGTGCGAGCCTCCACGGCGCTGCAGGATGAGCAGGCCTTTGCCAACATCACGGTGAAGAGTGATGGTCTTAAGGTCGTCAAACTGCGGGACGTGGCCCGCATCGAACTGGCCGCCCAGTCTGACAAGGTCCGGGTGATCTACTCCGGGCAGCAGGCGGTCTACATAGGTATTAAGACCACACCGGATGCCAACCCGCTGGAGGTCTCCAAGGGCGTGCGTGCGGTCCTGCCCCAGATCGAGCGTAACCTGCCGCCGGGCATGAGCCAGGTGCTGGCCCACGACTCCACCGAGTACATCGATGAGTCCATCAATGAGGTCGTCTCCACCCTGATCGAGGCGGTGGTGATCGTGATCCTGGTGGTGTTCCTGTTTCTCGGATCTCTGCGCTCGGTGCTTATTCCCATCATTACCGTGCCCCTCTCCCTGTTGGGGGTCTGCCTCTTTATGCTGGGCCTGGGCTTCTCCCTGAACCTGCTGACCCTGTTGGCCATGGTGATGGCCATCTCACTGGTGGTGGATGACGCCATCGTGGTGGTGGAGAACGTCCACCGTCACCTGGAGGAGGGGCTCTCCCCCGTGCGGGCCGCGGTGGTCGGGGCTCGCGAGATCGCTCTGCCGGTGATCGCCATGACCATCACCCTAGCGGCGGTGTATGCCCCCATCGGCTTTATGGGCGGCCTGACCGGCTCCCTGTTTACCGAGTTTGCCTTCACCCTGGCCGGGGCCGTACTGATCTCCGGCTTTATCGCCCTGACCCTGTCTCCCATGATGTGCGCCAAGCTGCTCAACAAGCAGGCCCTGGAGGGGCGCTTCGTGGTGTGGCTGGAGCACAACTTTGGCCGCCTCAAGGACGCCTACCAGCGGGTGCTGGTGGGGGTGGTTCGGGACTATCGGGGGCCGATCCTGGCCTGTGCCGGGATCCTGCTGGTGGCCATCGCCGCCATGTTTATGCTGACCCGTTCTGAGCTGGCACCCGATGAAGATCAGGGCTTTATCTTCAATATTGCCACGGGTCCAGACAATGCCAACGTCAACTACAGCTTTGAATACGCCAAGCAGTTCCAGGCGATGGCCCAGACTCTGCCGGAATATGAGCAGACCTTCCTGTTCGCCGGCTACCCGGCGGAGAACCAGTTCATGTCCGGCCTGGTGCTCAAGCCCTGGAGTGAGCGCGAGCGCACCCAGATGGAAATACAGCCTCAGCTCCAGGCGATGGTGAAGGGGATCCCCGGGATGGACGTGTTTTCGGTCAACCCGCCAGCCCTGCCCGGCTCACCTTCGGGCTTGCCCGTGGCCTTTGTGGTGACCTCCACGGCGGACCACGCCACCCTGTACGAGGTGGCGGAGCAGTTGACCCAGAAGGCACGGGGATCCGGCCTGTTTCTGGTGGTTAATAACACCCTGAAGATGAACAAACCCCAGGTGCACCTGCAGATCGATCGGGAAAAGGCGGGTCAGCTGGGGGTTTCCATGCAGGCCATCGGTGTGGCCCTGGCCACCCAGCTGGGGGACTTCCGTACCAACTACTTCGATATCCAGGGACGCAGCTATCAGGTGATCCCTCAGGCCGATGCCGGTTTCCGCATGACTCGGGACAGCATTGCCGAGCTCTATGTGCGCACCGCCAGCGGTAACCAGGTGCCTCTGTCGACCCTGGTCACCGTGTCGGAGGAGGTGATCCCCAACGCCCTGACCCAGTTCCAGCAGCTTAACTCGGCCACCATCGAGGCGATGCCGATCCCTGGTGCCGTGACTGTGGCCGATGCCCACGCCTTCCTGCGGGATACCCTGGCCCAGATCGCCCCCCAGGGCTTTGCCTATGACTTCGCCGGGCAGAGTCGTCAGTTTGAGCAGGAGGGTTCGGCGCTGTATGTCACCTTTGCCCTGGCCCTGTTGGTGATCTTCCTGGTGCTGGCGGCTCAGTTTGAAAGCTGGCGGGATCCCGTGGTGGTGCTGGTGACCGTGCCCCTGTCCATTTTTGGTGCGATGATCCCGCTGTTCTTGGGCGTGGCGACCCTCAATATCTACACCCAGGTGGGACTCATTACCCTGGTGGGCCTGATCTCCAAACACGGTATTCTGATCGTGGAGTTCGCCAATCAGCTGCAGCGTCAGGGCCGGGATCGGGCCGAAGCGGTGATCGAATCGGCCGCCCTGCGCTTGCGGCCGATTTTGATGACCACCGCCGCCATGGTACTGGGGGTGATGCCCCTGGTGCTGGCCAGTGGTGCCGGAGCGGTGTCGCGCTTTAATATCGGTTTGGTTATCACCGTGGGTCTGTCCGTGGGCACCCTGTTTACCCTGTTTGTAGTGCCTGTGATGTACAGTCTGTTCGCCAAAACCGTCGACACCCAGGAGGAAGCCTCGTTGCTGGAGGCCACCACGGCATAAACGGGCTTAGACGATTAAGAAACCGGCGTTATGGGGTTTGTCTCTCGCCGGTTTTTTTGATCAGATCTCGCTGCCTTCTGTGGTACCTTTTTCCGCTCATTTTTGATTTCCCTTTCGATCCGCAGGAGCCCCCATGATCGTTGCCGCCTTTAACCCGACGCCCCGTACCTTGATGGGCCCAGGCCCATCCGATGTGCACCCCCAGGTGTTGCAGGCGCTGGGCAAGCCCACCATCGGTCACCTGGATCCCCAGTTCGTGGCCATGATGGATGAGGTCAAGGCCCTGACTCAGTACGCCTTCCAGACCGAGAACCCCTTCACCATTGCTGTCTCTGCGCCGGGCAGTGCGGGCATGGAGACCTGTTTCGTCAACCTGGTGGAGCCGGGGGACAAGGTGATCGTCTGCCGCAATGGGGTATTCGGTGAGCGGATGCGTCAGAACGTGGTCCGCGTCGGTGGCGAAGCGGTGATGGTGGACGACGCCTGGGGCACCCCGGTGTCTGTCGACAAGGTGGAGGCCGCCCTTCAGGCCAACCCGGATGCCAAGTTCCTGGCCTTTGTTCACGCCGAAACCAGTACCGGTGCCCTGTCCGATGCCAAGGCCCTGTGTGCTTTGGCGCAGCAGCACGAGGTGCTCTCCATCGTCGATGCGGTGACCTCCCTGGGTGGGGTTGAACTGCGCGTCGACGAGTGGGGCATTGATGCCATCTACTCCGGCAGTCAGAAGTGCCTCTCCTGTGTGCCGGGCCTGTCGCCGGTCTCCTTTTCGCCCAAGGCGGTGGCCAAGCTGGAAGCGCGCACCACGCCGGTACCCAGCTGGTTCCTGGATCAGACCCTGGTGATGGGCTACTGGGGGGGCGGCAAACGCAGCTACCACCATACCGCGCCGGTCAACAGCCTCTACGCCCTGCACGAGTCTCTGCGTTTGCTTAAGAACGAGGGGCTGGAGAATGCCTGGGCCCGCCACGCCGCTATGCATCAGAAGCTCAAAGCCGGTCTGGAAAAGCTGGGGCTGAGTTTTGTGGTGGATGAAGCCTGCCGTCTGCCGCAGCTCAATGCGGTCTATATCCCGGAGGGGATCGACGATGCCGAGGTGCGCAGTCAGCTGCTCAATCGCTTCAACCTGGAGATCGGTGCCGGCCTGGGCGATCTGGCCGGTAAGGCCTGGCGTATCGGCCTGATGGGCTACGCGGCGCGGGAAGAGAATGTGGCCCTGTGTCTGGCGGCGCTGGACGACGTGCTCAGCTGAGCCTGAGTCGCCTCGGCACACCCATAAAAAACCGGCCATTAGGCCGGTTTTTGTTTAGGTGCAGGGAGAGAAACCTAGCTGATGTACATCTGTCCGGCGTACACCACGAAGTGACGCAGGGCCAGGACACCGAGGATGGTGCTGCAGGACACGCCGATCAAAAAGCTTTTGCTGTGCTTGATCCGTGCCGGGGCAAAGACGCTGCTGAGTACCGGCACCAGCAGGCCCAGCCCCACTACGCCGATCCAGAACACCAGTGCCCAGGCGCCGGTGGTGATCGCTGCGGTGGCGGCCTGGGCGGCCGGGCCGGAGAAGTTCAGGCCGACAAACAGCAGCACCAGACAGAGGGCTTCGTTGAAGGCCACCGGGTATTCGATGCGGTGCACCTGCTCGATGCAGTCCGAGGGCTTCTTGGAGAACCACAGGGTGGCCACCAGGGTGTTACCGGCAGAGCCCACCGACAGGGCGGAGGCCAGAAACAGCGCCGGCAGTACTGCGGTGTTGAGGATCGGGTAGCTGATCAGCGCCGACAACAGGAAGCCGGTGTAGACCGCCACCCCCACCGCCAGCGCGAAGATCAGCTTAAGCAGGGGCTGCTCCAGCTGGCGGGCCACCTTCAGTAGGCCCGTCAGGGCGGGGATCCGGCTCAGCAGTTCCCGCTCAAACACCAGCGCAGCGTAGACAAACACCAGCGGGATGTAGAGCAGCAGGGCGATCACCCCCCAGGCCATCACCGAGCTGAAGTTGTAGTTGAGCAGGATCACGTAGAAGTGGAACGGCTTGGTCAGATCCAGCACCAGGACGGCCATCCCCAGGCAGATCGCCAGGGGGCCGATCAGGGCCGAGGCTTTGATCACCGGCAGGCCTTCGATCGGCAGGCCCCGTCCTTCTTTGTACCAGCGCAGGCCGATGGCCACCAGCAGGCTGCCGGCGGACAGGCCGGCCATAAACAGATAGACGGCGATCAGCCAGTTCCAGACGACCGGATCGTACTGCGCCATGTCACCCCAGATATTGTTCATGCGTTCGTCCCTCCTTTACGTGCCGGGATCCGGTAGGCCCGGGGTTGGGTGCCCAGGTGGGCTTTGTTCTGGACATTGGTCTTGGTGTCCAGCACACGGCACACCTCGCTGTTGATGTCGTTGGCGTCGCCAAAGATCAGGGCGTCGGTGGGGCAGGCGGTGACACAGGCCGGCTGTTCGCCCCGGGCCAGCCGGGTGTCCCGGCAGAAGTTGCACTTGTCCGGCACCCGGGTGTCCGGGTTGATAAAGCGCACCTTGTAGGGGCAGGCGGCGATGCAGTAGAGGCAGCCGACGCACTTGTCCTCCTTGATGGAGACGATGCCGTCGTCGGCGACATAAGCCGCCCCGGTGGGGCAGACCTTGACGCAGGGGGCATTCTCACACTGTTCGCAGGCGACCCGGTTGTATTTGAAATGCAGGTTGGGGAAGTTGCCGTGGGGCCCCTCGATCCGGACCTGCAGGCGGGTGACCCCCTCGGGAACCAGGTTTTCACTGCGGCAGGCGACGTTGCAGGCCTGGCAGCCGATGCATTTGTTTTCGTCGTGCACCATGACGTAACGTTTATTCATTGCAACTCCGATCACAGCTTGCTGATCTTGATCCCGGTGGTATGCAGATTCATACCGGTAACCGGGGAGGTAACGTGGGGCAGCAGGTTGCCGCAATGCACCCCACGGCCGGTGGCGCGGGCCAGCTCCTTGTTCTTGGAGCCAAAGCCCATGTAGGCAAACACGGTGTCCGGGCGGATCCCCGGGGTCAGCAGGGCGTGACCCTCTTCGCTGCCGGTGCCGTTATGGAGCCGAATGGGATCGCCGTTCTGGATCCCCAGCTGATCGGCGGTGAGCGGGTGGATCCACACCGCGTTGTCGGACATCAGGTTGGCCAGCATCGGGATGTTGTGGGTGGCGCCATTGGTGTGGACCGCCACCTTGCCCTGGATGAAGAACAGCTCATCGGCCTGCTTGAGTTGCACCTCGCGGTAGCGGATCACCCCGCGTCCCGGGGCCATCTGTTCGACCCGATCCGAGCTCAGCTCGATCTTGCCGGTGGGGGTGTTGAAGCGCAGGGCGCTGGCGTAGGTGCCATCGGGATCCGTCGGGCGGGCGTTGCCGTACTGATCGGTGAAGGCTTTGAGCAGGCCGGGCTCGCGCAGCAGCAGCGGCTGGCCGTAGTCGATGTACCCTTCGGACTTAAGCTGTGCCAGCAGTTGGGTGTCGCCTTTCACCTGGATCATCTGGCGATCTTCCATGCTCTGCCAGGGGAAGTACTGGCCCAGGCCCAGGGCTTCGCCCAGCTCTTTCCAGATCAGCCAGGAGGGCTTGGTGTCGCCCAAAACCTCGACCACGGGCTGACGCACCGAGTAGGCCGGGCTGGTGCCGGAGCGATCGCTGATCTCCTCCTCCCGCTCCAGGTAGGTGGACTCGGGCAGGATCACGTCGGCATAGGCCGCGGTTTCACTGATGTAGACGTCACAGGCGACGACGAACTCCAGCGCCTGCATCGCCTTTACCACCCGGGCCCGATCCGTCATGGTCTGCATCGGGTTGGAACGGCTGATCACCCAGCCCTTGAGGTGGTAGGGGATCCCGTCGAGGGTGGCATCCAGCACGGTCTGGTAGATCCCCCCGGAGGACCAGAGCAGGGCAAACTGCTCATCGACCTGATCGATCCGCCGGGCGGTCGGCTTGGGCATGCCGTCGACGCCGGGGGAGCCCAGCACCGGAGCCACGGTCTCGCCGGCATACTGGTTGTAGCTGCTGGCTTTTTTATCGAAGTAGAGGCCACCGGCGCGCTCGATGTTGCCGATCAGCACGTTGGCGGCATAGAGGGCGCGGCGCAGCTCGAACTCCTCGGTGGTGAAGCTGGCGCGGTGACCGAAATCCACCAGGGCGTGAGGCGCGGCGGCGGCGTATTCGTGGGCGATGCGGCGGATATCGGCGGCGGGGACGTCGCAGATCCGTTCCGCCCACTCCGGCGTGTACTGCTTCATCTCCTTGGCAAAGGCGTCGAAGCCGGAGACATACTGGCGGACAAAGGCCTTGTCGTAGAGATCGTCTTCGATCAGCACATGACAGAGGGACAGGGCCACGGCGATGTCGGTGCCGGGCTTGATGGCAAACCACTCGTCGGCCTTGTCCGCCACGATGGAGAAGCGGGGCTCGAACACCACCAGCTTGGCCCCTCGCTCCATCTGGGCGTTCATCATGCCGCGGGTCTCGGTCATGTTGATCCCTTCATAGAGGTTGTGGCCAAAGTTGAGGATGTACTTGGCGTTGCCGATATCCCGCTTGAGGCCGCCGCCGAACATGGCGCGCGCGGCCACCTGGTAGCCCGCCGGGCAGGTGCTGGCGTGGGTGAAGGTGTTGGGGCTGCCGAAGGCGGTGGCCAGGTGGAACAGGTGGCCGGACAGGGAGCCGGACTTGGAGGAGAAGGCAACCGCTTCCGGACCGTGTTGCTGTTTGATCTTGCCGAGGTTTTCGGCGATCAGCCGGTACGCCTCATGCCATTCGATCTCCTGCCACTTGCCTTCGCCTCGTTCGCCGACGCGCTTGAGCGGCTTGACCAGACGCTGCTTGTCGTACAGCAAGCTGTGGCCGGCCCCGCCGCGGGCGCAGACCGCGCCACCGTACGACTTGGCTTTGGGGTTGCCGAGGATGGAGACGTTACGCTCATTCAGTACCCGGGCGGAGATGGGACAGCGGGTGGAGCACATCTCACAGACGCTGGCGATCTCTTCGCCCTTGGCTTGCAGAGCACCGGGCTCCATGGCTGCGATGGAGCCGGGCAGGATGCTGGCCAGTGCACACCCTGCGGTGCCGGCACCGGCCCCTTTGATAAAGGTTCGCCGATCGAGTTTCATTTGGGTTTCCCTTAACTCAGCCCGGACACCTTGCCGGGCGATGACGCGTGGACGGTGGCGCACCACCGGTTTCGCTCAGAGATAAAGCAAGGGCGGATCGGGGGCTATTGTGGGAAACCACATGGCGGCTTTTTATCGGACGGGAGTGTGAGCGCCACAGCCCCAGGGCGTGCGGCGCAGAAAACTTTCTCGCGCTCGCTACCGGCGCTGGCGGGGCAGTACCAGCCGGGCCTGGCAGCCTCCTTCAGGGTGATTGTCTAACTGAAACTGGCCCTGATGGGCCTCGGCGATGTCGGCGCAGATCGCCAGTCCCAGGCCTAGGCCATCGGCCTTGGTGGTGTGGAAGGTGGCCATCAGTTGTGCCGCGGGCTGAGACAGGCCCGGGCCGTTATCGCGGATCGCCAGGCTGATTTGCTGGGGATCGAAGTGCAGGTGGATCTGCACCCCGGGATCTGCAGTCCGGGCGTGGGCCAGGGCATCGAAGCTGTTTTTCAGCAGGTTGACCACCAGTTGCTGGAGGCCGACGCCATCGGCCTCCAGCACATAGGGCTCACCGGTGACGCGGGAGCTGAGCCGGATCCCATGGCGATCGCTCTCGCTGCGCAGCAGAGCCAGGCTTTCGTCGATCAGGCTGAGCAGATTGACCTTGCTAAAGACGCTCTCCTGCCGCTTCAGCAGGCCGCGGATCCGGTGGACGATGGCCCCGGCCCGGGAGGATTGGCGGTGGATCTTGTCGAGCAGAGCGAGGATCTCTGGATCGGCCTGGATCTGGCTTTGCAGCCGTCGCATGCCGCCTTCGCTGTAGAGGGTAATGGCGGCGATGGGTTGGTTGATCTCGTGGGCCAGGCCCGCGCCGATCTCGCTGACCATGGCGGCGCTTTGCAATCGCTCCAGCTGTACGGCCTTCTGTTTCAGCGCCCGTTCGGTATGGAGCAGGGTGTCGCTCTTCTGGCGAAACTTGTACTCCAGCCAGAGGTGGTAGACGGTGGCGACGATAAACAGCAGCAGGAGCAGGCCGCCCCAGTGCCGGTTCTGCTCGAGCCAGCTGGTCAGGTGATCCCAGTAGTGGACCTCGTCCGTTTCGCCGTGGAGCTGGCTGTACAGCTGGATCACCTTGAGCTGGCTGATGGGCGGGGCCCAGCCCTGAAACTGGCCCTGGATCGCCGCGGGGTGATCCGCCGGCAGCGCCAGCAGCAGCCGGCTGAGGTGGGCGGTGACCGAGGTGGGCACCGAGCCGGTGGCGGCAAAGGACCAGTTGGGGTAGAGGGCGGTGCTGAGCTGGCAGTCATAGCCGGCGGGGCGGCTGGGGTTGAGCACCCGGTACTCTTCCAGCCGGATCAATCCCCGGGCGGCCATCTCCTCCAGGGTGCACAGGGGGGTGATGGCCGCATCCACCTGGCGATCCCGCAGCTGGTAGATCAGCGGATCTAGGGGGAAGCCGAGGAAGTGGACGTCCCTGAAGAACTGGTCGGGGTGGCTGCCACGCTGGCGCATCAGCCCGACGGCGGCCTGATAACCGCCCAGGGCCTGGGGATCGGAGGCGGCCACGGTGCGGTTGTGCAGATCGTACAGGGTGCGGTAGGGGCTGTCGGCCCGTACCAGGATGGCGGAGCCGATGGCGTCGGTGGTGCCGCCGTGGCGGCGCGAGCGCATGGTGGCCAGCCAGGAGAGCGGGTACTGATTGGAGAGGCTGAGGTACTGGCCCGGATTGGTGATCACAAAGTCGATGTTGCCGGTTTCCAGGGCATGATCCAGCTCAGCGAAGGAGCCGGGAAAGACGCTGAAGCGGTAACCGGGTACGGCCTCAGTGAGGTGATCCATCAGCGGCTGCCAGCGCTGCTGTGCCTGCAGGTAGCCCCAATTGGCCAGCACACCGACGGTCAGTTCGGTGGCGCGAAGGGGCTGCAGCATGAGACAGCCCAGCAGGGGCAGCAAGAAAAGACGGTTCAACTCGGTTCTCCTATGTCGGCCGGTTAGCTTATCCCGAACCCTCTTTGGTGCGATGTGAAGCGGTTCAATCTTATGGCTTCGGGGGTCGCATCCGGGCGGGGGAAATGCGATACATGGCGCATTCGTTCCCGAAATGGAGCCCTACATGGGTGAGTCAGTGCGTATCTATCTGGTTGATGATGATGAGGCCATTCGCGATTCCCTGCCGTTTTTACTGGACAGCTATGATCTGCCGGTCCAGGCGTTTGCCGACGGGGCCAGCTTCCTGGCCCAGGTGGATCTGACCCTGCCCGGCTGCGTGATCCTCGACAGCCGGATGCCGCAAATGAGCGGTCAGGCGGTACATCGACACCTGGTCGAAGCCGATAGCCCCCTGGCGGTGATCTTCCTGACCGGCCACGGCGATGTGCCCATGGCGGTGGAGGCGTTTAAAGGCGGCGCGTTCGATTTCTTCCAGAAACCCATCGATGGACAGGCCCTGGCTCGGGCGCTGGCACTCGGCGTTGCCCACAGTGAGCGGTGTTATCAAGGCCAGCAGCAGCGTCGACGATTGCAGGCATTGACGCCCAGGGAGCGCTCGGTGTTTGAACTGGTGGTCCAGGGCCAGACCAATAAGCAGGTGGCAGAGCAGCTGTTTGTTGCGGTGCGCACCGTCGAAGTGCATCGGGCTCGGGTGATGAAAAAGCTGGGGGTCGAGACCCTGGCGGGCCTGATCCAACTGGCGCATGCATCTCGGGAGGCTCTGTGAGTCGGGCGAGCAGTAAAGCCCCATCTCAGGCATGGCGCGCCGCTGAGCGGGTTGTTACTATCCCTAGCCTCGAATGGCGTCTGGCGCTCCCTGATCAAAATGGAAAACGATCTTTATGCGGCTAATTCGCATCATTTTTTTATGCTTCTTGGCCGGGCTTACGGGCCCGGTCAGTGCCGCGGAGTTGCGGGTGGCGGTGGCGGCCAACTTCCGCTCGGTACTGGTGCCCCTGGTCGAACAGTTTGAGCGGGAGCAGGGGGTTCGGGTTCGGCTCTCGTCGGGCGCTTCCGGTGCCCTCTATACCCAGATCCTTCATGGTGCACCTTATGATCTGTTCCTCTCCGCCGACGATGAGCGGCCCACCCTGCTGCAGCAGCAGGGGCTGAGTCTGGAACCCCCCTTTACCTACGCCATCGGCGTGCTGGCCTTTTGGCGTCCCGGTGCCCAGAACAGTGAGCAGGACTTTATGGCCTGGCAGGGCCGGATCGCGCTGGCCAACCCAAGGATTGCCCCTTACGGCCTGGCGGCAGACCAGGTGATCGCCCAGGCCGGGCGCAGCGCGGATCTTCGTCGCAAACGGGTTCAGGGCAATAGCATCCTGCAGGCTTACCAGTATGTCGACAGTGGCAATGTGCCGGCGGGCTTTGTGGCCCTGTCTCACCTCAAGGCCTTTTCTGTCCCGCCCAGTGAATACTGGGTGGTGCCCGAAGGGCGGCATGAGCCCATCGTACAGCAGGGGGTGATCCTCAAGCGCACCGAGCAGCCAGAGCTGGCCCGGGCATTGGTGGCCTTTATCCAGCAGCAGGGGGCGCAGATCGCGCAAGCGGGGTATCGTCTTGACTGAGTGGTTGATGCCTCAAGATATCGAGGCACTGTGGATCACGATTAAGCTGGCCCTGATCAGCACGGCCTTGCTGCTGCTGGTAACGCCGCCACTGGCCTGGTGGCTGGCGCACAGCCGGGCGCGCTGGCGCCCCCTGGCGGAAGCCCTGGTGGCACTGCCGCTGATCCTGCCACCCACGGTGTTGGGCTTTTACCTGCTGCTGCTGTTCTCGCCCCAGTATTTCCCCGGTCAGACCTATCAGGCTCTGACCGGCTCGACCCTGGCGTTCTCCTTTACCGGTCTGGTGCTGGGCTCCATGCTCTACTCGCTGCCATTTGTGGTACAGCCGCTGCAGGCGGCTTTCACCACCCTGGGCAAGGGGGAGCTGGAGGCGGCGGCGACCCTGGGGATGAATAAGGCACAACGCTTCACCCATGTGGTCTTCCCCATGACCCGGCACAGCTTCGTGCTGGCGGGCATGTTGGGGTTTGCCCATACCCTGGGGGAGTTTGGCGTGGTGCTGATGATCGGCGGCAACATTCCCGGCGAGACCCAGGTGATCGCCATTACTCTGTTTGAGCATGTGGAGGCGCTGGAGTATGTCCGGGCCCATGTGCTGGCGGCGGGTCTGCTGATCACCTCCTTGGTGCTGCTGCTGTTTATCTATGTCGGCATGGATCGACGCAAGCGTCGTTGGGGATACTGGTAATGGCGATACGTCTGGAGTTGGCTCTGGCGGGCAAATTGGGCGAGTTTAAGTTTGATTTGCAGTTGGATCAGCACATTGAGGGCGCACTCGGGGTCTTTGGCCCGTCCGGGGTGGGCAAGACCAGTTTGATCCGCGCCATTTCAGGCCTGGAGCGGGGCTTGCCGGGGCGCATCGTGCTCGGCGGCGAGGTGTTGCAGGACAGTGAGCGAGGGCTGTTTGTGTCACCGGATAAGCGTCGCATTGGCCTGGTGTTTCAGGATAGCCGACTGTTTCCCCACTTGACCGTAAGGCAGAATCTGGCTCTGGCTCGGCGTTACGCCTATCAACCAATATTCTCCATCGAGGAGCTGGCCCGGGAGTGTGATTTCGAGGCTCTGCTGGATCAGCCGGCGCCTTCATTGTCGGCGGGTCAGCGCCAACGGGTGGCCATCGCCCGGGCGTTGATCGCGGCGCCACGTCTGCTGCTGCTGGACGAGCCTTTGGCGGCGCTGGATCTGGCCAGTCGTCAGCATCTGTTGGATTTCCTGCAGCGGGTATCGGCACGGATCCCGCTGCTTTTTATCAGTCATTCGGTGGCGGAAACGCTGCAACTGTGCGATCCCATTGCCGTGATGTCATCGGGCCGGATCGCCCGGATCGGTCCGGGGGAAGCGATGGCACCGAGCCTGCCAAAACGTCGCGGTTTGGGCACTGTGGTGGGGGTGGATCCGGCGTTAGGCCAGGTGACCATCGCCCTGGATGAGTTTGCACCGGATCTCACCCTGGAGCAGATAGTAGGGGTGGTGAGCGAACCAAGCTGGCTAAAAGGGCGCGAGCAATGAAAACGGCGGTGATTAGTTTCGTTCACCCACATGAGGTATAGTGATAACGCTTCTTTAACGGCATTCCTGTTTTTGCCGTTGCCTTAGTGGACCGACCCGGGCGCTTACCCCGGGCCGGTGTGCCTACAATGTGTTGATGCCGTTTCGGCTTCTCTTGTGGCTTTGGCTAAGGCATTACTGCCTCTCTCTTTGGCTGATCCCCCCTTTTTCGCCGACAGGCGGCCCTGCCGAGACGGAATATCGACGCGTTCCTGTTATCTGAGAATCTATGATCTCGTGTTGGAGGATCCATGTCTGATGAGCACCTTAAGCTCAAACTAAAAACAAAAATCAATGCCCCCGTGTTTGCCTGGGCGACGAGCCTGCTGCTGCTACTGGTGGCCTATTCCGGGGCCATGCCGGAACATGCCGCCGCGAACTTTTCGGCGATCCAAACCTGGATCATCACCAATACCGGTTGGTTCTACATCCTGGCGGTAGCCCTGATCCTGCTGTTTGTCTCGTTTCTCGGTCTGTCCCGCTATGGCGATATCAAGCTGGGGCCGGACCACGCCGAACCCGCTTTTAACAACAAGTCCTGGTTTGCCATGCTGTTCTCTGCTGGCATGGGGATCGGCATGATCTTCTTTGGCGTGGCCGAGCCGGTGATGCACTTTATGGCGCCTCCCGAAGGGGACGCTGCCACCATCGAGGCGGCCCAGGAAGCGATGAAGATCACCTTCTTCCACTGGGGCCTGCATGCCTGGGCGATCTATGCCGTCGTGGCACTGATCCTGGCTTTTTTTGCTTACCGTCATGGCCTGCCCTTGACCCTGCGCAGCGCCCTTTATCCTCTGATCGGTGACAGGATCTACGGTCCTATCGGTCATGCGGTGGACGTTTTTGCCATCCTCGGCACCGTGGCCGGGGTAGCCACCTCTCTGGGCCTGGGTGTGGCGCAGGTCAACGCGGGCCTGTCTCACCTGTTTGGCATTGCCATCAGCACCCAGGTGCAGGTGGTGTTGATCCTGGTGATCACGGCGCTGGCTACCCTCTCCGTGGTTTCAGGTCTGGACAAGGGGATCCGACGTCTGTCTGAGCTGAATCTGGTACTGGCCGTCAGCTTGATGCTGCTGATCCTGGTGCTGGGGCCGACGGTTTTGCTGCTGCAGACCTTCGTGGAAAATACCGGCAGTTACCTGTCCGAGATCGTTTCCAAGACCTTCAACCTGTATGCCTATGATCCGACGGACTGGCTGGGTGGCTGGACCCTGTTCTACTGGGGCTGGTGGGTTTCCTGGTCACCTTTTGTCGGCATGTTTATTGCCCGGATCTCCCGTGGCCGCACCATACGTCAGTTTGTGATGGGGGTGCTGTTTGTGCCGGCGGGCTTCACCCTGGCCTGGATGACGGTGTTCGGTAATTCGGCCATCGATTTGATCCTCAACCAGGGCGTAGCGTCACTGGGCAGTGTGATCGATGAAAACTCGTCCCTGGCCCTGTTCGTCTTCCTGGATAACTTCCCCTTCTCCAGTGTCCTCTCCTTCGTCGCCATGCTGATGATCGTGGTGTTCTTTGTCACTTCGGCGGATTCCGGCTCCATGGTGGTGGACATGCTGGCCTCCGGGGGGGATGACAAGACCCCGGTATGGCAGCGGATCTTCTGGGCCGGACTGATGGGTGTCTTTGCCATCGTGCTGTTGATGGCGGGGGGACTGTCTGCGCTGCAGACCGCCGCGATCGCCTCGGCGCTGCCCTTCTCCATCATCCTGATGGTCTCCATGTATGGTTTGCTGCAGGCCCTGCGACTGGATCTGCATAAAAAAGACAGCCAGCAGGCTGCCAACCTGGCCCCGAGGGTTACGCGTAACCCTGTCTCCTGGGATCGACGGCTGCGCAATATGATGCAGTTCCCCCGTCGCAGTGACGTTAACCGCTTTATTGATGAAGTGGTGACGCCGGCGATGGAAGATGTCGCCGCAGAGCTGCGTAAGGAGTCGGTGACGGTCAATGTCTTTAAGGATGAAGACAGGGACAGGGTGCGGCTCGAAGTGGTGCTGGGTGCTGAGGTCGATTTCGAGTACGAAGTGCGACCCCGTGCTTTCCTCAGGCCGGCCTTCTACCCCGAGACCACGGAGAGCGAAGAGGACGAGGAGAGCAAGTACTTTCGCGCCGAGGTACACCTGCGCGAAGGGGGCCAGGATTACGACATCATGGGCTGGAGTCGGGAGCAGGTGCTGGGGGATATTCTCGACCAGTATGAGAAACACCTGCACTTCCTGCACGTGGTTCGTGAGTAATCGATAGAGCACAGCCCCCGAGTATTCGGGGGCTGTGTGTTTCTGCCTGAGTCTGAGCTTTGGTGGAGCCGAAGAATAATTTTCCAAGGAGTATGGAGGTGGTTATCTCTGAGCAAGAACAACGACTGGGTCCCGTCTTCTATTGGGCGAGCGGTTTAATCCTGGTTTTGGTGGTGCTGGCAGCCCTGTTTCCTGAGCCGTTTAACCTCCAGATGTCCGGTCTGCAGGGGTGGTTGTTTGATAATGCCAGCTGGTTTTATGTCAGCGTCGTGGCAATGATTTTGGTGTTTGTCGCCTACTTGGGACTGTCCCGTTTTGGCGAGATCAAACTGGGGCCGGACCATGCCGAGCCCAGTTACAGCTATTCATCCTGGTTTGCCATGCTGTTCTCGGCGGGCATGGGGATCGGCCTGATGTTTTTCGGCGTGGCCGAGCCGGTGATGCACTTTATGAGTCCCCCCGAGGGAGATCCGGGCACCATTGCTGCCGCCCAGGAAGCGATGAAGTTGACCTTCTTCCACTGGGGTCTGCACGCCTGGGCGATCTACGCCATCGTGGCGCTGATCTTGGCTTTTTTTGCCTACCGGCATGGTCTGCCCCTGACCCTGCGTAGCGCCCTCTATCCCCTGATCGGGGAGCGGATCTACGGCCCTATCGGTCATGCGGTGGATATCTTTGCCATTCTGGGCACCGTCTTTGGGGTGGCCACCTCCTTGGGCTACGGGGTGCTGCAGATCAACAGCGGGCTGAGCCACCTGTTTGGTGTGGCCGTCTCAACCCCGGTCCAGGTGGCTCTGATCCTGGGGATCATGGCGCTGGCGACCCTCTCTGTGGTGACCGGTCTGGATCGGGGGGTACGCCGTCTGTCCGAGTTGAATCTGGTGCTCGCCCTGTTACTGATGTTGCTGGTGATCGTGCTGGGGCCGACGGTATTGCTGTTGCAAATGTTTGTACAGAATACCGGCAGTTACCTCTCTGATCTGGTCAATAAAACCTTTAACCTCTATGCCTACGATCCCAAGGAGTGGCTGGGGGGCTGGACCCTGTTGTACTGGGGGTGGTGGTTATCCTGGTCGCCATTTGTCGGTTTGTTTATCGCCCGGATCTCCCGTGGACGAACCATTCGTCAGTTTGTTACCGGCGTCCTCTTTGTCCCGGCAGGGTTCACCCTGGCCTGGATGACGGTGTTTGGTAATTCCGCCATCGACATGGTACTGCATCAGGGCCAGCAGATGCTGGGCCAGGCGATCAGTGCCGACGCCTCCCTGGCCCTGTTTCACTTTTTGGAGCAGTTTCCTTTCGCTTCGGTGCTGTCGGTGATCGCCTTGATGATGATCGTGGTGTTCTTTGTCACCTCCGCCGACTCCGGCTCCCTGGTGGTCGATATGCTGGCCTCCGGTGGCAATACTCAGACCCCGGTTTGGCAGCGGGTTTACTGGGCGGTGCTGATGGCCGTGGTGGCGATTGTGTTGCTGCTGGCGGGGGGCCTGGCCGCCTTGCAAACCGCGACCATCGCCAGCGCACTGCCCTTTGCGCTGATCCTGATGGTGGCTTGCTATGGCCTGCTGCAGGCCCTGCGCCTGGATCTGCACAAGAAAGATAGCCTGCAAAGTGCCAACCTGGCCCCCAGGGTTACACGTAATCCTGTGCCCTGGCAGCAGCGCCTGCGCACCGCCATGCGCCTGCCCAGCCGCCTCGAGGTGGCCCAATTTATCGAGGCGACCGTCATGCCCGTTATGGAGGAGGTAGCCGAGGAGCTGTTGAAACAGGGGGTGACAGCCCAGATCCACCCTCAGGCGGATCAGCATAGGGTTCGCCTGGAGGTGCTGCTGGGCGCTGAGATGGATTTCGAATACGAAGTAAGGGTGCAGGACTATCTGCGACCGGCTTTCCGGCCCAGTGATATCGAACCGCTGCTCGACCCGGACCATTATTTCCGTGCCGAGGTACACCTGCGCGAAGGGGGCCAGGATTACGACATCATGGGCTGGAGCCGGGAGCAGGTGCTGGGGGATATTCTCGACCAGTATGAGAAACACCTGCACTTCCTGCACGTGGTTCGTGAGTAGAAACGAGCCCGGGTACTCGGGAAGAGCCTAGGTGCTGGGGAAGAGCCAAGGTAGTGTCCTGCTCTTCCTAGAACCTAGAACCTGCTCTTCCTAGAACCTAGAACCTGCTCTTCCTAGAACCTAGAACCTAGAACCTAGAGCCGAAAAGCGGGGCGCATTGTGCGCCCCGTTGTTTACTCACCGCGCTTAAGAGCCTGTCTCAGTTTGTCGAGCTGGTAGTGGATCCGCTCGGCCATCTTGGGCTGGGCGGCGGCCTGGCCCATCAGGTAGGCGCAGTGCAGGGCGCGATGGTACAGGGGCCAGCGTTGGCCGGCTTCGGCGATGCCCTGGCCTTCGATAAAGTCTCCGAGCAGGGCCTTGAGGGCCTTGCCATCGGTTGGGGTGTTCGTTTGATAGAGGGCTGCGCCGTGTTGAAACGCTTCGATCAGGCCGCCTTTTAGCTGGCTTTTCAGGTCCGGTTCCGGCTCACTTTTGGCTGCCCAGTTGATCCCGGCCTGGTATAGCCTGGCCTCGATCGCCTCCAGTTGCTCTTTTGCCCGGACATTGGCGGCGGCGTGTTCTTTTTGAATGCGTTTGGCCTTAAAGACGAAGAAGAGGGCCACCAGGGCCACGCCAAGCAGGATAAGGTTGTAGATCACGAAGATGTCTCGCGGTGATGGTTTTGCTAGCAAGGATAGGGCAAGGCGCCTTGCCAGACAAAGCGTTCCGGCAAAGTGACAGGCACAAAAAAACGGGCATGCGCCCGTTTTTTTGTGCCTGTCCTACATAATACGATTGGTATTACTCTGCGTCGCTTTGGTCCGCCGGAGTGGCTTCCAGCGCGTCGAGACGGGCTTCCAGCTGTTCAACCATCATGCGGGTCTTGGCCAGCACGGCGGCCTGGCGATCGAACTCTTCCCTGGAGACGAAGTCCAGCTTGCTCAGCTGCGCCTGAAGCAGGGTTTTAGCTTTGAGTTCAAAATCATCGGCCGCGGCTTTGATGCCGGGCGGCAGGGTGCCAGCCAATTGTTGGGCCAGCTCTTCCAGTTTCTGAGGGTTCAGCATAGGTCCGTCTCTGTATCGAATTTTTCGTATAGTACCAGAGTGTGGCTTTGAACTGGCCATCCAATCGGTCGCGTTATTAGGGTAAACTGCGCGCCCCATCTAGCTGAAGGACTGTCTTGTCGATGAAATTAAACCCGGCCCAACACCAAGCCGTTACCTATGTCTCGGGCCCCTGCCTCGTGCTGGCCGGTGCCGGTTCGGGCAAGACCCGGGTGATCATCAATAAGATCGGTTACCTGATCCAACAGTGTGGCTATAAGGCTAAGCACATCGCCGCGGTGACCTTTACCAATAAGGCGGCCCGGGAGATGAAGGAGCGGATCGCCAGCTCGCTGGGCAAGGGTGAGGCGCGGGGCCTGCGGATCTCCACCTTCCACACCCTGGGACTGGATATCATTCGTCGTGAGCACAAGGTGCTGGGGCTTAAGCCCGGCTTCTCCCTGTTTGACGATCAGGACTCCCTGGCGCTGCTCAAGGAGCTGACCGAGGATGAGCTGCTGGAAGATAAGGACCAGCTGCAGCAGCTGATCAAGCAGATCAGCGACTGGAAAAACGATCTGGTGATGCCGGAGCAGGCCAAGCGGATCGCCAATGATGCCCAGCAAGCCCTGCATGCCGAGCTGTATGGGCGTTACCGGGACCATATGACGGCCTACAACGCGCTGGATTTTGATGATCTGATCATGCTGCCGACGGTGCTGCTGTCGACCAATGAGGAGGTTCGGGAGCGCTGGCAGAGCCGCATCCGCTACTTGCTGGTGGACGAATATCAGGACACCAACACCAGCCAGTACCAGCTGGTGAAGCAACTGGTGGGGGAGCGGGCCCGCTTTACCGTGGTGGGGGACGACGATCAGTCCATCTACTCCTGGCGCGGGGCCAAGCCACAGAACCTGGTGTTGCTGGGCAAGGACTACCCCAACCTGGAGCTGGTCAAACTGGAGGAGAACTACCGCTCCTCCGGTCGGATCCTCAAGGCGGCCAACATCCTCATCGCCAACAACCCTCATGTCTACGACAAGACGCTGCGGGCCAACCTCAGCTACGGTGAGCCACTGACCGTGGTGACGGCCAATAACGAGGATCATGAGGCAGAGCGGGTGGTGGCCTCCCTGGTGCGGCATAAGTTTATGAACCACGCCAAGCACAAGGATTACGCCATCCTCTATCGGGGTAACCACCAGGCCCGGATCTTCGAGAAAGCGCTGATGGCCAACCGGATCCCCTATAAGATCTCCGGGGGTACCAGCTTCTTCAGCCGGGCGGAGATCAAGGACATCATGGGTTACCTGCGGGTACTGGTGAACCCGGACGATGACAATGCCTTCCTGCGGATCTGCAACGTGCCCAAGCGTGGCATGGGACCGGCGACGCTGGAGAAGATAGGTCGCTTGGCCAACCGTAAGCAGGTGAGCTTGTTTGCCGCCTGTTTCGATCCCGAGATCGAGCAGGTGCTGCCGCCCCAGGGGGCGGAAACCGTCATGGTCTTTACCCGCTGGCTGGTGGAGCTGGGGGATCGCGCCGTGCGCGGCGATACCCTGGAGGCGCTTAAGGAGATGATCCGCGGGATCAATTACGAGGATCACCTGTACGATACCTCGCCCAGCCCCAAGGCGGCGGAGATGCGGATGAAGAACGTCTCCGAGCTGTATCGCTGGATCACCGACATGCTCGATGGCGACGATCTGGAGGAACCGATGACCCTGGAGCAGGTGGTGACCCGGCTGACCCTGAGGGACATGATGGAACGCAACAATGAGGACGAGGAGTCGGATCAGGTGCAGATGATGACCCTGCACGCCTCCAAAGGGTTGGAGTTTCCCTATGTCTTCCTGGTGGGGGCGGAAGAGGGCCTGTTACCCCACCAGAGCAGCCTGGATGAGGGCAATGTGGAGGAGGAGCGCCGCCTGGCCTATGTGGGGATCACCCGGGCACAGAAAGAGCTGTTCTTTACCCTGTGCAAGGAGCGTCGTCAGTATGGTGAGCAGATCCGCTGTGAGCCCAGCCGTTTCCTGCTGGAGTTGCCTCAGGATGATCTTGTCTGGGAAGCGCGACAGAAGAAGCCGTCGGTGGAGCAACGTCAACAGACGGGCAAGACCAATATCGCCATGATGCGGGCCATGCTCAATAAGAAGTAGGGGTTTGGGCTAGCCTAACTGCGGCTGGCCTTCCTGTTGTCGAGTCGAGGTAAGTTGTGCCACGGGCTGCGGAGAGCTGAACAGGAAGCCCTGTCCCCAGCGACAGCCCATGTCGATCAGCTGGCGACGCTGCCCTTCGGTTTCGATCCCTTCGGCAACGATGATCACCCCCAGTTGCCCTGACATATCGAGCAGGGACTGGACGATGGCCCGGTGGCGATGGCAAAGCGGAGTGAGTTGGCTGTATTGTTTGTCGATCTTGATGTAATCCAGCGGCAGGTGGGGCAGCAGGGTCAGGGCCGAGTAACCGGTCCCGAAATTGTCCAGTCCCAGCCTGACGCCCAGGGCACGGAGACGCTCCAGGCCGGTCTTCAAAGTGGCCTGCTCCAGCCTAAGCTCCCGCTCGGAAAATTCCAGGGCCAGTTGGGATGCCGAGATGGGCATGGCTCGAATATGTTCCTCCAGTAGCGTCAACTGTGCCTCGCTGCGCAGGTGGGCCAGATCCAGGTTGATGTGCAGCCAACCATTGGGGCCCAGTAGGGGGGACAGGATGGCCAGATCCTGACGGATCCGTGACAGGACGTGGCGATCCAGCGCCGTGATTGCCCCGCACTGGCTGGCCCAGGGGAGGAACTCCTGGGGGGGCAGGAGCCCCAGCGTCGGATGGTGCCAGCGAACCAGGGCTTCCACGCCCACCAGGTGGCCGTCGGCCAGATCGATCATGGGCTGATAGAGCAGGGTGAGCTCATTGTGCTCCAAGGCATGGCGGAATTGGGCTTCGCGCCTGTGGTCCTGTTTCAGGGTGGCCTGCATGGTTGAACTGAAGAAGGCAAAGCAGCCCCGTCCGGCGGATTTCGCATGATAGAGGGCGGCATCGGCATTGCGCAGGAGAGTTTCGGGTTTGTTGTCAGCTCCGGGCGTCGCCAGGGCGATGCCGATACTGGTGCCGGGAAAGAAGTCGCGTCCCTCCAGCTCGACGGGCTGGCCGACGGTACGAAGGATCCGCTCGCACACCTCCTGCACATCTTCGATCTGCCGAATGCCATCCAGCAGGATCACAAACTCGTCTCCGCCAATCCGAGCCAGGGTGTCATTGTCCCGAATGCAGGTAGCCAGTCGCCGGGCAATCTCGATCAGGAATTGATCGCCGATCAGGTGACCCAGGCTGTCATTGACCAGCTTAAATCGGTCCAGATCGATAAAGAGGACGGCAAAGCGCTCCTGAGAACGGCGATTAAGCTGCTTGCTGGTGTGCTCAAGGCGATCCAGCAGCAGGGCCCGATTGGGCAAGTTGGTCAGGGTATCGTGGAAGGCGTCGTGCCGCAGGCGTTGCTCCGCTTTACGCCGTTGTGCTATCTGGCGTTGCAGGTCGGCATTGAGGGCCTGCATCTCACGAGTGCGCTCCTCGACCTTGCGCTCCAGCTCTTCATGGTAGCGGGCCCGCTGCTCCTCGATAGTGCGGCGTTCGATGGCACTGCTGATATGCTGGGACACAAAGCCCATCAGTTCCAAGTCTTTCTGATCATACTCTTCACCCGCCTGCTGGCTGAATACCGCCAGGACGCCCCGGGTCTGCCCCCCCAAGGTGAGTGGGACACCTATCCAATCTCTCAGAAACAGGAGGCAGCGTTCGACCCCTTGGCCCAGGCTTCCGTCGGCATAGCTGGCCTGGATGGCTTTTCCCTTGAGCTGTACCGGTTTGCCCGCCTTGAGCACCCGCTCGACCAGGCCATCCTGGGGAGGACGAGGTGGGGGAGGGGGGAGGGTATCGCCAGCCTGGTAGTAGGGAAAACTCAGCTCTTTGCCATCCTCATTGAGCAGGGCAATCAAACAGTTGTTGGCTGGCAACAATTGGCGTAGGGCCTGATGAATGGCTCGATAGAAGCTGTCGATATCGGTATGACGAGCGGTCAGTTCGGTGATCGCCAGAAGGGCTTTCTGTAACTGTTCGGCCCGGCGTCGCTGGCGGTTTTCCTCATGCAGGGCTTGGTTTGCCATGCGCATCTCACGGGTCCGGCGAGCGATGACCAGCTCGGTCTGCTCGGCGTACTTTAGCCTGCCCAGCGCAGTAACCAGGTGATCACCGATAAACTGCAGCAGTTCCTGATCATGCTGGCTGTATAACCTGCCTGGCTGGTAGGACTGCATCGCCAGAACCCCAATGATCTCACCATTTTGTTTTAGTGGCACGCCGATCCAAGCCTCGCACGGCGTGCCCAGCGAGCGGACATTGTGTTCTCGCTCGAGTCTGTGAAAGTCCGACGGACCCAGCCGCATGGCTTGGCCGTGACGATAGAGATGATAGGTGAGGCCGTTGCGAAATGCTTCCTGGCTGGTCTTGCTTATGGGATTGGCATTGCCTTTCCGGTCGACGAAGAAGGGACAGGAGAAACGGTCCTCTTCACTGTGGTAAAACACCGCGTAGCAGTACTCCACTTGGGATTGGCGCAATACCAGGGGACCCAGTTGCTGGTAGAACTGCTCCATGGAGTGGCACTGACTGGCCAGTTCAGAGATCCCCAGCAGCAGTTGCTGGATCTGTTCGGCTTGGCGACGCTGTCTCACTAGTTTTCGTAATCGTTGGACCCGGCGCTGAGACTGCGCAAGCGGTCCGTCGCTGTCGGTTAGCGATGTCCGAGTCATGTGATCCGTCCCTGGCTCTGTTGCTAAACTGTTACATTATATGGCTACGGCTAAAAAACAAACACTTCTGTGGTAAAAATGTGCCCAATAGCAGGATAGGATCCCTTGGGTTAGTTAAAAAATCAGCAGCCGAGTTAAATTTGCGATTTATCCATGGACGCATGGGGGCGGCTTGAGTATTATACCCGCCGTCAAGGATGCGCCCATAGCTCAGCTGGATAGAGCGTTGCCCTCCGGAGGCAAAGGTCAGAGGTTCGAATCCTCTTGGGCGCGCCATTTTCAATGGCCCGACACAAAATTCTTTGGTGGCTATAGCTCAGTTGGTAGAGTCCCGGATTGTGATTCCGGTTGTCGCGGGTTCAAGTCCCGTTAGCCACCCCATCTTTCTCGTTTGCTGGACCCGTTCGGCAAACTCCAATGATACGACTTGGTCAGGCGCGGACAATTGTCTACGCTATCTTACGTATTGTTGAGCAGCCTTGCTGCTGCACCCACTGTTTCAGTGGTGGCTATAGCTCAGTTGGTAGAGTCCCGGATTGTGATTCCGGTTGTCGCGGGTTCAAGTCCCGTTAGCCACCCCATCTTTAACAAAAAAGCCGCACTCATCGAGTGCGGCTTTTTTGTTTTTTAGGGGGTATGTTCCCGATCGCAATGTCTAAAAGCGGTTAGCTAACAGCTATTAGCTAACCGCATACGCGGTTATCCCCCGGTGTGGCTCATAAAGCGCAGGATGTGGGTCTCTCCATCCTGGCTGAAGTGGTGCATCTCCGGCTTGCGGGCCATGGCATCGAGGATCGCCTGCTTGAGCTTCTCCAGGTTACCCGGGTACTGACGCAGGATGGCGCGCAGATCGACGGAGTTTTCATTGCCCAGGCACAGCAGCAACTCCCCCGTGGTGGTGAGCCGCACCCGGTTGCACTCATGGCAGAAGTTATGGCTGTGGGGGCTGATAAAGCCGATGCGAATGTCACTGTCGGGCATGCGGTAGTAACGGGCCGGTCCACCTGTGTTTTCCGTGGTGGGGATCAGCTCGTAGCGCTCGGCCAGTATGGTGCGCACCGCCTCGCTGGTGAGCATGGAGTTGGCCCGACGGTTATCGCTGAGGATCCCCAGGGGCATCTCCTCGATAAAGCTGATGTCCACTCCCTTGTCCCGGGCGAAGGCGACCAGATCGAGGATCTCATCGTCATTGTTGCCTTTCATGGCGACGGTATTGAGCTTGATCCGCTCGAAGCCCGCCTCGATGGCGGCATCGATCCCGGCCAGGACCCGCTCCAGCTTGCCGTTGCGGGTGACGGCCCTGAATCGCTCCGGATCCAGGGTGTCCAGGCTGATGTTGATCCGCTTGAGGCCCGCGTCTTTGAGCGGCCGGGCGAATTTCTTCAACCGGGAGCCATTGGTGGTCAGGCACAGATCCTTGAGACCCGGCAGGGCGGCGATCTGCTGGACCAGGTAGTCGAGGTTGCTCTTGACCAGGGGCTCGCCACCGGTCAGGCGGATCTTCTCGACCCCCAACTCGGTGAACGCCTGGGCGATCTGGTGCAGCTCCTCGAGGCTCAGCACCTGATCCCGGGGCAGGAAGGTGGGATCCTCATCCATGCAGTAGACGCAGCGAAAATCGCAGTGATCCGTGACTGACATGCGCAGATATTTGATTTGGCGGCCAAAGCCATCAATGAGTGCCATGGGATCTCCTACAACAGATCGGCAAAGGGTTGCACCCAGACGCTGTCGCCCGGTTGCACCTCACCTTGGGGTTCTTCAATCACGATCAGGCAGTTGGCCCGGACCATGGAGCCCAGCATGCCACTGCCCTGGTGGCCCGTGGTGGCGACGGTCAGCTGGCCGCCAGCCCCCAGGCTCAGGATCCCCCGGTTGAACTCGGTGCGTCCCACCCGGCTGCGCATCGGCTCGCTGGCGATCGCCTTGAGCAGCTTAGGCTGCCAGTGGTGCTCCCCGGCCATCTTGCGCAGGGCCGGTTGAACAAACTGAATAAAGGAGACCATGACCGCCACAGGATTGCCGGGCAGGCCGAAGAACAGGGCGTCCTTGACGGTGCCAAAGGCCAGGGGGCGGCCCGGGCGTTGGGCGATCTTCCAGAAGTCGATGCTGCCCAGCTTGGCCAGGGCGTCCTTGATAAAGTCGGCATCGCCGACGGAAACCCCACCCGAGGTGATCACCACGTCCGCCGCGTCGGCGGCGTGTTCCAGGGCGGCTATCATCGCCGCCTCGTTGTCCTCGATGATCCCCAGATCCAACACCTCGCAGCCCAGCTTGGCCAGCATGCCATGCAGGGTGAAGCGGTTGGAGTCGAAGATGCAGTTGGCTTGGAGCGGTTGCTGGGGGGCACACACTTCGTCGCCGGTGGAGAAGATCGCCACCTTGGGGCGACGATATACCCCGGGCGTGGCCAGCCCCAGTGAGGCCAGCAGGCCCAGCTCGGCGGGACCGATGCGGTGACCGGCTTGCAACGCGGTGGTGCCCTGTGCGATGTCTTCGCCCGCCTGACGCACGTTCTGCCCCGGCTCGATGGGGCCTTCGAACTGCACCTGGCGTGCGCCGCCGTCGACCTCGGTTTCCGTTGCCAGCTCTCGCATCACCACGGTATCGGCTCCGGCAGGCATGGGCGCACCGGTCATGATCTTGACCGCCTGACCGGGCGCCAGGGTGCCGTCGAAGGCGTAACCGGCAAAGACCTCACCGACCACCTGGTACGCGTCATGGGGGCCGGCTGCAAAGGCGTAGCCGTCCATCGCCGAGTTGGTGCATTGCGGTACGTTGATGGGGGAAACGGCGTCCCGGGCCAGTACGCGGTTGAGACTGTGGGTCAGTTCGGCTTGCTCGATCTCCGCCACCGGGTGAACCATGGCGAGAATGCGGTCCAGTCCCTGTTTCACCGACAGCTGTTTGCGCTCTGTGTCATCACAGCTGGGGCCAAATGGCTGAGGGGCGGCCGGTTGCCAGTGCTGGATAAAGTTTGTGATGAAATCGGCAATGCCATCGACGTCATTGATGTCCAGCTTGGGCAGGGCAAAGTCCGTGGGCAACTGGGTGTCCGCGTCACAGGCGATCGCCTGGATCAGGGGATCCCCGGTGAAGACAAAGGGTTTTCCGACTTCGGCGCGGTGCAGTTCGAGCTTGGGCAGGGGCAGCTTCTTGAAGCCTTCCACCAGGATCATATCGACGCGGGATTGATCGACCATGGCCAGCAGCTCTTTTAGATCCGGATCGCCCTCGACCGGCCGCTCCATCATCAGGGCGCGACGTTTGGAGGAGGCGATCAGCATCTGATCGGCGCCGGCCTTGCGCAGTTCAAAGCTGTCTTTACCCGGCTTATCCACTTCGAAATTGCAGTGGGCGTGCTTGAGCACCGCGATCTTGAGGCCCCGACGATTGAGCTCCGGCAGCAGCTTGCGCAGCAGGGTGGTCTTTCCCGTGCCACTGTAGGCGCACAGGCCCAGTACGGGAACGCGGCAATCCGCCAGCAGGTCGTTTTGTCTCATCTTTCTTCCTTCAGCGCGATTGGCCAAGCAGGGCCTGTTCGAGTTGGTGGTGCTGCTCCGGGGTGTTGATGTTGGCAAAGGCCGATGTCATGCCGGAGAAGGTGCAGCGGGCGACCTGGTGTTGTTGATACCAGAGATCGATCTTGCGATCCCCACCATCCAGATAGGCCTGCAGGGATGGCAGTAGGCCTCGATGGAGCAGCATCACCACAGGGTGCTCTCGCTCTCCGTCGAAGGCGACCACCAGCTCGGCCCCGCTCTGTTGCTGGGTCTGCTGCATCCGCGCGGCCAGATCCCGAGGCAGTTGCGGGGTGTCACAGGGGCAGATCAGCACCCAGTCGGTCTTGGTCTGTTTCAGCGCCACGGCGATCCCGGCTAGAGGGCCGGGAAAGTCGGCCTGTTCATCCCCATGGACCGGGTAACCCAGCTCGGCGTAGCGTGCCTGGTTGCGGTTGGCGATCAACAGGGTCGGGATGGAGTCGCTGCCGACTCGATCCAGCACATATTGCACCATTGGCTTGCCGGCGACCGTGATCAGGCCCTTGTCTTGGCCATCCATGCGGCGTGCGCGGCCGCCCGCCAGCACAGCCAGGGTCAGGTTGTTCATGCCAATTGCTCCTGTGGGGGTTGCAGATGCAAGGTTTGGCCTGCCAGCAGCCACTGCTGCTGGCAGGCTTGAGTGATGCGGGTGTTCTGATGGCTGGTGATCAGCAGGCCACACCCTTGCTGCTGCAGGGTGTCCAGCATGGCGGCAATGGCATCGATGGAGTCGGGATCCAGGCTGGCCGTTGGCTCGTCCAGCAGCAGGTGATCCGGACGCAACACCCAGGCTCGGGCGAGGGCCAGGCGCTGGCGCTCGCCACCGGACAGGACCTGGGCCGAGTGTTGCCGCAGGTGGGAAAGGTTGGCCAGTTCGATCGCCTGTTCGAGCCGTTGTTGACGCTCTTCTGCCGACAGGGCCAGCTGTTTGAGGCCGTAGTTGAGGTTCTCCTCAACGCTGCCATCAAACAGGTAGGGCGTCTGATGCAGGTAGATCACTCGGCCTCGCAGCGGATCGGGGCGTGCCCAGGGGCGGCGGGGAGGCTGATCTCCCCCCTGCTCTAGCCGCACCCGGCCCCGGCAGGGTTTTTGTAACCCGGACAGGATCTTCAGCAGGGTCGTTTTGCCTGCGCCATTGGCACCACGCAGCCAGATCCTTTGTCCGGCTTGCAGTCCAAGCTGGGCAATGGTGAACAGGCGGCGTTGATCGAAGTGGATCTCAAGGTTGTGTGCGGACAAGTGCATGCATTACCCCCGACGAAGGCCTTCCTGCTTGTTGCGCAGGGAGCCCAGAGAAAAGTTAATAATCAGTGCCAGGATCAGCAATACGGTGCCCAGGGCGGCGGCCTGGGCAAATTCGCCCTTACTGGTTTCCAGGGCGATGGCGGTGGGAATGTTGCGGGTCACATTATGGATGTTACCGCCCACCAGCATGGAAGCGCCCACTTCGGTGATGATGCGGCTGAAGGCGGCGATCACCGCCACCAGTAGGGGGGCTCGCAGCTCGTGACATAGGGTCAGGAAGGCCCGGTAACGGGGAGCCCCTAGGGTACGGGCGGTTTCCCAGGCGCGCCAGTCGCCGCCAGAGAAGGCGCCGTAGCTCAGGGAGACCAGTACGGGCGCTGCCAGTAAGCACTGGGCCAGGATCATGGCGTTTTGGGTGAACAACCAGCGTAGATCCCCCAGCACTCCTTGACGATAGAGCAACAGGTAGGCGATCAGGCCGACCACCACAGTGGGGATCGCCTGAAGAGTCTGAAACAGGGAGATGGCGACATTACGGCCGGGAAAACGGCTGACGGCCAGGGCAAACCCCAGCAGGATGCAGGGCAGCAGGGTGACAGCCATGGCCCGCAGCGAGACGCTGAAGGAGACACCTATGATGGCCCAGACATCTGGATCGAAACTCAGCAGCAGGGCCAGGCCCTGCTGGAAAACGGACAACATACCGTCGTTCATTCACTCGCCTTAGTGGGGGAGAAGGTGGCCTTGAACAGTGGCTCACCGTGGATCTTAAAGTCGTCAATCATACGCTGAGCTTGCGGGCTTACCAGCCAGTCGCTAAACGCTTTTGCCCCGGTGTGATTCAGATCCGGGTACTTCTGATCACTGAGTAGGATCACCTGGTAAGGATTGAGCAAAATGGGATCCCCCTGCAGGCTCACTTCCAGATCCAGTTTATCCATGAAGGCCAGGTAGGTGCCGCGATCGGCCAAGACATAGGCTTGCATCTCGCTGGCGGTGAGCATGGCCGGGCCCATACCCTGACCAATGGCGGCGTAGCCGGTAAAGCTGGTGTCCTGCCCGGTGGCTTGCCAGATGGCGAGTTCTTTCATATGAGTGCCAGATTCATCGCCTCGGGAGACGAAGGGGGCTGGCTTGTTGGCAATGTTATTGAAGGCCTCGGTGACACTGCGAGCCTGTTTGACCCCGGCCGGATCGGTTTTCGGCCCCAATACCACGAAGTCATTGGCCATCAGTTGGCGGGGCAGGCGACCGTAGCCTTCCTCAACAAACCGGGCTTCGGCGGCGGGGGCATGGGTCATGACAATATCCACATCGCCGTTGCGGCCGTGACGCAGGGCCTTGCCGGTGCCGGTGGCGATCACCTGAACCTGGTAACCACTCTCTTTTTCAAAGGTCGGTAACAGGTAGGCGAGCAAGCCAGAGTTGTCGGTGCTGGTGGTGGTGGCCAGGCGGATCACCGTGTCCGGGGCGGCAATCGCCAGCAGGGGCAGTGTGAGCAGCATCAGCGCCACGGACTGGATGGTTCGGATCATGGGGTTGGAACCTACTTTACTGGTTAAAAACGGGTCCTTGCGAAGTCATTAGAAGGCAAATATGGTGCCAATCTGATCCCTCAAGGGAGTTTTTTGCTATCGGTCACGTTTTCTGTGTGGTAAACAGGGTCAAAATGACTCACCTTACAAAAGACCTCAGTCAAATTGACCCCAAGGGGACATTTTGGCCCATCGAATTTTGCAGATCGGAGTGACACGCTCATTATGGCTGAACAGGTAATGCAGAACACCGCCATGTCTGTGCTGGTGGTGGACGACGAGTCGGGAATGCGCTCGTTCTTGAAGAAGGCCCTGGCACGTCGTTTTGCCCTGGTCGAGACCGCCGGCAGTGTCGAGGAGGCGGAGCAGTTGCGTAGCCGCTGCCACTTCGATCTCCTGATTGTCGACATCAGTCTGCCTGGTCGGGACGGGATCGAGTGGCATGAAGCGCTGGATCTGGATACCCGTCGCTCCGATGTGATCTTTATGACCGGCTTTGCCGATATGGATACGGCGATCCGTGCCCTGCGGGCCGGGGCGGCGGACTTTATCCTGAAACCCTTCCGCCTTGAGCAGATGATGCAGGCGGTGGACCGCTGCATTGAGCGGCGTCTGTTGCGTCGGGAAAACCTGATGTTGAGACGGGAAATGGCCCACAGCCACCCCAGCACCATCATTGGCAACAGTCCCAATCTGCAGCAGGTGAAGGAGATCACCCGGCGGGTCGCTCCCACCAATTCCGTAGTGCTGATTGAGGGGGAGTCCGGTACCGGTAAGGAGCTGGTCGCGCGTTCCCTGCACCAGCTGTCCGGCCGCACGGGCACCTTCGTCGCGGTCAATTGTGGTGCCATTGCCCCAGAGTTGCTGGAGAGTGAGTTGTTTGGTCATGTGGCCGGAGCCTTTACCGGAGCCCGTGGTGCCCGGGAGGGCCTGTTCAGCTTCGCCTCCGGCGGTACTATCTTTCTCGATGAGATCGGCGAGATGCCACTGCAGATGCAGACCTCACTGCTGCGAGTGTTGGAGCAGCGCACCATACGTCCGGTGGGCTCCGAGAAGGAGATCCCCGTGGACGTGCGGGTCGTCGCGGCGACCAATCGGGAACTGATGGCCGAGGTCGAGGCTGGCCGGTTTCGGCGCGATCTCTATTATCGCCTGAATGTCCTCAACATCCGGATCCCCTCTCTGCGGGAGCGTCCGGATGATGTGGTGGATCTGGTCCATCACTTCACCCGTCAGTTGGCGGCAGAGCTGGGGGTCCGGGAGGTGGCCTGGAGCCATGAGGATCTGCAGGTGATGCAGGGCTATGACTGGCCTGGCAATATCCGCGAGTTGCGGAATCTGGTAGAGAGATGTTTGCTGCTGGGTAAACCGCCCGCCGAGTATTGGCGCAGTCAGCAGACGCCGGCAGAGACCGTTGTCGCAGGGGAGGGGTACCCGGAGGATATGCCCTTGAAAGAGGTGGAACGCCTCCATGTTCTCAAGGTCGTAGAGGAGCAGCTTGGCAATAAATCCGCCGCTGCCCGGATCCTGGGCGTTTCCCGTAAGACCTTGGACCGTAAGTTTAAAGAGTGGGGTTTATCTGAATAATGCTGGCATGGTGGCGGCGGCAGTTTCGCAATGACGTCAAGGTCCTGACCAGTACGGTTCGTTACCGATTGTTGGTACTGATGCTGTTGCCGGTATTGGTGACCCTAGCCAGCTTGGTGTTTATCACCATCTATTGGAACGTGACCTACACGGGCACTCAGCTGTTTATGAAGGTGCGCAGTGATCTTGCGGTGGCTCAGGGCATGGTAGAGTCCAGTGCCCGGCGTCAGGAGCACGCCATGGCCCAGTTGCAGCACGGTTGGGAGTTTGACCGCCTGATGCGGACTCTGAGCCTCTCCGATCGGGCCATGGACCGCCTGTTGGAGCAGGCTCGAGAGCGCTTGCAGCTGGAGTTTTTGCGGATCCTGCCATTGGAGGCGGCGTTGGCGGATGAAGCGCTGCGCCCCTTGATCCCTGAGTCCGGTGATTCCGGTCGCTCCAGCCTGCAGGTGCTGAGTCGATCCCAGATGTTGCAGATCAGTCCAGTGCTGGCGCGAGAAGCCAGCATGGCACTGGAGCCGACGCCCATGGCACAGCCCCCCCGAAAAGGTTTTGAGCAGCGTGGCATGGTGATCCGTTCTTTGGTGGAGTTGCAGGCGCCGGACGGGCGCCGTATCGGCTTCCTCGATGGCGGGGTGTTGCTGAACCATAATACGGAGCTGGTCGACCAGATCCGTGAACTGACCTATGCCGAAGGCACCCTGCCAGCCCGCACCCGAGGCACGGTCACCCTATTCTTGGATAATGTCCGGATCAGCACCAATGTGCCGTCGGAAGAGGGTCTGGGTCGGGCGGTGGGCACCCTGGTGTCGGAGCAGGTTCGGCTCAAGGTACTGGAAGCCGGGGAGATGTGGGTGGATCGTGCCTTCGTCTATAACGACTGGTATATCTCGGCCTACGCTCCCCTACAGGACATCAATGGCGAGCGGATCGGCATGATCTATACCGGCTTTACCGAAGCCCCCTTTGTCCACAATTATCTGATGAACATCTTTGAGCTGGGCACCATCCTGCTGCTGGTCCTGTTGGGCTCTGGTTTGGCGGTATTTTATGGGGCCGCTGGCTTGCTCAAGCCTATCGATAGGATCCACTCCGTGGTTCGGGAGGTACAGCGGGGACATGACCGGCGGATCGGCGATCTGGGGCTCGATCCCTCCAACGAGCTGGCCCAGCTCAGTCGTCAATTTGATCTGATGCTGGATCAACTGCAGGAGCGTAACCGTCAGATCCAGCTGGCGAACGACCAGTTGGAACAGAAGGTGGAGCAGCGAACGGCGATCCTCAAGAAGCGCACCCAGGAGCTCAAGCGCAACATCACCCTGCTGGAAGAGACTCGGCAGCAGATGGTGACCAATGAAAAACTGGTGGCCCTGGGGGAGATGACGGCGGGGATCGCCCATGAGATCAACAACCCGACGGCGGTGATCCTGGGCAATATCGAGCTGATAAAGTGGGAGCTGGGGGAGCATGCGGACACAGTTGAGGAGGAGATTGAACTTATTTTTCAGCAGGTTCAGCGGATCAAGGCGATCATCCAGTCTCTGTTGCAGTATGCCCGCCCCGGCGATCTCAACATGCCCCTGGAGCGCCTGCCCGTGGATCCCATCATCCAGGAGATGTTGGTGCTGGTGCGCCACTCCCTGCGTAAACAGTCGGTCGAGGTAGTGCTGGATCTGCAGGCCACTCAAGCCGTCGAGGTAAACCGTCAACAGTTGCTGCAGGTGCTGATCAACCTGGTGGTCAATGCGGCCCATGCCCTGGATGGTCGAGGAGAGGTGCGGGTACGCAGCGGCGACTGGTTGGAAGAGGGGGCGATCAAGGGCGCCTGGATCGCCGTGGAAGATGATGGTGTAGGCATTCCCGAAGCGCTGCAGCCGAGGATCTTCGACCCCTTCTTCACCACACGTAAGCAGGGAACGGGCTTGGGACTGTCCTTGAGCTACGGGATCATTCGCCGTTTTGGTGGGGTGATGGAGTTGGAGTCCGAGCCGGGGAAAGGCTCCGTCTTTACTGTTCGCTTGCCGCTGAAGTGTCCGGCGCTGGAGCGGGAGGAATCAGTGCCGATCACCCTGCAGCAGCGGCCCGCCGGCGATACCGGCTCTGATCTGGATCTGCCTTGATGGCCAAGCCCAATAAAAAGGGGCCGCAGCGTACCGTCGAGGTGCTCTGCTGCAAGTGCAAAACCCGCCTCTATCTCTATCGCAAGGGTGGCAAGGGCAGTCTGGTCAAATGCTTCAAGGAGCGGATCAGCCGGGACTTTACTACCGAGCCGGGACACTGTCCCGGCTGTGGCGGTCAATTTGCCCGTGATGCCCTGGTGCGGGGCACGCCCGCCTTTAAGATCATCGGCGGCAAGGCGATCGCCAAGTGAGGGAGGGCCTGTCACCGGCCTCACTCACTGGATGCTGTACCCTTTCCCTTCCATACAGGCTTTAAAGGCCCGCTGAAAGGTCGCCATCTGCGCCTGCCTGTTTTGCTCTGCCTGTTGCACCGCCTGTTCGTTCTGTTTCTGTTTACGCCTTTGCTTAGCACCGCCGCCGAGCACGCCAGTGCCTGCTCCGATCGCGGCGCCTTTTCCGGCGTCTCCGGCGATGGCCCCGATAATGGCCCCAGTGGCTGCGCCGCCAACGGCGCCACCGATGCGCTCACCGCCGACCTGCTGCTGAGCCGGTCCGCTTTGGCTGGCCAGGGTGACGGGATCGACGCCGGTGCTATCTGTGGCCCATAGCTGGCATTCGGCTTGATCCAGACGCTGTTGCTCGGGAGCCTGACCTTGGGCCGGGTAGATGATGGGAGGGGTCTGGGCCCAGCAGGGGGCGATAAGCAGCAGGGGGAGAAGGTGGCGGATCGCAAAGTTCATGGCGGGGCTCTCCACAAGATGGCAAGCCCCAAGTATAAGTGCTAACGAGCGGTTGGCTTAAAACGTCAGGCTACAGGCTACAGGCTACAGGCTACAGGCTACAGGCTACAGGCTACAGGCTAGAAGCTTACCGCTGCTCCTTATCAGCTACCACTCCACAGGATCTTGCCGCAATCGGCCAGATCATAGCCCCCCAGGCGCTGGGCATGGGTGAGGGTTTCGGGGTTTTGCATGATCGTAAACAGTTGCTGCAGGTGTTGACGGAAGTAGACCCCCTGGGGCATTACGAAGTCGAAGGACTCCTTGCCCAGGGGAACAAAGGCCAGGCCAAACTCTCCGGCAATACCCTGGCAGCCGAAACCGAAGTCTGCATCACCCCGGGCGATCCCCGCAGCCAGTTCCCGCTCGGTAAAGGAGGTGGCCACCAGGTTCAGATCTGTGCCGGTCATCCCCTTTTCTGCCAGCCAGTTATCAAAGTGGTAGCGGGCGCCGGCGCCCTCCTGGCGATTCATCCAGCGATAGCGCAGGGAGAGGGCTTCATCCACATTCTGCCCCAGGTGGTGATGTTCGGTGCGCATCAACAGGCCAAACTCCCGGCTGGCCCCGTGCACCAGAACCCATTGCTTGTGGGCCGGATAACGCTTGAGCAGGGCGGGATGGCGCAGATCCCGCTCGGCCGCACTGCCCCAGTGGATGCAGCAGAGATCCGCATAGCCCTGGGACAGGTGGGACAGACCCAGGCGGGAGTCGGTAGGAGAGTAGTTCACCAGACCAGAGCTGCCTATCCGCTGGCCGACCCGGCCAACCACCCAGTGCAACAGGGGGTCATCGGAGCCGGTCATGATCAAGCGGTCTGACAGCATGCCGCTGTGGCAGGAGTCGATGATCCAGCGGTCGATCAGGGTCTTTGGAAATAACCATTTACCCGTGATCTTGGTGCCCGGAAGCTGGCGTTCATTCGCCATGGCATAGACTTTCTTTTCATTCAGATCGAGGTAATCTGCCACCTGCTTGGCATTCATAAACAGGTTGTCTTGCTGCTCGCTCATGCGTGCTCCCCATCAAATTGCACGGTTTCAGCGCCGTGATAAATCAGAAAATGTCGTCCCTTGGCCCGGGCGATCAGGGTGATCCCCAGTTGCTGGGCCAGGCTCAGGCCCATTTCGGTGATCCCGGAGCGCGACAGCAGTACCGGGATCCCCATCTTGGCGACCTTAATCACCATCTCGGAGGTGAGGCGGCCCGTGGTGTAGAAGATCTTGTCTCCCCCGCTTAAGCCGTCCAGCCACATGTCACCAGCCAGGGTGTCCACCGCATTGTGGCGACCCACATCCTCGACAAAGCTCAGGATCTGTTCACCCTCACAGACCCCGCAGCCGTGCACCGCCCCGGCATTCTTATAGGTGTCGTTATACTGTCCCAGATTTTTCAGCAGGGCGTAGATCCCGCTTTGGCTCAAGCTGGGGGTGGGCAGTTGGATCTGATCCAGGCCGGCGGTAAAGCTGCCGAATACCGTGCCCTGACCACAGCCGCTGGTGACGGTTTTTTCCGTCAGCTTCTGGCTGACATGGTCCGTGTCCTCACGGGTGATCACCGCTGCCGAGTTCACCTCCCAGTCGACAATGACGGATTCGACCTGCGCGATATCTGTGATAAACCCCTGATTCTTCAAGTAACCAAGGGCCAGGGCTTCGGGCCGGGCTCCCAGGGTCATCAAGGTCACAATAGGCTGCCAGTTGAGATAGAGAGTCAGGGGGCGCTCGCAGGCGATCTGCTTATCCACGGTGGCACCGGTTTCATCCACGGCGGTGACCGCGAGGGTCAGTGGGGCTTCTGCGTGGGTACGGGACAGGCGGGGACGGTGGGTGGGCTGGCTCATAATGGACTCAAACGGCTAAGGGACTGACGGCGGGAGATGCAATTCCCATTCCATCAGGATTCTGTGAGGGGAACGAGAAACGGATCACACTTCGTCTGACTTATTGTCCCAAGCTGTCCCTTGAGGCAAGGACAAAATGTCCCTGGCAGCAAGAATTGTGTGATCCTGGTCTGTGAAAACCGCCGAATAATAGTTGGAACGTTTTTTGCCTATATGATGAAACTGTCCATCAGTCAGAAATGTGGGTAACCGATGCAACATAGTGAATCCCTGTGGCCCCTGTACGTCACGCTAAAATCCACCCAAGTGACGGTAGGCCGCTGGAGCCAGACCCGTTGGGAGATCGACGCCTTGCTGCCCGCCAGTGGTGACAAACCCGAGGGAGCCCATGAAGTGATGATGGAGCTGTTTCTGGATGAGCGTGCCAATTACCGGCTCAATCTGGATCTGCCGACGCCCAAATTGTTTGTGATCTGCGATGATAAGGGGGATGGCGTGCCGGTGCCCATGTCGATCACGGCGAACCAGAATGTTGCCGCCGGAGCCCTGGAGGGAGATACCCCGGTATTGACCTGTCCCATTCCCGAGGCGATCGGCTGCTGGTTGGAGTCTTTCCTCACCCGTCATGGCGAACAGCCGATCAATGCCCATCGTCGCAAGCACGTCGATAGCCGCGGTGAAATGAAACAGAAGCGGGACAAAGCATGAGCGGATTATTGAGCCGCTGGCAGCAACGCCGTCAGGCGGTCGCGAAGCAGGAACAAGAAGAGCAAGCGCAACAGGCGACTGGGCGTGACGAGGTGGCGCAGACCCCTCCGCTGGAGGCCGGAGAGCCGGGTGCCAGCGATGAGGCCCTGGCGCAAGAGGGGGACGCTGAATCGACGGAACTTCCGGATCCCAATGCCATTGAGGAGGGCGGCAGTTTTGCCGAGTTCCTCAAGCCGGAGGTGGATCCCCTCAAACGCAAAGAGGCTCTGCGGGCCCTGTGGAAACAGCCCCACTACAATGTTCGTGACGGCCTGTGCGAATACGACCTTGATTACAAATCTCAGCCCAAACTCAGTGCCAAGGTGGCAGCCGAGTTGGCCGAGAAGGTGTTCCGGCACGTGGTGAAGGAGGCGGAAGAGGATCAGGAGGTCGTCGCCGAGGCGGACAAAAAGTCGTCAGAGCCGGCGGCTTCCCCTGAGGAGCAGGGACAAAAAGTCGCACACCACGACGAGAGTACAGGCAAACCGCAGAACGAGGCGTAACACGGGGGAGATTGGGGAGCGTGAGCCTGGTATGAACCTTGCTCACAATAAGAAGCAATCTGCCGCTCCCGTGTCACCAGTATCCGCCAGTGCGCCAAGAGCAATGAACAGATTTAGGAACGCATAGTGAGCATGATTGAAAGCAGTGTGATGGATCCGGCCCGTGAGCAGAGCCTGGCCCAGACCACCATGTTAGAAAACCTGATCCCGAAAACCGTGTCTTACCATACGGCGGGACACCTGTTGATCCTGGGTGCCGAGGACCGTATTCGCCTTGCCGCCGCTCACCTGATGGGCGAAAGCAATGGCTTGGCCAGCATCACCCTGTTAGCGACAGAAGCGATCTCCAGCCAGGATGAAGTCTATCTGGAGCGAGTGATGGCCGCAGCCGAGACCACCGACTCCTTACCCGCATACTTCAGCCGGGATCTGCAGGTGAGTGGTTTCCTTGGTCAGTTCCGGGTGCTGATCCGCGAAGCGGATGCGCCGGCGCCAATTGAGCTGTCTCTGGGCGCAGTGCGCCGCCCCCACTATGATCTGATCCTCGACTTGGCCGTGCAGCCTGCCATCAGCCTGGAGCTGTTGCCTCCTGGCTACTTTCACGTCGGTGAGGATGCGGACAAGCTGGCCGACGCCCTGGCCCAACTCCCCGAACTGGTGGGTAAATTTGATAAGCCGCGCTATGTCACCGTCAATGGCGATGTGTGTGCCCACCACTCCAGCGGGATCGATGGCTGTACCCGTTGCCTGAATGTCTGCCCGGCGGACGCCATCAGCTCCTTCGAGGGATCGATCCAGATCGATCCCTACCTGTGTCACGGCGCCGGTAGTTGTGCCAGCGCCTGCCCCACCGGAGCGATCCAGTACGATCAGCCTACTCCAACGGTGCTCAAGGATTACCTTAAGCGTCTGTTGACCCGCTATCTCTCCCTGTCGGAACAGCGTCCCGTGGTGCTGTTGCACGATCAGACCCTGGGCGAGCAGGCCATTGCTCAGCTTAAACAGCTGCCCGGTGGCGTACTGCCCGTGGCATTGGAAGAGGTGGCGGTGGCTGGACTCGACGCCTGTCTTGCAGCCCTGGCTTGGGGAGCGCGTCAGGTGGTCGTGTTGACCACGCCGGCGACCCCGCCAACCCTGCTGGGCCTGGTTACCGGTGAGGTCGAGTTGGCCCGTACCCTGATCACCGCCACCGGTCTAGAGGCCGACCGCCTGCGTCTGCTGAGCAGCGAGCAGTTGGACAGTCTGGCTTCCATCACTGCCGATAGCGCGTCGTGGGAGGCCTTGCCAGTGGCGGCCTTTGGCAAAGACCTGGCCAAGCGGGACACCCTGTTTAACGCCCTGGATCACCTCAATGGTGCGGCGGCGGGCAGTGTCGAGACCCTCAGTCCGGGTCGGGTGCCTTATGGACAGGTTCAGGTGGATACGGACAAGTGCACCTTGTGCATGAGCTGTACGGCCCTGTGTCCGACTCGGGCCCTGGAAGATGGCGGTGACACGCCCGCACTTAAATTTACCGAGCAGCCCTGTGTCCAGTGTGGCTTGTGTGAGAAGGCCTGTCCGGAAAAGGCGATCACCCTGCAGCCGCGCATTTTGCTTGATCGCGAGGCGCGTCAGCAGCAGGTCGTGCTCAAGGAAGAGGAACCGTTTGAATGCATCACCTGTGGCAAGCCGTTCGCCACCAAGGCGGTGATCGCCAAAATGACCGTGGCCCTGGAGGGGCACAGTGCCTTTGCCGGTGAGGCATTGAATCGTCTGAAAATGTGTGAAGACTGCCGGGTGAAAGACATGTTCACCGACATTCTCAATGATCCTGAAAAACAACTGCGGGTTTGAGTCCGAGGTAAAAATGACACAACAACAAAACCGAGTCGTGACTGAACACCAGCAGCTGCGCGCCGATATTTATCAGTTGATGGCAGCCCTGCTGCGCCAGGCTCCTAGCGAGGAACTGCTACAGTTTCTGGCAGACCTGGAGCTGGAAAGTGACAGTGATAACCCCATGAACCGGGCCTGGCATGGCCTGAAATTGGCGGCTCAGAGTCATCAGGTGGCGCCGTTGGAAGACGAGTTTTTCAACTTGTTTATCGGTTTGGGCCACGGTGAAGTGATCCCTTACACCAGCTGGTATCTGACTGGATCCCTGATGGATCAGCCATTGGCCCTGCTACGTCAGGACTTGGCTCGCCTGGGCTTTGCTCGCCAGGAGGAGGTGAAGGAACCCGAAGATCACCTTGCGGCCCTGTGTGAAGTGATGGCCTACCTGCTTTTGGAAGCGGGTCAGCACGAGCAACTGATCTTCTGGCAACGTCATATGGAAAGCTGGGTCGAGAAGTTTTTCACCGATCTGGCCAAGGCTAACAATGCGTCCTTCTATGCCGCCGTCGCAGCGTTAGGAGGTGCCTTCTTTGCTACGGAGGCGACCACGTTTGGCAACCAGGTGCTGGATGTTAACGTGCAGCAGACAGGTTAAGTCCTGATGGACTTGCCCCTTTCGCTCGTGCGGAGGGGGCCGCAGTACGGACACGCCATCAGGCAGTAAGTTCGGTGGTGAGGCAGCGGGTTGTCGCCTCACCTTTAACTCACCAACACCCTTAGGAGGTGTTATGAAAGACAGGCAGCCCCGTAAGGATCGCCGCGCCGCCCTTAAAGCCATCGGCTTGGGGGCAGGTGCCGTTGCCTTTGGCAGCAAGGCGGTTCCGATCTCTCACGGCGATCAGCATATCGCCGAGTCCGACTCCGCGAAACCATCCGGCTATCGCGAAACCGATCACGTCCTTTCCTACTACGCCACAGCGCGTCTTTCCTAGGAGGTCTGGATGAAACTCACGAGATCCGTACCAACCAAAGCATCCACTTGCGAGAGTGAGGGCCTGGGTCTGAACCGACGCCAGTTCCTTAAACGCGCAGGGGTGACCTCTGGCGGCATTGCCGCGGCGTCGATGCTAGGCACTGGCATGATGAAAAAGGCCGAAGCCGCTACTGTCGGCGGTTCGGGCGAGATCAGCACCGTTCGCACCATCTGCTCCCACTGCTCAGTGGGATGTGGCGTTTACGCCAAAGTTCAGAACGGCGTCTGGATCGAGCATGAACCTGCCTTTGATCATCCCATCAACCGTGGCAGCCACTGCGCCAAGGGTGCATCACTGATCCACCACACCCACAGTGAGAAACGGGTCAAGTACCCGATGAAGCTGGAGGGAGGGCAATGGAAAAAGCTGAGCTGGGAGGAAGCCATCGATCAGGTCGGCGACTGGATGCTCAAGATCCGCGAGGAGTCCGGTCCGGATTCCATCTACTTCATGGGCTCGGCCAAGACCAACAACGAGCAGTCCTACCTGTACCGCAAGATGGCGGCGATGTGGGGCACCAACAATGTCGACCACTCCGCCCGGATCTGTCACTCCACAACGGTGGCCGGGGTAGCCAACACCTGGGGCTACGGGGCGATGACCAACTCTTACAACGACATGCACAACTGTAAGAGCATGCTGTTTATCGGCTCCAATGCCGCAGAAGCGCACCCGGTGGCGATGCAACACGTGCTGCTAGGCAAAGAGCGTGGGGCCAAGATGATCGTGGTGGATCCCCGTTTCACCCGCACCGCAGCTCATGCCGATGAGTATGTCCATATCCGTCCCGGGACCGACATCCCCTTTATCTATGGTCTGCTCTGGCACATTTTCGAGAATGGCTGGGAAGATCAGGCCTTTATCGATGCCCGCGCCTGGGGCATGGAAGCGATCCGGGAGGAGGTGAAGAACTATCCGCCGGACGAGGTGGAACTGATCACCAGCGTCGGCGAGAAGCAGATGCATCGGGTAGCCAAGACCCTGGCCGACCATCGTCCCGGAACCATCGTCTGGTGCATGGGCGGGACACAGCACACGATCGGTAACGCCAACACTCGGGCTTACTGCATCCTGCAGTTGGCACTGGGCAATATGGGTGTGTCCGGTGGGGGCGCCAACATCTTCCGTGGCCATGACAACGTACAGGGCGCGACGGATTTTGGTCTGCTGTTCGATAATCTCCCTGGTTACTACGGCTTGTCCGAAGGGGCCTGGCAACACTGGTCCCGGGTGTGGGAGCTGGACTTCGAGTGGGTGAAATCCCGCTTTGATCCTGGCACCTATCTTGGGGCAACCCCCATGTTCTCAGCGGGTATTCCTTGTTCCCGTTGGCATGACGGGGTACTGGAGGACAAGGACAAGATCGGCCAGCGTGACAATATACGCATGGCCTTTTTCCTCGGACAGTCGGTGAACACTGAAACCCGGGGACGGGATGTGCGTGAAGCCTTGAATCAGATGGATGCGGTGGTGGTGGTGGATCCCTATCCAACCATGGCCGGGGTGATGCATACCCGTACCGACAACGTCTATCTGCTGCCCGCGGCGACCCAGTTTGAGACCTATGGTTCGGTGTCGGCGTCTAACCGTTCGCTGCAATGGCGCAGCCAGGTGGTTGAGCCGGTGTTCGAGTCCAAACCGGATCACGAGATCATGTACCTGTTGGCCCAGAAAGTGGGCATGGCCGACCAGATGTTTAAGAACATCAAGGTGGAAGGCAGTGTGCCCCTTATCGAGGACATCACCCGGGAATTCAATCGTGGTATGTGGACCGTCGGTTATACCGGTCAGTCTCCGGAGCGCCTCAAGATGCACCAGGAGAACTGGGGTACCTTCGAGTATGAAGATCTTCAGGCCAAAGGCGGCCCGGCCAAAGGGGAAACCTACGGTTTGCCCTGGCCCTGCTGGGGGACACCGGAGCAGAAGCACCCTGGGACTCATATCCTCTATGACACCTCCAAGCACATCCTTGAGGGGGGCGGTAACTTCCGTGCCCGTTTCGGTGTGGAGTATGAGGGGGAGAATATCCTGGCCAACGATCCAGGCTCCAAGGGAAATGAGATCGGTGACGGTCATCCGGAGTTCACCTCAGACATGCTCAAGCAGTTGGGGTGGTGGGATGAGTTGACCGCCGAGGAGAAAGCGGCGGCGGAAGGCCGCAACTGGAAGACGGATCTGTCCGGTGGGATCCAGCGGGTGGCCATGAAACACGGCTGTATCCCCTTTGGTAATGCCAAGGCGCGCTGCCGAGTCTGGACCTTCCCCGATGAGATCCCGATCCACCGTGAGCCGCTCTACACCCCAAGGCGTGAGCTGGCGATCAAGTATCCCAGTTACGACGACCGTCAGGTGGCTCGCCTGCCCACCCTGTATAAATCCATCCAGGAGAAGGTGCGCAACGAGGATCTGGACAAGAAATTCCCCATGATCGTGACCTCCGGCCGTCTGGTGGAGTACGAAGGTGGGGGCGAGGAGACCCGGTCCAATCCCTGGTTGGCAGAACTGCAGCAGGAGATGTTTGTCGAGATCAATCCCGCCGATGCGGCGGACAGGGGGATCCGAGATGGCGATGCGGTGATCCTGCACTCGCCGGAAGGGGCCAAACTGCACATCAGTGCGCTGGTCACGGAGCGGGTGATCCCCGGTGAATGTTTTATGCCGTATCACTTTGCCGGGATCTTCGAAGGCGAGTCTTTGGTACCCGGTTATCCCGAGGGTACGGTGCCCTATATCCAGGGGGAATCGGCGAACACGGCGATGACCTACGGCTATGACATCGTGACCCAGATGCAGGAGACCAAGGTGTCGATCTGCCAGATCAGCAAGGCTTAAGGAAGGGAGACGTTACGTATGGCAACGATGAAATTCCTGTGCGACACCAAACGCTGCATTGAATGCAACGGTTGTACCGTCGCCTGTAAGAGTAAAAACGACAGTGCACTCGAGTGGGGCATTTCGCGCCGCCGGGTGGTCACCATGCATGACGGCGTGGTGGGTAAGGAGGTCTCCATCTCGGTGGCCTGCATGCACTGCTCTGACGCGCCTTGTATGGCGGTATGCCCGGCGGACTGCTTCGAGCAGACGGCCGATGGCATCATCCGTCACAGCAAGGATAAATGCATCGGTTGTGGCTATTGCCTGTACGCTTGTCCGTTTGGGGCGCCCCAGTTCCCGAAAAAGTCCGCATTTGGCGGCAAGGGCAAGATGGACAAGTGCACCTACTGTGCCGGTGGCCCGGATGCGGAAGTAGGCTCTGAGAAGGAGGCTCGTTTATACGGTGCCAATCGCATTGCCGAGGGGAAATTGCCCTTCTGCGCCGAAGTGTGTGCCACCAAGTCGCTGTTGGCCGGTGATGCGGACGTGATCTCCGGGATCTTCCGTCAGCGCGTGGCGGTCCGGGGTGCGGATAACGCCGGCTGGGACGGCTAAGGAGGACCTATGAAAGCGACTCTAAGGCTGCTCTCGGGGCTGTGCCTGATGCTGTTGCTCACCCTTGGGGTGAGCACGGCGTGGGCGGCTTCTACGGCCGAAGCGGATGCAGATGCCCGGCTGGTGCAGTCAGTGATGACGGCTCAGGCCGCCGAACTGGAAGGCGGCAACGCCAAGGCGCCGGAGGGGCTTAATCCATTGTGGACGGAGGTCAAGAACGGTGCACAGGGTCGAACCCAGTCCCTGAGTGAGTTCCATGGCAACCTGATCAATACCTATGATCCGGGCCTGGTTTCGGCCAGACCGGATTGGATAGCACCTGTGCTGGCACTGGCGCTGTTTGGCATGATCCTGGTGTTTGCCGTGTTTGTACTGATCAATGGAGCCGCCAAACTGGAGCACGGCTTCTCCGGGGTGGAGGTGCTGCGTTGGTCCAAGCTCGATGTAGCCGTGCACTGGTTGATGGCCATTCCCTGCCTGTTGCTCATCGTCACCGGATTGGCGTTGCTGGCCGGGCGATTCGTGTTTGGGGATTACCTCGGACCGGATGGGGTGGGAGCCCTGGCCGGGCTCGCTAAGCCGATCCATGACTATATGGCGATCCCTTTTGCCATCTTTGCCGTGATCGCCATGGTGCGCTGGGCTGCTAATAACATTCCGGCAGGCTATGACCTCAAGTGGTTTATGGTGGTGGGGGGATACCTCAACTTTGGGCCTTTTAAGGGCAAGCATCCGGATGCGGGGTTCTCCAACGCCGGTGAGAAGTTGTGGTTTTGGAGTTTCACCATATTTGGTTTATTGGTGATTGGCTCGGGGGCCATCATGTTGTTCCCCGAGTACCTCAACCCCTCCCGGACGACCAGCCTGGCAGCGATCGTGGTTCATGGAGCATCGGCCATTGTGCTGACCGGCTTCACTGTGGTGCACATCTTTATGGCGACTGTGCTGTCCGAAGGAGGTTTTCCCGCCATGGTGTCAGGTTATTGTGATGAGAACTGGGCCAAGCAACACCACAATGTTTGGTACGACGACATCAAGGCCGATGGCACCCTGAAATACAAGGAATAGGCCACTTTGTGTGGTGCTGTGAAGGCGATGTTCATTCACCGTTCCAGGCTGGGAGAGATCCCGGTCGATGGCACGCTGAAGGATAGGAGTTCGTGCTGAATCATCAGGAAAGCCCCGTACATCGATACGGGGCTTTTTTTGCGCTTTTCATCATACCTTGGCCAGCACTTCAAGGGGCCTGGGCTGCACAAGAGAGGCGCACCAGCGGGGATAAGATCGCATTCCGTACGGATAGCAAACGCACTAAGTATCCAATTTCCAGCAATTTCAGCCGAGAACGTTCCATTCCATTGGCTGGTCTGGGGTGAGAATTCTTACGCGAGTGCATTGGGTTTCATCGGACATCGTCTTTTCCCTAGCAATTGTTGGTTGTTTTTAAAAGTAATTTTAAGCAATTTTTGGGGTGTGATCCCGATCACGAAACGAGGGTTTTATCCTGATGGGGGAGCGAGAGCCACACGCCCGTGGGATCACCGGGAAAAACCGTCTTGGCTCTGATTGATAATGGTTATCACGGTGATGTGAGCCAATTTGTCCCAATGAAACAAAAGCACTACATAAACACCCCTTTGAGCCGTATTCGGCAACCTTAATGTTTTTGTTTTAGATCAAATTCTTCCTCTCTTTACTGAGCCAACCTAGCGACTGCGCGTGAGCAAGAGCGCGTTTTGATCGAACTTGTGAAGCGGGTTCGTGCTTGTCGAGTACACCGGCGCATGAGTTGGGATCCGCAGTAACCCAGTAAGGATGGTTATGAATAACAAACCCGAAATGGCACGACGCCAGTTCCTCAAGACAGTGGCATCCGGCAGCGCAGTTGCAGCGGCTGCCGCTGTGGTCTCACCGGCAGCTGTGGCCCAAAGCAGTGACACGAAAGTGACTGAACAGGGGACCGGTTACCGTGAAACCGAGCATGTCCGTAACTACTACGCCGTGGCGCGTGGTCAGTAAGCTGGAGAGGGATGATGAAATTAACCAAGAGCCAAGCCAAGGCAGATAACGGACAAGCTTTAGGCTTAAACCGCCGCCAGTTTTTGAAGAATGCCGGTGTTACCACCGGTGGTATTGCCGCGGCATCCATGCTGGGTGCCGGGATGGTCAATAAGGCCGAAGCCTCTGTTGCCCCGGCCACCGGCGGTAAGACCGAGACCGTGAAGACCATCTGTTCTCACTGCTCCGTGGGTTGTGGTGTGTACGCGGAAGTGGAAAACGGCGTATGGACTGGCCAGGAGCCTGCGTTTGACCACCCAATTAGCCGTGGTGGCCATTGTGCCAAGGGCGCCTCACTGCGTTACCACACTCATAGCGAGAAGCGGGTGAAGTACCCGATGAAGCTGGAAGGCGGGAAGTGGAAGAAGCTGAGCTGGGATCAGGCGATCAACGAGATCGGCGATCAGATGCTGAAGATCCGCCAGGAAAGCGGTCCTGACTCCATCTACTTCATGGGCTCTGCCAAGTTCTCCAACGAGCAGTGCTACCTGTACCGTAAGATGGCGGCCGTCTGGGGCACCAACAATGTGGATCACTCCGCGCGGATCTGTCACTCCACCACAGTGGCTGGCGTTGCCAATACCTGGGGTTATGGTGCGCAGACCAACTCCTACAATGACATGCACAACTGTAAGTCCATGTTGTTCATCGGCTCCAACGCCGCCGAAGCGCACCCGGTTGCCATGTCCCACGTGCTGACAGGTAAAGAGCGCGGCGCCAAGATGATCGTGGTGGATCCCCGCTTCACCCGTACTGCAGCGCACGCTGACGAGTACGTGCATATCCGTCCGGGGACCGACATTCCATTCATCTATGGCCTGCTCTGGCACATCTTCGAGAACGGTTGGGAAGACAAAGACTTCATCAAGCGTCGTGTCTATGGCATGGAAGCGATCCGTGAAGAGGTGAAGAAGTACCACCCCGCAGAGGTGGAAGACATCACGTCCGTTACCGGTGAGCAGATGTACCGTGTCGCCAAGACCCTGGCCGAGCATCGTCCCGGTACCATCGTTTGGTGTATGGGTGGAACCCAGCACACCGTCGGTAACGCCAACACCCGTGCCTACTCCATCCTGCAGCTGGCGCTGGGTAACATGGGTGTTTCCGGTGGCGGTGCCAACATCTTCCGTGGCCACGATAACGTACAGGGCGCGACCGATTTTGGTTTGCTGTTTGATTCCCTGCCGGGCTACTACGGCCTGTCCGAAGGCTCCTGGCGTCACTGGGCCAATGTCTGGGATCTGGAGTTTGACTGGATCAAGGCGCGCTTCGACCAAGGCCAGCACTTGGGCAAAACCCCGATGACCACTCCGGGCATTCCCTGCTCCCGCTGGCACGATGGTGTGCTAGAGGATAAAGCGAAAATTGGTCAGAAGGACAACATTCGTCTGGCGTTCTTCTGGGGGCAGTCGGTCAACACCGAAACCCGTGGCCGCGAGGTGCGTGAAGCCCTGAACAAGATGGACACCGTGGTGGTGGTGGATCCCTACCCAACCATGGCGGGCGTCATGCCGCAGCGTCAGGACGGCGTTTACCTGCTGCCCGCCGCGACCCAGTTTGAGACCTATGGCTCCATCTCGGCGTCCAACCGCTCCTTGCAGTGGCGCTCACAGGTGACCGATCCGATCTTCGAAGCCCTGCCGGATCACACCATCATGTACAAGATCGCCAAGAAGGTCGGCATTGCGGATCAGTTGTTTAAGAACATCAAGGTGAACGGCGATGAGCCGCTGATCGAAGACATTACCCGCGAGTTTAACCGTGGCATGTGGACCATCGGCTACACCGGTCAGTCTCCTGAGCGCCTCAAGCAGCACCAGGAAAACTGGCACACCTTCTCCTGGGAGAACCTGCAGGCACCGGGTGGCCCGGCCAAGGGCGAAACCTACGGTCTGCCGTGGCCGTGCTGGGGCACGCCTGAGCTCAAGCACCCGGGGACTCACATCCTGTACGACACCTCCAAGCATGTGATGGAGGGGGGCGGTAACTTCCGTGCCCGCTTCGGTGTGGAGCACAACGGGGTCAACATTCTGGCCGAAGATCCGGGCTCGAAAGGCAATGAGATCGGTGACGGTCACCCGGAATTCACCGCCGACATGCTCAAGCAGCTGGGCTGGTGGGACGAGCTGACCGCCCAAGAGAAGCAGCACGCGGAAGGCAAGAACTGGAAGACCGATATCTCCGGTGGCATTCAGCGTGTGGCCATGGCCCATGGCTGTATCCCGTTCGGCAACGCCAAGGCCCGTTGTAAGGTCTGGACCTTCCCGGATGAGATCCCGGTTCACCGTGAACCACTCTACACCCCGCGTCGCGATCTGATCGCCAAGTACCCGACCCACGACGACATGCAGGTGCATCGTCTGCCGACCCTGTTCAAGTCCATCCAGGACAAGGTGATCAGCGACAACCTGGATAAGAAGTTCCCACTGGTGGTCACTTCCGGTCGTCTGGTGGAGTACGAAGGGGGGGGTGAAGAGACCCGCTCCAACCCATGGCTGGCCGAGCTGCAGCAGGAGATGTTCGTTGAGATCAACCCGGCCGATGCGGCGGATCGTGGCATTCGCGACGGTGATGAGGTGAAACTGGCCTCGCCGGAAGGCGCCATCATCGGCATGAAGGCGATGGTGACCCAACGTGTGACCGAGGGTGAGTGTTTCATGCCTTACCACTTTGCCGGTCTGTTCGAGGGCGAAGAGCTGCAGTACCCAGAGTCCGGCGGTGTCAGCACCAAGCCGTACGTGGTGGGCGAATCTGCCAACACCGCGATGACCTACGGGTACGACCCTGTGACCCAGATGCAGGAGACCAAAGTGTCCCTGTGTCAGATCGAGAAAGCGTAAGGAGAAGCTAGATCATGGCTACCATGAAGTTTATGTGTGACACCAAGCGCTGCATCGAGTGTAACGGCTGTGTCACTGCCTGTAAGAACGAGAACGACTCTGCCCTGCAGTGGGGCATTCAACGCCGTCGTGTGGTGACCGTCAATGACGGTATGGTCGGCAAAGAAGCCTCCATCTCGGTTGCTTGTATGCATTGTGACGATGCGCCTTGCATGAAGGTGTGTCCGGTCAATGTGTTCAGCAAGACCGAGGACGGCATCGTGCTGCACGATAAGGACCGTTGCATCGGCTGTGGTTACTGTCTGTACGCCTGTCCGTTTGGCGCGCCTCAGTTCCCGAAACAGTCGGCATTCGGCGGCAAAGGCAAGATGGACAAATGTACCTTCTGTGCTGGCGGGCCGAATACCGAGCCAGGCTCCAATGAGGAGAAGGTGAAGTACGGCGCTAACCGTATCGCCGAGGGTAAGCTGCCCATGTGTGCCGAGTTGTGTGCCACCAAGGCGCTGCTGGCGGGGGATGCCGGGACCGTATCCGATATCTACCGTGAGCGTGTGGTCACCCGTGGCCATAAAGACGGTGCCTGGAACTAAGCACTGATGACAGGGGCGGCCACTGTGTCGCCCCTTTGTTGTTTGTGAAGGAGTAATTATGTTCAAGAATTGGCTTAAGCCCTTGCTGGCAGTGATGGTTATGCTGCCAGCGCTGGCGCTGGCTGCGGATCCCGGCACGGTCGCGGAGCAGGCGGGTAACCCGTCTGACGTCCTATGGCAGGCGATCCAGCAGGGGGAAGTGGGTCGCACCACTTCGTCGGTTGACCACCATGGTCAGCTGATCAATACGCCGGATGAGCGTCTGCTGCCGCTGCGCAGTGACTGGCTGGCGCCGGCATTTGTCCTGTCACTGTTTGGCATGATCGGGGTGTTTATCCTGTTCATCCTGGTCAATGGCGCCTCCAAACTGCACGATGGGTTCTCCGGCAAGATGGTGTTCCGCTGGTCCAAGGCCGATGTCGCCATCCACTGGCTTGGGGCGATCCCTTGTCTGTTGCTGATCCTGACCGGTCTGGTGTTGCTGGCGGGTCGTCTCATCGTGGAGCCTCTGTTCGGCCAGCAGGCGTTGGCCAGTGTGGGCGCGTTTGCCAAGCCGGTGCACGATTATATGGCTATCCCGTTTTTGCTCGGCTGGTTGTTGATGAGCGTGAAGTGGGCGAAGAACCAGATCCCCGCCAAGTATGACATCGCCTGGTTTATGGTGGTGGGCGGCTACATCAACTTTGGTCCGTTCAAGGGCAAGCACCCGGATGCGGGGTTTGCCAACGCCGGTGAGAAGCTGTGGTTCTGGGCCTTCGTGATCTTCGGTGCGGTGATCGCCATTTCCGGGGTGATCTTGCTGTTTCCCGAGTACGTTAACCCAAGCCGCAGCCTGAGCCTGCTCGCACTGATCCTGCACGGGGCGGCCGCCATCATCGTTACCGCCTTCTCCGTGGTGCACATCTTTATGGCGACTGTGCTGTCGGAAGGGGGCATGGACTGCATGGTGTCCGGTTACTGTGACGAGAACTGGGCCAAACAGCACCATAACCTGTGGTACGACGACATCAAAGCCGACGGTACATTGAAGTACAAAGGCTAGCTGTTGGCGGTTAGCCACCAATTGCCTACCACGAATAAAAAGCCCCGATTGGTTCGGGGCTTTTTGTTTGAGTAGTGGAGTGATTGCACCGGCGTGAGGGTTTTCATTCCCGCGAGGGAGGGCGGGCAGTCAGACTGGCTTCCTGGCGACGCTGGTGAGGATTAAAACGGTGCTTTCGGCAAAACGTATTAAATAGTCGAAAGATAAGGCCGTTTTTTTGCGATTTTATTCTTATTCCTTGGGACTATTATGCATGGGTCTCTCAATCAATTGCAGAAAGGAATAACCCATGACTGATGTACGTAACTCCCTGGCAGCTCCGGCGGATCTGCTGGCTCGTATCGCCCTCGCGTTTCTCTTCGTCGTTGCCGGCTATAACAAGATCGGGGGCTTTGCCGGTACCCAGGGTTGGATGGAGTCCATGGGCGTCCCCGGTGTGTTGCTCTATCCCGTCGTATTGTTGGAGCTGGGCGGTGGTATCGCCTTGATCCTGGGATACCAGACCCGCATCGTGGCCTTCCTGCTGTCCGGCTTCTGTGTGCTTTCAGCGTTGATCTTTCACGGTGATCTGGCTAATGACTTCAACAGCTTTGCCAAGAACATTGGCCTCGCCGGCGGTTTCTTGCTGCTGGCCGTGTATGGTGCGGACAAGTGGAGCCTGGACGCGAAACTTGCGAAGTAAACGCGGAGCACTCTTGCCCGACTCGAGCCCGGCCCTATGCCGGGCTCTTTCTTATTCGGCATAGACCGTTCGACTAAATCGCACGTTGATGCCGTCTCTTTGCACTTTTTCTTCGTTCATGGCGAACTAACATGGGATCAGGCCCAATAAAAGAAGGACAGGATCATGGGACAGTTGGTGAATGGCGTCTGGCAAGACGTTTGGTATGACACCCAGAGTAACAAGGGGGAGTTTGTTCGTGAACAGGCTCGCCTGCGCAACTGGATCACGCCTGATGGTGCCCCCGGTCCAACGGGCGAGGGGGGATTCAAGGCGGAGAAGGGGCGCTACCACCTCTATGTATCCCTGGCCTGCCCCTGGGCCCACCGCACGTTGATCTTCCGTACGATCAAGGGGCTGGCGGACTATATCGATGTGTCCGTCGTCAGTCCGGATATGTTGGATCAAGGGTGGAGCTTTGATCGGGCCAGTGGCTCCAGCGGTGATCGCCTCTATGACTTCGACTACCACCACCAGATCTATACTGCCAGCCAGGTGGATTACAGCGGGCGGGTGACGGTTCCCGTACTCTGGGATAGCCAGAGTCAGCGTATCGTGAACAATGAGTCCAGTGAGATCATCCGCATGTTCAATGGCGCATTCGATCATCTGACGGGCAATCAGGATGACTACTGGCCGCTGGAGCTGCGGGAGGCGATCGAGGAGATCAACCTGGAGATCTATGACAACGTCAACAATGGGGTCTATAGAACCGGTTTTGCTACGACCCAGCAGGCGTATGAGGCCGCCTATGAGCGACTCTTTGGTGCCCTGGATCGGCTGGAGGCGCGACTGGGCGACAGCCGCTACCTGCTGGGGGGGCGTATCACCGAAGCAGATTGGCGCCTCTTTACCACCCTGGTCCGCTTCGATGCCGTGTATTACGGCCACTTCAAGTGCAATCGCCAGTTGCTGGCCAGTTTTCCGAATTTGTCGGGCTATTTACGCGAGCTCTACCAGTGGCCCGGGGTGGCTGACACCGTCAACTTCGACCATATCAAGCGGCACTACTACTACAGCCATGACATGATTAACCCGACCCGGGTGGTGCCTAAGGGACCCAAACTGGACCTGAATTCCCCTCATGGACGCGAACAGATGAAATGAAGTTGTGACTGGATTTTTGTTTTTGTTTTCATGATGTTGATCGTCGATTAGAGTTGGTGGGTATCGCTTTGCCTGCCCTCTTCCAGGGACGATGTGATGGGAAGAGGATAAACTTGAAAAGGAAGTCAGCCACCCATGTCACTACTCTCCCACCTGTCCATCGGTCGTAAGCTCAGCCTGTTTCAGATCTTGTTCGTTGCTCTGGTATTGCTGTTCTTTGGTTACGGCACCTATACATCAATACAGCGTACGGTGGCCTATACCGATGCCCGTTTGCAGGGCCAGGTGTCGATCGCGGCGGGCCTGCTGGCCGAGTATCAGAAGTTAGAGCCGGTGTTGGGCCAAGCGCAGGCTCAGGCGGCGGCAAAGGCAGCCATTACTGACCAGCGTTTTGATGGCAAAAACTATTTCTGGGTGCTGGATGACAAAGGCACTTTGCTGGTACACCCGCACCGGCCAGACAGCCTGGGACAGGATATGCGCCCGGTGACCGATGGGGTGGGGCATTTTCACTGGCAGGCGATGTTGGATGTGGCAAGGCGTCAGGGGGCGGGTCAGGTGGTTTACCATCTGCAATTGCCCGGCGAGGCGGTGAAAGAGAAGCACTCGTACGTTCAACAGGTTGCGCCCTGGGGCTGGGTGATAGGTGCGGGGATCGATACCGTGCAGATCAACAGCGTCATCTGGCAAGCGGTGAAGCAGCTATTGCTGGTGGGGATAGTGAGCATCCTCCTGCCGGTCTTGATCGGTTGGGCCATTCGGCGGGATATCGTTGGACCCCTGCATCATCTGGAACGCCTGTGTCAGCGCCTGGCGGAAGGGGATCTGCGCCACGAGGCTTCTGCCCTGGATGATCGCCGGGACGAACTGGGCATGCTGTCCCGGGCCTTGGGCAAGGCCCGGAGCGATCTGGCGACGCTGGTGCAGCGTGTACAGCAGGCGGTGGGGCAGAATCGACAGCAGGCCGAGCTGTTGCTTAGCCACAGCAGTGCGAGCCAACAGCAGATCGCAACCCAGCAAGAGCAGCTCATCCAGGTTGCATCGGCCATGGAACAGATGAGTCAGACCGTCACGGAGGTGGCCAGGCATGCGGAAGATACCGCTCTTAGAGCCCAAGAACTCAGCAGTTCGAGTCAGCAAGGGCAGGCGAGCATGCATCAGGGTCAGCAAAGAATTGAGCAACTTGCTGAGGTGATCCGCGGCAGTGCCGATCAGGTTGAGGCCTTGCAGTCCGGCGTGATGGCGATCACCGAGGTTACCGATGTCATCGATGGGATCTCAGATCAGACCAACCTGTTGGCACTCAATGCTGCCATTGAGGCCGCGCGGGCTGGCGAGCAGGGGCGAGGCTTCGCCGTGGTCGCCGATGAGGTACGTCAGTTGGCCAGTCGAACCCAGCAGTCCACATCGGAAGTCAAATGCACGGTGGAGCGCCTGCAGGGCGATGCCGGTGAATCGGTTGCCGGGATGCAGCGCAGTCGGGAACTGGCCGTACAAGGGGTCAATGATATCGAGTCGGTCAGTCAGATGTTGGTCCAGATCAGTGAGCGGGTGACGCTCGCCAGTGAGCGGGTGTCGCAGATCGCCACGGCCGCCGAAGAGCAGAGTGTGGTGGCCGTTCAGATCAATGAAAACCTTCATGCTGTTAACGAGGCGGGGTGTGAGGTCGTACGTTTGGCCTCTGAGCTGGAGGGTGCCAGCCAGGTGATGGCCGAAGAGTCGACGGTATTGGCGCAGCAATTGGAGCGCTTCCGGATCTAGGCGGACTAAACTTAAGGGGTACTAGATTCAGCGCCCAGTCTGGGCAAGGAGGTCAATATGGCCATTGCGATCCGAGTTTGTGATTATCTCAAGAGTTTGGGCGTGTCCTACTCTCTGGTGCCCCATCCTCATAGTCAGTCGGCTGTGCAGTCCGCCATCAGTGCCGGGGTGCCGGTCAGGCAAACGGCGAAGGGAGTGATGTTGGAAGATCATGAGGGACGGCGGATCCTGGCCGTCGTACCTGCGGGGAATCGGGTGATCCTGAGGAAACTCAGTGAGCAGTTGGGCCGTGAATTGCGCCTGATCACGGAAAATCAACTCAAGGGCAGTTTCGAGGACTGTGAACTTGGGGCCCTGCCTGCGACGGGTGATCCCTATCATATCCAGACTATTTACGATGATCAGCTCAGTGAAGAGGAGGAGATCTTTATTGAAGCGGGTGATCACGAACACCTGGTCAGGCTGAGCCATCCGGCATTTCTGGCGATGATGGCGAATCATCCCCATGGCCGGTTCAGCGTTGATCGCAGTGCCGATTACGGTCAGCCGAAACGGGGCTGGGACTGGCAGTAGTCCGCGCTTTCTTGTCGGCGGGTACCTTGGGGTACCCGCTTCTTTGATGCAGGGCGAGTTTGGATGGGCTGTGCGGGTACCATCTGGAGGAGGCCCGGGAAACTGTGATCCGGGCGAGCGGATGGGCTGACAGGGTGTGCGCAATGCCGCATAATGGCGGCAATTAGAATAACAATAAGGCTGATCCATGCTCGCAGTGATGCAAGGGCGTCTCGATGCCTATTTTCGTTTGGCCCGGTTGGACCGACCCATTGGAACCTTTCTCCTTCTCTGGCCCGCCATGTCGGCCCTCTGGCTGGCGTCCGGTGGCCTGCCAGATCCCTTCGTCCTGGTTGTCTTCTTCGTCGGTGTCTGGCTGATGCGAGCCAATGGCTGCATCATCAATGATTTTGCCGATCGTAAACTGGATCGTCATGTGGAGCGGACCCGACAACGACCGCTGGCGAGCGGCGAGATCCGTGCGCGAGAAGCCCTGGCCCTGTTTGTCCTGGTTGGCCTGCTCTGTTATGCCCTGGTGCTGCAGCTCAATGCCCTGACGGTGAAACTGGCCTATGTCGGGATCGTACTGACCGCCATCTATCCCTTCACCAAACGTTTCCTGCCAGCCCCCCAGATGTTTCTCGGTATCGTCTGGAGTTGGTCCATTCCCATGGCCTTTGCCGCCCAGACCGGCACTGTGCCCACCATTGCCTGGTACCTGTTTGCCGCGAACTGGTGCTGGACCGTGGCCTACGACACCATGTACGGCATGGTGGATCGTGAGGATGATCTGAAGGTTGGGATCCGCTCAAGTGCCATCTGGTTCGGCCGTTGGGATCGGCATTGGATAGGCCTGTTTCAGGGGCTGACCCTGATCCTGTTGACGGGGATCGGGATCCGTCTAGGGCTGGGCCTGGCTTATGCGGCGGGCGTGGCGGCCATGGCGTTGTTGTTTGTTTTTCAGCAGCGGCTGATCCGGCAGCGTGAGCGGCCAGCCTGTTTTAAGGCCTTCCTCAACAACAACTGGGCCGGGGCTATCCTGTTCTCCGCCATTGTGCTGGATTATGCCCTGCGATAAATCAAAAAACGCCGAGATCCCTTCGGCATTTTGAGTTACAGGCTGGCCACCGCCCGGGAGCGCTGGTATTGGGCCAGTGTCTGGCTAAACCAGCACTGATCCACGGTGCCCTCCTCGAAGTGCTCATACACCTTGTGGCTGCGACCGTAGCCACTCTTCTCCAGCACTCGCTTGCTGGCCCGATTCGTGTCATAGGTATCCGCCCAGACTTGTTCGGCACCCAACTCCTCGAAGGCGATCTGGCTCAGTATCCGGCAAACGCGGGTGGCCAGTCCCTTGCCCCAGCTTGAATGGGGCAACTGATAGCCCAGATCAAAGTGACCCGGGTTGCCTTGCCGGGCCAACAGGGCGGCCATCCCGGCGAATCCCCCCTGCTCATCGCGCAGGGCCAGCATCAGGACGCCGGGTTTCTTGCCTGTCGCGATGGCAGATTGCATCGCCTCAAACTGCGGCAGGAAGTAGTCGTAATAGACCGGCTCCGGTGAAGGGGCAAAAAAGAGGTATTGATTGACTCGTTCGTCGGCCAGCATACGACAGATAGCGGGCATATCCTCAGGGGTCAGCAGGGTCAGGCTATGGTTTGGGAGTAGAGGATGGGTGCCGCCATCGATCAGGGTGAAGAGAGTCATTGTGCTAGGCCGGTGGGAGAATTTTCGGGCGGGATTATGCCGTTTTGACGGGGGGGAAACTGTGACTCTGGACAAGGATCCGCCAGTGGTTTCAGATCTGCAGGTGACTTTGCCAGGGGGCGACGGCAGGCAGAATGACAGGACGGGGTTTTCCGGCTGACATGCCAGTCAACCCCGTGTTGGAAGGGCTTTAGAACGTCATTGCTGGCCGTTGCCAGTCTTTGGGTTGGTAGCCCTCGGGCTTGCTCGGCTTGAGTACCGTGACGGTGGGTTGCTCCGGATCATACAGCGGCCAGTCGTCGGTGCGGAACGGTGAGGCGGGGAAACCCTCCCTGTTATAGAGCAGGTTGCGCTGTGAAGGATTCATCGCCCAGGCGTAGCGGGCAGCCACAGGCTTGTTGACCGCCTTGGCCGAGAGGATGATCTTATCCCCCTGGATCCTGGCATCGGCCCAGTGCCACTGTTGGTCTTCACCGGCGATGGCAAAGCTGTCGAGGGGGGCATCCCGGGCGGGAAGCAGCCCCTGGCCGACGGCGTCAAAGGTGAGCACCAGCTGACTGCCGTTGAGGCGCGTCTCTTTCAGGCGTGGGCCGGTATCCATATTGTCGAAGCCGTAGACCCGGCTCAGCGCCAGGGCCGCATGACGCAGGCCGATGGGACGCTTGTTCTTGGGATGGAGCTCCACCGCATCGCCGGTATCGATGGCGACGGCCAAACCGGTATTGGCCACCTCTTCACTGACCAGCCGCATCATCTCGCGGTTCACCGCCCAGCTTGCCTCGACACCTTCGACCGGCAGGGTTTGGGGGGGATTCCAGCTGGGCAACTGGGTAAAGAACACAGGGAAGTCAGCGGCGACATTGCCATTGCTCATCTGATGCCAGGAGTGGCGATAGTAGCCGATCATCTGGGCCAACTGCTGGCGATAGTTCAACGCCTGTGCGACGTCTTTCGAGTTGCGCTCTCCCTGATACCAGATCATCCCTTTGATGCCATAGGGACGGACGGGGTGGATCATGGCATTGAAGATGTGTCCTGGCATTTGATGACCCAGGTTGGCGGGCTTGGTGATGATCGGCGGTTTGATCTTGCGGCTCTTGTTTTTCATGATGTCACCGGCCGCCACTTTGGCTTTGTAGGTGGCCAGCTCCTGCTGATAGGTTTGCAGGGCCTGATCACGGTCGAAACGGCGTGAGCGTCTATCCATATCGGCGATCAGGGCCGCGACTCGGGGATCATCAAGCTGGAGCTCTCTTGGGATCCAGCCTTCGATGGGGGTACCGGCATAGGCCTGGACGATGATCCCCACGGGGAGTCCCAGGGCTTGTTGCAGGGTGCTGGCAAAGTGGTAGGAGACGGCGGAGGTTTCTGCCGCCGACTCTGCGGAGCCGACTTTCCAACGCCCGGTGGCATTGTCGAGCAGGGGCTCATGCCAGTGCTGGCGCTCCGACTGGTAGATCCTCAGTTTGGGATTGGCCGCCTGCTTGAGGGTTTCATCGGCGGTAAAGGTGTTTTTGACCGCCCAGCCCATATTGGATTGCCCGGCGGCGAGCCACACCTCGCCGATCGCAACGTTGGCAAAGGTAAGCGTGTTGCTGCCTTCAATGGTGAGCCTGTGCCCCGTCCCATGGCTCGGGGTGGGCAGCATCAGTTTCCAGTTGCCATCGGCGTCGGTGGTGGTCCTGGCGCTGGCGCCCCAGCTGGCGCTGACTCGGATCTGCTCACCGGGATCGGCAAAGCCCCAGATGGCGTTGTCGGTTTGCTGCTGCAAGATCATATTGTCGCCAAACAGGGCCGGAACCCGGACGTCTGCCTGGGCCAGTGGGACGGTGCCAAGCAGGGCGGCAAACGCCAGGATATTCACTCTCTTGTGTTTCTTAGTCACTGCGCCATTGCTCCATAAGTGCCTAGAACTTAACCATTTCCACTCTAGCGATAGGCAAGGGGTTGTCACTCTCTTCTTTGTATATTTTTGTATAGTCGAGGGCTGGTGGGGATGGGGCCCGGGGTTGCCGGGCGGGCTAGGGGGTGTGATCGCCTTGGGCGCCTTGGATGAGCAACAGGAACAGCTTGGCGGTGATCAGCAGGAGTAACCCCAGTCCGGCAGTCCCGGCAATACGTTGTATTCCGGCGATCCCCATATTGAGGTGGAGCTGTTCGACCAGCGTGAGGTAGAGGGCCTGGGCGATCAGCAGTCCGCCAACAAGCATCGTCCCTTTGATCAGTCGACCCCAGACGGGTTGCAACCTCGAGTCGGTCATGGTGTCACTCCTTCTGGGCGGCAGGCCGAGCAACAGCCCGGCACGATGCCGACTACTTCAGAAACGCGTAGGCATCACCATAGAGGTGGGCGTCGAGGACGCCCTGCTCACGGAAGCGCTCCCGGGCGGCTCCGGCCATCTCGAAACGGCCAGCGATATAAACATCGTAATCGTGCAGGCTGATGAAATCCTCGCACACCGCATCAATCACCGTCCCCTGACGTTCGCCCTGGGGGGCGTCATCAAAGACCGGGATAAAGGTTAATGCTGGATGCTGCTTGGCCCACTGTTCGGCGGCCTCGCGCAGATACATGCTGTCGGCGTCCCGGCTGCCCCAGTAGAGGAAGGTGGTCTGAGTATCGCCACTGGCAATAAGGCTCTCCATCATGCTGTGGAGGTAGGAGAACCCGGTGCCACCGGCGATCAGGATCCGTGGACGGCCGCTGTCGGCACGCAGGTGCGCCTGGCCGAAGGGTCCCTCAATGGAAATGCGCTCACTCCCCTGCAACTGCTCGATCACCTGCATGGCATACCCCTCCGCCACGGCGGCGCCAATATGCAGTTCCAGATGTTCGGCGCCCGGGGCCGAGGCGATGGAGAAGGGACGTTTGTCCTTGTCGCCCATCACCACGGACAGATACTGTCCCGGCAGGTGGGCCAGGGGCTGGACCGGTTTCAGGGTGACGCGGTAGACGGTGTCGTTAAAGGGCGTGACAGACACGACCTGGCAAGGGATCTGGCTCATAAGTGCTCGTTATTATTCTGCTTTTTCATTCAAGGCCATAGTCCGCCCAGCGGGCGTCGACCTGCTGTTTGACCGCCTCGTCCATGACAATGGGTTCGCCCCATTCGCGGTCGGTCTCACCGGGCCATTTATTGGTGGCATCCATGCCCATCTTGGATCCCAGGCCCGCCACCGGCGAGGCGAAGTCCAGATAGTCGATGGGGGTGTTTTCCACCATCACCGTATCCCGGGCCGGATCCATTCGAGTGGTGATGGCCCACATCACGTCGTTCCAGTCCCGGGCGTTGACATCGTCGTCGCAGACGATGATGAACTTGGTGTACATAAACTGGCGCAGGAAACTCCAGGCCCCCATCATCACCCGCTTGGCGTGGCCGGGATACTGCTTCTTGATGGTGATCACCGCCATGCGGTAGGAGCAGCCTTCCGGTGGGAGATAGAAATCCTCGATCTCCGGGTACTGTTTCTTGAGGATCGGCACGAATACCTCATTGAGCGCCACCCCCAGCATCGCCGGCTCATCCGGCGGCCGGCCTGTGTAGGTGCTGTGGTAGATGGCGTCCTTACGCAGGGTCATATGGGTGACGGTAAAGACCGGGAAACTTTCTACCTCATTGTAGTAACCGGTGTGATCCCCGTAAGGGCCCTCCGGTGCTTCCAATCCCGGCTCCAGGTAGCCCTCCAGCACCATCTCACAGGTGGCAGGGACCTGCAGCTCATTGCTGACGGACTTGACCACCTCGGTGCGCTCGCCGCGCAGCAGGCCGGCAAAGGCGTATTCGCTCATGCTGTCCGGCACCGGGGTGACGGCCCCTAAAATGGTGACGGGATCGGCCCCGAGGGCCACGGAAACCGGGTAACGCTGTCCCGGGTTCTGGCGCTGGAACTCCTGATAGTCGAGGGCGCCGCCACGATGGGCCAGCCAGCGCATGATCAGCTGGTTTTTACTCAGCAGCTGCTGGCGGTAGATCCCCAGATTCTGACGTTTCTGATTGGGTCCCTTGGTGATGGTCAGGCCCCAGGTGACCAGGGGCGCAACATCGCCCGGCCAGCAGTGCTGCACCGGCAGTCGGGTCAGATCCACATCGTCGCCTTCGAGGACGATCTCCTGGCAGGGGGCCTTGCGGACGATTTTGGGGGGCATGTTCAGCGCCTGCTTGAACATGGGCACCTTGGCGATGGCGTCCTTGAAGCCCGACGGTGGCTCAGGCTCCTTGAGGAAAGCCAGCAGCTCGCCGACCTGACGCAGGGCCTTGGGATCTTCATGGCCCAGGGCCATGGCGACCCGCTTGGGGGTGCCAAACAGGTTGGCCAGCAGCGGCATGGTGTGGCCCCGGACGTTTTCGAACAGCAGGGCTGGGCCACCGCTGCGCAACACCCGATCACTGATCTCGGTGATCTCCAGATGGGGATCGACCTCGGCGCTGATCCGTTTGAGCTCACCCGAGGCTTCCAGGTGAGCGATAAATTGGCGTAGATCCCGAAACTTCACGATATCTGTTCTCGTTCTTGATGTGATGTCCATCTCAGTGCGGGCCATTATAGCGAGGCGGATGCACCTTGTCCCTGCTGGCACCATGGGGGGATGCCGATTAGGCTCAAAGGAGAAACAGATCAGGAGGTGGGATCATGAAACCTGGCCCTTGGATGTTGGGGTTGGCCTGGCTGTCGATGGCGGCGCTGGCGGATGCCGATCTGTATCTGGGCGTCGATTGGCATCAGGGCCACTGGCGCCCCGGCTATGGTATCGGCTGGCATGAGGGGCGTTATGGGCTGGGTTACGGCCGTTATCGTTACGATCCCTGGCTGGATCGCTACCGCTATCCCCATGTTCCTCGAGCATCACGACGGCCCGCTTTGCCCAAGCCCCCGGCCCGGGTGATCGCCCCACAGAGCACCATCCGTTCGGAGTCCGTGGCAAAGGGCAGTCGGGCCAGCCTGCCCGCCAATGCCAGGCTGATCCCAACCGCCAGCGGGGCGCTCTATCTCTGGCAGTCACAATGCTATCGCCTGGACTGGGAGGATGAGCGCTATCTGGTGGTCCCATGCCCGGATCCGCACTCGCCGTGATCTGGCTCATAGACTCGAACCACAACCACCCAAATGCCACCGGATTTAGCCAGTGGTCATATTAATCCCTTCTCGTTGCTGTACTCTTAGCGCCCCTTTGCCACAGAGCAAAGCTATATAAAAACAAAGAGTTGAGAGTTATTTTTTATGTCACGATTGACGATGGCGGCGCTGGCGTTTTGCCTGGCGCCCGGCGCCATGGCGAATGTCAGCAGCGATGCTCGTGTGGGTGCCATGGCGGGGGTTGGGGTCGCCTCGGGCCAATTTAGCCAGGCCCAGCTGAATCCGGCCCTGCTGACCCGCTTGGAACCGCGCCGCCGCTTCTCCATGCGGATGGGCCTGGGGGCGGGAGCACAGGGGTATGAGTCTATGGAAGATGATCTCCATGCGCTGGAAGATACCCTGGACGAGTTCGAATGGGCGGTCAACACGCCGGGTACGGATCCCAATGAACTTCAACGTCTGGCGGAGCGGGCCATCACTCAGTTGGAGGAGTTCGATCAGAGCGCTTTGGAGGCCGATGTCGCCACGCACCTAGGCTTTTACCTACCGGATCAGACCCTGGGCTGGGGGGTCACTGCATCGACTCAGGTTCATGCGGGGGTGCGTTTTCACTATGACGACGAGGATGCGGCGCTGATCAACGATGCACTGGAATCCGGTGAGTTTGATCTGGATGAGATGCATTCCTACCTGGAGGGTAATGGCGTCGCGGTATCGGATGTGGCGGTGAGCTTTGCCCACCTGTTTACTGTCGAGGGCTTTGGTCCCCTGGCGCTGGGCCTGTCGACCAAATATCAGCGGATCGACAGTGTGCATGAGCGCGAAGGCTTCGAGGATGACGACTGGGACAGCGGCTCTGATGAGGAGGACGATGCTCTGGGTTGGGTAACCAGCGAGGGCTTTAACCTGGATCTGGGGCTGCAGGCCCATTGGGGAGCCTGGCAACTGGGGCTGGCGGGTCGTAACCTGTTGGGCCATAAGCTGTATGATGTCGAAGGCACGTCGCTTCGGCTGAAACCCACCTGGGTGATGGGCGGGGCCTATCAGGGCCATGGTGTCACCCTGGCCCTGGATCTGGATCTGATCGAGGACCGCTCTTTCGAGTCGGTTAAGTTACCGAGTCAGTGGGTGCGTCTGGGCTTCGAGTATGATCTCTTCGGTCATCTGCAGATCCGTGCCGGTTACCGTCATGACATGGCGGGTCACTATGACGATCGGCTCAGTGCAGGCCTGGGGCTGAGCCCCTGGAATGTACTGAGCCTGGATCTGATCGCTGAAGTGGGGGAGGAGGATGAACTGGCGGCCGGGCTGATGTTGGGGCTGAAGTTCTAACGGTGATCACCTGGCTTTGTCTAAGGGCCACTCTCTGACAACAGAAAGCCCGCTCAGTGAGCGGGCTTTGTCATTCTTATCGAGCGAATAGGCTCTGGTTTAGAAACGGAAGCCCAGTTGCACACTGGCGCCGAGTTCATCGTCCTCGCCCATCTCGGCGGCAACATCCAGATTGAAGATCTTGCCCGGGGAGATCCCCAGGCCGGCAGTGATGACATCGGTATAGTTACCGCTCAGATCGGTACGGTAGCCGCCGCGCAACTGCAGGTGGCCATAGAGGCTGTACTCGAGGCCGATACGGGCCCATTGCTGTGGAGCGCGGATCACTTCGAAGGACTTGTCCTCCATCAGATCCAGATCGGCGGCCAGGGTGAAGCCGTAGTTCTGGTAGGCCACTGAGCCCAGGGCGCTGGGCTTGAGTTCAAACAGCAGGGGATCACGATCCAATCCGGCCGGTACAGAGGATTCCAGCTCCTGGCTGATCAGGTTGCGCCCCACCAGGGCGAAGTGCCAGTGTTTGCCATAGCTGGTGTGCAGGCCGATATCCAGGTTGAAGCCGGTCTGCTCGGTCAGGTTATCGTCCGAGGTCAGCTCATCTTCGAAGTCGTCGCTGTCGAACATGCCGAGTTTGGCATTATAGAAGTAGGTGTCCAGGCGCTGGGCCTTGGGGGCGATCCCCACCGCCAACTTCTCAAACAGCGGTACGTCAAACTCCGTGGCGAAGCTGAGTGCCACCTCGGTCACCCCGACGCCGACGCCATCCAGGTTGGACTGGATATCCTCCATATCAAATTCGGCGTTGCCGGTCTGGATCGCTTCCTTCACCACACGGTTAACCAGATCTTCATCGGCTTTATCGAAGTGAAACAGGCCACTGACGGCGGTGTAGTTGCTGAGGGTCAGGCCAAAGCCCACTTTCTTGCTGGGGATATAGAAGCCCAGCAATGGCGAGAGCAGGGCCTCGGGATTGAAGCCGTCGATCTTCTTCAGATCGGCAATAAGCTGGGCTTCCAGCTCTTGAGCCCGGGCAATGTCAGCCGGATTGTTATAGTCGAACTGGTAGTTGAGGAACTCGTCAAACGCATCCAGGGTGTCGGCGGCGGCGTCCACATCATCCAGGCCATCTTCGTACTCTCGGGCCTGGACGCCCAGGCCAAGGATCATGGCAAAGTCGTCGTTCTCTTCGAACCGAGTCAACAGGGCCGGGTTCAGGGCTGCCTGGCGGAAATCGCCGGCGCTGATCCCGGTGCCCGCCATGGCAACGGCGCGGGGATCGGACAGGGTGTTGGCGAAAGCCGAGGGGGCCAGACTCAGTGCAACGCAGCCCAGGATGATTGAACGCATTTAATTGTACTTCCATGCCTCTAAATGTTGCCGCATTGTATCTCTCCGTGATTTATATGTCATGTGAAACAGTTGTTTAGCCATTTGGCTCATGGGTTGGGTGAGGTTCGGTTTGGGGCGCAGTGCCGTTCGTGCCGGCAACTCCTGATGAGGCGATAGGGTTTGAGCCGAGACCGTTTTTTCTGCATCCTTGATGCTGCGCTCGACGGAGCATTTTTCCTTTACAGGGATGTGTCAATGAAACCTGCACTCTGGGGCCTGGCGGCCCTCTCTCTCGTGCCCCTGGCACACTCTGCCATCCTGGCCGATGCCCGGGTAGGGGCCATGGCCGGCACCGGGATCGCCTCGGGCGGGTTCCGGCAGGGCTACCTGAACCCGGCCCTGCTCACCCGCACTGCATCTGGCCAGGGGTTTGCCATGCAACTGGGGATCGGCGGGATCGGCCGGGACTATGAAGCGACTGTCGACGATGTGGATGCGCTGCAGGAGAGCCTGGATGCCCTGCAGTCCGCTTTTGATGGCTTCGATGCGAGCAACCCCAATGCCGGTGAGCTGGCCAATATTCGGCACCTGTCCGAAACCTCCATCAGCCAACTGGAGCGGCTCGATCAGGCCAATCCCAGCGGGGCGGCGGCGCCCAGTCTGGGGTTCTATGTGCCGAGTGAGTCTCTGGGGTTTGCCCTGACTCTGGGCGCGACGGCCTACGCCGATGGGGTATTTACCTTTGCCGATGAGGATGCCCAGGTGATCCGGGATGCGGTGACGGATCTGGAGAATGGCGTTGATCCCGGTTTTGATCAGGAGATGCTGGTCTCCTTCGCCGATGCCAACGCCGTGCTGGTGTCTGAGCTTGCCCTGAGCTTTGCCCGCCAGTTCAATGCCCGGGGGATCGGGGATTTTGCCCTGGGGATGACTCCGAAGTATCAGCGGATCGACACCTACTTCTACCAGGCCAGGGTCTCCAGCATCGACAGCGACGAGGTGACCTCCGACGACAACCTCAGGGACAGTGGTCAGTTCAACCTGGATCTGGGGTTTCACAAGGCCTTGGGGCCTTGGCAGGCTGGCCTGGTGGTGCATAACCTAGTGGGCCATGGTCTGCGCAACAGGGATCATGTTCAGCTGGAACTCCAGCCGACCTGGGTCGCCGGGCTTGCCTATCAGCACGGAGGGGTTACCGGGGCGCTGGATCTGGACCTGGTGGAGGATCGCTCCTTCGAAGCGTTCAGGCTGCCAAGCCGCTGGCTCAAACTGGGGCTGGAGTTCGATCTCTCGGGTCATGCCCAGCTTCGTGCGGGCTACCGCAGCGATCTGTCCGGCAACCATGGTGAACGTCTCAGTTTTGGCGTGGGGATCAGTCCGGGGCGTGTGCTTAGCCTGGACCTGGCGGGCGAGTTCGGTGAGGGGGATGAGATGGGCGGCCGGGTGCAGCTTGGCGTGATCTTCTAAGGCCTGATGCCACGGGCCCAGGTGACCTCGGGGACAAACAAAAACGCCCCGCTCATTGAGTGGGGCGTCTTATCTAGGACGACGATTTATTTGCTCTTGGCGCGCTTCATGGCGTCGAAGAACTCGTCATTGGTCTTGGTCATGGCCAGCTTGTCGATAAGGAACTCCATCGCTTCGATCTCCTGCATTGGGTGCAGGATCTTGCGCAGGATCCACATCTTCTGAAGCTCTTCGCTGTTGGCCAGCAACTCTTCGCGGCGGGTACCGGAACGGTTGAAGTCGATGGCCGGGAAGACGCGCTTCTCGGCGATCTTGCGAGCCAGGTGCAGCTCCATGTTGCCCGTGCCCTTGAACTCTTCGTAGATCACTTCGTCCATCTTGGAGCCGGTTTCTACCAGGGCGGTAGCGATGATGGTCAGACTGCCACCCTCTTCCACGTTACGGGCCGCACCGAAGAAACGCTTCGGACGGTGCAGGGCGTTGGCATCCACACCACCGGTCAGTACCTTGCCGGAACTTGGGATCACCGTGTTGTAGGCGCGGGCCAGACGAGTGATGGAGTCCAGCAGGATCACCACGTCTTTCTTGTGCTCGACCAGGCGCTTGGCCTTTTCGATCACCATTTCGGCAACCTGAACGTGACGGGAGGCGGGCTCATCAAAGGTGGAAGCAACCACTTCGCCTTTGACCAGGCGCTGCATCTCGGTCACTTCTTCAGGACGCTCGTCGATCAGCAGTACCATCAGCTCACAATCCGGATGGTTGTGAGCAATGGATTGGGCGATGTTTTGCAGCAACAGGGTTTTACCCGCTTTAGGCGGGGCAACGATCAGGCCACGCTGGCCCTTACCGATCGGGCTGGCCAGATCCAGAACCCGGGCGGTGATGTCCTCGGTGGAGCCATTACCGCGTTCCATCCGCAGCCGGTCATTGGCGTGCAGTGGCGTCAGGTTTTCAAACAGGATCTTGGAGCGAGCGTTCTCCGGACGGTCGTAGTTGACCTGGTTCACCTTGAGCAGGGCAAAGTAACGCTCGCCATCTTTCGGCGGACGGATCTTGCCAGCAATGGTATCACCGGTGCGCAAGTTGAAACGACGGATCTGGCTTGGGGAAACATAAATGTCATCCGGGCCAGCCAGGTAGGAGGAGTCCGCGCTGCGCAGGAAACCGAAGCCGTCCTGCAGGATCTCTAACACGCCGTCGCCAAAGATATCTTCGCCGCTTTTCGCGTGCGCCTTGAGGATGGCAAACAGAATATCTTGCTTACGGGCCCGGGCGAGGTTCTCCAATCCCATGGATTCTGCCAAGGCAACCAGTTCGGAGACCGGCTTCTGTTTCAGTTCGGTAAGGTTCATAGGTGGGTCTTTTCGATCGGTTTTGCGCACCGGTTGGAGCGCGAACGTTTCACTGTCACTGTGAATGTTTAGGGAGATTTCAGCCTCTAAAAGGCCGAGAAATGTACTGGTTAATGAAGTTAGCACCATTGACTGGGGCCGTCCAGCGCTTTCTCCCTGTCAGGTGCCGGGGCGAACAACGTGGCCCCGGCAATGACTGACCGATCACAGATGGGCGTCAATAAACTCTTTGAGCTGGGTTTTGGAAGCGGCGCCCACTTTGGAGCCTGCCAGTTCACCGCCCTTGAACAGCAGCAGGGTTGGGATCCCGCGGATCCCGTACTGGGCCGGGGTGGCGCTATTTTGGTCGACGTTCATCTTGGCGACGGTCACCTTGCCGTCGTACTCATCGGCCAGATCATCCAGGACCGGGGCGATCATCTTGCACGGACCACACCATTCAGCCCAGAAGTCCACCAAAACGGGTTGTTCGGCTTTTAATACGTCGTTCTCAAAACTGTCATCGGACAGGGCGATAATTTTTTCGTTCATTATTTCTGCTCCAGTTGATCTGAGCCGTACCGGGTAGATAGGGCGCGGTTCATTCCTATATGGGCCCGGCGACCAAGGCTTTCAAGGCCTGTAAAAAGTCTTGTTGGACTGGCGATAATTTGACTGGATCGGTTCCCAATAGCAAGCGCATCCGATATGCTGCATCCGTTATGACAAAGACCCATCTTACTGAAACGAAATTCGCGGACTTTCCCCTGGCATCTTCTGTTGTTGATGCCCTGGCCAGCAGTGGTTTTCACCACTGCACTCCGATCCAGGCACTGACCCTGCCGATCGTGCTGGCCGGGAAAGACATCGCCGGGCAAGCCCAGACGGGCACCGGTAAAACCCTGGCTTTTCTGGTGGCCACTTTCCACGAGCTGCTGACTCGTGGCGCGCCGGAAAACCATGACGGCAAGAGCCCTCGGGCGCTGATCATGGCCCCGACCCGGGAGCTGGCGATCCAGATCTGCAAGGATGCCGAGCCGTTGGCCAAAGCCACCGGCCTCAGGTTGGGCCTGGCGTACGGGGGCGAAGGCTATGACAGCCAGCGTGAAACCCTGTCTGCCGGTGTCGACATTCTGATCGGGACCACGGGTCGGCTGATCGACTACTTCAAACAAGGCGTCTACAACCTCAATAGCATCCAGGTGATGGTGTTGGATGAAGCCGATCGCATGTTCGATATGGGTTTCATCAAGGATATCCGCTACCTGTTCCGCCGCATGCCTGCGCCAACCGAGCGTCGTAACATGCTGTTCTCAGCCACCCTCTCCTTCAAGGTGCAGGAACTGGCCTATGAGCACATGAACGAGCCGGAACACGTGCAGATCGAGCCGGAACGCAAGACGGCTGAGCGGATCGAAGAGGAGCTGTTCTACCCTTCGAACCGGGATAAAATGGCCCTGCTGCTGACCCTGCTCGAAGAGGAGTGGCCGGACAAGGGGATAGTGTTCGCCAACACCAAGCATCGCTGTGAAGACATTCATGCCTGGATGGCGGCGGATAAGCATCGTGTCGGTCTGCTCTCCGGTGATGTACCGCAGAAGAAGCGGGTGAAGATCCTGGAGCTGTTTAAAAACGGCGACATCGACTTCCTGGTGGCTACCGATGTGGCGGCACGAGGCCTGCACATTCCGGATGTGACCCACGTATTCAACTATGATCTGCCGGACGACTGTGAGGACTATGTTCACCGCATCGGTCGTACGGGTCGCGCCGGTGCAGCAGGTAAATCCATCAGCTTTGCCTGCGAGCAATACGCCATGAACCTGCCGGCGATCGAGGAGTACATTGGTCACAGCATTCCGGTGACCAATTATGATGCCGACGCCCTGTTGACGGATCTGGAGCGGCCAAAACGCTCTCACTCCCGTCAGCGCCGCCCAGGCGGTGGACGTCATGATCGTCAGGGAGGCCCCCGTGGAGGGCGCCAACGCCGTAACGGCTGATCGATCCCGGTATGGCGGCCCTCTAATGGCCGCCATAACTTTAGGATCCAACAGCTTCAATATGCTGCTGGCCCGCCCGGGTCAGCCATTGCCCCAGGTTGTTGCCAAGCACAAACGTAAGGTTCGCCTGGCCGAAGGGCTGCGCGCCGGCGCGCCCCTCGATCCTAAGGCGGCTCAGGGTGGGCTTGACTGCCTGGCCTGGTTTGGTGAGCTGCTCAAGCAGTACCAACCGTCTCAGGTGGCGGTTTATGCCACGGCGGCCCTGCGCCAGGCCAGCGATGGCCAGGCTTTTTGTCGGCAGGCTTTGCCCCTGCTCGGTTATCCCATCCAGATCATCTCCGGCGAACAGGAAGCGACCTACATCTATCAGGGGATGCGGGCCAGTACCGATGTACAGGGCGCGGCCCTGGTGCTGGATATCGGGGGGGCCAGCACCGAACTGGTGATCGGCGAACGGCAGATCGACTTCAAGCACTCCCTGGCTCTGGGGGCCGTGCTCTATACCCACACCTATTTCTCCCAGGGGATCTCCGAGAAGGCCTTTGCCGATGCCAAGCGGGCAGTGGCGCGGGCGTTGAAGCCCCTGCTCCCAGAACTGTCCTGTCATCGTTGGGACAGTGCTCTCGGGGTTTCCGGGACCATTCGAAGTCTCTTTGAGCTGGCCGATAACCGGGGCATCGCCCTGACCGAACTGACCCCGGCGTTCCTGGCTCAGATCGAACAGGAGATGGTCATTTTGACCAGTGCCAGCCTTGAGGGGCTGGAGGCCGAGCGGAGCCCCACCTTTGCTGCCGGTGTCGCCATCCTCTCCGCCTTGATGACGCAACTGCAGATCCCCGGCCTGCGTCAGGCCGGTGGCGCCTTGCGTGAAGGGGTCCTGGTGGAGCTGGACCAACGCGCCCGTCGCTCCCAGTCACTGTCGTAATAACAAGTTGGCGATTTCTTATTCCCATTGGGAATATAGATGTGCTGCGTCCTTTGGGTATCCTGCCCGTCTCTGGGAACCGGAGTGAATTCTACCGGTTTAATGGATTCTAATAACAAATCCCACTATTACGACTAATGCGCTGGTGTTTCCGGCTCTAAGGTGACCACTTTATGGATCTTTTCGTCCTTGCCAATGTCCTGGTGATGTTGGCGTTGTTTGCCCTGCTCTATAAGATGCAGCGTGATCACGTTAAATTTACCCGCCGTGTCTTCATCGCCCTGGGCCTTGGGGTCGGCTACGGTGCGCTGCTGCAGTGGTTCTATGGCGTGGGGGCCAGTGCCCTGACCGATTCCATTGCCTACTTCGACATTGCCGGTCGTGGCTATGTTCAGTTGCTGCGCATGATCATCGTCCCTCTGGTGATGGTCTCCATCATCAGTGCCATCCTCAAGCTCAAGGACGGCGAGTCCCTGGGCAAGATCAGCGGCCTGACCATAGGGATCCTGCTGATCACCGTGGCCATCGCCGGCCTGATCGGCCTGTTGGTGTCCCAGCTGTTTGGCCTGAGTGCCGAAGGCCTGGTGCAAGGGGGACGTGAAGCGGAGCGTGCCGCGGCACTGCTGGCCAATGAAGGGCGTGCCGAGGGGATCTCCATTGCCAAGACCCTGGTGGATGTGATCCCGGCCAACCCCTTCCTGGATATGACCGGGGCTCGAGATACCTCCATCATCTCCGTGGTGATCTTCTCCGCCTTTATTGGTGTGGCCGCCCTAGGGGTCAACAAGAAGCAGCCAGAGCTGGCCTCCAAGTTCGATGGCTTTATGCAGGTGGCCTACGCCATCGTGATGCGCATCGTAACCCTGGTGCTGCGCCTGACCCCCTATGGTGTCCTGGCGTTGATGACCAAGGTGCTGGCCACCAGCAACTTTGCTGACATCCTTAACCTGTTTAACTTCGTGCTGGCCTCCTACGTCGCCCTGGGGCTGATGTTTGCCGTGCACCTGCTGCTGGTGGCTCTGGTGGGCGGTAATCCGGTGACCTATATGAAGAAGGTGTGGCCGGTGCTGACCTTCGCCTTTACCAGCCGTTCCAGCGCCGCCACCATTCCACTGAACATCCAGACCCAGACCCGTCAACTGGGGATCTCCGACGGTGTGGCCAACTTTGCCGCCTCCTTCGGCGCCACCATTGGCCAGAACGGTTGCGCCGGGATCTACCCCGCCATGCTGGTGGTGATGGTTGCCCCGATGATCGGCCTGGATGTGATGAGCCTGAGCTTTATCGGTACCCTGATCGCCGTGATCGTGGTGGGTTCCTTCGGTGTCGCCGGTGTCGGCGGTGGCGCGACCTTTGCCGCCCTGATCGTGTTCTCCGCCCTGGGGCTGCCCAATGAGGCGATCGCCTTGATCGGCCTGCTGATCTCCATCGAGCCGCTGATCGACATGGGCCGTACCGCATTGAACGTTAACGGTGCCATCACCTCCGGCTTCGTTACCAGCCGGATCCTGGGTCAGACCGACATGGAAGTGTTTAACGCCGAACAGGACTTGGAACTGGATATGGAATCCGTATCCTAAGCTTAATTATTCCCAAAGGGCTGCCTCGGGGCGGCCCTTTTTATTTTGGAACACCCTATGAAGATCTTGATCATTGGTGCCGAAGCCGCTGGCATGAGTGCCGCCGCCAAGGCCCGTCGCAGTGCACCGGACGCCACCATTACCGTCTTTGAGCAAAGTGACGTCGTCTCCTTTGGTGCCTGTGGTTTGCCCTATTTTGTTGGCGGATTTTTTGATGATCCCGCCTTTATGGCCGAGCGCAGCGCCGAGCAGTTTCAGGCCTCCGGGATCGATCTGCGGACTCACCACCAGGTGCTGTCGGTGGATCACCAGGCCAAGCGGGTATGGGTGCGTGATCTGCGCACCGGCAACGAGTTTGAGCAGGCTTACGATAAGCTGATGATCGCCACCGGCGCCTCCGTGGTTCGTCCGCCCATCAGCGGCCAGGAGCTGGCCAACGTACACTATGTGAAGACCCTGGCCGATGGCCTTACCCTGCGCACCCTGGCCGAGCAGAGCCATATCGAGGATGTGGTGGTGATCGGTGCCGGTTACATCGGCCTGGAGATGGTGGAAGCCCTGCACAAACAGGGTAAGCGGGTCCGGTTGATCGAGCTGGCCGATCGGGTCCTGTCCGAATCCTTCGATGCCGAGGTGTCAGAGCTGATCCAGCAGGAGCTGGTGCGGCATGACGTGGCCGTCCACCTGGGGGAAGGGGTTGAGTCCCTCCATGGCGAGCAACTGGTGGAAGCGGTGCAGACCGATCAGGCCACCTATAAGGCCGATCTGGTGGTGATCGCCACCGGCGTCCGTCCCAACACCGCTTTCCTCCAGCCGACCGGGATCGAGACCCTGGCCAATGGTGCCCTGATCATCGATGAACAGGGGCGTACCAGCCTGCCCGACGTCTACGCGGCCGGCGACTGTGCCACCGTCTACCACAGGGTGCGTCAGGAAGCCGTATACATCCCGCTGGCCACCACGGCCAACAAGCTGGGCCGCATGATTGGGGAAAACCTGGCCGGGGCCGAGAAACGCTTTGCCGGGACCCTGGGCAGTGCCGCGGTCAAGGTGCTGGATCTCGAGGCGGGTCGTACCGGCCTGAGTGAGCGGGAAGCCGAAGCTTTGGGGCGCCGGATCAAGAGCGTGGTGATCAACGACAAGAACACCACCAACTATGTGCCCTGGCAACAGGGGATCCGGGTCAAGCTGATCTATGATGCCGACAGCAAGGTGATCCTGGGTGGCCAGGTGGCGGGGGGAGCCGGCTCGGTGCTGCGGGTGGATACCCTGGCGGCGGCGATCCACAGCGGCATGACCACCGAAGATCTGGGCATGCTGGATCTGGTTTATGCGCCACCCTTTGCCCGCACCTGGGATGCGCTGAACGTGGCGGGCAATGTGGCGAAGTGACGCGTTTCCTGTTTTGCGGTTGGCCCTAGGGCAGGGTTAGCCCGCGCAGCGAGCGTAACCTGCCATGGGGGTTGCTCTTGGTTAGGATTGAATGGCCGGACGCGAAGGTGTCCGGCTTTTTTGTACCAACCGGGCGGTATCCAGCGCCACGATGGCGGTTGCCACGCCCACCAGGCCGTAGCTGAGCAACTGATCCAGTGCCAGGGGCTCGCCCAGCACGGCGATGGCGACCAGGAACAGCAACACGGGTTCGAGATAACTGAGCAGGCCAAACAGGCTGATCGGCAGCGCCTGGGAGGCGGAGAAGTAGAGCAGCAGTGAGGCGGCGGAGAGCAGCCCCAGGCCGACCAGGCCGGGCCAGAGCCAGGGTTGTTGCGTCAGGGCCTGGCTCAGGGGGGCGCTGTGCCACATGCCCCACAGGGAGATCGGCACGAACAGGGCGATCTCGAACATCAGGCCGGGCAATGGCGCGACACCGGCAATTCGGCGCAGGACGAAATAGAGGGGGAAGAGACCGGCGACGGCCAGGGTGACCCAGGAGAGGGTACCCTGCACAACCAGCTCGAAAGCGACCCCGATGGCGGCCAGGCTGATGGCCAGGCATTGAGGGCGCCGCAGACGCTCCTTGAACACCCAGGCCCCGGTCATGGCCAGTGTCAGGGGCAACAGGAAGTATCCCAGGGACAGCTCCTTGGTCAGGCCATTGACCGGGGCCCAGACAAACAGGTACCACTGCAGGCCGTTTTGTGCGGCACACAGGAGCATCAATGTCAGGGTTTTGGGGCAGCGCAGGATCGCCAGGATCGCCGGGCCCTGGGCCTTGAGCCAGAGCAGCGGCAGCAGGCATAGGGCGGAAAAGAGGATGCGACCGTAAAACAGCAGATCCCCCGTGAGGGGGTGCAGCTGGTTCACATACCAGGGAACCAGGCCAAACAGGCAGGAAGCGGTGACAGAGTAGGCGACGCCACGGGCTGAGATTGAGGTCATGGGCGGGCTCGATGGGCAAGGAGAAGGCGATCATAGTGGGCGATGGGGGAGCGAACGAGAGGGAAGGAGACAAAGTGTGAATCTGAACAAAAAAACGCCGCGCGGAGCGCGGCGTCGGTCGTTGGGGTAATGGTTACTTGGCTCGTCCGCCGATCACCAGGGTGCCGCGTTGGGACAGATCGATGATCTCGACTTCGGCTGTGACCTTGGCATGACGGTTTAGGCGATCGACCACGCGCTGATCCGGGTTATAGCGTGCCGCAAAGAAGTTGATGGGTTCGTCGTTGCAGGCGATCCCGCGGACTACGTTCTTGATCCGATAACCCGAATGTTTGATGGTGGTGTGCATCTTCAGGGGCGAGCCCGTGGCGGCTGCCATACACAAGCGGGTCTCACGGGTGTTGTCGGCGGCAATAAATTCGGTGGCCGAAGCGGCCCCGCAGGCCAGCAGCACGGTCGCAATAAGCACAGATCTCATGGTGTCGATCCCTATTCTTGATTGGAGGCTCTCCAAGCTTTGCCCACTGCGGCAAAATTGCTGTTAGGGAGTTGTGTGGGGATGTAAGCCATTGCGACCGGCCGCAACGCTAGCTGCGGCTCTTAGGGCATAAAAACAGTGGCTTATGCACATGTTTTGTTGATTGAGAAACACATTCATTCACAGGTAGACATATTCCGACACATTTATCCCAGAACAAAAAAACGCGCCCCCTGGGGCGCGTTGCTGTCTGCCTGCTCGATGATTTAGTGCGGATGCAGGATCTTAAACAGATCGTGCTCCAGGGTTACCTTTGGAGATTCGACGATACGGCCGATCTCCTCACCGCCCTGATGCACCATGATGGTGGGAATGCGCTGGAAGTCATAGGCAGCGGCCAGACCCTCGGGATCGGTGCGGGTGCGATCGATGCCGATGTATTTGACGCTGATGTGCGGGTTGTTGGCTTCGGCCAGGATCTTCGCCAGGCGCGGGGTCTCCCGGTGGCAGTCCGGACACCAGGTACCCACGATCACCACCAACTCAGTGGGCGTCGTGATCTTGCCCAGGAAGGACACCAGTTGGGCATCGGCGTCATAGGCGGCGAAGTTGTCTTCGTAGCCGGGCTGTTGACGCAGTTCATCAAAGCCCAGTAGGCCGGTCAGGATCACTTCCTTCTTCTCCTCTTCTTGTTTTTCACAGGTCGCGAACAGGCCGCCCTGGGTATTCTCCTCAAAACCACAGCCACCCTGGCCATTGTCGGTGGCGTGAGCCGGGAGCAAAAACAGCGGGCCGAGCACGGCCGCTAAAACGGCTTTCTTCATTGCACTTCCTATACAGAGTTGAGAAACGAGACATCGGCTAGTATGACCGCGCTTCAGCGACATGGTGCCGCTCGATGACTCAAAGCGTGATCGAGTCGGCACTTGCTTGAACCGGGGTCTACCGTCAGGCCTAGCCCTCTTGCAGCCAGCGGGCTACATCCTTGGCGAAATAGGTCAGTACGCCGTCGGCCCCGGCGCGTTTGAAGCAGAGCAGGGCTTCCAGGACCACTTTGCGCTCGTCCAGCCAGCCATTCTGGCTGGCGGCCTTGAGCATGGCGTATTCGCCGCTGACCTGGTAGGCGAAGGTGGGCACCTGCAGCTCGGTTTTGACCCGGCGCACCACATCCAGATAGGGCATGCCGGGCTTGACCATCACCATATCGGCGCCCTCTTCGATGTCCATGGCCACCTCCTGGATCGCCTCATCCGTATTGGCGGGATCCATCTGGTAGGTGTGTTTATTGCCCGAGCCCAGGTTGCCGGCACTGCCGACGGCGTCACGGAAGGGACCGTAGAAGCTGGAGGAGTATTTGGCTGAGTAGGCCATGATCTGGGTGTTGTGGTAGCCGGCTGCCTCCAGGGCATCCCGGATCGCGCCGATCCGACCATCCATCATGTCGGAAGGGGCGACCATATCGGCCCCCGCTTCTGCGTGGGAGAGGGCCTGCTTGACCAGGATCTCTGTCGTGACGTCGTTGAGGATGTAGCCTGCGTCGTCGATGATCCCATCCTGGCCATGGGTGGTAAAGGGATCCAGCGCCACGTCGGTGATCACACCCAGTTGCGGGAACTGACGTTTGAGCGCCCGTACCGCTTTCTGTGCCAACCCCTCGGGGTTGTAGGCCTCTTCGGCATCCAGGGACTTAAGCTCGGCCGGGGTCACGGGGAACAGGGCGATGGCGGGAATGCCCAGGGCCACCAGCTCGGAGGCTTCCTCCAGCAGGAGATCGATGGAGAGACGTTCGACGCCAGGCATGGAGGGGACGGCCTCACGACGGGCGTTCCCTTCAAGCACAAACATGGGGTAGATCAGATCGGCGGCGGTCAGGGTGTTCTCGGCGACCATACGACGGGAAAAGTCGTGTTTACGGATGCGACGGGGACGACGGCGGGGAAAAGCTCCGGTTACTGGGCTCACTAGGCACTCCTTTGAAAGTGGGACGCTCGGTCAATGGCCGCATATTAGCAAAATGCTGTGTCGTTGAAACGGCGGTCATCACATTGGAAACAATTGGGTGACGTTGGCTTCGCACTGGCGACACAAGGTGCTCTCGGTCTCACCCCGTAGTTGTGCAACCGTCTGGGCGATGTGCCTGAGGTGGGCAGGCTCGCAGCGGCCGCTTTTGGGTTTGGGGCGCAGATCTCGCGGCAGCAGGTAGGGGGCGTCGGTTTCCAGCAACAGGCGGTTTGCCGGGATCCGGGTGATCAGCTGGCGCAGCGTGTCGCCCCGGCGTTCGTCGCAGATCCAGCCGGTGATCCCGATGTGCAGATCCAATGCCAGGGCGGCATCGAGCTCGTCAGCCGTGCCGGTAAAACAGTGCAGTACCGCCCCAGGCAGGTCCGGCCGGTAGCGCTCTACCAGTGGCAGGAGATCCTCATAGGCTTCGCGACAATGCAGCAGCACCGGCTTGCCCAGCTCGGCAGCCAGGGCCAGTTGCGCCTCCAGGGCGGCGCGCTGGGCCGGACGTGGGGAGTAGTCCCGGTTGTAGTCCAGGCCACACTCACCGATGGCCACAACCTTGGCGTGGGCCACCAGGATGCGCAGCCGGGCGTCACTGTCGCTGTGCCAGCCGCTGGCATGGTGGGGGTGTACCCCGGCGGTGGCATAGACATTGGGGTATTGCTGTGTCAGCTCGATGCAGCGACGGCTTTCCTCCAGATCACTGGCCAGGCAGAGCAGGCGATGGATCCCGGCATCGGTGGCCCGTTGCACCACGGCATCCCGATCCCGGTCAAAGCGCTGGCCGGCCAGGTTGACGGCAATGTCGGTCAGGACATTCATTCGATCCGTTTGACCTTGGTGCTGCTGTTGCTGCCCTGGCGGCTCAGGTTGAAGGAGCCCAGCGCGCCTTTCTCAATGGTGATCTGGTCGTCGATGGCCAGGCGAAAACGGCGGGATTCGATCTGGCGCCAGCGTTGGCCATTGTCCAGAGTCAGGGTCCATTTGTCGTAGGGATCGCGCTTGAGCGCGACGATCCGGCCCTGGACCTGGGTGGGCTGGTCTGGGTGGACTTTTAGGGCCAGGCCAAACTCGGCCTGGGGGGCGGCAGTCCCTGAGGGAACTTGGTGTTGGGTGTTGGGAAGGCGGGCCTGGCTGGCGTCAACCAGCTGATCAAAGCAGAGCAGGCGATCGAGCTGGTCCTGCTGCCGGCGGCACTGGTCGATGGCGTCGGCCAGTTGGTCATAACAGGCCAGCCGGGCCTTGGCGTCCGGCTGTGCCTGGCAACCCAGGGGGGAGGCGTTGGCCGCACTGCCCAGCAGCAGCGCGGTGATCACAAGAATGGATCGGCTCATGGTTTTTCCTTAAACCCGTTTTCAGTATGGGCTGCCTGATCCCCTATGCTTCCTCTTCGTCCTGTTTGGGGGTGTAGATCCGTGCGAACAGGAGGCCCCCCTCAAACAGCAACAGCATGGGGACGGCCAGCATGGTCTGGGAGATCACATCTGGTGGGGTCAGCGCCATGCCGATGACAAAGGCTCCGACCACGATATAGGGTCGCTTGGTCTTCAGGCTCTCCACCGTGGTGGCGCCACTCCAGCACAGCAGGAGCACGGCAATGGGGATCTCAAAGGCAAGGCCAAAGGCAAAGAACAGCTTAAGCACGAAGTTCAGGTAGCTGTTGATGTCCGTAGCCACCTGAACCCCTTCCGGGGCCACGCTGGTGAAGAAGCCGAACACCACGGGAAACACCGCGAAGTAGGCAAAGGCGATCCCGGCATAAAACAGCAGGGTGCTGGAGATCAGCAGGGGGGTCACCAGACGCTTTTCATGCTTGTACAGCCCCGGCGCGACGAAGGCCCAGATCTGGTACAGCACGTAGGGGATGGCGATAAAGAAGGCCACCACCAGAGTCAGCTTAAAGGGGGCAAAAAAGGGCGACGCCACATCGGTGGCGATCATCGACGCACTCTCAGGCATCACCGACAGCAGCGGCTTGGAGAGATAGTGGTAGATGTCGTTCGACCAGTAGGCGATGGCAAAAAACACGGCGAACACTGAGCCAAAGGCGTGCATCAGCCGGGTTCTCAGCTCCATCAAATGGCTGATAAGTGGTTGCTGCTCTGACATAATTATTCTTTCGCTTTGGCTTCAGCGGTCGGTTTGGGAGCGGATGCCCTGGGGGCATCGGCCGGCTCCACCTCGGAAGGGGAGCTGGTACCTTGGGTCGGTGTGTCGTAGCTGCGGGTGACGGAGTCGGCCGCGCTGCGCAGTTCCTCAATGGACTTTTGCAGGTCCGGATCCAGATCCTTGAGGCCCTTGGCTTCGGCTTTCTTCAGATCGGCATGGAGTTGCTCGATCTTCAGTTCCTGCTCCAGCTCCGTTTTAACCGAGCCCGCCATTCTCTTGATGGTACGGACCCAGCCAGAGATGGTGCGGACGGCCACCGGCAGACGCTCCGGTCCCAGGACCACCAAGCCCAATACCGCGATGATCAGAAGCTCGAAAAAGCCGAATCCATCGAGCATAGGAGTTAGGCCTGCTCTTTGTCTTTCTGCTCGGTCTTCTCTGCCGCGCTGCGCTCGGCCTTGTCACCGTTCTCCAGTGACTTTTGCTCTTCAGCCTTCTCTTCGGACATGGCGTTCTTGAAGCCTTTCACGGCACCGCCCAAGTCACTGCCGATCCCGCGCAGCTTTTTGGTTCCGAACAGCAGAACAACGATAAGTGCAACGATCAGAAGTTGCCAGATACCAAAATTGCCCATGATGGCTCCTATGTTTCAGTGTGTTCCGACGCTTTGCATCGGTTTTAAAAATCCAGTGTACCGCGTCTTACTCACGGTTGCCTAATCTGCCAGCTCACCAGCCAGGCCAGTGTGCCAGCCCCTGCCAGAGTAACAGAAGGCCAGATTGTAAGGGTTTTGCCAAGCAAGATTGTGCTTGAGATCACCAAAACCCCGCCGGTGGCAAAAATCAGGTTGCTTGTATGTTGGCGCCGGCGCTCGGCGATATAGCGTTCCATCAGTTGACCCGGATTGCTCAGCAGGTTGCGCCCCAGCAACAGGTTGTCGTGCAACAGTTGCGGTACCTCCGGCAGTTGTTCGGCCAGTTGTGGGGCCGCCTGTTTAAGCCGCTTCAGCTGACTCTGGGGGCTGCGCTGCTCCACCATCCATTGCTCGAGGAAGGGTTTGGCGGTGGCCCAGAGATCCAGCTGGGGGTAGAGCTGTCGACCCAGGCCCTCGATATAGAGCAGGGTCTTCTCCAGCAAAACCAGCTGAGGCTTGACCACCATACCGAACTGGTGGGCGGTGCGAAACAGCTGCACCAGTACGGTGCCGAAGCTGATCTCGTTCAGCGGCTTGTTTTCCAGCGGTTGAAACACCTTGCGCAGGGCGTACTCGAACTCCACCAGATCGGCGCCGGCATTCACCCATCCCGTGGTCAGGAAGATCTGCGCCAGTTGGCGGTAATCGTGATTGAAAAACGCCAGGAAGATCGCCGCCATGTCCCGTTTATCCTGCTCGGACAGGCGGCCGACGATGCCACAGTCGATGCCGATATAGTGGGGATCCTCGGGTCGCTCCCGGGAGACAAAGATGTTGCCCGGATGCATGTCGGCGTGGAAGAAATTGTCGCGGAATACCTGAGTAAAGAACACCTCCACGCCCCGTTCGGCCAGGCGTTTCATATTGGTGCCCTGGGCCTCAAGGGCCGCCAGATCCGTCACCGGGATCCCGTAGATCCGCTCCATCACCATCAGTTGGGGGTGGCTGAACTCGGGGTAGGTCCTGGGTACATAGAGGGCATCTGAGCCCTCGAAGTTGGCCTTTAACTGCATGGCGTTGTCCGCTTCGCGCTGCAGATCCAGCTCCGCCAGGATGGTGCGACGGTAGTCATCGATGACGGCAATCGGCTGCAGCCGGGCACCATGGCGGCTGGCCTGCAGCAGGCGGGCGACCAGGCCCATCAGGGCCAGATCCGATTCGATCACGGCGCGGATCCCGGGGCGGATCACCTTCAGCACGACTTCTTCGCCGCTCGTTTTCAGCCGAGCCGTATGGATCTGGGCGACCGAGGCGGAAGCCAGCGGCGTGGCATCAAAGTCGTCGAAGTGCTGATCGACTGGGCTGCCCAGGGCCTGTTCAATCTGCGTCAGGGCCTGTTCGGAACAAAAGGGAGGCACTTGGTCCTGTAGCTTTGCCAAGGTTTCGGCCAGGGCGTCGGGCAACAGGTCTCGCCGGGTCGACAACATCTGACCAAACTTGATAAAGACAGGGCCCAATGCCTGCAGGGCCAGGTTCAGGCGCTGCTCCTGAGTCTGATCCTTCGCCTGGCGGGGCAGGAAGAACAGGGCCCGATCGAGCCAGCGTAGGGGCGCTGGGCAGCTCTGCGCTGGGAGCAGATCGATAAGCGCATATTGACGGGCGATGGTGAGGATGCGAAGGCCGCGACGCAGGGCGGTCAGGCTCATGATTGGCGCTCCTTCTGCTCGAGCCGGGAAACCAGGCGCGCGACGCGCCGCTCCAGGGCCGAAACCTGGTCGGCAAACTGGGCCAGTTCCTCCCGGACCGGTGCCAGGCGCAGCTCTTCGTGCAACAGGGTGCTGCCATGGCTCTGCAGGCGGGCCAGTTGGTCCTGGCCCCCGTGCAGCAGGGTACGGCCCAGGGTGTCGATCCTGTGGGCCATGCCGTCCCCCACCAGGGGGCTGAGCACAGCGGCCAGATCCGGTTCGATGGCCCCCAGCATGGCGGCCAGTTTCCCGGCCAGCTGCATGTCGCCCTGGATCTCCAGGGCGCCGCTGCCGATCAGGGTCGAGAGAGGCTCGTCGCCCCGAAGGCGAGTGAGGGTGGCCAGCCCCAGCTGCAGCTCGCAGCTGACGGCACCCTCATAGCGGCTGTAGATCTGAATGGGATCGGTCAGCAGCAGGTAGAGGGGAAAGGGCAGTTCAGCCAGCTGAAGTCGAACCACCTGGCCTTGCCAATGCGCCAGGGGGGTCGGATCCGGGTGGTGTTTCAACAGGGCTGCCAGGGCTGTTTCCAGCGCCCCTGCCACCAAGGTTGCTATACGCATCGCCTTCCTATTGGCCTGAGCCTGGTTCCTTAAAACTTGTAACCGCGGTGCAGGGCGACTACGCCATTGGTCATGTTGACGTAGTCGGCCTGATCGAAGCCAGATTCCAACATCATGGTCTTCAGGGTTTCCTGGTCCGGATGCACCCGGATCGACTCGGACAGGTAGAGGTAGGACTCCTTGTCGCCGGCAATCATGCCGCCCATCTGAGGGATCACCTTGAAGCTGTAGAAGTCGTAGGCCTTCTGCATCAGGGCGTTTTGCGGTTTGGAGAACTCCAGTACCAGGAGTTTGCCACCGGGCTTGAGTACCCGTTGCATGGAGCGCAGGGCCTTGGCCTTATCGGTAACATTGCGCAGGCCAAAGGCGATGGTGATGATATCGAAATGGTTGTCCGGGAACGGCAGGGCTTCGGCATTGGCCTGGACATAGTTGACGTTGCCGACGATGCCGTTGTCCTGCAGCTTGGCGCGGCCGACCTTGAGCATGGAGTCGTTGATGTCTGCCAGGACCACTTCACCGGTATCACCCACCAAGTGGGAAAACTTGGCGGTGAGATCCCCCGTGCCCCCGGCCAGGTCCAGCACTTTCATGCCAGGGCGGGCGGCAGCGCACTCGATGGTAAAGCGCTTCCAGTAACGATGGACACCGAAAGACATGACGTCGTTCATCAGGTCATACTTGGATGCCACGGAGTGGAATACATCTGCCACCATCTCCGCTTTCTTGTCACTCTCTACCTGCTGGTAGCCAAAATGGGTTTTGTTGTCACCGCCGTCGGCCATGATCGGGTCCTATCAATACAATCCTCGAAGTTGGCCACAGTCTACACTTTAACTCGACCAACAGAAATGTCCCTTGATGAAAGGTTTGAGGTGGATAAATGAAGGGTATGTCTCGTGTTTTCAGTCTTGCCTCCCGGCTGTGAAGACACGATTACTTGTGCATCTTTGCTTACTCCTTCTGGTGGCCCCCCTGCCGGCGGAAGAGGGGCCTCAACTGCCATGGCGCCGCTACTTTACCTCAGAGCGGCTCGACATCCTGGAGCGGCGATTTGGGGCCGAAGGGCGCCTGCGGGTCCAGGCACTGGAGCAGTTTCTGCTGGAGCAGCTTGCCCTGGATCCCGACGACAGCCAGGCCCTTGAGCGGGTGAACAGTTATTTCAACCAACTCAGGTTTGTGTCCGATCAGGAGCACTGGGGGATGGCCGATTACTGGGCTACGCCTCTGGAGATGGTGGCCAGTGGTGGCGGCGACTGCGAGGATTTTGTCATCGCCAAATACTTTACCCTGCGGATCCTGGGGATCTCACCAGAAAAATTGCGCCTGATGTACGCCAAGGCGGTTGAGCTTAATCAGGCCCACATGGTGCTCCTGTACCTGCCCAGGCCAGATGCCATGCCTCTGGTGCTGGATAACCTGATCAACGGGATCAAGACTGGCGAGCAACGCCCTGATCTGATCCCTGTCTACAGCTTCAATGCCGAAGGGCTGTGGAAGGCCCGGGCATTTGATCAAGGGGTTCGACTGAAGACAGGTGAGAGTGGCGTCGAATTATGGGGCGATCTCTTATCACGCTTGGCCCTGGAGGGTGAAAAATGAGCCTGTATCGACTCTTGGTGTTGGCCATGGTGTTGTTGATCGGCACCCTGTCTGGGGCCAGCGTTTGGCTGTACCTGAGGGGCAGTCAGCAGTTTCTTAATGAACAGTTGGCCAGCCATGCCCAGGATACGGCCACCTCCCTGGGCTTGTCCCTGTCGCCGGTGCTGGCGGGGGATGACTGGGTGTTGGCCGGCTCTATGGTGGATAGCATCTTCGATCGAGGCGCATACCAGCAGATTGAGTTAAACAGCCTGGATGGGGCCCATGAGATCCTGCGCCAGAGTGGGGCCAGTGAGGCGGGTTCGCCGGGATGGTTTCGCCAGCTCTTTCCCCTGGATGCCCCGGTTGCCGCCAGTCAGATCAATGCCGGCTGGCGCCTGGTGGCGCATCTGAAGATCCAGGCCAGCGTGGTGCGGGCCCACGAATACCTGTGGCAGATCAGCCAGCGCGCCTTGTGGTTCAGTGCGATCCTCGCCCTGATCTGTGCCCTGATCGGCAGCTATGTCCTGCGACGCCTGTTGGCACCATTACGCTTGGCGGAGAGTCAGGCCAGGGGATTGAGGCACCACCGCTACTTGAAGCAGACGCACCTGCCCCAGATCAGGGAATTACGTTCTTTGGTGGAGACCATGAACCTGATGGTAGACAACTCCGAGGCAATGTTTAAGGAGCAGTGCCGACGCATGGAGCGGTTGCAAGCCCAGACCCAAATGGACGAGGAGACGGGATTGGGCAACCTGAAGCGGGGCCGTCAGCGCCTGGCCCTGCTGCTCAGGGATCGGGAGTTGGGCGATGGCGTGGTTGCCCGCCTCCACCTGGTGGGGCTGGAAAGGATCGAGCGGCAAGGGGGGATCGATGCCCAGCAGTCGGTGTTGAGGGCGGTGGCTTCCATCCTGAAGGCGATGACCCTGCAGGTGCCCCACTCCCGGGCCTATCGCACCGGCTTTGCCGATTTCATGCTGCTGTTTCCCGGCATGAGCACCGAGGAGGTGCGTCAGATGGAGGGGAAGTTGCGTCATCGTCTTAGTGCCTCGGTGCGCCTGGCTGGCGGCGAGCGGGTGCTGATGGTGGCAACGGCCTACCAGCTGGAGGAGTGCCCGGAGACCTTGGAATCCCGCCTGGAACATCAGGTGGCAAGTGCGCTGGATCAGGAGGGTGAGAGCCTCTTCCTCCTGGATCAGGAGGGAGACAGCCCCCAAGAGGCGCTTGAGTTGAAGACCCGCTGTTTGTCTCAGCTATTGGAGCGGCCCCCCAGGCTGTTGTTGCAGGCGGTCCAGGATCCCGGCAAGGCACTCCTGCACCAGGAGGTTCTGGCCCGGTTTTATGATGGGCGACGCTGGATCGGGCCGGGTCCTGTTATGGCGCTGGCGGCCCGACAGCAAAGTCATCAACAGCTGGATCTGATGATCCTGGATGGGGCGATCCAACGACTGCGCTCCTACCCTGAGATAGGACGGCTGACCTGCAACCTGACCGCCGAATCTGTGCTCGATCCTGGGTTCCTGGCACAGCTGTGCCAGCGCCTCGATGGCTATTGGGACACCCTGGGTATCGAGGTGCCGGAGCGGGCCTTCCTGATGGACGGCGATCGTACCCGGGCGTTTATCCGCACCCTGGCGGATCTCGGGTGCCGGATCTGGCTGGATCATACGACCCCTTCTGGGATGGTATTGGTGGCCCGGCCTGGCCTGTATGGGATCAAGCTCGATCCCGGCTATACCCGGATCCTGCTCAGTGACACGCAACAGACGGATCTGGTGGAGCTGATGATCTCAGCGGCCCACAGTCGAGGGATCAAGGTGGTGGCGGAGCAGGTGGAAGATCCGATGTTGGCCGACCACTTATGGCAGATGGGGGTCGACGGGGTCCAGGGCTTTGCGGTTGCTCCGCCAAGGCCATTTGCGGGCGACGATGAGCCGGGGAACTAGTTCGACACGGGTTTACCGGCAGGGGCGGGTGCGGCCAGCGTGGTAACTCATGACCAGCTCGCACAGCAGTTGGCCGATCTCTCTGCGTCCCGGCTCCTCTCCCGAAGCGTGACAGCCAGGCGCCCCTTCAGCCAGATGCAGGTAGCGCACCCTGGGATCTCGAGCCAGGCGGTAGATCAGGTGGCAGGCGTCGTTGACCGGTACGCCTGCGGCACTCTGGGCCGAGCTTGGGGCCCCTTGGATGGCATCCAGATCCAGCTCCAGTCCCAGGGGCTGCCTGGGGGGCACCTGATCCAGCAGTCGGCTCAGGGCCGCGCTCAAGGTCAGTTCCCGCTTTTGCCACAGGCTCTGGTAGCTGATCCAGCGACCGCCTCTCTGGTAGAGCGTTTGCAAGTTTTCCGCACTGTTTTTGTGTTCATGCAAGCCCAGGATCTGGTAATGGCTCAGGACACCCAGATCCCAGGCATAGCGGAAGCCATTACCACTGTGTCGACCTTCCGGTCGGCGGAAGTCGGCATGGGGATCCAGGTTGATGACGGCCATCGGCTGTGCCAAGGCTGCGGCTGCCCCGATCAGGATCGGCAGGGCATTGTTGTGGCCGCCACCAATCACCACGGGCTCCAACCCGGCTCGAACGATCGCCTCGATCAGGGGGGCAAGTCGTTGATCCAGCTGAGTCACCAGTTGACGTAGCTGACGTAGATCATCCTCCCGATCCGGGTCCAACCCCTCTCCTTGACGGCGCAGATCGGCCACCGTCAATTCCCCCCAGAGGAGAAACTCTCTGCCATCACAGTGTGAGTTGGCTTGCAGGTTCACGAAGGCATCGAGGAAGGCGGGCCAGGCTTGCTCGGCGCCGCCACGGCCGAGATTGGCGCGGGGGCCAAGATCTTCGGGGACGCCCAGCAGGACAAAGCGTGCCCCCTGGGCCCGGGCATGACGCAATTGCCCCTCAATGGGGCCGGGGACAGGCAGTTGTAGCCGCTGACCCAGGCGGACCTCGCCCGGACGCAGAACCAGGTGAGCGCCCAGGCCGGTGGCATCCAACGGCCGCAGCATCACTCTAGATCCAGGGGCTCATCGGACAGGATCACGCCAGTATTGTCGGCATAGAGGTGATCACCCGGCATAAAGGTCACGCCACCAAAGTTGACCGGGATATCGACCTGACCTTCGTTTAAGGCCGTGGCACCGACTGGAATGGAGGCCATGGCCAGGATCCCGATATCCAGCTCCTCCAGGGCGTCGACGTCACGGACACTGCCGTAGATCACCAACCCCTCCCACTGGTTTTTAACTGCCAGCTCAGCGAGGTCGGCATCGATCAGGGCCCGTCGGAGGGACCCACCGCCATCCACCAGCAGGATCTTGCCGGCCCCCTCCTGCTCCAGGACGTCGGCGATGACGCTGTTATCCTCGAAGCATTTGACTGTGTGGAGCTGTCCCCCGAAGGAGGGGCAGCCACCAAAGTTGCTGAAAAGCGGCTCGACGACATCGATCTGATCACCGTACAGATCGCACAGTTCTGAGGTGTTGTAGTGCATGGAAGGCTCCTTGCTAGGTTTCTCATCGCTGGGGTGCGCCGAGAGGCGCAGGACGACGCGGACAGGAATAAACTAGCTAAAACCCATTGAATTGCAATCTCCTAGGGCGAACAAACCGGCTTTGATCGAAAAAGCGGTGTGCTCTCATTAGGATGTTTCACTCTGTCATGGTGGCGACTCGGCACTGTCACCCCCCTGTCATCGGTGCCACCTAACTTTAGCCCCGAACGACAAAAGGGGGATCTATGTGGCAAAGGATCGAGCGATTGGATAGGGCGGCCATGGTGGCACTGCAGCGTCTGCCCGGTGCGCCATTTTGGCGGCCCGCCGCACGAGGATTTTCCCTGAGCGGTGATGGTGCCGGTTACCTGCTGATGGCACTGCTGCTTTGGGAGGTAGGAGGCGACCGGGGGGCGACCTTCCTGCTGGCAGGGGGAGCGGCGTTTGCACTGGAGCTGCCGCTCTACTGGCTGTTGAAAAACAGTCTGAGGCGGGGCCGACCCTGCCATGTGATGGGGGGTGTGATCGCCTTCGTTGATCCCCACGACAAGTTCAGCTTGCCTTCGGGACACAGCGCCGCCGCCTTTCTGTTTGCCACATTACTGGCCTGGTATTGGCCACCCCTGGCGCCCTTGGCCTATGGTTGGGCGGCACTGGTGGGGTTATCCCGAGTGTTGCTGGGGGTGCACTATCCCTTGGATATCCTGGTCGGTGCCGGGTTGGGATTGTGGGCTGCCCAGCTTGGTCTGGCTTGGGCGCAGTAGATCAAAGATTGTTAATACTGGATAAGGATAGATTGGTATGCGGATCCTCTATGGTGTGCAGGGCACCGGCAATGGCCACCTGACCCGGGCTCGGGTGCTCGCACCGGCTTTGGCCCGGGCGGGGGTGGAGGTGGACTACCTGTTTTCCGGTCGGCCTCGGGAGCGGTTCTTCGACATGGAAGATTTTGGTGACTTCCAGTGTCTGTCAGGACTGACTTTTGCGACTCGGGCGGGTCGGATCGATCTGGGCCGAACCCTATTGAAAAACCGCTTGTGGCAGTGGTACCGAGATCTGCGTGCACTGGATCTGAGCCGTTACGATCTTGTGCTCAATGACTTCGAGCCGGTCTCGGCCTGGGCGGCAAAACTGCAGGGGAAGCCCTGTATCGGGATCAGCCACCAAAATGCCTTTAACCACCCGGTACCTGTGACCGGTGACAGTTGGCTCAACCGTACCATCATGAAGCACTTTGCACCGACCACGGTTGCCCTGGGCTGTCACTGGCACCACTTTGGCTGTGATCTGTTGCCGCCCTTTATCGAGGCGATCGAGCCCTCGCAGGATCTCAGTGACCGGGTGCTGATCTACCTGCCCTTTGAGGAGAGCGACGCGATCCTGGCCCTGCTGACGCAGCTGCCGGAGCAGCATTTCGCCGTGTTTCACGGCAGCAAACCAACTCAGGCCCTGCCGGGCAATGTGCAGTGGCACGGTTTCTGCCGGGAGGGTTTTCAGCATGAGTTGGCACGTTGCCAGGGGGTGATCTGCTCGGCGGGGTTTGAGTTGGTCTCCGAAGCCCTGGTGCTGGGTAAGAAACTCCTGCTCAAGCCCCTTGAGGGTCAGTTTGAACAGCTCTCCAATGCCATGGCGTTGGAACTGTTGGGAGCGGCGGAGATCGTCAAAACCTTGCAACCGCAGCGGATCCGTCAGTGGTTGAAGACCCCGGGGATCGAGCCTGTCGGCTACCCCCAGATGGGAGATGCTTTGGTGGCGTGGTTGCTGAAAGAGGAGTGGGACGACGTCAGCAGTCTGTGTCAGTCAGCCTGGCAGCAGGCCCGCCTGCCGGAAGCCTGGGGGCATAAATGGGCTACGGCCTACTGATCAGCCTCATGGTTGCTGTGCCCAGCGTATGATCCTCCAGGGGCTCTCGAGCGTATCAGTTCGAGTGATATTGGAGAGGAACCTGTGATGGCAAAGGTGTTGGTGTTAGGCGCCAGCGGCTTCGTGGGCAGCCACCTGATCCCCGAACTGATCAAGCGTGGCATATCCGTGCGTGCCGCTGGACGTAACCCTGCGCAGCTTCTGGAGCACAACTGGGCTTGTGAGACGGTGCAGGCAGACGTGCTCGCACCCCAGAGCCTTGGACCCGCCCTGGACGGGATCTCCTGTGTTTATTACCTGATCCACGGCATGACCGAGGGGGCGGGGTTCGAGCAACGGGAAGCGCAGGGGGCCAGAAACCTGGCAAGTGCGGCATCGGATGCCGGTGTGGAGCAGATCATCTACCTGGGCGCGCTGCATCCTGAGGGGGCGCACTCGACGCATCTGCGCAGTCGCAGTGCGACCGGTGACGCGTTGCGATCTGGCTCGGTACCTGTGACCGAGATCGGGGCGCCGGTGATCATCGGCCCAGGCTCAGCAGCGTTCGAGGTGATGAGGGATCTGGTCTACCACCTGCCGGTGATGATCACGCCGCGCTGGGTACGTTCGCGCATGGCACCTATCGCCCTGCCGGATCTGCTGCATTACCTGGTGGGGGTGATGAAATGCCCGGAGGCTCGGTCTCATCGTTACACCGTCTGTGGTCCGCAAGTGCTGAGCTATGAGGCACAGATCCGTCGCTTTGCCGCAAAGCTGGGGCGCAAAGTGCGGATCTTGCCGGTGCCCCTGCTCAGCCCGGGCCTTTCGGCGCGCTGGCTGCGCTGGATCACTTCGGTGCCCATCGGGATCGCCCAAGCCCTGGTGGGGGGCTTAAAGCAGGATCTGCTGGCGGAGGATACCCTTAAGCCCCTGCTGCCTCGACAGCAGCTGGACTTTGAACAGGCCCTGGAGTGGGCCCTGGCCAGGGAGAGAGCGCAGGTTATCGCGGCCACTCCGAGTCTGGCGTCTGTACTGCAACAGCATTGGCAGCCCCATCATGCCTTCTATCCCAAGAGTGACGGTGCCAGTGCGGTGATCGATGCAAGCAGAGAGCAGGTGTGGGCGGTGGTCGCCTCCATAGGTGGCCCCAGGCGCTACTTCGCCTTCGACGGGTTATGGCGGATACGTGAAGCGATGGATGCCCTGCTGGGCGGTGAGGGGATGAACTATTTCCGGCCGGATCCAAACGAGCTCAAAGAGGGGGACCGTATCGATTCCTGGACCGTGGCTCAGCTCAAACCAGGGCGGCGTCTCACCCTGCTATTTGGGATGAAGGCGCCAGGCATGGGCGGCCTCACCTTTGAGCTGCTCCCCGTGGCGTCGGGGACCCGGCTGACTCTGCAGTGTTGGTGGTATCCGGCTGGTGCCTTGGGCCTGCTCTACTGGTGGGCCATGTTGCCGGCCCATACTTTGCTGTTTCGTCGTATGGTGGCCAACATCGAGCGGGAGGTGCGCTCCGCTGTGCCGGTTGGCGTTTAGTTTATTCCTAAAAAAACGCCATCCCCTTTCGGCAATGGCGTTGTCGCTCACTCTTTACTGGCGTCAAAGAACTGAACCTTCATGGGGATGAGCGGCTCTCTGGAGGCCTTGGCGGCCTTGAGCCGGTTGAGGTAATCCTCCCACAGCGCCGCCTGGTTTTTGCCCAGCTCGTAGAGGTACTGCCAGGAGTAGAGCCCGCTGTCATGGCCATCGTCAAACACCAGTTTGACCGCATAGCTGCCGACGGGCTCGATCTTGACGATGTTGACCTCGCGCTTGTTGGTCACCAGTACCGGACTGCCGTGGCCATGCACCTCGGCGGACGGCGAACACACCCGCAAGAGCTCGCAGGCGAGCGTCGCTGTTTCACCATTGTCGAAGCGTACCTCCAGTACCCTGGAGGTCTGCTTGAGCTTGAGGCCGGTGACTTTTGGTTCCATGCTGCCTCCCATCCTAAAGGTGCAGGCCTCGTAGGTTAGATCAGCTGGCGAAGCCAGCGTGATCTGACACTCTTTGAAGCAATGTCAGCTTACGCGGCAACGCCGCTAAGCTAACCTACGAAGCGAAAAGCCGTTCGTTGAGGTTAAAGAATAAAGCGGGCCAGATCTTCGTCCTCCACCAGCGCATCGAGGTGGTCGTTGACATAGTCGGCATCGATCACCACGGACTGGCCGCTCTTGTCGGACGCTTCGAAGGAGATCTCCTCCATCAGGCGCTCCATCACGGTATGCAGTCGGCGGGCACCGATGTTTTCGGTGCGCTCGTTGACCTGCCAGGCGGCTTCGGCGATGCGGGCGATCCCCGCTTCGGTGAAGCTGATGGTCATCCCTTCGGTGGCCATCAGGGCAATGTACTGCTCGGTCAGGCTGGCATTGGGCTCTGTCAGGATGCGAACGAAATCTTCGGCGGTCAGTGCCTCCAGTTCGACCCGGATCGGCAGGCGGCCCTGCAACTCGGGGATCAGATCCGACGGCTTGGCCAGCTGGAAGGCGCCGGAGGCGATAAACAGGATGTGATCGGTTTTTACCATGCCGTGCTTGGTGTTGACGGTGCACCCCTCCACCAGAGGCAGCAGGTCGCGCTGTACCCCTTCACGGGAAACGTCGGGACCGGACGCTTCTCCTCGCTTACAGATCTTGTCGATCTCATCGAGGAAGACGATGCCGTTCTGCTCGACCGAGTCGATCGCCTTCTCTTTCAGCTCTTCCGGATTCACCAGCTTGGCGGCTTCCTCTTCGATCAGGGCCTTGAAGGCGTCCTTGACCTTCATCTTGCGACGATCTTTCTGCTGGCCGCCCAGGTTCTGGAACAGGCCCTGGAGCTGGTTGGTCATCTCCTCCATGCCTGGAGGCGCCATGATCTCCACGCCCATCTGGGACTGGGAAACCTCGATCTCGATCTCCTTGTCGTCCAGCTGGCCTTCCCGCAGCTTCTTGCGGAACACCTGGCGGGTGGAGGAGTTATCGGCTTTCTGTTCGTTGCCCCATTGATCTTTGGCAGGTGGCAGCAGGGCATCCAGGATCCGCTCCTCGGCGGCTTCCTCGGCGCGGAACTTGTTACGCTCCATCTCCTGCTCACGGGTCATCTTGATGGCGGAGTCGGTGAGATCGCGGATGATCTGCTCGACTTCCTTACCCACATAGCCCACCTCAGTAAACTTGGTGGCTTCCACCTTGATAAAGGGAGCGTTGGCCAGCTTGGCCAGGCGACGGGCGATCTCGGTTTTACCCACCCCGGTGGGGCCGATCATCAGGATATTCTTCGGGGTGACCTCCTGACGCAGCTCGGGGTTGAGTTGCATCCGGCGCCAGCGGTTGCGCAGGGCGATGGCCACGGCTTTCTTGGCACCGGACTGGCCGATGATGTGGCTGTTCAGTTCGGAGACGATCTCGCGGGGGGTCATGGCGGACATTATTGCGCCTCCTTGGTGGCCAGCTCTTCGATGGTTTGGGTGCTGTTGGTAAAGACGCAGATCTCACCGGCAATGGTTAGTGACTGCTCACAAATGGTACGAGCATCCAGCTCGGTATTGCGGGCCAGGGCGAGGCCTGCGGCCTGGGCAAAGTTGCCGCCGGAGCCGATGGCAATGATCTCATGCTCTGGCTCAACCACATCACCATTGCCGGAGATCAACAGGCTGGTTTCGCTGTCGGCGACGATCAGCATGGCTTCCAGTTTCTGCAGGGAGCGCTCGGTCCGCCAAGCCTTGGCCAGCTCCACTGCGGCACGGGTCAGATGACCCTGGTGGGCATTCAGCTTGGATTCCAGCAACTCGAACAGGGTGAAGGCGTCCGCCGTGGCACCGGCGAACCCGGCCAGGACTTTGCCGCCGTGCAAGTGGCGGACTTTGCGGGCATTGCCCTTCATTACGGTGTTGCCCAGGGATACCTGGCCATCGCCGGCAATAACGACCTTGTCGCCGCGGCGTACAGACACAATCGTGGTCATGAGAAACCCTTATCTACGAGGCGGGCCGATGGGCCGCCGTATTCGGTGGGCGCATCCGCAGGTGGGCATGCGCTTTAGCAATTAGTGTAGATGTGGGGATGAAGCGGGGGGGGTTCAACCCCCCGCCGGAGGAAAAGCTTACAACATCCGCGACAGCACATCGGCTTCGGGGCGACTGTCGAGCACTCGGTGCTTGATGGCCCCGGCCAGATGGAGGATGGCCAGGCCCAGCAGGGTAAAGGCCAGCACGCCGTGCAGGCTGTGAGCCAATCCTTGCAACGCCTCATTTTGAGGCACGATATTGGGCAGGACGTATCCGAATACCGCCAGATCTCGGCCAATGCTCGACATGATGTAGCCACTTAATGGTACGGCCAGCATCAGCAGGTAGAGTGCGCTGTGGGTGGCGTGGGAGAGGCCGATCTCCCAAGAGCGATGGATCCCTTTGGAGCTGGGGATCGGACTTTGGCGACGGGCCAGGATCCGAATGATCAGCAGTGCCAGGATCAGCACGCCGAAGGACTTGTGCCAACCGTACAGGGCCCACTTAAAGTCGGATTTTTCCAGCCCTTCCATATACCAGCCCAGCCCGATCAGACTGAGCAGGCCAAGGGCCATCAGCCAGTGCAGGAGCCGCAGCGGAATCGAGTACTTCTTACTTTCCATAGTAACCTCATTAACTCAGGGGACAAACGGTCTTCTTTTTACCACGTGATGTGATAAAGGTCTAAGAGATCAGCGTGTTGAGATGGTGGTCACGGCCTTCACTGGACAACAAACTGTGCCAGCTTGTCCTGCTGATCCAGGGCGATCCCCGCCACTTGATCTGCCTGTACCGAGAGATCGTCGATCTGACTTTGGCGATCTTCGGCCTGGCTCGCCAACAGGCGGATCCCTTGGTTGATCTGGTGGCATTGCCGGGTTTGTTCCGCCGTCGCATTGCTGATGGTGTCGGCGCGGTTTTGCACCATGACGATGGCGTTGTAGATCTGCTCATTGGCACCGTCCAGCTGCTGACGCAACGCCTCGGTACGGCCCATCTCCTGGCGACTGGCGGTGATGGATTGGCGTGCATTACCGGCGGCCTCGTGCAGGGTCAGGATCATGGTCTCGATGGAGTGGGTCTGCTCCCGGGTTTGCGCCGCGAGTTTTCGCACTTCGTCGGCGACTACGGCGAAGCCCCGGCCCGATTCACCGGCCCGGGCGGCTTCAATGGCGGCATTGAGTGCCAATAGGTTGGTGCGATCGGCGATGTTGTTGATCACCCCGGCTACCGCACCGATCTGATCGACCTGGGTATCCAGTTCCGCCATGCGGTTGTCGTTATCACCCAAATGTTTGGCCAGGGCATCGAGGTGTGCGCCGGTGAGTGTCAGTGCCTTTTGTCCCTGCTGGGCCAGCTCGGCGCTGCGATGACTGTCCAGCAGCGTTTGGCTGCAGGCTTCGGCGATCCCCTGCATCCCCCCATCCAGCTCGGCCACGGCGGCGGCGATCTGGGTCGTCTGAGTGGCCTGCTCTGCCAGGGCCTGTTGCTGCTGGTGGCTGATCCGTGAGCTGGCACCGGCGGCCTGGCTGAGCTCTTCGCCTCCCTGCCTCAAGGCCAGCATCACCTCCCGGTTGCGGCCATTGGCCTGGTTCAGCCAGCTTGCCAATTGGCGGAATTCGGCGGGGCTATCAACCCGGCACTCGTGGGTGAAGTCACCGGCGGCCGTTGCCCTGATGGCGTATTTAAGCTGGGTCAGGGCCGAGCGCAGCAGGATCACCAGGCGATAGGTGATCACGGCCAGGATCGTGCCGCCCAGCAGGGTCAGGGCCATCAGCCACTGACGGCTCTGGCTCACTGTCGTTTGAGTATGCCTCTGCGCCCGATCGACCAGAGTCGTGCTCTGGGTTCTCAGGGTCGCCAGTTGTTGACCCAACTGCGCCAGTTGAGGCAATAACTGCTCCAGCCCAAGCTGGCCTTCATGGCCTAAGCGCACCCGTGCCACCTCCTTGGCAAACAGGCCCTCCCGGGTGGCAGCCAATTCCAGCACCTCAAGGGCCGACAATGCCGAGGGGAACTCGCCGAGCTCAGGGTTGAGCTGGACCAGGGAATCGTACTGAAAGCGCATGCGGCCGACATAGGCTCGTACCTCCCGGTACTGGGCCTGGGCCTGCTCTGGGGTCGTGGCCGTGGTCAGTTGCACTATGGCTCCCACCAGACCGCCTGCACCTGAGATAAAGCTGTCATAGGCATCGTTGGCCCCGGGGATCTGATCAAACAGCAGGGGATAGAGGCGGGCCATCTCATTGCGGACCGAGTTGACGGAGAACAGCAGGTAGCCCCGCCCCTCGTTCAGGGCCTGCTCTATGGTCAGTCGCTGCGTTACCTGATTCAGCAGTTGGCTCATCAACGCCTGTGTCTGACGGGTTTGTTGCTCCAGAGTCTCGACGCTTTTTTGTAGCCAGGGATAGGGATATCGCAAACTGGCCTGTTGCAGCTGTTGAGCTGCCAGCTGCAGCTGCTGGAGGTTTTGCTCATAGGCGGCGTGACGCTCGTTAAACTGCTGTCGGTTGTTGCTGTTGATGGCGTTACGCAGGCTTTGGTCCAGTTGCAGCACGGAGCGCTCTACTTCACCGGCGCGATTGGCAATGGGCAGGGCTTCATCACCCAGTGTGTCGACGTTGCCAGATAGCGTGTTGAGTGCCCAGAGTGCACACCCCACCAAGCCGATGGCGATGACAAATTGCAGAGCCATCGACAGGACGATCCTCTGTACCAGGGTGAGCGCGGCGAGCTTGTGGGCAATGGCTGACATGATCCTTCACATATAGAGTACATAGACCCTGGGCTTTGTACTTCAGCTATATGACACCGTTATGACCCTCTCGTGTGCTGGTTATTTTCTGGTCTGATTTCAAGGTGGATTCACGCCACTGTCATGGTTGAGGCTCTATAGTGGTTAGGCGTCTTAACATAAAAGGGATTGTTCGCATGGAAAGCAAAGTAGCGCTGATCACAGGAGGGTTAGGTGGCATTGGCCTGACCCTGACCAAGTCCTTGGCCGAAGCTGGATATCAGGTCGTGGCAGGATGCCGGCCCAACTCCAGTAACGCTGAGAAGCATGCCGGAGAGCTGGCACAAAGCCATCCCGGCGTGAAGGTATTGCCCTTTAACGTGTCCGATTTCGACGAGTGTCAGCGGGTGATCCTCGACATCGAGGAGACCATAGGGCCGGTGGCCGTACTGGTGAATAATGCCGGGATCACCTGGGATGGCCAGTTAAAGAAGATGAAGGCGGAGCAGTGGCGCCAGGTGATGGATACCAACTTGGACAGTGTGTTTAATCTCTCCCGTGCCGTGATCCCCCAGATGATCGAGCGAGGCTATGGCCGCATTGTCAGCATCTCCTCCATCAATGGTGAGAAGGGCCAGTTTGGTCAGACCAACTACGCCGCTGCCAAGGCCGGAATGTACGGTTTTACCAAGTCTCTGGCCCAGGAAGTGGCCTCCAAGGGGATCACGGTGAATACCATCTCCCCGGGCTACATCGAGACCGACATGATCCGTGCCATCAAAGAGGAGATCCGTGAGGGGATCCGAGGGCAGATCCCGGTCAAGCGCTTCGGACAGCCGGAAGAGATCGCTCGGGCCGTGTTGTTCCTGGCTGACGAACAGGCGGGCTTTATTACCGGTACCAACCTCTCCATCAACGGTGGCCAGTATATGTAACCGGCCAGGGCCGGAGCCTTTAGCCTCAAGCGATGAGCTGTAAGCTAAAAGCCAAGCGCTAAAAGCCAATAAAAACGCGTCCCTTGGGACGCGTTTTCTGTTTTCTTCAGGCTTATTGCTAACCGCTAATCGCTAATCGCTAACCGCTAACCGCTAACGGCTAATCGCTAACGGCTAATCGCTAACGGCTAGTCCGTTCGGCTAGTCCGTTCGGCTAGTCCGTTCGGTAACGCGCCCGGACCTCGGCGGGCATATGGGACAGTTGGCTCTGCTTCAGCGCCTCGAACGCTCGATAAAGGGGGGCGGGATCGCTGCCATCGAGCTGGGCCAGGGCGTAGGCTGTGGCCTCCAGGGTGGAGAGGCTGTCTTCACGATGGGCCTTACGGATCTGGTAATTGCCTTTAGGTGCGTCACGGAAGCTCAATCTGGGCAGGGACTGCAGCCAGGGATTGAGCTGGAGGATCTTATGGGTCTTGCGCCAGGTGCCGTCGAGTAACAGCAGTTGGGCATTGTCCGGCAGTTGCACCTCCTCCACTGCCTGGGCCTCGTCACCTGGGTAAAGCAGGTAGGCGGGAGCATCAGCCAAGGCATCGCGCAAGGGGGCAAAGTCGGCCTCGGTTTCGCCGGGCCAGAGCCGGGCATGGGCCAGAACCTGGCAGGTCAGGGCGGCGGTGCCCTTGGCAGCCTTGAGCTCGCTGGGGTGGATCAGGATCTGTACCTGAGTTCGGTGGGCCATTGGGCTTATGGCATGACAGAGGCAGGCCGTTAGGGGGCGCTGGCAGCGGGGGCAGAGGACGCGTTTTGAGGACGACGATTCAGGCATGGCGGTCCCTTGTGTAGGTCGATGACAGGAATAAGCCTAGGCCTTAGGAAAGCACCTGGGTTCCAGAAAAGAGCCTGGATTTTAGGCAAGAGCCCGGGTGCTAGGGAAGAGCCTGGGTTTTAGGGAAGAGCCTGGGTGCTAGGCAAGAGCCCGGGTTTTAGGCAAGAGCCTGGGTGCTAGGAAAGAGCCTGGGTTTTAGGCAAGAGCCTAGGTTCTAGGGAAGAGCCTGGGTTCTAGGGAAGAGCCTAGGTTCTAGGAGAGCCCCTGTAAGCCCTTACTTAGCACCTAGCACCTAGCACCTGCTCTTCCTAGTACCTAGCACCTGCTCTTCCTAGTACCTAGTACCTAGTACCTAGACCCTAGCACCTGCTCTTCCTAGTACCTAGCACCTAGAACCTAGAACCTAGCCTTAATCCCAGCCCCAGATCTGGCAGCCGTTGATCCCGGCTCGCTCCAGCGTGTGGCGATGGGCTTCGGCCTGGCGTTTGCGCTCGTAGGGGCCCAGGCGAACCCGGTACCAGACGCCGTTGCTGCCTTCGGTCCGGCGCACCTGAGACTCAATGCCTTGGAAGGCAATGGTCGCACGCATGGTCTGGGCCTGATCATCGGTGCGGAACGAGCCGCACTGCATCTGATAGGGACCGGCGTTTTGTGTCTGCTCCGGCAATTCGACTTCCACCTCCTTGTTGGGAAGGGACTCGATGAATTCCCAGCGCTCCGTCGGGGCCTGAGGCAGCGGTGCCTCGGGCTTGGCGTCAGGCTTGGCCACAGGCTGAGGTGTGGTCACCTGAGCCGGGTCGCTGCCATGGCTGGCGCCTTTGATGGAGCTCAGCACATAGCCAAACAGGCACAGCATGGCGATGGCAAACAGGGCCAATGGCCAGGGAAAGGGCTTCTTGGCCGGGGCCTTACCCCGGCGATTCCGATTCTGGCTGGCCCGGCTGCGGCCGGTGCGGGAACCTCCTTTGCCCGCGTAGTCCCGGGTCATGCTTACATGCGCTCCAGGGTGTCAATCCCCAGCAGGCCGAGGCCCACGTGCAGGGTATTGGCGGTGGCGGCACACAGGCGCAGACGGCTGGCCTTGTCGGCTTCCGATACGCCCTCTTTATTGATTGGGCAGGCTTCGTAGAAGCTCATAAAGGCGCCAGCCAGCTCATACAGGTAGGTGCACATCAGGTGCGGCATCCCCTTGTTGGCAACGCCATTTACCGCATCATTGAATTGGACCAGCTTGTTGGCCAGTGCTTCTTCCTTGGCGTGATCCAGGGTGATCTGGCCATCGAGCTGTTCGGCGGTGACACCCGCCTTGCGGAAGATGGACTGGATCCGGCTGAAGGCGTACAGCATGTAAGGCGCGGTGTTGCCTTCGAAGGTCAACATGTTGTCCCAGTCGAACACATAGTCGGTGGTACGGTTTTTGTTCAGATCCGAGTATTTCACGGCGGCCATGGCCACGGTGTGGGCGATCTTCTCCAGCTCGGCACCTTGCAGATCCGGGTTCTTATCGCCGATCAGCTTCACGGCACGGGTGTGCGCCTCTTCCAGCAGTTCGGCCAGCTTCACGGTGCCACCGCTACGGGTCTTGAACGGCTTGCCATCTTTACCCAGCATCATGCCGAAGGCACAGTGCTCTGTGGTGGTCCCTTCCGGCAGGTAGCCGGCCTTGCGGGCGATCAGCCAGGCCTGCTGCAGGTGCTGGGCCTGACGGGAATCGATGAAGTAGAGGATGCGATCGGCGGCATAGTTATCGACCCGGTACTTGGCGGCGGCGATGTCTGTGGTGGTGTAGAGGAAACCGCCATCACGTTTGCGGATGATCACGCCCATGGCGTTGCCGTCTTTGCCCTTGAACTCGTCCAGGAACACCACGGTGGCACCTTCGTCTTCCACCGCCAGACCTTGCTGGGTCAGATCCTCTACGACCTCCGGCAGCATGTCGTTGTAGAGGCTTTCGCCGGCGATGTCCTCGTTGCTCAGGGACACACCAAGACGATCGTAGATCGCCTGGTTCTGCGCCATGGTGATGTCTACCAGCTTGCGCCACATGCGGTTGCAGTATTCGTCGCCGCCTTGCAGCTTCACGACGTAGCCTCGAGCGCGCTCGGCAAAGGCCTCATCTTCGTCGTAGTGTTTCTTGGCTTCGCGGTAGAAGGCTTCCAGATCGGACAGGTCCATATCCGCCGCGTTTTCGTTCTCCATCTTCTCCAGGTAGGCGATCAGCATGCCAAACTGGGTGCCCCAGTCACCGATGTGGTTGGCACGGATCACCTTGTGACCCATGAACTCCAGGGTACGGGTCACCGCATCGCCGATCACGGTTGAGCGGATGTGGTGAACCGCCATCTCCTTGGCCACGTTGGGGGCCGAGTAGTCGGTGATGATGGTCTGGGGCTGGGTTACCGGGGCGACATTGGCGCGGGGATCGTTTGCCATCGCTTCGATCTGCTTGGCCAGGAAGCGGGGGTCCAGGAAGAAGTTGAGGAAGCCCGGGCCGGCGATCTCAGTCTTGGCCACCAGCTCGGAAGCGGGCAGATTGTCGATGATCAGCTGTGCCAGTTCACGGGGATTCTTCTTGGCCGGTTTGGCCAGCATCATGGCCAGGTTGGTGGCCAGATCGCCATGGCTCTTATCTTTGGTGCGATCAACCTGAACGCGCGGCGCGGCATCGGCGGGGATGATGGCCTGATCTTTCAGGCGGCTGACGGTTTGTTCAAGTAACTGCTGGATTTGCTCTTTCATCACGACACCAAAAAAAGCGTTAAAAAACGGGCCGAAATCGGCGGATTATCGAACCCGATAGTTTAACGGCGGTTCGCGTTAAAAACTACAACAGATCTTGCGGATCGCGCTCCAGGTGCCAGCGGCAACGGCGATCCGGCTCCAGTGCCTGCAGCTGGGGCAACCAGGTGTCCATGGCGCGCTGCAACTGGGGCCGGGTCGGAGCCAGGATCAGGGCCTGGAAGCGGAACTTGCCGGCCTTACGCTCCATGGGGGCGGGCATGGGGCCGATCATCTGCACCGCTTGGCCGTCGTCGGTCTGAGCCAGGCGCTCCTTGGCGTCTCGAATGAAGTTACGTGCCACGTCGGCAAAATTGGATTCACTGCGCAGGATCGCCAGCTGCCAATGGGGCGGCAGTTGAGCCTGTTTGCGTTCGGTCAGGGCGTCCTGGGCAAACGCCGGGTAACCGGCCCCCATCAACTGGTGCAGCAGGGGGTGCTCCGGCTGATGGGTCTGCAGCACCACCTCACCCGCCTTGCTGGCGCGGCCCGCCCGGCCCGATACCTGGACATAGAGCTGGGCCAGACGCTCGGCGGCGCGGAAATCGGCGGAAAACAGGGCGGAATCAACATCCAGCATGGCCACCAGAGTGACGTCCGGGAAATGGTGACCCTTGGCCAGCATCTGGGTGCCCACCAGGATCTTCACCTCCCCCTTGCGGATCTGCTCCAGCTTGGCTTCCAGGCTGCCCTTGCGGCTGGTGCTGTCCCGATCGATCCGTACCGAGGGGTAGCCGGGGAACAGGCGTTCTAACGCCCCTTCGAGTTGCTCGGTGCCGACCCCGCGGGTAAACAGTTGGGTGGAGCCGCAGTCGGGACATTGCTTGGGCAATCCGCGCTGACTGCCACAGTGGTGACACATCACCATATTGGCACTCTGGTGGACCGTATAGAAGGCGTCACAGCGCTGGCATTCATGCAGGTGACCACACTCGTGACACAGCAGGGCCGGGGCAAAACCTCGGCGGTTGAGGAACAGCATCACCTGGTTGCCCGCCTCCAGGTGGCTGCGGATCCGCGTGATGAGTGGCGGCGAGAGGCCGGCATCCAGGTGCAGGTGACGGATATCCTGCAGGATCTGCTTGACCGGGCGGCCCAGTCCCGCCCGCTGGCTCAGCTTCAGCTGGCGGTAGCGGCCACTTTCCACATTGTTAAGGGTCTCCAGTGAAGGGGTGGCGCTGCCCAGGAGGATCGGTACCTGTTCCAGCTGTGCCCGCATCACCGCCAGATCTCGGCCGTGATAGCGAAACCCCTCCTGCTGCTTAAAGCTGGCGTCGTGCTCCTCGTCGATGACGATCAGGCCCAGGTCCGGCAGCGGGGTGAACAGCGCCGAACGGGTGCCGAGCACAATCGCCGCGGCACCGGCCCGGGCTCGTTGCCAGCTTGCCAGGCGCTCTGAGTCATTGACGCCGGAATGCAGCACTTCCATGGGCAGTGGGAAACGACGGCGGAACCGGCCAATGGTCTGGGGAGTCAGGCCGATCTCCGGTACCAATACCAGCACTGTCTTGCCTTCACGCAACACTTTCTCCATGGCGATCAGGTAGACCTCGGTCTTGCCCGAGCCGGTAACGCCATCCAGCAGGAAGGGGGCAAAGCCTTCACTCTGGTTGATGGCGGTGACTGCGACCGCTTGTTCCGTGTTTGGCACCGGCGGTTGCTCACCCAGCTCGAAATCTGCTCTCCAGGTGCGGGTAAGCTGGGGCTGCACGGTATGCTCTGCGATCAGTGCCTTGCCCAACAGGGCCTTGAGCGAGGCTCGGCTGAACTCCAGCTCACCGACACGCTCATCCTCCAATTCATTCTGGGTTTGTATGTAGGCCAGGATCCGGGCCTGTTGGTGTGCTGACTTGAGGTCATTGGGATTGAGGGCTTTGCCCGCCTCGGTCAGCCGCCACAGGGTGCGCGGGGCGGGCTCACTGCTCTCCCCCTTGCGCAGTTTTACCGGTAGCAGTTGGGGCAGCACCATGCCCAGCGGTGACAGGTAGTAGCGGCTGGCGGTATTGGCCAGCTTCCAAAGATTGGGGGGCAGCAGGCATTCGCTGTCGAGCACCTGGGAGATGGGCTTGAGTTTATCGGCGGGCAGATCACACTCTGCGCCGGTACTGATCACGAAACCGATCTGATGACGGCTGCCAAAGGGCACCTTAACCCGGCTGCCTATGGTGGGCAGGGGTTGGCCTTCGAGGGCGAGGTAACTGAACAGGCGCGGCAGCGGGACCGGCAGGGCAACTTGGATAAACACGGTGGCTCACAATAGGCTGGGATCCTGACTACCCTATCAAAGTGGAGCGCGTGCGGGCAGTGTCATGGGCACAGGTTGTGCCTTAAGTGATCAATGCGGTGCAGAAATTGGTCAATTGACCTTGCCCGATGGGGGACATTGCTATAAGATCTCGCGCCCTAAACCTATGTGTAACTTACGTGTGGTGTCCGGCTTAGATCCGGATAGCGACACGGCCTTAATTGAGGTTTTCCCATGAAACAAGGTATCCACCCGAACTACGCCGAGATCACTGCTCAGTGCTCTTGCGGTAACACCATCAAAGTTGGCTCCACCGTGGGCAAAAACATCCACCTGGATGTGTGCTCCGCCTGCCACCCGTTCTACACCGGTAAGCAGAAGGTTGTAGACACCGGCGGTCGTGTTGAGAAGTTCAAGAACCGTTTCGGCGCGCTGTCTTCCAAGAAGTAAGCGATTCGAACGATTCGAAGAAGGGCGCCCATTGGGCGCCCTTTCTTTTTGTTTTCTAACTCCTGTCATCACACCATCCCCCACCTGACTTTTCTTACCTCATCAATGGTTTAAATAACCGTCGTTGCAAAGATGTGAATTTTTGTGATTCAACCTTTGCTTTTGTCCGGGTAAGGGTTATGTTTTGCGCGTTCTCCATGAATGTTTTCCACTCGTTGTGAAGAAGATAACAATATGACCGACCTGCGCGAACAAGCCCTCGAATACCATGCCCAGCCGGTGCCCGGCAAGATCAGCATCGCCCTGACCAAACCCGCCGAAACCGCCCATGATCTCGCCCTGGCATACAGTCCCGGGGTGGCCGAGCCGGTTCGGGAGATCGCCGCCAATCCCGAGGATGTGTACCGCTACACCAACAAGGGCAACCTGGTCGCGGTGATCAGCAATGGCACCGCCATCCTGGGCCTGGGTAATCTCGGCCCCCTGGCCTCCAAGCCGGTGATGGAGGGCAAGGCCCTGCTGTTCAAACGTTTTGCCAACATCGATTCCATCGATATCGAGGTGAAACACCGTACTCCGGAAGAGTTTATCGATACCGTGGCCAACATCGCTGACACCTTTGGCGGTATCAACCTGGAAGACATTCGTGCGCCGGAATGTTTCGCCATCGAGCAGGCCTTGATCGAACGTTGCCAGGTGCCGGTGTTTCATGACGATCAGCATGGCACCGCCATCGTGACTGCCGCCGGCATGTTGAATGCGCTGGAGATCCAGGGCAAAGCCCTGTGTGACAGCACCATCGTCTGCCTCGGGGCCGGGGCGGCGGCCATCGCCTGTATGGAGCTGTTGATCAAGTGTGGTGCCATGCGGGAGAAGATCTACATGCTGGATCGTAAGGGGGTGATCCACACCCGTCGCGACGATCTCAACGAATACAAGAAGCTGTTTGCCAACAACACGGATAAACGCACCCTGCAGGATGTGATCACCGATGCGGATGTCTTTGTTGGCGTCTCTGGGCCCGATCTGCTGTCCGCTGCCGACGTGAAATTGATGGCGGATAAGCCGGTGATCTTCGCTTGCTCCAATCCTGATCCTGAGATCAAACCTGAGGTGGCCCATGCGGCCCGACCGGACGTGATCATAGGTACCGGACGCAGTGATTATCCCAACCAGGTCAATAACGTTCTCTGTTTTCCCTTTATCTTCCGTGGCGCGCTGGATGTACGGGCCAGTTGCATCAATGATGAGATGAAAGTGGCCGCCGTCCATGCCCTGCGCGCCTTGGCAAAAGAGCCGGTGCCGCAGAACGTGCTGGAGGCCTATGGCAGCGAGGGGATGAGTTTTGGCGCCGACTATGTGCTGCCTAAGCCAGTGGATGGCCGCCTGCTGCCGCGGATCGCCAGGGCGGTGGCCCAGGCGGCCATAGACTCGGGCGTGGCGGGAGTTGAAACTCTGCCGGAAGGTTATCTATCTACTGATTTATAGTCACTTTCTAGCAATACTTTACGGTTTGAAGCGGGTTCTGCCGCTACAATAGAAAGGCTCGCAATTGGCGAGCCTTTTCGAGTTTTTGGGATTGTTATGCTGTTACGTATTTTCGCTGCCGTCTTGTTCAGCGTCTCCAGCCTACCTGTGTTGGCGGTGCCCGGCGCCGAACAAAAACCGGAGTGGGGGATCGCCGTGGGTGCCCGTTATGCGGATATCCCTTATGCTACCGATGTGGATCAAGTGATGGATATCACGCCATTGATGTTCATCAACGGCGAGCACTTCTATCTGCATGGAATGGAAGCCGGTGTACACGCGTGGCAAAATGACGCCCACCAGCTCACCCTGTTTACCCGCTACCGTTTCTTTGATATTCCACGGGAATTTCAAAACGAGGTGCAGGCGGACAGTTTCGACACGGGTCTGCGCTTCCGCATGATGCCGGGTCGAGACGATTTTTTTGATATCGAGGTGCTGGCTGATGGCAATGGCCGTAGCTATGGTCACTTTCGTTATGGTTTCTATCATCAAGAGGGGAGTCTGGAGCTGTGGCCAAGCATGTCGCTGGACTGGCGCTCCAGCCGCTTCAATGAGCATTACTACGGGTTAAAACGCTTTAAGGCGGATGCGGATCTGGGCGGTAGTGCCGGGATCGATCTGCGCTATCACGTGCACAGCAACTTCTATCTGCTGGGGAATGCCAATGTCGGCGTTTTGGGTGGCAATCTGAGTGATCTGCCGCCCCTGGACTCCCGCTATAACATCGAGACCTTCGTGGGCTTTGGTTTCTTTCCCAAGCCGGATCAGCGGAGGGACAGGTTACGGTTTGATGATCTCGAGGGTCATTATGTGCGTGTCGCCCACGGTTGGGCCACGGAGTCCAATATTGGCGACATCTTTGCGGGCAACCGGGTTAAAGATCCCTTCAACAACCAGCTGACGTCGGTGTTTTGGGGCTATCCGCTGACCAATGAACTCTTTGGTTTGCCGCTGGATATCTACTTCACTCCGGGTGGTGTCGTTCACCACAGCAGTGCCGTGCAGGATCAGAGCTATGAAGGGGTGCTGGCGATGAAAGCCTATTACACCTTTACCTGGCCTATCCGCTGGCGCTTTGGGGTGGCTGAGGGCCTCTCCTATGTCTCGGATATCACTTATATCGAGCAGATCGAGATGGATCGCAAGGGCTATCGCCCATCTAAATTGATGAACTATCTGGACTTTTCCTTGGATGCCAACCTGGGGGACCTGCTGGGCTGGTCGCAGTTGGATAATCTGTGGCTGGGCTACAGCCTGCATCACCGCAGTGCCATCTTTGAAACCAATTCTCAGTTTGGCCGCATTAAGGGCGGCAGCAACTACAACACCATCGCATTGCAGTGGCACTTCTAGTTGCAGTGATGGCCATGAGTCGCCCGGCGTAAGCCGGGCTTTTTTATGCTCGGAATCACTTCGTTGAGCATTTGTGTGCCATTTACACAGTTTGACCTCAATAGCCCTTCGCCTCGTTAGAATGAGCACGATAAATGGCAAAGCACCGTCGTTGCGCTTGGCCACAAGAAAAAAGATAACAATGAGGTTGATATGCGAGTAGGAAAGCGAATTGGACTGACGTTCCTGAGCGTTGGGGTGTCAACGGCCTTGTGTGCGGCGCCGACGGAAACGGCCCCCACGGCTGGCGGAGCAGCTCAAGGAGTTGGGAAACAACCCAATATCATTATGATCTTCACCGACGATCTGCACTACGGCGCACTCGGGGTGACCGGCTCGGTCAACACCAAGGCCGAGACGCCGCATATCGACCGGATCTTCAACGAAGGGGTGAGCTTCCCTCAGGGCTATGCCACTCATGCGGTCTGCGCCCCCAGTCGTGCCGGCCTGATGACCGGCCGCTACCAGGCTCGCTTCGATTTCGAGACCCTGCCGGGCAGCACCGAAGAGCGGATGGCGGCTCGCTATGGCGTCAGCCTCGATGAGATCATGATGTCGAATGTGCTGCAGGACGCGGGCTACAAGACCCATGCGATTGGTAAGTGGCACCTGGGTTCGAATTCCGAGTTTCAGCCTCATAACCGGGGGTTTGATCACTGGTTTGGTTACCGTGGCTCCTGTGGTTTCTACCAGTTCCGCAGCGAGAACCGCGCCGTCAACCTGGGCCAGCCTCTGCCGCCGCTGGATCTGAACGAGAAGCCGAACCTGGATATCGTGCGCAACGATGAGTCGGTGCATGTGCGCGGCTACCTGACCGAAGCCTTCGCTCAGGAGGCGCGGGATATTATCCTGCGGGAGAAGGAGGATCCTTTCTTCATCTACTATGCCCCCTACAATGCCCACGCGCCGGACATTGTGCCTGCCCATTACGTTCCCGAAGGCGGCACCAAGCATGATGGCGTGATCGCCGCACTGGATGTCTCGGTGGGGGTGATCCTCGATGCGCTGGAGGAGGCTGGCGTGGCCGACAACACCCTGGTGGTGTTCTCCAATGACAATGGGGGTAAGCGGGAGTACAGCACCACCTTCAATGGCGGCAAGGCGAGTTACTATGAGGGCGGCGTACGGGTGCCGTTTGGCATGCGCTGGCCGAACCAGATCGAGGCGGGCACCACCTTTAACGGCATGGTGTCGACCCTGGATATGCTGCCGACCTTTGCCGCCGCTGCCGGGGCTGAGATCCCTGAGGGCGTTGAGCTGGATGGCAAGGATCTGATGCCATTCTTGAGTGGTGAGCAAGCCGAAGGTGAGCTTCGTGGGGTGCACTTCTGGCGCAATACCGCGAACCGAGCCGTGCGTGACGGCGACTGGAAGCTGGTTTGGATCATTGATCGTAAAGCCCACAAGGCCAAGCTGAAGGAGCTGGGGATCGAGCACTTCAAGGGCCGTAAGCCGATCCACGCCGAGCGTGATGATGCCCTGTTTGGTGCGCCACAGCTCTACAACCTGGCCGAGGATCCCCAGGAGTCCAAGGATCTGGCCCGGCAGTATCCGGAGATCACCGAGCGGATGGTACAGACCTTCAAGGCGTGGGAAGCCACCATTCCCAACTGGCGGGATGGTGACACTGTGAAGATCGCCGAGATCAGCGCCGCCGACGATTAAAGGCGAGTAAGCGAGAGCAAACAGGCCGGTGCAGAGGATGCACCGGCCTTTTTTATGGTTCATCGCGGATCTCCGGGGAGCAGATACGCCTTTGTAATGAAACGGCTATCTGAGCATTGAACTATTTGGTGCTTAGCCATTGTTTAGAGGCCAGTTTCTCCGCCAGCTTTTAGGCCGACTTTGAGGTGCCCGAGTGAAGCCCGGTAAGGCAAGGGGGAGGGCCTGGATGGCCCGAAAGGCCAGCGGAGGCAGGGATGCTGACTCTGGCCGGGACCGCAGCCGAACCGGGTGAGAACGAGGATAAGCACCGAGTGGAGGCATAGGGGAGTCCAGAGGGGCTCGCCCCTCTTGTTGCCGTCGCCAACGCGACAAACAGTGCTGATGAACCACGAAAAGTTCACGCCAGCCTGGCGTCCGCAAAATTCCGCCAACCGATGTGAAATCAGTGCACACGGATGTGGATAGGCTCCCCGCAAAAGTGCGAAGAACCTTTTTTATGGGCTCTGCTAGGTGTTTGCCGTTGCCCGAGTGACCGGTGTCGTGGCGTGACAGCACCAATAACAAGGCCGCCCCAAAAGGGCGGCCTTGATGGTTTTCCAGGTTAGTGTGTTGGCTGGCTCAGGGACGGCGGACGCAGGCTGGGATCCGTGCCCCATTCCTTGTTGGGCTCCGGCCCCATGGTGAATTCGATCACCCCGCCGCGGCTGAGCTCGTCGAAGTGCAGCCAAGCCCGATCGACGGGCTCACCGTTGAGGGTGAGGGACTGGACGTAGACGTTGTCGGCCGAGTTGTTGCGGGTGACGATCTCCAACTGCTTGCCACTGTGGTACTCGGGATCCAGCTCGATGGTGATCCGATCGAAGATCGGGCTGCCGACGATGTAGACGCCGGAGACCGGATCCACCGGATGCAGGCCCATGGCGCTGAGGATGTACCAGGCGGACATCTGGCCCAGATCTTCGTTGCCCGGCAGGCCCCGCGGGCCCGTGCCGTAGGCTTCATCCATGATGATCCGCGCCCACTTCTGGGTCAGCCATGGCTTGCCGGCGTAGGTGAACATGTAAGGCACATGGTGCACCGGCTCGTTGGCGTGGTTGTAGTACAGGTTCCAGCCGGTGAACTGGCCCTTGGACTTCTCGAAGAAAGGCTCCAGGTGATCCAGGAAGGGCTCGTCGCCCCCCATCAGGTTGATCAGCCCCTGCACATCGTGGGGCACGAACCAGCCCTGCTGGTAGGGGTTGCTCTCCACGGTCCCGGCGCCTTTCAGCAGACCCTTCCATTCAGCCCACTCGGTGTCGCTGTTGCGGGTGCGCATGTTGCCTACCTCGGGATCGTACACCTTGGTGTAGTTCATCGAGCGCTTAAGCAGGAACTCGGCGTCCTCATCGCGGCCCAGGGCTTCGGCAAACTTGGCGACGGCGTAATCGGCGTAGGCGTGCTCCAGGGTGCTGGACATGCTGCCCGGGGTGTAACCGTGCTCGTTGTAGAGCGGACGTGCCTCGTCGATCCCCCCCTCCATCACGGTTTTCAGGGCGGCCTCGTAAGCGGCGTCGACGTCAAAGTTGCGCACGCCACGCAGGTAGGCTTCGGCGAAGACGATGGTGGCCGGATCGCCGACCATGCACTGGGTATAGGCGTTCATCATCTCCCAACGGGGCAGGATCCCGCGACCACTGAGTTGGGCGATCTGGGTCAGGCTGTTGACCTCATCGTTGACGATGTCGGGGCGCACGATATTGAGCATCGGGAACTGGCTGCGGAACACGTCCCAGCCGCTGAACAGGCTGCGGTAGACGAAGCCGTCCGCCTGGTGCACCTGATTGTCGGCACCTATGTAGTTGCCGTCATAGTCGGAGACTGAGCGGGGATCGATGTAGGCGTGATACAGCGCCGTGGCGAAGATGGTCTTTTGCTTTTCGCTGCCCCCTTCGATGGCGACGCCGCTGATCTCCTTGGCCCACAGCGCCCGGTTGTGACGCTGTACGGCGGCGAAATCCCAGTGGGGGATATCGATGGCCAGGTTGGCCTTGGCCCCGTCGACGCTGACGAAGGAGATCCCCGCCTTCATCTGTACCTGATCACCCTTGGTGGTGGGGAATTCGAAGAAGAAGCCGGTGTTATGGCCCTCGATCTTATCCACCTGACGCTGGATCTTGCGGCCGTCCCAGAAACCCCAGTTCTCGATAGGCTGGTCGAACTGGGCGTAGAAGTGCAGGTTATAGCTGACCTTGCCGTGGCCCCGGCCCCAGCCGCCATCCGCGCTCAGCGCCTCGATGGAGCCCTGCAGGGTGTAGTCGTCGATCTTCTCGACGGACTGGATCCCATATTTGACCTGCGCCTCGCGCATGCCGATGCGGCGGGCAAAGTCGATCTGCACCCGGCTGGTGTCGGCGTCCGGGTAGGTGAAGCGCAAAATGCCGGAGCGCGGCGCGGCGGCCAGCTCGACCTGGACATCGTAGTCATCCAGGTGCACCGAGTAGTAGCCGGCCTCGACCGTTTCATTGTCGTGGCTGAATTTGGAGGCGACCGGGCTGGTCATCAGTCCGCGATTGCGCTTGGTGCGGAAGTACTTGAGCTCCTCGCCGGTGGAAGGCATCACCTGCAGGTTGCCGAACTCGCCGAACCAGCCGGCGCCGGACAGGCGGGCGAAGCTGAAGCCCTCGATCTCATCGTGGGTGTAGCAGTAACCCGGCGCAAAGTCGCGGCCGGTGATGGTGTCCGGGCTGAGCTGAACCATGCCGAACGGCGTTGCCGGACCCGGGAAGGTCTTGCCCAGGCCATGATCCATCCCCTCTTTGACGGCCCAGGTGCCGATGATGGGATCGATATACTCCACCAACTGCTCGCCGGACATGGCCCCAGAGGTCTGCGCTGGGCTCGTGGCGGTGCAGGCGGTGGTGGTGGCCACCAGCAGCGCCAGCGTGGCGCTCTTAAGTGGTCGGCAGCCTTGCCAGGGGACGGTATTGCGTATTTTTTTTATCATATTTTCTTCGTAACCCGTTGTTTTTTCTTATTGCAAAAGCCTTCCCCTTTTACAGGTGCGAACTTTAAAGGGAAACACTGCCAGTTAGTATTTGCGATCGGTGCCAATAGATCCGTCGGCGGTCCGATTGTGCAGGGGGGATAGGGGGCCTGGCTCTGCCGTTTCACCATGCGCTGGCTTAGGGTGTCGTCTCGAACCGCCGACAGGAGTCGGTAGCCAAGAGATTTAGCGATCCTCTGTGCGGGGAGGGCCGGGGTCCTGGCTCACCTCTGGGATGGGCGATTTGTCCAACGCTCCTGCCAGGCGGATTGCTGCAGTCGGTGGGGCAGATCGTACCGCCCGCGCAGGTTGGGCGGACCAAACAAGGGATCGACGTTGTCCTGGTTCCACTGCTCCCACAGTTTTTCCAGGGTCGCGACCCGTTCGGGATACTGCTTGGCCAAATCATGCTGCTCTGCAGGGTCATCCGTCAGGTTATAGAGTGCGGGCTCACCCGTTGGTTTTCGGTGAAAGTCCTTGGCGCTATGGACCAGCTTCCAGTTGGCCTGCTGCACTGCCCAGTTAAAGCCGGTGCGCCAGAACAGGGCCTCGTGGGGGGCAGCATCGGACTTGCCCTGCAGGTGAGGCAGCAGGTTGATGCCGTCGGTGATCTCGGGCGCTTGCCCTCCGGCCGCCGCCAGAGCGGTGGGCAGTACGTCGATCTGCAGCACCGGTTGGTCATAGATGAGTCCCTTGGGCAGTTGCGCCGGCCACTGCACCAGGTAGGGGACGTGGATCCCCCCCTCATATAACTGACCTTTGCGTCCTTTCAACGGCACATTGTAGGACCCATTGTCGCCGGGTTTACCGCCGTTATCACTGATGAAAAACAGCAGGGTGTTATCGTACAGCCCCTTGGCTTTCAACTCGTCGAGGAAGCGACCGATGTTGTCATCCAGCTGAGCTAACATGGCCAGTAACCGCCGTCGTTTCTTTGGGGTGACCGCCTTGTCGGTTGAACCTTCGGTATAGGCGTTGGGCAGCACGACATCGAGATCCGCGATACGGTCATGGTAGCGCTTGGGAGCGTCCGTAGGGCCATGGACGGCGGTGTAGGACATGTACATGAAGAAGGGGGTGTCCTTGTGCCGACGAACGAAGTCGATTGCCTTGTCGGTATAGATCTCGGTCAGGAACATTTCACTGGTTTTGGCATCCAGCTCCTCGTCCCAGAAAGCCAGACCATAGTCCAAGTGCTCCTGTCTTAAGTGCAGCTGGTTACCCGGATTGATAATGCCGTAGTACTCGTCAAACCCCTTATTGTGGGGCAGTTGCGGCTCTGAGCTGCCCAGATGCCATTTACCGAAGGCGAAGGTACGATAGCCCAACGCCTGAAAGTGGTTGGCCAAAGTGGGTTCCTCTATGGGTAAGCCGAAGGGGGTCTCCGGCTCTTTTGCGACGGCGTTACCTCCGTAGTGCAGTTCATAGCCCAATCGTTGCTGGTAGCGTCCGGTCACAAGCGAGGCACGAGAGGGGCCACACATGGGGGAGGTGACATAGCCGTTGGTCATCAGTACGCCGTCGTCGGCAATGCGGTCGATGTGCGGGGTGTGTACATCGGCGCTGGCATGCGGATAGGCGCTGATATCGGCATAGCCCAGATCGTCAATGTAGATCACGACGATGTTGGGTGCCGATGAGGTATGGCTGGCGGCGAGCAGTTGCAGAGGTAAAAGGCTCAGCGGCAATAGAGAGGCCAGTTGTTTTTTTAACATCAAGTGCTCCTGAGAGCCCCCGAAGGGGCCGCTCCTTATTGGCTTGACGTTACAGCAGGGTGATGCTGTCCGTCAGGGCAATATTGTCCGAGGCATTACCCACGCGGATCTCGTAGCGATCGCCCAGGGCCCAGTCCTTGGCCTTCTCATCCCAGTAGGCCAGATCGGCCACGTCGATGGAGAGTGTTACCGTTTCGGACTTACCGGCTTTCACGCTGATCCGCTCGAACGCCTTGAGGCGCTGCTTGGGCTTGTCGCTGCGGTCGAACTTGTCGTGGACGTAGACCTGCACCACTTCGTCGCCGTCACGCTTACCTGTGTTCTTGACGCGAACGCTCAGATCTATGGTGCCGTCGGCCTTCACCTTGTTGGACTTCAGCTTGAGCTTGTCCAGGGTGAACTCGGTGTAGCTCAGGCCATGGCCAAAGGCCCACAGCGGCTCCTTGTCGAAGTACCAGTAGCTGCGGCCCTTGGCGATGTCGTAGTCGTCAAATGGCGGCAGATCATTCCAGGTTCTGACAAAGGTCAGAGGCAGTTTGCCGCCGGGGTTGTTGTCGCCGAACAGGGTGTTGGCGATGGCGGTGCCGCCCTGTTCGCCCGGGTACCAAGACTGAATAATGGCGGGGATGTTGTCTTTGAGCCAAGGACTCTCGATGGAAGAGCCCGACTGCAGGACCACAACGGTGTTGGGGTTAGCCTTGACGATGCTGTGCAGCATGTCGGTCTGCGCCGAGGGGAGGCCTTCGAACGGACGGTCCATCGCCTCACGCTCATATTCGACCGAGAGCCCCATGATGGCGATCACGGCATCGGCTTTCTTGGCGACTTCCAGTTCGCCTCCGGTAAACTCACTCTGCTCCTGCGGTAGCTCCCAGCCAAAGCGCAGGGCCGCCTCTTTCGATTTGGGCTCTCGCATGAAAAGGACACTAATTTCATAGGTTTTTGATGCGTCAAGATGGATCGCTTGGGTCGTGTGGGAGAGCTTATTGGGATTGCCTTTGTCCTTTAACAGAGGGCCATCGTTGACCCGGATCGCAGCTTGGCCGCCGAGCTTCTCCAGCCCAAGGGTATAGAGGCCGGTTTGCGGTGGTACGACGGTGGTGGTGTATGTGACGGAATAGGTGTCCTTGCTGAGCTTCTGGTGAGGCTTGTCGTTGCCCCAAGTAAAGTCAACCTGGCCGACATTGTCCCGAGCGACAGGCTTGCCGCTCGCCTTCTGGTTACCATAGTACTCGGCACGCCAGACCCCCATGCCCTGGTTATCCAGCAGAGTGATGTTGTCCATCGGAATGGGCGACAGTTTTGCCTGCTTACTTTCCTTCCAGGGCACATAGAGCACTTTGACATCATCACCCAGGTAGTTGCGGATCCCCTCCAGGGGGTTGACCGAACTCTTTGGGATCCCGCTGTAGGTGCCAAGATTAAGGACGTTGGCATTGGGGCCGATGACCGCAACCGTCTTGAGCGTCGATTTATCCAGTGGCAGCAGAGGCATGCCGTTTACCGGTTCGTTCTGCAGCAGGACCATCGACTTCTCGGCAATCTTCAGGGCGAGATCGCCATGGGAAGCCATGGTTTCAAACGGGATATCTTTCCAGGGGGAGATCTCTTCGGGATCAAACATGCCCAGTTTCAGGCCGACTCGCATGGTATTACGGAAGCCACGATCCAGGCTTTCGGAGTGGGCTTTGCCCCCTTTGATGGCCTTGACGGCCTCGTGGCGAAGCATTCGAGTATTGTCGAAATCCAGAGTCTCGGCGTTCAGTACCGCCGCAGCAGACTCGACATAGTTGTCGTAGATCTCATGCCCGCTGTAGCCCCGCTCGCCCCATCCCTTGGTGAGCATCAGCATGGAGCCGTAATCGCCCAAAACGAAGCCGTCGAAGCCCCATTCCCCGCGCAGGACATCCTTGACCAGCCAGGTGTTGGTCACCGCTGGCTCACCATTGAGGGCATTGTAGGCGGTCATAATGATCTTGGCCTTACCCTCCTGCACCACTTGCTTATAGGCGGGGAAGTAGTATTCGCGCAGTTGTTTTTCCGAAATATTGGCGTTGCCTTTGAAACGGTTGTGCTCTTCGTTGTTGGCGACGAAATGTTTGGCGCCGGCGGCGGTCTTCAGGTATCTGGGGTGGTCACCCTGCAGTCCCTGAACATAGGCGGTGGCCAAGGTACCGTTGATCAGCGGGTCTTCGCCATACGCTTCCTGTGTGCGGCCCCAGCGTGGATCGCGCGCAATGTTGATCACCGGTGACCAAAAGGTCAGTGGGCCCCTGCGGCCACGTTCCAATACGGGGCCGTTGTGATACTGGGCCCGAGCCTCATCGGAGACCGCATCGCCCATCTGTTTGATTAGTTTCGGGTCCCAGGTGGATGCCAGTCCCGTTCCGATGGGGAATACGGTGGAGGCGTTTTTCCTTGGCGCTGCCAGGCCATGCAGGGCCTCTCCCGGCATAAATGCCTTGAGTCCCAGACGTGGTACTCCGCCGTTCCTCAGGGTCATCATATGAGCCTTCTCTTCGTCGGTCAGGCGGGCGCTGAGATCGTCCAGCCTGGCCTCGATGGGCAGAGTGTGGTCATAGAAGGGGATGTTGTATTTGGCGATCTCTTCCGCCGACATGTTGGCGTGAGCCGAACTCCAAAGTACGGTTATGGCCACGGCCATGGCCAGGCTGACTCTATGTGTCTTCATGGAACATCCTGTAAGTCAAACAATCCTATTGATGCCGCACGTAGGGGGGCAGGGCAGATAACGCTAACATCCCATTTGACAGCGCATGTGAGTCACTCGGGTATAGTCTTTAACAAATATTACATTCGCGTAAATTCGATCTGTGGGTCCGGACGTGGTCGCGGCTGGGCTAAGCCCTGGTGTGGTCTTGACGGCCTGCTCTCCTTTCATTGCGGCAAAGCGGCAAGGGGAGGGACTCGAAATGGGGGTTTAGTGGGAGTTTCGTTCGAATGAGGGGCGGACGAGCAGGAACTGCACTATCCACCTTGGCTCAACGGTTGCGCGTTGCATGCCATCAAGCCCGTTTGGGCGAGAGGGTCATGGTGAGTTCAGGGGCCGTTCGTCTTGGGGTCATTGGGGACTGCGGCTTTGTGCCAGTAACACAAAGCCGCAATCTCCCTGCGTTGTGGGCTCGGGTGATAACTTTTCTCAGTTCGCCCGATGTCAGTTATGGCCGATTCTTCCAGCGTTCACGCCAGGTGGGCTCAAGCAACCGGTGAGGCATGTCGTATTGCGGGCGCAGGTTGGGCGGGCCGAACAACGGGGTGACATTGTCCTGGTTCCATTGGTCCCACAGCTTCTGCAGGGTTTCAGCCCGCTCTGGGAAGCGTTGGATCAGGTTCTCCTGCTCGCCCGGATCGTCTCCCAGGTAGTAGAGTTCCGGCTCCCCTTTGGGTTTGAGATAGAAGTCCCTGGCACTGTGCACCAGCTTCCAGTCGCCCTGCTGCACCGCCCAGTTGTGGCCGGTACGCCAGAACAGCGCCTCGTGGGGCGGGGTGTCGGTTTGGCCTTGCAGGTGGGGCAGCAGGTTGGTGCCGTCGGTTGCCTCCGGCGCCTTGGCACTGGCCGCCGCCAGGGCGGTGGGCAGCACGTCGATCTGCAGCACCGGCTGGTCGTAGATCAGGCCCTTGGGCAGCTGCGCCGGCCACTGCACCAGGTAGGGGACGTGGATCCCACCCTCCAGCAACTGGCCCTTCTGGCCTTTGAATGGCAGGTTATAGGAGGCGTTGTTGCCCGGCTTGCCGCCATTGTCACTGATAAAGAACAGCAGGGTGTTGTCGCTCAGCCCATGGCGCTCCAGCTGGGCCATAAAGCGCCCTACGTTGTCGTCCAGCTCAGCCAGCATCGCCAGCAGCTTGCGGCGTTCCTCTGCGGTGACGTGGTAGCGCGGATCCTCACTCTGGTACTCCTCCGGCAGGACCACCTCGATGTCGGCGACCTGCTCGTGATAGCGCTGGGCCGCATCGGTGGGGGCATGCACCGCCGTGTAGGAGAGGTACATGAAGAAGGGATCGTCCTTGTGCCGGTTGACGAAGTCGATCGCCTTGTCGGTGTAGAGCTCGGTGAGGAAGATCTCTTCGCTCTTGGGATCCACTTTGTCATCCCAGAAGGTGAGGCCGTAGTCGATATGCTCCTGGGTCAGGTGCAGCTGGTTGCCCGGCTCGATGATCCCATAGTATTCGTCGAAGCCCTTGCTGTGGGGCAGTTGCGCCTCACTGTTGCCCAGGTGCCACTTGCCGAAGGCGAAGGTGCGATAACCCAGCTGCTGGAAGTGGTGGGCGATGATGGGCTCGGACGCCGGCAGGCCAAAATCCATCTCGGGATCGCGGGCCACGGCGTCGGGGCCCCAGTGCAACTCATAGCCGATCCGCTGTTGGTAGCGGCCGGTCACCAGGGCGGCGCGGGAGGGGCCGCACATGGGGGAGGTGACGTAGCCGTTGGTCATCAGCACGCCATTCTCGGCGATGGCGTCGATGTGCGGGGTGTGCACATCGGCGCTGGCATTGGGGTAAGCGCTGATATCGGCGTAGCCGAGATCATCCACATAGATCACCACCACATTGGGCGGTGTCGCGGGTACGTTGCCAGCCACGGCCGCCAGCGGCAGCAGCGCCGCCGGCAGCAGAGTGACTCCAAGTTTGTTCATTATCTTCTTCCCTTCCTAATAAAGCGCGACCCTAGCGGGCCGCGCGGTTTCGGTTACTTCAAGGTGACGGTCGTGCTCAGCGGAGTATTGTCCGAGGCGTTGCCGACCCGAATTTCGTAGCGATCGCCCAGGGCCCAGTCTTGGCTCTTCTCATCCCAGTAGGCCAGGTCGGCCACGTCGATGGACAGCTTGACGGTCTCGGACTTGCCGGCTTTCACGCTGACCCGCTCGAAGGCCTTGAGGCGCTGCTTGGGTTTGTCGGCGCGGTCGAACTTGTCGTGTACGTACACCTGCACCACTTCGTCGCCATCACGCTGGCCTGTGTTGCGCACGCGCACGCTCAGATCTATGGTGCCGTCGGCTTTGACCTTGTTGGACTTGAGCTTGAGCTTGTCCATGGCAAAGTCGGTGTAGCTCAAACCGTGACCGAAGGCCCACAGCGGCTCCTTATCGAAGTACATGTAGGTACGTCCCTTGGTCAGATCGTAATCGCCGAATGGCGGCAGATCACTCCAGCTTTTGACGTAGGTCAGTGGCAGTCTGCCTGCCGGGTTGTTGTCGCCAAACAGGGTGTTGGCGATGGCGTTACCGCCCTGCTCACCCGGATACCAGGATTGCAGGATGGCCGGGATGTTGTCCTTGAGCCAGGGGCTTTCGATGGAGGAGCCGGATTGCAGTACCACCACGGTATTGGGGTTGGCTTTGATCACGCCGCGCAGCATGTCGGTCTGGGTCTGCGGCAGGCCTTCGAAGGCGCGGTCGATGGACTCACGCTCGTACTCGGTGGACAGGCCCATCACGGCGATCACCGCATCGGCCCGTTTGGCGACCTCCACTTCGCCACCCTTAAAGGTGCTTTGCTCCTGCGGCACCCGCCAGCCAAAGCGCAGCTGGTGCTCTTTGACATTGGCTTTGCGCATGGAAACCACGGTGAACTCATAGGTCTGGGTGGCGTCCAGTTCGATCTCTTTGGTGGTGGTCACCAGCCTGTTGGCATCACCATGATTGCGGATCAGCGGACCGCCGTTAATGCTAATGACCACGTCGGCGCCCTGATGCTCCAGGCCCAGGGTGTAGAGGCCGCTTTGCGGTGGTACCACGGTGGTGGTGTAGGTCACCGAGTAGCGATCATTGGTCAGGCCCTTGTGGGGCTTGTCGTCGCTCCAGCTGAAGTCGATGTGGGCGACGTTGTCCTTGGCAACGGGCTTGCCGCCGGCGTGGGCGTTGTTGTGGTACACCGCGTTCCACACTCCCAGGCCCTGGTTATCCAGGGTGGTGATGTTGTCCATCGGGACATGGGTGAGTTCGTCCTGACCCTCGGACCAGGGCACGTACAGCACCTTGACGTCATCACCCAGGTAGTCACGAATGCCCTGCAGCGGGTTCACAGGATCGGTGGCGGTGCCGGAGTAGGTGCCGTAGTTGAGCGCATCGGCGTTGGGGCCGATCACCGCGACGGTTTTCAGCGCCGACTTGTCCAGCGGCAGCAGCGGCGTGCCATCGACCGGTTCATTTTGCAGCAGCACCATGGAGCTCTGGGCCACCTCGAGTGCCAAGTCTTTAAAACTGGTTAGGGTTTCAAAGGGCAGATCTTTCCAAGGCGACAGCTCTTCGGGATCGTACATGCCCAATTGCAGGGCGACCCGCATGGTGTTGCGGAAGGCGCGATCCAGCTTTTCCAGGGGCACCTTGCCCTGTTCCATGGCGGTCATCAGTTCCTTGCGAAATACCCGGGTATTGTCGTAATCCAGGGTGTCGGCATTCATGACGGCAGCGGTGGCTTCGACGTAGTTGTCGTAGATCTCATGGCCGGTAAAGCCACGCTCGCCCCAGCCTTTGGTCGTCATCAGGATGGAGCCGTAATCACCGATCACAAAACCATCAAAGCCCCATTCACCGCGCATCACATCACGCACCAGCCAGGTGTTGGTGACCGCCGGCTCACCATTGAGCGCGTTGTAAGCGGTCATGACGATCTTGGCGTTGCCCTCCTCGATGGCCTGTCGATAGGCCGGGAAGTAATACTCACGCAGCTGCTTCTCACTGATGTCGGCGTTGCCCTTGAAGCGGTTGTGCTCTTCGTTGTTGGCGACGAAGTGCTTCGGACCGGTGGCAGATTTCAAGTAGGTCGGATGATCCCCCTGAATACCTTTGATGTACGCGGTCACTATGTCTCCGGTCAGCTTAGGATCCTCTCCGTAGGCTTCCTGAGTCCGGCCCCAGCGGGGATCGCGTGCCAGGTTGATTGTCGGGGAGTACATGAACAGCGCCCCACGCTGGCCGAACTTGTTGAACTCTGGACCGTTGTGGTATTGGGCACGGATCTCATCTGAGACGGCATCGCCGGTTCGTAAGATCAGCTCTCTATCCCAGGTGGCCCCCATGGAGATGGAGGTGGGGAAGACCGTATGAGAGTTGGTGCGTGGCGTGGAGAGGCCATGCTGGGCCACCCCTGGTTGAAAGGGTTTGAGGCCAAAACGGGGCACCCCGTTACTGCGCATGCTGATCATCTGGCCCTTTTCCGCCGGCGTCAGTCGAGCGGTGATGTCATCTAGGCGCACTTCGATGGGCAAGTTGTGGTCGTAGAAGGGGATCTCGTATTGGGCGATCTCTTCGGCACTCATGCCCGCCTGTGCGCCGGTGGCAGACATGGCCAGAGCAATTGTCAGACTCAGTGGGGTTCTCATAGGTATCCTTTCCCTTTATATAAGCAACAATGGCGTGTGATAGCGTTATCACAGGCCATTAAATCATCTATTTATTGTGTGCTCATCCATTTTCAACCCGTGTTGAGTGAAAGTGAGAGGCCAATACATGAAATGTTATTCATTTCGATGGGCGGGGAATTTGCCGGCGATAGGTGCTTTTAAATGAGAGGCTTACTACTTAGTGGTGGCAACAGGGTGGCCCTGTTGACTCCTTTGGAAAGCAAAGCGGAGAGGCTTTGAGGGAGAGGGCCATGCCCCTTCAGGCAAAGCTCGACCATAAATGGAGGCCCCATCCTTACGGCTCGGCTTCAAGATCCCCGGCAGGGGCCGATGGACGTGATCAGAGGCGGGGTGCTCACCCATCAAACTTCAGGTTATGGCCCCGCAGCGTACCGGGTTTCGTACATAATCCGGGTATTGCCCGGCGGACCGGTAGCATTCTGGACGCTTTGACGCTTTGACGCTTTGACGCTTTGACGCTTTGACGCTTTGACGCTTTGACGCTTTGACGATTTCCGGCGCGCTCTGTCCCCTCGAGAGGGCCATAACAGAGACGTCAGTCCGTTGGGTAGCATTTCGTGATCTGAGAGGGTTTGGACAGAAAGGGAGAACTGCCCCTGACGGGGCTTTGGTGGCAAAGGCTTACCATCCGTTGCCTTGCTGCCCTAACAGGTAGGTAGATGAAGTGCCTGCGGATCCCGTGAAGACACGAGCCGGTCTCATAAAAAAGGCTCCCGAGGGAGCCTTGTTCTTAACGCGGTGAGCTTTAGCGGATCTGAACCGCAGCGCTCAGCGGAGTGTTGTCCGAGGCGTTACCTACGCGGATCTCATAGCGATCCCCCAGGGCCCAGTCTTGGGTCTTCTCGTCCCAGTAGGCCAGCTCGGCCACGTCGATGGAGAGCTTGACGGTCTCGGACTTACCGGCTTTCACGCTAATACGCTCGAAGGCCTTGAGGCGCTGCTTGGGCTTGTCGCTGCGGTCGAACTTGTCCACGACATAGACCTGAACCACTTCGTCGCCGTCCACTTTGCCTGTGTTCTTGACGCGAACGCTCAGCTCGATGGTGCCGTCGGCTTTCACCTTCTTGGACTTGAGTTTGAGCTTGTCCATCTTAAAGTCGGTGTAGCTCAGGCCGTGGCCGAAGGCCCACAGCGGCTCTTTGTCGAAGTACCAGTAGCTGCGGCCCTTGGTGATGTCGTAATCGTCGAAGGCGGGCAGATCTTTCCAGTTGCGCGGGAAGGTCAGAGGCAGTTTGCCGCTGGGGTTGTTGTAGCCAAACAGGGTGTTGGCGATCGCTTCCCCACCGCGTTCACCCGGGTACCAGGATTGCAGTACCGCCGGGATCCGGTTTTTCAGGAAGGGACTTTCGATGGCGGAGCCGGACTGCAGTACCACGATGGTGTTGGGGTTGGCGTTGATCACGCCGCGCAGCATGTCGGTTTGCTCGCTGGGCAGGCCCGGGGCGGAGCGGTCGACGGACTCGCGCTCGAACTGGGTGGACAGGCCCATGATGGCGATCACCGCATCGGCCTTCTTGGCCACCTCCAGCTCGCCGCCTTCAAACTGGTTCTCTTCCAGCGGCAGGCGCCAGTCGAAACTGAGCTGATGCTCGCCGGCCCGGATCGGGCGACCGGAGAGCAGCTCCAGGGTGTAGCTTTGGTTGGCTTCAAACTGGAAGTCCGCCACGTGCTCCTGTTCGTAGGAGCGGCCGTGGGCACGCATCACCACGTTGTCATTCACCTTAAACACCGCGTTACCGCCGACGTGCTTGACCCGTAGGGTGTAGGTGCCGGCCTGAGGCGGGATCAGCGTGGTGGTGTAGCGCACGGCATAGCCTTTACCCAGGGCCTCATGGGGCGGGGTATCGGTCCAGTGCTGCTTGATGTTCGGCGTCTTGCCGATGGCGATCGGCTCACCCACCCCGTTGGAGTTGGTGTAGTACTCCGCTTGCCACACGCCCATGCCGTGATCGTCCAGCAGGGTGATGTTGCTCATGTCGATATGATCGAACCCGGCCTCGGAGCCGGTCCAGGGCACGTAAAGCACCTCGACGTCGTCGCCCAGGTAGTCACGAATGCCCTGCAGCGCAGTCACCGGATCGGTGGCGGTGCCGGAGTAGGTGCCGTAGTTGAGGCGCTCGGCGTTGGGGCCGATCACCGCGACGGTTTTCAGCGCGGACTTGTCCAGCGGCAGCAGCGGGGTGCCATCCACCGGCTTGTTCTGCAGCAGGACGATGGATTTCTCCGCCAACTCCAGGGCCAGATCCTTAAAGCTGGTCAGGGTCTCGAACGGAATATCTTTCCAGGGGGAGAGCTCCTCGGGATCGAATATGCCCAGCTTGAGGCCGACGGTCATGACGTTACGAAAGGCGCGGTCCAGCTGTGCCTGGGGCACCAGGCCCTCGTCGATCGCCTGGATCAGCTCACGACGGAAGATGGAGGTGTTGTCCAGATCCAGGGTCTGGGCGTTGAGTACGGCGGCGGCAGACTCTTTGTGGTTGGGGTAGATCCCATGACCTTCCAGGCCACCCTGGCCGTAGCCCTTGGTCAGCAGGGCGACCGAGCCGTAGTCGGCCATCACCAGGCCGTCGAAGCCCCACTCGTCACGCAGCACGTCGTTGACCAGCCACTTGTTGGTCACCGCCGGCTCGCCGTTCAAGGCGTTATAGGCGGTCATGATGATGTGGGCGTTGCCCTCCTGCACCACCTGCTTGTAGGCGGGGAAGTAGAACTCGCGCAGCTGCTTTTCGCTGATCTCGGCGCTGGTGTAGAAACGGTTGTGCTCTTCGTTGTTGGCGACAAAGTGCTTGGCGCCGGCGGCGGTTTTCAGGTACTTGGGGTGATCCCCCTGCATGCCGGTGACATAAGCGGTGGCCATGGTGCCGTTGATCAGCGGATCTTCGCCATAGGCTTCCTGGGTGCGGCCCCAGCGCGGATCCCGGGCGATGTTGATCACCGGTGACCAGAACATCAGCGGACCGGGCTGATCCACCTGATCGCGGTTGCCGTGCACGTTGGGTCCGTTGTGGTACTGGGCGCGGGCTTCATCGGAGATCGCCGAGCCCATGCGCTGCACCGCAGCCGGATCCCAGGTGGCGGCCAGGCCGATAGCCTGGGGGAACACCGTGGTGGCATGGGGTGAGGTCAGGCCATGCAGGGCCTCGCCCGGGGAGAAGGCCTTGAGGCCGAGGCGGGGAACCCCCTTGTTGAACAGGGAGATCATATGGCCCTTCTCTTCGTTGCTCAGGCGCGCCGTGATGTCATTCAGTCGGGCTTCCATTGGCAGGGTGTGATCGTAGAAAGGGATCTCGTGTGTTGCTGGAGGATGGGCGGCGAAGGCCGAGCTGCAGCACAGTGCCGTCGCAACGGCCAGGGTGGTTTTATTTATCATCGTTTAGTCTGCTTAATTGGATTTAAATCAAAATAAGAAGGCGTCGGCATCGACGCCTTCTGAGGTGTGTTGGATCACTTGACGCGAACCCGGTCGCTCAATGTGGTGTGGTCCGAGGCGTTGCCGACGCGAATTTCGTAGCGATCGCCCAGGGCCCAGTCTTTGCTCTGCTCATCCCAGTAGGCCAAGTCGGCCACATCGATGGAGAGTGTCACCGTTTCGGACTTGCCGGCCGCGACGCTGACACGCTGGAAGGCTTTGAGGCGCTGCTTGGGCTTGTCGGCGCGGTCGAACAGGTCGTGTACGTAGACCTGCACCACTTCGTCGCCATCACGCTTGCCGGTGTTCTTCACGCGCACGCTCAGGTCGATGGTGCCGTCGGCTTTGACCTTGTTGGACTTGAGCTTGAGCTTGTCCAACTTGAACTCGGTGTAGCTCAGGCCGTGACCGAAGGCCCACAGCGGCGCTTTGTCGAAGTGCATGTAGGTGCGACCCTGGGTGATGTCGTAGTCGTTGAAGGGCGGCAGATCATCCCAGCTCTTGACCCAGGTCAGCGGCAGCTTGCCGCCGGGGTTGTTGTCGCCGAACAGGGTGTTGGCGATGGCGTGGCCCCCCTGCTCACCCGGATACCAGGATTGCAGGATGGCGGGCACATTCTCCTTGAGCCAGGGGCTCTCGATGGAGGAGCCCGACTGCAGCACCACCACGGTGTTGGGGTTGGCTTTGAGCACTTCGGCCAGCATCTCTTCCTGGCCCGGTGGCAGACCCTCCACGGTACGGTCGTAGGCTTCACGCTCGTACTTAACGGAGATCCCCATCACGGCGATCACCGCATCGGCCTGTTTGGCCACCTCAATTTCGCCCCCTTCAAAGGTGTCATCCTGTTTCGGCAACTGCCAGCCGAAGCGGATCCGGTGCTTGCCCTCGTTGGTGTTGCGCATGGTCACCACTTCGAGCTCATAGGTCTGGTTGGCTTCCAGGCGGACCGGGCGGATCTCGCGGTGATCCGTGTCTTTTTGGTGATGCGCATCGATCACTGATACACCATTGACCGACACTTTCACCTCGGTGCCGTGATACTCGGCGCCGAAGGTGTAGTCGCCGCCGATGGAGGGCACGATCTGAGTGGTGTAGCGGGCGGCGTAGTGACGGCCCTGCTGCGCTTCGTGGGGATAGGTATCGAGCCAGTCGAAGTTGATGTCGGCAACATTGTCGCTGGCGATGGGCTGGCCGGCGGCCTTGCCGTTGTTGTAGTACTCGGCGCGCCAAACACCTAGCCCCTGGTTGTCCAGCAGGACGATGTTGTCCATGGGCACGGTCTGCAGCGCGTCTTCGTTCTCGGCCCAGGGCACGTACAGCACCTCGACGTCATCGCCCAGGTAGTCACGGATCCCTTGCAGCGGCGAGACCGGATCTTTCGGGTTGCCGGAGTAGGTGCCGAAGTTGACCATGTCGGCGTTGGGGCCGATCACCGCCACGGTCTTGATGGCGGACTTGTCCAGCGGCAGCAGGGGCTGCTTGGCCACCGGCTCGTTTTGCAGCAGCACCATCCCCTTCTCGGCGGCTTCCAACGCGACGGCTTTGTGGGCGTCGCTGGCCATGATCTCAAACGGTAGATCCTTCCATGGGCTCAGCTCTTCCGGATCCCACATGCCCAGCTGCAGGCTCACCCGCATGGTGTTCTTAAAGGCGCGGTCGAACTTCTCCTGGGGCACCAGGCCCTCTTCGATCGCCTTGACCAGATCGGTGCGGAACAGCGAGGTGTTGTCGAAGTCCAGGGTCTCGGCGTTCATCACCGCGGCGGCGGCGTCCTGGTAGGTGTCGTAGATCTCGTGGCCCTTGTAGCCACGCTCACCCCAGCCCTTGCGGGTCATCATCACCGAGCCGTAGTCGCCCAGCACGAAGCCGTCGAAGCCCCATTCGCCGCGCAGGACATCTTTCACCAGCCAGGTGTTGGTCACCGCCGGCTCGCCGTTGAGGGCGTTGTAGGCGGTCATGATGATCTTGGCATCCGCCTCCTGTACCACCTGCTTGTAGGCGGGGAAGTAGTACTCGCGCAGCTGCTTCTCTGAGATATCGGCGTTGCCGTTGAAGCGGTTGTGCTCTTCATTGTTGGCGACGAAGTGCTTGGCACCGGCGGCGGTCTTCAGATACTTGGGATGGTCGCCCTGCAGGCCCTGCACATAAGCGGTGGCCTTGACGCCGTTGAGCAGCGGATCTTCACCATAGGCTTCCTGGGTGCGGCCCCAGCGTGGATCCCGGGCGATGTTGATCACCGGTGACCAGAACATCAGCGGGCCTTTGCGGCCGCGGGGCATCACTGGGCCATGGTGGTACTGGGCGCGGGCTTCATCGGAGACGATGTCGCCGATCCGCTTCATCAGCTTGGGATCCCACATGGAGGCCAGCATGGTGGATTGGGGGAAGACGGTGGCGACGTTATGACGCGGTGAGGCCAGGCCATGCAGGGCTTCGCCGGGCTCGAACGCCAGCATGCCCATGCGCGGCACCCCTTTGTTCCACAGGGTCAGCATGTGGCCCTTCTCCTCGTTAGTGAGACGGGCGGTGATGTCATCCAGACGCGCTTCGATGGGCAGGGTGTGATCGAAGAAGGGGATGTCGGGCTGATTGTCGGAGACATTGGCCCAGGCCGGTGCCATCAGCAGTGCCGCACTGATCGCCGTCGCTAACTGAGATTTCATTGTGGTTTCCTTTCAAGATCTCTTGGGAGAGATGATCTGAACATGCTGGCTCAGGAGACCTTTTTATTATCGTTTTGTACTCGTTTCACTGATCTGTGGCCGTAAGCCGGATCTGCTCTTGCATTGTTATCGCTAACAGGGTGCGTTATTGAAGCACTAATTTGAAATAATTTGGGTAAAAAGTCGCGAAAATTTGGCTTTTTTTACAGACTGGGCCTGGGTTCATGAATCCGGTTTGTGAGCCCGGTTTGGTGTGGGTGCTCGAGGCGCTTGAGGAGGGGGGAAGGCCTCGAAGCTTTGGCGGGTGCACGAGGCTGCCTGCGCGCGTCAGTTCCTTGGAATCAGGGGGCTGCCTGCGCGGTGCTCGAATTCATTTCGACCACGCCAGGGGCGGATTTGGCGCTGAACAGGCGCTGCAAACCTTAAGGCCGCAGTACCTGGCTTTGTGGTGAACAGCGCGGGGCGGCCACCTTGACGAGGGTCGGGCTCGGTGAGACCCCGTTTTCCTTGAAGGCTTCGATGCCGAAGTCATAGTCTTGCTCGCAGCGAAGGGCTTCGCCGGGGCTGATGGCTTGACTCAACCTTGGAGCCCCCTGATGAAGCAAGGAGATCATATGCCCTTGCTCTTCGTTGCTCAGGCGTGCCGCGATGTCGTCCAGTTGTGCATCGAGGGGCAGGGTGTGATCGCAGAAGGGGATATCGTCTGGGGCAACCGCCTTGATGGGAGTGGCGGCAACGAGGGGGCCAAACCGTGCCATGGAAACCGCCATGCGGGCACTTCTTATCATTGTCTTTTTCGGTTTTGATATCACCACTCGAGTGAGCGTCGGGGCGGGGATCCGGGTGAAACCTGGGGGGGCAGGATCGCATTGGTGAGCGGAAGGGTTGGCGAAATGCAAACAAGGCGCCCGATGGGCGCCTTGTGTCATGTGTTTTGCGTCACTTCACGCGAACCGTGGCGCTCAGGGTGGTGTTGTCCGAGGCGTTACCGACCCGAATTTCGTAGCGATCGCCCAGGGCCCAGTCTTGGGTCTGCTCATCCCAGTAGGCCAAGTCGGCCACGTCGATGGAGAGCTTAATGGTCTCGGACTTGCCGGCGGCAACGCTGACGCGCTCGAAGGCCTTGAGGCGCTGCTTGGGCTTGTCGCTGCGGTCGAACTTGTCGTGTACGTACACCTGCACCACTTCGGCGCCATCACGCTGGCCTGTGTTCTTCACGCGCACGCTCAGCTCGATGGTGCCGTCGGCTTTCACCTTGTTGGACTGCAGCTTGAGCTTGTCCATCTTAAAGTCGGTGTAGCTCAGGCCGTGGCCGAAGGCCCACAGTGGCGCCTTGTCGAAGTACCAGTAGCTGCGCCCCTTGGTGATGTCGTAATCGCCAAACGGCGGCAGATCGTCCCAGCTTTTGACGAAGGTCAGCGGCAGTTTACCGCCGGGGTTGTTGTCGCCAAACAGGGTGTTGGCGATGGCGTTACCGCCCTGCTCACCCGGGTACCAGGATTGCAGGATGGCGGGGATGTTGTCCTTGAGCCAGGGGCTTTCGATGGCGGAGCCGGACTGCAGCACCACGACGGTGTTGGGGTTGGCGGCCTTTACGCTGCGCAGCATGCTGATCTGCTCGCTGGGCAGACCGGGAGCGGAGCGGTCGACGGACTCGCGCTCGAACTGGGTGGACAGGCCCATGATGGCGATCACCATATCGGCTTGTTGGGCCGCCTGCAGCTCACCGCCGTCAAACGGGCTCTCCTCCAGCGGCAGGCGCCAGTCGAAGCGAAGTTGGTGATCCCCTTTCTTGGCTGCCGGCCGGTTGGAAAGCAGCTCCAGGGTGTAGCTCTGGTTGGCGTCAAACGGGTAGTCGGTGACATGCTCCTGGGCGTGGTTGGGGCCGTGGGAGCGCAGCACCACTTGGTCGTTCACTTTCAGCACGGCGTTGCTGCCACTGTGTTGGAGCCTGAGGGTGTAGGTGCCAGCCTGGGGCGGAATGAGGGTGGTGGTGTAGCGCACGGCATAACCTTTACCCAGGGCCTCATGGGGGGAGACGCCATCCCAGTGCTGATCGATGTTGGCCACTGTGCCGACGGCCACGGGCGCGCCCTGACCGCTGGGTCTTTGGTAGTACTCGGCCCGCCATACGCCCATGCCGTGATCGTCCAGCAGGGTGATGTTGCTCATGTTGATATGATCGAACCCGGCCTCGGTGCCGGTCCAGGGCACGTACAGCACTTCGACGTCGTCGTCCAGGTAGTCACGAATGCCCTGCAGCGCAGTAACCGGATCGGTGGCGGTGCCGGAGTAGGTGCCGTAGTTGAGGCGCTCGGCGTTGGGGCCGATCACCGCGACGGTTTTCAGCGCGGACTTGTCCAGCGGCAGCAGCGGGGTGCCATCCACCGGCTTGTTCTGCAGCAGAACGATGGACTTTTCGGCCAGCTCCAGGGCCAGATCCTTGAAGCTGGTCAGGGTGTCAAACGGCAGATCCTTCCAGGGGGAGAGCGCCTCGGGATCGAACATGCCCAGCTTGAGGCCGACGGTCATCACGTTACGAAAGGCGCGGTCCAGTTGCGCCTGTGGCACCAGGCCCTGATCGATCGCCTGGATCAGCTCGTGGCGGAAGAGGGAGGTGTTGTCCATGTCCAGCGTCTGGGCATTGAAGACGGCCGCCACCGACGCCTTATGGTTGGGATAGATCCCGTGTCCTTCTGCCCCGCCGGGCCCAAAGCCCTGAGTCAGCAGGGAGACTGAGCCGTAGTCGGCCATCACCAGGCCGTCGAAGCCCCATTCGCCACGCAGCACGTCGTTGACCAGCCACTTGTTGGTCACCGCCGGTTCGCCGTTGAGGGCGTTATAGGCGGTCATGATGATCTGGGCGTTGCCCTCCTGCACCACCTGCTTGTAGGCGGGGAAGTAGAACTCGCGCAGCTGCTTTTCGCTGATCTCGGCGCTGGTGTAGAAACGGTTGTGCTCTTCGTTGTTGGCGACAAAGTGCTTGGCGCCGGCGGCGGTCTTCAGGTACTTGGGGTGATCCCCCTGCATGCCGGTGACATAGGCGGTGGCCATGGTGCCGTTGATCAGCGGATCTTCGCCGTACGCTTCCTGGGTACGGCCCCAGCGCGGATCCCGGGCGATGTTGATCACCGGCGACCAGAACATCAGCGGACCGGGCTGATCCAACTGATCTCGAACGCCGTGATTGCGCGGCCCATTGTGGTACTGGGCGCGGGCCTCGTCGGAGATCGCCGAGCCCATGCGCTGCACCGCAGCCGGATCCCAGGTGGCCGCCAGGCCGATGGACTGGGGGAAGACGGTGGTGGCATTGGGGGAGGTGAGCCCATGCAGGGCTTCGCCGGGGCTGAAGGCTTTCAGGCCCAACCTTGGAACCCCGTGGTTAAACAGGGAGATCATATGCCCTTTCTCTTCGTTGCTCAGGCGTGCCGTGATGTCGTCCAGTCGGGCTTCCATTGGCAGGGCGTGATCGTAGAAGGGGATATCGTAGGGGGCGGTCGTCTTGATGGGAATGGCGGCAACGAGCGGGCAAAACAGTGCCATGGAAACCGCCAGGCGGGTACTTCTTATCATTGTTTTTCTCAGTGTTGATATCACCACTCGAGTGAGGGTCGGGGCGGTGATCCGGGTGAAACCTGGGTGGCCAGGATCGCATTGGTGAGCGGAAGGGTTGGCGAATGCAAACAAGGCGCCCGAGGGGCGCCTTGTGTCGGTTCGGGATCACTTCACACGAATGGTCTCGGTGAGCTTGATGTTGTCCGAGGCGTTGCCGACGCGGATCTCATAGCGATCGCCCAGGGCCCAGTCCTTGGCCTTCTCATCCCAGTAGGCCAGATCGGCCACGTCAATGGAGAGCGTGACGGTTTCAGACTTACCGGCTTTCACGCTGACACGCTCGAACGCCTTCAGACGCTGCTTCGGCTTGTCGCTGCGGTCGAACTTATCGGTGACGTAGACCTGAACCACTTCGTCGCCATCGCGCTTGCCTGTGTTCTTCACGCGCACGCTCAAGTCGATGGTGCCGTCGGCTTTCACCTTCTTGGACTTAATCTTGAGCTTGTCCATCTTGAAGTCGGTGTAGCTCAGGCCGTGACCGAAGGCGAACAATGGCTCCTTGTCGAAGTACCAGTAGCTGCGACCCTTGGTCAGATCGTAGTCGTTGAACGGCGGCAGATCGTCCCAGCTCTTGACCCAGGTCAGCGGCAGTTTGCCGCCGGGGTTGTTGTCGCCGAACAGGGTGTTGGCGATGGCGTTGCCGCCCTGCTCACCCGGGTACCAGGCTTGCAGGATGGCCGGCACATTGTCCTTGAGCCAGGGGCTCTCGATGGAGGAGCCGGACTGCATCACCACCACGGTGTTGGGGTTGGCTTTCACCACGCTTTGCAGCATCTCGGTTTGCGCCGTTGGCAGGCCCTCGAAGGCACGGTCGATGGACTCACGCTCGTACGCCACGGAAATGCCCATGACGGCGATCACCGCATCGGCCTTCTTGGCCACCTCCAGCTCACCGCCTTCAAACTGGCTCGCCTCTTGTGGCAGCTGCCAGCCAAAGCGCAGCGCGTGCTCTGGGGCATCGGCACGGCGCATGGAGATCACGGTGAACTCGTAGGTCTGGGTGGCGTCCAGTTCGATCTGCTTGGTAAAGCGGGTCATCTCCGGGTTTTCGCCGTGGTCGCGGATCAGTGGCGCACCGTTGACCTGAACCACGATGTCGCCACCCATGTGCTCAATGCCCAGGGTGTAGAGACCGCTTTGTGGCGGCACCACGTTGGTCTTGTAGGTGACGGAGTAACGCTCACGCTCGATCGCTTCGTGTGGCTTGTCATCGGTCCAGCTGAAGTCGATGTGGGCGACGTTATCACGGCCGTCCGCTTGACCACGGGCCATCTGATCGTTGTGGTAGAAGGCACGCCAGATCCCCATGCCCTGGTTATCCAGGGTGGTGATGTTGTCCATCGGAATATGGGTCAGTTCGTCCTCGGTGGTGGACCAAGGCACGTACAGCACCTCGACGTCATCGCCCAGGTAGTCACGAATGCCCTGCAGCGGGGTGACCGGATCGGTGGCGGTGCCCGAGTAGGTGCCGTAGTTGAGGACATCGGCGTTGGGGCCGATCACCGCCACGGTTTTCAGCGCAGACTTGTCCAGGGGCAGCAGTGGGGTGCCGTTCACCGGCTCGTTCTGCAGCAGCACCATGGACTTCTCGGCCAGCTCCAGGGCCAACTCTTTGTGGCTGGTCAGCAGGGAGAAGGGCAGATCTTTCCATGGAGAGAGCTCTTCGGGATCGAACATGCCCAGCTGCAGGCCGACCCGCATGGTGTTGCGGAAGGCGCGGTCCAGGCTCTCGCTCTCGGCCTTGCCCTGTTTGATGGCCTTGATCGCTTCGTTGCGGAAGATCCGGGTGTTGTCGAAGTCCAGGGTTTCGGCGTTCAGTACCGCCGCAGCCGCTTCAACGTAGTTTTCGTAGATCTCATGGCCGGTAAAGCCACGCTCGCCCCAGCCCTTGGTGGTCATCAGGATGGAGCCGTAATCGCCCAGCACGAAGCCGTCGAAGCCCCACTCGCCGCGCAGCACGTCTTTGACCAACCATTTGTTGTTCACCGCAGGCACGCCATTGAGGGCGTTATAGGCGGTCATGACGATCTTGGCATTGCCCTCTTCCACCGCCTGCTTGTAGGCGGGGAAGTAGTACTCGCGCAGCTGCTTCTCGGAGATATCAGCGTTGCCGTTAAAGCGGTTGTGCTCTTCGTTGTTGGCGACGAAGTGCTTGGGACCGGCGGCGGTTTTCAGGTACTTGGGGTGGTCGCCCTGCATGCCCTGAATGTAGGCGGTGGCCATGGTGCCGTTGATCAGCGGATCTTCACCATAGGCTTCCTGGGTCCGGCCCCAGCGCGGATCCCGGGCGATGTTGATCACCGGTGACCAGAAGGTCAGTGGGCCCTTGCGGCCACGCTGCAGGATGGGGCCGTTGTGGTACTGGGCACGGGCCTCGTCGGAGATGGCGTCACCCATGCGCTTCATCGCCTCGGGATCCCACATGGAGGCCAGACCGATGGACTGAGGGAAGACGGTGGCGGCGTTATCCCGCGGGGCGGACAGGCCGTGCAGGGCTTCACCGCCCATGTAGACCTTCAGGCCCAGACGTGGCACGCCTGGGTTCCAGATGGTGATCATATGCCCCTTCTCTTCGTCGGTCAGGCGCGCGGACAGATCGTCCAGGCGCTCTTCGATGGAGAGGGTGTGATCATAAAAGGGGATATCGTACTGGGCGATCTCGGCGGCGGGCATGCCGGCAAAGACCGGGCTGCACAGCAGCGCCGCAGAAACGGCCAGGGCGGTTCTTTTTATCATTGTTGTTTCCTATGTGTTTGAGCCATATCCGAGGGAACACCGGACACAGGTTCAGGAGCTAAAGGCGTTGTTGGCGTCTGGTCCGCACGGTTTCGCCTGCGACCGGATGGCCACAGGGCGCCATGAACGGCGCCCTGTGGGGGAGAGGAGAGTTGAGCGGAAGCGAGCATCACACGCGGGCTATTACCTGAGGCCTTAACCAAGGGGCGCTGGCCACAGATGCGGGCCTTACCGACAGCCTTGTTTCCCCCAGTAGGGGCAAGGGGAGAGAGGGCGAAGCCCGCATCTGTGGTGGGGCTCAAAGGCGTTGTCATTGCTGGATTGGCCCACATGTCGTACAGGGAGCAGCCGCAGCCAAGCGGGTTTCGATCACTGGGAGCGCATCAGGTTAGCGATATCATTGCGAAGCATTTAATCATTAAGTCGGAGGGGAGAACCCTTTTGATTCAGTAAAGAATTGCAATGAAATGACAGGTTTGGTGCAGTGTGGCGAACATGGCTCAAGGCATTGACACAAAAAGGCGCCCGATTGGGCGCCCTTCGTCATTGGCTGTGCGATCACTTCACGCGAACGGTTTCGCTCAGCAGAATATTGTCCGAGGCGTTACCGACGCGGATCTCATAGCGATCCCCCAGGGCCCAGTCCTTGGTCTTCTCGTCCCAGTAGGCCAATTCGGCCACATCGATGGAGAGCTTGACGGTCTCGGACTTGCCCGCTGCAACGCTGACACGCTCGAAGGCCTTCAGTCGCTGCTTCGGCTTGTCGCTGCGGTCAAACTTGTCCACCACGTACACCTGCACTACTTCGGCGCCGTCGACTTTGCCGGTGTTCTTCACGCGAACGCTTAAGTCGATGGTGCCGTCGGCTTTGACCTTCTTGGACTTGAGCTTGAGCTTGTCCAGGGTGAAGTCGGTGTAGCTCAGGCCGTGGCCAAAGGCGAACAGCGGCTCCTTGTCGAAGTACCAGTAGCTGCGGCCCTTGGTCAGATCGTAGTCGCCGAATGGCGGCAGATCGTCCCAGCCACGCACCCAGGTCTGTGGCAGTTTGCCGCCCGGGTTGTTGTCGCCAAACAGGGTGTGGGCGATGGCGTTACCGCCCTGCTCACCCGGGTACCAGGATTGCAGGATGGCCGGGATGTTGTCCTTGAGCCAGGGGCTTTCGATGGAGGACCCGGACTGCATCACGACCACGGTGTTGGGGTTGGCTTTGACCACACTGCGCAGCATATCGGTTTGCGCGCTTGGCAGGCCTTCGAAGGCGCGGTCGATGGACTCACGCTCGTACTCGACGGACAGGCCCATCACGGCGATCACCGCATCGGCCTGTTTGGCGACGTCCACTTCGCCCCCCTCAAAGGTGCTTTGCTCCTGTGGCAGCTGCCAGCCAAAGCGCAGCTGGTGCTCTTTGACATTGGCTTTGCGCATGGAAACCACGGTGATCTCATAGGTCTGGGTGGCGTCCAGCTCGATCTCCTTGGTGGTGATCACCGGCTTGTTGGCATCGCCATGATCGCGGATCAGCGGACCGCCGTTGATGTTAATGACCACATCGGCGCCCTGATGCTCCAGACCCAGGGTGTAGAGGCCGCTTTGCGGCGGCACCACTGTGGTGGTGTAGGTGACGGAGTAGCGATCCTTGGTCAGGCCCTTGTGGGGCTTGTCGTCGCTCCAGCTGAAGTCGATGTGGGCGACGTTTTCACGACCGGCGACTTTGCCACGGGCCATCTGATCGTCATGGTAGATGGCACGCCATACTCCCAGGCCCTGGTTATCCAGGGTGGTGATGTTGTCCATCGGGATGTGGCTGAGCTCGTCCTGACCCTCGGACCAGGGCACGTACAGCACCTCGACATCATCGCCCAGGTAGTCACGAATGCCCTGCAGCGGGGTCACGGGATTGGTGGCGGTTCCGGAGTAGGTACCGTAGTTCAGTACATCGGCGTTGGGGCCGATCACCGCCACGGTTTTCAGCGCCGACTTGTCCAGCGGCAGCAGCGGCGTGCCGTTCACTGGCTCGTTCTGCAGCAGTACCATGGACTTTTCGGCCAGCTCCAGGGCCAGATCCTTAAAGCTGGTCATGGTCTCGAACGGCAGGTCTTTCCACGGAGACAGCTCTGCCGGATCGAACATGCCCAGCTGCAGGCCCACCCGCATGGTGTTGCGGAAGGCGCGGTCCAGCTGTGCGGAGCTGGTCTTGCCCTGCTTGATGGCGGTCATCGCTTCACGGCGGAATACGCGGGTGTTATCGAAGTCCAGGGTCTCGGCGTTCAGTACCGCGGCGGTGGCTTCGACGTAGTTGTCGTAGATCTCGTGGCCGGTAAAGCCACGCTCAGCCCAGCCCTTGGTGGTCATCAGGATGGAGCCGTAATCGCCCAGCACGAAGCCGTCGAAGCCCCACTCGCCGCGCAATACGTCCTTCACCAGCCAGGTGTTGGTGACCGCCGGCTCGCCATTGAGGCTGTTGTAGGCGGTCATGATGATCTTGGCGTCGCCGTCCTGTACCACCTGTTTGTAGGCGGGGAAGTAGTATTCACGCAGCTGCTTCTCGGAGATATCGGCGTTGCCGTTGAAGCGGTTGTGCTCTTCGTTGTTGGCGACGAAGTGCTTGGCACCGGCGGCCACTTTCAGATATTTCGGATGGTCGCCCTGCAGACCCTGCACATAGGCGGTGGCAAAGGTGCCGTTGATCAGCGGATCTTCGCCGTAGGCTTCCTGGTTCCGGCCCCAGCGGGGATCGCGGCCGATGTTGATCACCGGTGACCAGAAGGTCAGCGGGCCACTGCGGCCCCAGGCCAGCTCCGGGCCATTGTGGTACTGGGCGCGGGCTTCGTCGGAGACCGCATCCCCCATGCGCTTCATCGCGGCCGGATCCCAGGTGGCGGCCAGGCCGATGGACTGGGGGAACACGGTGGCGGCGTTAGCGCGGGGCGATGCCAGGCCGTGCAGGGCTTCGCCGGGCATGAAGGATTTCAACCCCAGGCGCGGCACGCCTTTGTTCCAAAGGGTGATCATGTGGCCCTTCTCCTCGTCGGTCAGACGCTTGGAGAGGTCGTCCAGGCGCGCTTCGATGGAGAGGGTGTGATCGTAGAAGGGGATGTCGTACTGGGCGATCTCTTCGGCCGACATGGCGGCCATGACGCTGGTTGAAGCAAGTGCTAGAGAGATGGCAAGGCTTATTTTCTTCATTATATACCCGTCAGTTGACACTGATACTTGGCTATTGGGATAGCGTTAACAATGTTGTAATTCCTGAATCAGGATTTAGGAGAAACGACAGTCCTGCAAGTGAAGAAGCGCTTTACCAGGAGGTATTGTGAAGTAGGTCTCATGACGGTTTGAGGCCTGGGTGATGAATGACACTTAGTTACAACACATTGAGGTTTAGAACAATTGTACGAGGGATTGAGCAACCAGCATGGCCCCAGCGCAGAAACACAATAATAGGGTTGTCTGCTTCAATTGCGCCGGGTCGATGCGAACGACCAGTTTATCCCCCAGCCAGAACCCCGCGAGAGCAGGGGGGATCAGCAACGCCCCCCGAGCGAGATCAGCCCAGCCAAACTGGCCAGCGAGTGCCAGGATCAGCAGGGAGAGGGCGGCGCTGAAGACAAAGAAGCCTGACAGGGTATGACGCATCTGGGCGGCGGACTGGTTATTGTTGAGCAGCAGCGCCATTGGAGGACCGCCGATGGCGGAGATGGCGGCGAAGATCCCGGAAACCAACCCGGCACCAAACAGGTTTATTCGGGTCAGGGGGAGGCTGAATTTGGCCAGAGTAAGCAGCACTGCGGTCAACACGATCAGGCCAATGCCGAGTCCCAGCCACTGAGCCGAGGCCGCGACCAATAACCAGGTGCCGAGTATGCCGCCGGGAATTCGGCCGATCAGGGCGGGAGTCAAGATCCCCATCTCCAGTTTGAGGCCGATGCGTCTCAGGGTGAACAGGGAGATCATCAGGCCCATCATGATGATGGGACCGGGCACCCATTCCGGGTTGATAAAGTACAACAGCGGAGTCACCACGACCGCCAAGCCAAATCCGATGGCGCTCTGTACGATGGCACCAGTCAGAACAATCAGCCAGACCAGGGGCAGTTCGAAGGAGAGGAGGGAGGCCATAATATTCGCTTTTTAGAGACAAAAAAGCCTGCATTGGCAGGCCTTTTTACAACAAATCGGATTCACTCTTCGAGTTGTTCCGGGTCGATCCCCAGGGCGGCCATGATGTCGCGGGCGGCCGCCGGAACGCTGTCCGGCTTGTCTTTGCGCAGATCGTCATCCGCAGGCAAGGGTTGGCCGGTGTAAGCGTGGAGGAAGGCTTCACATAGCAGTTCACTGTTGGTGGCATGGCGCAAATTATTGACCTGCCGGCGAGTGCGCTCATCGGTGAGGATCTTCAGCACTTTGAGCGGGATGGATACAGTGATCTTCTTGACCTGCTCATTTTTTTTGCCGTGTTCCGCGTACGGACTGATGTAGTCGCCGTTCCACTCGATACTCATCGATGCACCTATAAGTCTTGATAACGGTTGCAATTTTAAACCCATGTCCGAGAGAGTCAAATTGTTGCCATCTTAACCTGTAAACGTTTAGACGGCTAAACGTCTTGACGCCCAAGCTTCGGCGGTTTAAGTTAGCCCATCATTATGATTTTGTTTTAATGCGTCAGTCCGGAGGATGCACCTCATGAGCCAGCCTCAGCTTGCCACCATCGCCGTCCGCGAAGGGATCGAAAGCGATACGCAGCACGGTGCCGTTGTGCCCCCTATCTACCTTTCCACCAATTACACCTTCGAGGATTTTGGCCAGCCGCGTCAATACGATTACGCGCGCAGTGGTAACCCGACCCGCGGTGTCCTCGGGCAAGCCCTGGCCAAACTGGAAGGCGGGGCCGGTGCGGTGGTGACCGCCACAGGTATGGCGGCGATCTCCGCGGTTACCGCCCTGCTGAACAGCGATGACCTGCTGGTCGTCCCCCACGACTGCTACGGCGGCAGTTACCGCCTGTTTACCTCGGTGGCGGCCAAGGGGGGCTTTCGGGTCGCCGTGGTGGACCAGACCGACGCTGCTGCCCTTGATGCCGTACTGGCGCAAAAGCCCAAGATGGTCTGGCTGGAAACCCCCTCTAACCCACTGATGCGCCTGGTGGATATTGCAGAGATTGCGGAAAAAGCCAAGGCTGTTGGTGCCTGGGTGGTGGTTGATAACACCTTCCTGTCGCCCATGCTGCAGCAGCCGCTGAGCCTGGGGGCCGACATCGTCATCCACTCCACGACAAAATACATCAATGGTCACTCGGATCTGGTCGGAGGCGTGGCGATCGCCAAAGAGGCTGAGCTGGCGGAGCAGCTGGATTGGTGGGCCAACTGTCTGGGACTGACGGGCGGTGCTTTCGATAGCTATCTCACCCTGCGTGGCCTGCGGACCCTGCCGCTGCGGATCAAACAGCATCAGAGCAATGCCGATGCGGTGGCCGAACTGCTGGTGTCTCACCCGGCGGTGGCCAGGGTGTATTACCCGGGGCTGGCGGACCATCCCCAACACGAATTGGCCAAGCGTCAACAGGCGGGTTTTGGCGCCATGCTCAGTTTCGATCTCAAGGGGGGTGAGCCAGAAGTGCGTGCCTTCCTGTCCCGCCTCAAGGTGTTCAGTGTGGCCGAGAGCCTGGGGGGCGTGGAGTCACTGATCTGCCATCCGGCCACCATGACCCACAGGGCGATGGCCGAGGAAGCCCGGATCGCGGCCGGGATCGGAGAAACTCTGCTGCGGATCTCCGTGGGGATCGAAGATCCTCGGGATCTGCTGGCCGACCTGCAACAGGCCCTGGGCTAATCCCCGGTGAAGGAAGGGAGTCATAGCGTGTCACGTCGTCTACTGCATAAATTTGGGGGGTCAAGCCTGGCGGATGCAGATTGCTATCGCCGGGTCGCCCATATCCTGCTCACCCAGGGAAACGCCGATGATCTGGTGGTGGTCTCTGCCGCGGGAAAGAGCACCAACGCCCTGATCGCCCTGCTGGAGCGGGCCAAGCAACAGCAAGACCTGTCTGGCGAGTTGGCGGAACTGGTCCAGTTTCAGCGGGGCCTGATCCAGCGGCTGCTGCTGGGGCCTGAGGCGGATACCGCCCTGGTTCAGTTGGAGGAAGATCTTAAGCAGCTGCGTCACTGGTTGGCCGAGCCGCGTCAGTACAGTGCCGATATCCAAGGGCTGGGCGAGCTGTGGTCGGCCCGACTGCTGGCCGCCCTGTTGAGTCAGTTAGGGGTGCAGGCGAGTGCCCTGGACGCCCGCCGTTTCCTGACCGTGAAAGAGGATCGCAGCCCCCAATACCCGATCAGTCGCGATAAGCTGGACGCTCGCCTACAGGCTTTAGCGGATACCCGGGTCGTGATCACCGGCTATGTGGCGGCAGATGAAGCCGGTCAGAGTGTGTTGCTGGGTCGGAATGGTTCGGACTACAGTGCCACTGTGATTGGCGCACTGGCCGGGGTTGAGCAGGTCACCATCTGGACCGATGTTCAGGGGGTGTTTAACGCCGATCCCAACCTGTTGCAAGACGCACGCCTGCAGGCCGAGCTGTCTCTGACCGAAGCGGATCGCCTGGCCCGACTGGGCTCACCCGTGCTGCATGCCCGCACGTTACAGCCGCTTCAGCAGCACTCCATGTCGCTGAATGTGCGATCCAGTTATACCCCGGAGCAGCCCTATACCCGGATCCTGGCTGAGGGCGCCAAGGCCGAGCCGGTGATCACCAGCTTGGACAAGGTGGTGGTCCTCTATGGCCCGGATGGTGAGGACAGCGATAGTGCCGCCGATTACCTGCGGGCCCATGGTCTGGCGCTGTTGGCGGTGTATCCCCTGCGCGGTGCCCTGGTGGTGACCGAAGAGCAGGCCGAAGCCGCTCAGGTGGCTTTGTTCGAGCATTACAATCAGTCAGTACGCAGTGAGCGAGGATTGGGGCTGGTGGCTCTGGTTAGTCGCCATGCGGGCCGCCTGAGAGGCGCGTTCGCTCGGTTGCTGGGACGTTGCGCCTGGCCGCTGTTGGCGGATCCCCTCGCATTAACGACCCTGGTGCCCAGTGACGAAGTGGCGGATCTGACCGCCCGAGTGCATCGGCGTTGTGCCGGTCCGCTGAAGAAGATCGGGCTCTTGGTGGCGGGTAAAGGCAACATTGGTGCCGCCTGGTTACAGCAGTTTGCCCACTATCAACGGCGGATCAGTGATGAATTGGAGGCTGAGCTGTCCCTGGTGGCGGTGCTGGGGCGGAACGAAGCCCTGCTGGCGCCGGAGGGGCTCAATCCCACCCAATGGCAGTCCCGCTTCGACAGCGAGGCACAGCCCTATGAGCTGACCGCCCTGTTTGACCGGGCGACGACTCTGCCTTTTGACGAACTGATCTTGCTGGATATCACCGCCAGCGGTGAGTTGGCTCAGGCCTATCCCCAGCTACTGGAGCGGGGCATCCACTTGATCTGTGCCAACAAGCAGGCGGGCAGTGGTCCTCAGGCGTTTTATGATCGCCTTAAAGCTCAGGTCGCGCAGCGCCATCTCTACTGGCGTTATAACGCCACCGTCGGGGCTGGTTTGCCGATCTTTTATGCCATTGACGATCTCAAGCGGGGAGGCGATACGGTGCAGCGCATCGACGGGGTGTTCTCCGGCACCTTGAGCTGGCTGTTCCACCACTTTGACGGCAGTAAGCCATTTTCTCAGTTGGTTTTGGAGGCTAAGGACAAGGGCTTCACCGAGCCGGATCCAAGGGAAGATCTCGGCGGCGTCGATATGCAGCGAAAGCTGCTGATCCTGGCACGGGAGCTGGGGTTGAAGCTCGAGCTGGAGCAGGTGGGGCTGGAATCTCTGGTGCCCGAGACACTGGCCGGGATCCCCACCGGCGAGTTCCTGGCCCGCATCGAGGAGCTGGATGGCCCCATGGCCGATGCCCTGGCCAGTGCTAAGGCACAGGGCCAAGCCCTGCGTTACACCGCCGCCCTGGCCATCGAAGGGGAGACCCTGCAAGCCAAGGTGGGGCTTGAGGCGGTGGCGCCCAAGCACCCCTTTGCCAGCTTGCCGCCGGGAGATAACCAGTTCCTATTGCGCAGCAGTCACTATCCAAACGGCCTGGTGATCCAGGGGCCCGGCGCCGGGCGTGAAGTGACTGCCGCCGCCGTACAATCCGATCTGGTGGCGATTTGTCGTCGCCTGTTGCACTAACAAGCCGAGAGCGAAGAGCTGGGGGCTAGGTCCTAGGTCCTAAGAGCTGATAGCTAATCGCTAAGAGCCTAGGCTCTTTCCTAGGAACGGAAGTGCCCCGAGCACCGAGGCATCGAACGAACAGTTAAGGGAATATATTGATATGGCATTTCATCACGCCCAACAAGTCGAAGCATTGAACGAGCGCCTCAGCTCCCTGAAAGATCTCAATGTTTCTTTCGAGTTCTTTCCACCCAACAGCCCGGCGATGGAGGAGACCCTGTGGCAGTCCATCGAGCGTCTGGCGCCGCTTAAGCCCAAGTTCGTGTCCGTGACCTACGGCGCCAACTCCGGTGTGCGGGATCGCACCCACAAGGTGATCGAGCGGATCCACGCCGAGACCGATCTGCAGGCGGCCCCCCACCTGACCCTGATCGACGCCGACGAGGGGGAGTTGCGTGAGCTGGCCCGCCAGTATTGGCAGCAGGGCGTGCGTCATATCGTGGCGCTGCGCGGTGATGTACCCGAGGGGCAGCCGAATCCAAACCGTTACGCCTCGGATCTGGTCGAGTTGCTCAAGCAGGAGCACGATTTTGAGATCAGCGTGGCGGCCTACCCGGAAGTGCACCCGGATGCCACCAGTGCCCAGGCCGATCTGATCAACCTCAAACGCAAGATCGATGCCGGTGCGACCCGGGCGATCACCCAGTTTTTCTTCGATATCGAAGCCTACCTGCGCTTCCGGGATCGCTGTGCCGCGGCGGGGATCGAGGCGGAGATCGTGCCCGGGATCCTGCCGGTGACCAACTACAAGCAACTGCTGAAGTTCTCCGATTTTGCCAAGATCCGTGTGCCCAATTGGCTGCACCACATGTTTGATGGCCTGGAGGATGATCCGGCGACTCGCAAGTTGGTCGGGGCCAACGTGGCGATTGAGATGGCCAAGGTCTTGGCCAAGGAGGGGGTGAGTGACTTCCACTTCTACACCCTCAATCGCGCCGAGCTGTCCTACGCCATCTGCCACGCCCTGGGCGTGCGTCCCGGCGTGTAGGGAGAGTGCGCCAAGCCCGTCCGGTTGCGCTTTTTCGCACAATTGGGCACAGAGCGATTCGGAAGGATCTCGATCGATTTTATGAAAACCCGGTTCGACCATGAACCGGGTTTTCTGATCCATATCAAAAATAAATTCAAAAGCTTAAGTGCTAGTGCGAGAGAGTCGTGCAAGGCTGAGGTGGCACTGGCACCATACCCAAATCATGCACCATCTATGCACCACCCATGCACCATTTAAGCAGCAACGGGGCCAGCCATGCGCGACAACCAGCCAGTAACCGGACGGGAGATCCCCTTTCCTCAGGACAGCATCTTGCTGTCGACCACAGATCCCAAGGGCAAGATCAAGTTTGCCAATCACACCTTTGCCGAGATCTCCCAGTACTCTCAGGATGAACTGCATGGCCAGCCCCATAACCTGATCCGCCACCCGGACATGCCTGAGGTGGCGTTTGCTTCCCTGTGGGAGACGATTCAGGGGGGGAGGCCCTGGTTCGGTGTCGTCAAGAATCGTGCAAAAAATGGTGATCACTACTGGGTTAATGCCTATGTCACGCCGGTCTTCGAGAACGGTGAGATCCACGAGTACCAATCGGTGCGGCGGCGGGCGAACCGTGCTCAGATCGAGCAGGCGGATGGGATCTACCGTGCGCTGAAAGCGGGTACCACCCCCAAGGCTTTGCAACCCGCCAGGCTGGGCTTTGTCGGCCGCCTGTTGCTGGGTGCAGCCGGTGGTGCGGCCATGACCGCCCTCCTGCTTCATTGGGTGGGGCTGATCGGTGCCGGTGTCGGGATCGGCCTGAGCCTGTTGCTGATGCACTGGCTGTTGCGGCCCCTGGTGGCCCTGGTTGAGCGCAGCCGAAGTGTGATCGACGATCCCATTGCCCGGGGCGTCTTTACCGGCCGTCAGGATGAGATCGGCCAGCTGAACCTGTCACTGGACTTCCTCTCCACCGAGTTGGGTGGTGTGGTTGGGCGGATCGCCGATTCGGCCACGGATCTATGTGGCATGGGGGAGCAGCTCAATAGCACGGTGCGCGACACACAGGAGCGAGCCGAGCGGCAGAACCAACAAACGGCGGCCGCCGCGACAGCCGTTGAGGAGATGAGCGTCAGCTTCAATGAGGTGGCGGACAACGCGACTCAGGTGGCTTCGGCGTTGAACCAGAGCCTGATGGTGGCTGACGAGGGCAGCCGCATGCTGACGGAAGTCTCCTCCGCCATCGGCAGCCTGAGCGAAGAGGTGGGGCACACCGCGGCAGTGGTGCAGCAGATTGAGCAGGACAGCCAGTCCATAGCCCAGGTGCTGGATGTGATCCGGGGGATCGCTGAGCAGACCAACCTGCTGGCACTCAATGCCGCCATCGAAGCTGCCCGAGCCGGTGAGTCGGGCAGGGGGTTCGCCGTGGTGGCCGACGAGGTGCGCAACCTGGCGCAGCGTACCGCCCAGTCTACGGTGCAGATCGAGGAGATCGTGGCCCAGTTTCAGAGCTCCAGCCAGACGGCGAACCGGGCAATGGCTCAGGGCCAACAAGCGGCGAGGGAGACCGAAGCCCGGATCCAGGAAGTGGATCTGGCCTTTGCCGATCTGCGCAGCGCGGTGAACACCATCAACACCATGAGCGATGAGATCGCCGCCGCCATGAGCCAGCAGCGGGTGGTGACCCAGGAGATCAGCGAGGCGATCCAGACCGTCAGCGAACTGGCCCAGTGCAGCCTGTCTCAGGCGGCACAGACGGCCAAGAAGGGACGGGATATGTCCCGCCTGGCCGCCAAACAGCAGGAACTGTCGGCGCAGTTCTGGCAGCAGGGAGTGCAGCGGGGGGGCTGACGACTTGTCTTAATTGTGCTTACGCACGGTTGGGTGTCCGGGGATGCCAGCGGCATGGCGGTTGTGTGGGTCACTGCCATTGGTATTCGTGGACGGCTGCGCCGTGGAGCTTTCGTGGCTCCCCAACCCTGTTGTCGCGCCGGCGGTCCCCGAACGTTAGCGCAATATCATGGGGTCTTTGTCATTTTCGCTTCGGGAGTGGTTCGGGTCCGTTTCAACCACGAGCAAATCTCAAATAGGCCTGGTTCCCTGGGCCCCTTGGATTGCATTTGGCAACGGCGCCCGAACGGCGTTCGCGATCCCTCTCCAAAAGGATTGCATGAACATGATCGAGAGCAAAAAGGGTGTTGGGTTTTTCCCAGCAGTAGTGATGTTACATGCTGAAAAGCCGGATTTATAATCCACCCGGATTCTCTAGAATAGGCACTGACTAAATGTTTAATAAAAAGTTATTTTCTGCAACAGCTTTCGCGGTACTTTTCGGGGGTGTTGTTTCAGACGCACACGCTTGTTCTCGAATTGCATGGGATACGGAGAAAGGGGTCTTTGTCTCACGGACCTTTGACTGGATTGAAAGCTCTCATGCAGCACTAGAAAACTATCCAAAGGGATTCGAGTATACACGTTCCCTTCGTGCAGACGCTTTAGTGGAAAAGTCCAAATATGCGGTAACCGCCATCACCAGCTACGGCGCATTGGTTGGAGAAGGTGTGAACGAAGCGGGTCTTTCTGGGAATGTCCTGTTTTTCAACGAGATGGATATTAATGATATTCGGTCGGATGAATCTCTCGGCCATGCTAAATTAATGCAACACTTGCTGTCACAATATGCAACCGTTTCTGACGCAGTGAATGCCATGAAAAGCATGGATATGATGACAGATGAAATTCCTGGCATGCCTACAGTCATGACGGTTCATTTCAGCCTACAAGATATCACTGGCGATGCGGCAATCATCCAATGGCAAGAGAAAGAGTTAAAGATCTGGCATGGACCCGAGCACAATATCTTAACCAATTCGCCGGAATACCAAGTTCACCTTGCCAACCTGGCTGAGTCCTCAAAAGACTGGGGGCCAGTTGAGAAGCAAGATTCTGAAGTGGACCTGAAAACCAATGGCAACCTCCACTCTCAAGATCGTTTTATTAGCAACTCGTATTTTTATAACCACCTTAAAGAGCCTAGCAGTGTGACCAATGGGCTGCTGAAGCTGGAGTCCGTTATTTACAAGGTGCCCCATGACGCCCCCAACCGTCCGATCAATGGCCAAATGACCGGTTACGGCACAGAGTGGATGGTAACTCAAAACATTACCACGGGTGATGCTGTCTTGCGTTACACATGGGCAGATAGCTTTAACGTTATGATGTACAACATTAAAGATATTCAGGCATCTGGTGAGCGCCTGAGACTCGATGTCACGCAGCCTGGTTTGTTTGGTGATATCACTGAGCTGGTGCTGACGGAAGGTAAGATGTAATCATCATTAAATGACGGAGTTAGTCTTAATGAGAACCCCAGAGGGCTCTTATTTTGGCAGCTCATGCTAATGATGAATTTTGGCCAACCTGAATTTATTAGGTTGGCTTTTTTATTTAGTAAATTCGATGAGCCAGAGGGACAGTGTGGGCGCGTTGGCTCCCGGACCTTTTGTGGTTCCCACCATGGCCAGTGGCGAGCCAGCGCAGTGAACCACGAAATGCTCACGGTGCAGCCTTCTTCAAAGCCGATAGTGTCAATCTCCATCATCATCTTGGTTAACACACTCAATTCACGTTAGGGTGGGAAAAGACCCTAACGGCAAGGAACCGGGAATGAGCGAGATCTACGAGTTTGAGGTGGGCACCAATGGCGGGGAGCGCCTGAACCTGGCCCACTACCAGGGCAAGGTGATGCTGATCGTCAATACCGCCAGTAAATGTGGCTTTACCCCCCAGTATGAGGGATTGGAGAGCCTGTATCAGCAGTACAAAGATCAAGGCCTGGTGGTGCTGGGCTTTCCCTGTAACCAGTTTGGCCAGCAGGAGCCGGGTGATGCGGCGGCGATCAGCGAGTTTTGCCAGCTGAACTTTGGGGTAACCTTTCCCCTGATGGCCAAGGTGGAGGTGAACGGCAGTGGGGCCCATCCGCTGTTTGAGCACCTGAAAAGGGCGGCGCCAGGTTTGCTGGGCAGCAAGGGCATAAAGTGGAACTTCACCAAGTTCCTGGTGGACCGCTCCGGCAAGGTGGTGAAACGCTATGCGCCGACGGATAAGCCGGAGTCCATCGCCAAGGATATTGAGGCGCTGCTGTAGCCGAGGACAACAGGAAAAAGCCTAGGTACTAGGAAAAAGCCGAGGTACTAGGGAGAAGCTTAGGTACTAGGGAGAAGCCGAGGTACTTGGAAAAAGCCTAGGTACTAGGAAAAAGCGGTGTAAGCTTTTGCTAGAACCTAGCACCTAGCACCTAGCACCTAGAACCTAGAACCTAGCACCTAGCACCTAGCACCTAGCACCTAGCACCTAGCACCTAGCACCTAGCACCTAGCACCTAATACCTAGAACCTAGCACCCAGCTACCGACACTAAGACACTGCTCATGCCCAACTCCCTGCTCTCTCAACTTCAAGCCCTGTCCGAGTCGGACAAGGCTGAGTTCTATCCCAAATACTTCCAGGCCCAGCCCGGTGGCTATGGCGAGGGGGATCGCTTCCTGGGTGTGCGGGTGCCCAAGGTTCGGGCGTTGTCTCGCCAATACCGGGAGTTGTCATTGGAGGAGATAGGTACCCTGCTGGCGAGTCAGTGGCATGAGATGCGTCAGCTTGGCCTGTTTATCCTGGTGCTGCAGCATGAGCGGGCCGATGAGGCGCAGCGGGATGTATTGACGGCCTTTTATCTGCGCCATGGTGAGGCGGTGAACAACTGGGATCTGGTGGATGGCAGCGCGCCTCGGTTGCTGGGAGAGCCGGTATTGCGCGGACGCTTCCTGGCGGAGCAGGAGACTTTGTTGCTCAGCCCCCGGGTGTGGGATCGACGCATGGCGGTACTGGCCAGCCTGGCCGGGATCCGTGCCGGTCACAGCGAGGCGATCCTGGCGCAGGCACGCCGTCTGCTGACCGAACCCCATGATTTGATGCACAAGGCGGTGGGCTGGATGCTCAGGGAGATGGGTAAGCGGGATGAAGCGGCGCTGCACGATTTCTTGCAAAGCCATGCCCATCGTATGCCCAGAGTCATGTTGCGTTATGCCATTGAAAAATTGCCCGCCGATCGGCGGCGGGCATATATGGCGCGCTAGCGGTCGTCGCTAGCGCTTGAGGGGAAGCTTCAGCACGACCTTAAGGCCGGGATCGGCGTCCTCCAGTAGCAGCTCACCCCCATGGCTGTGGATGATGTTGCGGGCAATGGCCAGACCCAGGCCCACGCCGCCGGTATGGCGGCTGCGGGAGCCTTCCAGTCGAAAGAAGGGTTCAAACACCTTGTCGCGCATCCCCATCGGGATCCCCGGGCCATGATCCCGAATGGTGATGGTCAGAGAGTTTGGCTCCGAGAGTAGGCCTATTTCGGCCCGCTCGCCATATTGTACGGCGTTCTCTATCAGGTTGCGCAGGGCCCGTTTCAGACTGACAGGCCGGCAGGCGATCACCGTGTCGCCCGGGGCATCGCCAGCGAGGAAATTCACGGGTTTGCCTTGCTCCTGGAGGTCGTCGCACAGGCTTTCGAGCAGGGCGCACAGGTTCACCTGGCGAGTCGATTCGGTATCGGACCCATTGCGGACGAATGCCAGGGTGGCTTCGCTCATCTGCTGCATCTCATCCAGGGTGGCCAGCAGACGCTGTTTCTGCTCACTCTCCTCCATCATCTCTATTCTCAAGCGCAGGCTGGTGATGGGGGTGCGCAGATCATGGGAAAAGGCGGCCAGCATTCGCGTGCGATCCGAGACGAAGCGCTGCAGGCGATCCTGCATCTGGTTAAAGGCTCGGGTCAGTTCCCGGATCTCCTCCGGTCCCTCCTCTTTCAGGGCGGGCAAAGTTTCCCCCACACCAAGCCGATGGGATGCCTGGGCGAGGCGTTTTACCGGGGTGCTGATCCGGCGCACCATCCAAAGCATGGCCAGCAGCAGGGCGGCCCCGGCCAGCAGCAGGAAATAGAGGGTTTGCTGAGGTAACAGCGGTGGTGGTTTGGGCACCACAACGTCGAAGTTGAGCCAGCGATCCTCGGAAAGTTGTAGCGAGATGCTTAGGTACTCCAGCCGAGGACGATGTTTGCGTTCCTTTACCTGCCTGTCTTCGAGCTTTTCTCTTCGCTGGTATTCGGTGAGGTGGAGGTCGCTACGCCGTTCACGCATCTCCCTCATCTGCTTCTCCGACGGCAGCTTGAATCGGTAACCGATGCTGGCACGCAGGCGGCCTTGGTATTGCGGCCCAAGCATCTCCTCCAGGCGTTTTTGTAGTCGCAGATCCATGGGGTCTTCCGTGATGTCAGGCAGGATGCTGCTGGTGTCGATGCGCGCTCGGGTGGTGGCACTGCGGACCGCTCTAAGGATCCTGGGGTGAAACTCGGGCTCACTGTTCTCCAGCAGTTTTACTACCGAGATATACTGGCGCACCAGTTGCACCTGGTTGAGGGCGCCAAAGGATTCACGATGTGCGCCGGACAGTAACCAGAGGCTCAGGCCCATGGCCAGGGTGAGTATCAGCAGGATCAGGGCGATCACCTGGGCTGCCAGCCGTGTAGGCCATAAAGGGGTCAATGAAGTGTGCCTCATTGCGAGCATGTTTCCTCGGTAAACATATAGCCGCCGCCCCAGACGGTCTTGATCAGCGTCGGATGTTTGGGGTCGGCTTCGATCTTCTTGCGCAGCCGGCTGATCTGATTGTCGATGCTGCGATCAAAGGGAAGGGCTTCGCGGCCCCGGGTCAGATCCATCAGTTGATCCCGGCTCAGGACCTGGCGGGGGCGCTCCAGCAGCACCTTGAGCAGGCGAAATTCGGCGGTGCTTAATGGGATCAGCACCCCCTGGGGATCCTCCAGTTGTCGCTGGTGCAGATCCAGGCCCCAACCGGCGAAATCGATGCGGGCGGTCTGCGCTTTATCACTGTCCAGGGGCGTTACTTCGTTGCGTCGAAGCACGGCCTTGATCCGGGCCAACAGCACCCGAGGGCTGAAGGGTTTGGTGACATAGTCATCGGCACCCATCTCCAGCCCCACAACGGTATCGGCCTCCTCACTCATGGCAGTGAGCATGATCACCGGGGGGCCATTTTGCTCGCGCAACCAGCGGCACAGGCTGAGGCCATCTTCACCGGGCATCATCAGATCCAGCACCACCAGATCAGGGGTTTGTTGCGCCAGTGCACGACGCATGGCGTCGCCGCCGTCGGCGGTGGTGACGCTAAAGCCGTGCTGCTGAAGATAGCTGCCCAGCAGATCGCGGATCTCATCGTGGTCGTCCACCACCAATACGTGTTGTTGTGACATGTTGGTTCGGTGCTCCTGGCTCGGTTGCGGTATGGCCCATTATACGGCGGGGCATCGATCCGGGGTGTATCAAAGTTTATCCAGCATAAATCTTAATAAAACAATGCTCTAGTTCAGATGTGTTGGTCGGTGAGAGGGGAGGGAGCGGAATGGATACATTTTGCGACAAGCTGAGTTGATCGCGGCAAAGTTTTACTACGTCGGCATGCTCTACTGGATACCGTCAAACCAACACAGTGGACTCATAGAGGACGTCATTATGAAACGCAATGCCATCTTTGCTGCCATCCTGGCAGCCACCAGCCTGACCTCTGCCGTTGCCATGGCGGCACCGGGCGAGCCGCGGGGAGTGCGAGGCGAGCAGGGCTATGCCATGAAGGGGACCCATCATGGTGCCCATCACAAGCGCAAGGCGGCCATGGGCAAGCACTTTGACCGCCAGTTCAGCCAGGAGGAGATCCAGATCCTGGCCGAGGCCCGCCTGATCATGCAGGGCAACGACAACCTGGTTCTGGGTAAGGTGATCCCCACGGCAACCGGCTACACCCTGGAGATCGTCACCAAGGCGGAAGGCGCTTTGGTCGAGGTGCGTGAAGTGGCCCATAACGCCATGCCGCTGGAGAAATACAATCAGATGGCGGAAAAACAGGCGCAACGTGAGGCCCGAAAGGCTGAGATGCTGGCCAATGGTGAGCCGCCTCAGCGTGCAGACAGAGGTGAACGCAAAGGTGAGCGCCAGGGCCCTCATCAGGGTAAATCAAAGATGAAACCAGGTGACCATGGCAAGCGTCAGCAACAGTTTGAGCGTGAATTGACCCAGGAGCAGATCAGCGTTCTGGCTAAGGCCCGGCTGATCATGCAGGGCAATGACAAACTGGCCCTGGGCAGCGTCGAGCCGACCGCTGAGGGGTACAAGATCGCCATCGTGACCCAGGCGGAAGGGGCTCTGGTGGAAGAGCGTCAGGTGGCCCGCAACGGCATGCCATTGGAACGTTACAACCAGATCCTGCAGCACAAGGCCAAGCGCGAAGCACGGCAGGCCCAGCAGTAAGTCAGTCAGCAACAACCCATTTTCTAAGTCTTTCAAGGGCGCCCTCGGGCGCCTTTTCTCTATAAGGAATCCCTCGATGCGGATCATGATCTCCGGGCTGTTTGCCGCCCTGCTGATGGGCTGCAGCAGCAAGCCTGAGCCCGTTAACCACGCCTTTCGACACCAGCTGGATGAGCAGGGAAAGGTACAGTTTACCTTCAGCTATTTTGGTGAGCCGGGGGCGAGTCGTAACGCCACTGCAGGATCCCGTGGCGAGAAAGGCCAGCGGGGTGGCAAGGGGGGCGGTGGACGTCGGGGCGGCGGTGGCAAGGGGGGGATGGACAGGGGGGGAGCGGAGGAGGGCAATACGGTGAGCCAACCCCGGGGTCTGAGCTATGGGGCCCTGATCTTGATGCTGGAGCAGGAGTTGGACAGCCGGGACCTGTGCACCCACTCATATGAGATCCTGGAGCAGCGCCCCACCGCCAATGGTGTCGCCCTGCGCGGTGAGTGCAGTACATAGGGCTCGCGATGCTTGCCGGAGGAGGGTGTCAGGGATCCCATTACCGCCCCCCCTGGCCTGATACACTGACACCTTCTTTGGACCATGAGGATGTATGGGATGAAACAAGGGGTATTGATCACCGGCGCGACTCGGGGACTGGGACGGGCATTGGTCGTGCATTTGTGTGCGCAGGGATACCGGGTCTTTGCCAGCGGCCGGGATCCTGTGTTGCTGGCGCAGCTCAGGGAGGAGACGGGCTGCCAGGGCATCGTGGCGGATCTGAGTGAGCCGGATCAGGTGGTGGACTTGTTTGCCCAGGCGGTAGCGGCCCTCGGTCAGGTTGACGTGCTGATCAACAATGCCGGCTTTAACAGCCGTAAGGCACCGCTGGCCGAGACGGATCTGGAGGAGTTTGAACTTCAGTATGCGGTGAACCTGCGTGCCCCCTATCTCCTGTCCAGGGAGGCGATGCGACATATGGCTCCGAGGGGGGAGGGATACCTGATCAATGTGATCAGCACTGTGGCCAAGCGCAGCAATGCCACCATGGGGATCTATACCGCCATGAAGCAGGGGTTTGCAGGCCTGAGCAATGTGCTGATGAAGGAAGCCCAGCCTCTGGGGATCCGAGTCACCGCCGTTTACCCCGGGGGGATCAATACCGAGTTTCGGCCCCAGGCACGCCCGCAATACATGTCGGCGGAGGCCGTTGCCGGCAAGATTGCCCAGCTGCTGCAGGATCCTCCCGAGTTGATCACCCACGAACTGGTATTTCGTCCTCCAGTGGAGCTGGAGTAAAAAGGGATCACGTCTGAATGGTACTGAGACAAAGTTGCGACAAAGTTGCGACATTTTTACCAGTCTTGTCCACATCCTGGGGACATTCCACTGCTTTACTGAAAGCCTGAAAAGAGGCATTGGCTGCCTGCAGTGAATCGGTAAGGAGATTGGGATGCGTAATTTGGGTGTGGTGATCGGACTTTTAGTGGTGGTGGGTTGCAGCAGCACAGGTATGTCTCAGGAATACCGTTTCGATGCCGAGGGTACGGCCCGGGGTGGCCTGGAGTTTCGGTTGAACTACTTTGGCCCCAATGGTCAAGGGCTGGCGGACGAGACGGACACACTGACCCCGGCGACAGAGCGATACATGGAGGAACTGGCTCGCCAGGAACTGGCTCGGCGAGCGCGCTGCCAAGAGGGGTTTGAGATCATTGAGATGATCCCAAGCCAGCGGGGAGCCAGGCTTCGTGGTCGCTGTTAGGCTTCGCTCAGGCTGCGCTTAGGCCGTGCCTTTGCGCAGTACCTTACGGGCCTGCAGGGCCCGGTTGATCCGGTGGATTGCGATGGTGTTTTGTGCTCGAGCCGGATCCAACTCCCCCTCGGTGGGCAGGTACAGTGCCCGATCTTTCATCGGAGAGCTGTCCATCACCTTCTGCTCTTTACACAGGGCCCGGTAAAAGCTGTTTTCACACACAAAGTCGACGCAATTATTGGGCAATACGGCTTCGACTCGTTCGATCGCATCCAGCACGGTTTCATTCAGATCGTACCCTTTGACTTCCATCTCCAGATAGGTCCGCCTGCTGTATTTGCCCGCCTCGGCGCAGGAGAAACCGGCTTGTTCCAAGGTGGCGGCGACGCTCGCTCCGTGATTTTTGCCTCCAAGCACCAAAGAGAAGTGGAAGGAAGTCTTATTGGTATCCATCAAAGTCGCCTCACTGATTATTCGTTTTTTACAGGGTACTGTGCCAGTCGTCCGGGGGCAGTGATGGGGATCGCGATCCCCGCGTTCCTCGGCAGATCCCCCCATGCTCTATCCGCTACAATGGCCATCCTATTTGCTTTGAAGTGATCTTGCCATGTTGTCTTCTCACGCCGCCGATACCCTGGTTGTGCTCGATTTCGAAACCACAGGCCTCTCCCCGGATCGGGGCGATCGGGCCATAGAGATCGGAGCCGTTCGGCTGGAGCGGGGAGAAGTGGTGGCGCGTTTCCAGCAATTGATGGATCCCGGTTTTCGCGTCAGCCCCTTTATCGAAAGCTATACGGGGATCACCAATGCCATGCTGGCGTCGGCACCGCCTTGTGAAGAGGTGATGGCGGACTTTGCCGAGTTTGTGGGGGGGCATAACCTGGTGGCACACAATGCCTCATTTGATCAGCGTTTCCTCGATGCCGAACTGGCGCGGATCGGCATCGGGTATGGCGGGGAGTTCGCCTGCTCTTTGCTGCTGGCGCGACGCCTCTATCCCCAGGCGCCCAACCATAAGCTGGGCACCCTGGTCCGCTACAAGGAGATTGCCAATGACGGTGTATTCCACCGGGCTTTAGCCGATACCGAGGTGACCGCCAAGTTGTGGCAGTACATGCTGGACGATCTGGCCCGGGAGCATGGGATCCACCAGCCCTCCTTTGCCCTGATGCAAACCCTCTCGCGCAAACCTAAAAGCGCCGTTGCCGCCTTCCTGCGTCGTCAGGCGTCAAGATGACTGACGGGCCTGGCCGCCCTCGATCCGCCACAGGCTGCCCTGGCTGAGGCTTTCCGTCGGGAAATGCACGCTGCCACCAATGATCTGGCACTCCTGCGCGCTAGCGTGGTAGGTGTAGCTTCGTGAACTGGTTCCTCGGACGGTGAACGAGGTGATCCCGCCATAGCAGCTCAGCTGGATCTCATGAGCCCTAGGATCCCGGTTGTCGATCTGCACCGGGCTGGGGGGCGCCGGGGTGTGGAGGCCAAAGGCGGCCAACAGTCCCAGAATTAGAGTTTTCATCACGTTCCCTCTCAATGAAAGCACGGCCGGTGCTCCCTCTCCTAAGGCGGCCGAGGGTGAGTATTTCTTAACCAGGCGTTGTCGTATCCCAGTTACGGGTGAAGCCATTTCATCTGATCCTGCATTTTTGTCGCTGTTGCGCACCCTGGGTCTCGGGCAGAGTGGCGCCAGTTTCTTTTCGCCCTGGGGGTAAGAGGTCGCAGATGCAGTTAATTTCTCTATTGTGGTTGGTGGGGATCCTGGCCGAGGCCATGACCGGTGCTTTGGCGGCGGGGCGCCGTCGCATGGATCTGTTTGGGGTGGTGATCATCGGCTGTGTGACAGCGATCGGTGGCGGCACGGTGCGGGATCTGTTGTTGGGGAACTACCCGCTGATCTGGATTGAGCATATCGAGTACCTGGCGGCCATTGCCGCAGCGGCCCTGTTGACCGTGGTGATCGCCCCGGTCATGCGCTACCTCTCCCGCCTGTTTCTGCTGATCGATGCCCTCGGTCTGGCGGTGTTCTCGGTGATTGGGGCGCAGAAGACCCTGGCCCTTGGGCACGACCCGTTAGTGGCTGTGTGTATGGGGGTGGTGACCGGGGTCTTTGGCGGTGTTCTGCGGGATGTCTTGTGCCAGACCGTTCCCCTGGTGTTTCGTCAGGAACTCTATGCCTCGGTGGCACTGCTGACGGCGGGGATCTACGTGGCCCTGGAGCTGTGTGGGATCCCCCTTTGGCTCAATCTGGGGGCCAGCCTGATGGTGGGCTTGACCCTGCGCCTATTGGCGATCCGCCATAACTGGTCGTTGCCGGTGTTTCATTACCAGCTTAAGTGCCACTGAGTGAGCGCCCGCACCGGCGGGCGCTCAGCGCATCATTCGATGGGTTTGCGCAGCTTGATCGGCTCTCGAGTTTTTCTCCGCAGGCGCAGGTTGAGCATCTCCACCGCCACTGAAAAGGCCATGGCGAAGTAGATGTAGCCCTTGGGGATATGGACGTCGAACCCCTCGACAATCAGGGTCATGCCCACCAGCACCAGGAAGGAGAGGGCCAGGATCTTCACCGTTGGGTGACCGTCGACAAAGTCGCCGATCGCCTTGGCCGAGAGCAGCATGACGCCGACGGCGATGATGATGGCGATGGCCATGACCGCGAGTTGATCCGCCAGTCCGACGGCGGTGATCACTGAGTCGAGGGAGAACACCACATCCAGTATGGCGATCTGCAGCAGGATCATGCCCATGCTGGTGGCGGTGCTGGGACCATGACCGTGCTCCTCCCCCTCCAGGCTGTTGTGGATCTCCAGTGTCGCCTTGGCCAGGAGGAACAGACCGCCGCCGATCAGGATCAGATCCCGTCCCGATATCGCCATGCCCAGCAGGGAGAAGAGGGGATCGGTCAGTCCCATCACCCAGGTCAGGGAAAACAGCAGAGCCAGGCGGGTCAACATCGCCAGCATCAGGCCGATACGGCGGGCCAGATCCCTCTGCTTTTCAGGCAGGCGAGCCACCAGGATGGAGATGAAGATGATGTTGTCTATCCCAAGGACGATCTCCAGTGAGGTCAGGGTAGCCAGGGCGATCCAGGCTTCGGGGCTACTGATCCAGTCAAACACGACTCAATTCCTTCTGTTTGTTTGAACGACACTCTAGCCGTCTTCATCGGGCAATTGCAACGGACAGGAGGAGTTGGATCTTCTCCGGGTGAAGGTGGAAGGTCGTTGTTTTACCGTGAGTTGTTCGCGGCTGGCTCGACGGCGACGATGCGGTAGCGGATAGGCGAGTGTGGGGACTGGCGTGCCAGGCTGCAGCCGAGCAGGGCGTTATGGCCGGGTAAAAGCGTGGTTTTGATGAAGCGGGTGTCGGGCGCAGGTTTGCTCTGCACTTGGCGTTCAATCTGATAGGTCAGGGCTTGATCGGAGCGATTGCGCAGGGAGATCCAGTGGCCAGCCAAGGCCAGACCGCACCCCGGCGTTGCGGTGCGTTCGAAATGGCCGGCCTCTGCCGCCGTCGCCCCCAAGGCGGGGGTAGCGGCGAGCAGTGGCGGTAGCAGGCTCAGCCAGAGGGCAATGGGGACAGATGGCTTCATGGTCCGTGAGATCGTGAATATGTGTGCTGGTTCCTGGCATCAGGGTACCCCGTTTCCCCCGCTTCGGCGAATGGAGTGCCGGCCTGTCTGCTGGTATCTCAGGTGAAAAAGAAATGGGGGCACTGTGTCACAGAATCCGACGTTCTACTGCATTTGGACGACGCCCTCGAAGGGAAAAACCGCGAAAAGGGGATCAACGCATCTCAGGGAGCCAGATCATGGCACAACACTATTTCGACGACCTCCAGGTAGGGCAGATCCAGTATTCGCGTCGACTCGCCGTCAGCGAAGCGGAGATCATCGACTATGCCAGGCAGTGGAATCCGGAGCCTTACCACATCGATCCCAAGGCGGCGGCGGAGCACGTCCTGGGGCGGATCTTCGCCTGTGGTCCCCACATCATTGCCCTGGGAACCAAGTTGGGCAATGAACTCAGGCCCCGCCCGGTGACCGTGGCGGGCCTGGGTTGGGATGAACTGCGCTTCGTTGCCCCTCTGTTCGGCGGTGACAGCCTGATGCTGGAGTGCCAGCCCATCTCCAAACGACTCTCAAACAGCAACCCCAAGGTCGGGATCGTCACCTATGGCCTGCGCCTGCTGAATCAGCACGACGAAGCGGTCATGACCTACAAGATCACCGCCATGGTGCAATGTCGCCCCACTCCAATTTAGGGTCAGAGTAAAAACTGCCACCTATCTTTGCTCTTCCCGATGATCTTTAGCGGAGGCAAGGATGGCCAGATTAATGCGGAACAACCCCGCCGGTGTTCCACTGCATGTGATCCAAAGAGGCAATAATCAACAGCGCTGTTTTTTTGATAAACGGGACTTTATTACTTACCTGAGTTGGTTGGCCGATTATTCCCAGTCTTGTGAGGTGGCGGTTCATGCCTGGGTGCTGATGGACAACCATGTCCACCTTCTATGCACTCCAGCGCAGGAGGGGTCGGTCAGCCGCATGATGCAGTCTTTGGGACGCAAATATGTACGCCATTTTAATCATCGACATGCGCGTACAGGGACGCTGTGGGAGGGGCGTTTTCGTTCCTGTCTGGTGCAGCAAGAGGAGTACCTGCTACGTTTGTATCGTTATATCGAGTTGAATCCGGTGAGGGCAGGCATGGTGTCTGATCCGGTGCGCTATCCCTGGTCTAGCTGCCCCATCAATGCTGGCCATAAAACCTCTTCTCTCTGCTCGCCCCATCCTCTGTTTCTGGCGCTGGGCTCAGATCTCGAGCGGCGGCGTGAAGCCTACCTGAAGTTGTTAACCCAAGGGCTCTCTTACCAGCAGTTACTCACTATTCGAGAGGTCACACATCGAGGGATGGCCCTGGGCAGTGAGGCCTTTAAATGCGAGATGGAGCGCCTGACCGGAAGGCGGCTTCACCCACTGCGGCGAGGGCCCAGCTCGGATACAGCCTCTTAGGGAGTTTTTACTCTGACCCCAAATTATGGGGGTGCTAGCCTTGAAGGGTGTCATTTTGATGGTGAGGCGAAGATGGGACGGCGTTACGACAGCATTCTGGACACCATAGGTAATACGCCCGTGGTGCGGATCAATCATATCGATACTCACGGTTGTGAGCTGTATGTGAAGATCGAGGCGTTTAATCCCATGGGCTCGGTAAAGGATCGCCTGGCGTTGGGGGTGATCGAAGACGCCGAGCAACGGGGGGAGCTCAAACCGGGCCAGACCGTGGTGGAGGCGACCAGTGGCAATACCGGCATCGGCCTGGCCATGGTGTGTGCCGCCAAGGGCTATCCCCTGGTGCTGACCATGGCGGAAAACTTCAGTGTCGAGCGGCGCAAGTTGATGCGCTTCCTGGGTGCCAAGGTGGTACTGACCCCGGCCCATGAGAAGGGCAGCGGCATGGTGAACAAGGCGATCGAGCTGGCGGAGAAACATGGCTGGTGGCAGTCCCGTCAGTTTGAAAACCCCGCCAATGCGGCCATCCATGAGAAGACGACGGCGGTGGAGATCCTCGAGGACTTTGCCGATGCACCGCTGGACTTCTGGGTTACCGGATTCGGTACCGCCGGAACCCTTAATGGGGTTTCCAGGGTATTAAAGGCAAAGAGCCCCAAGACCCAAATCGTGGTGTGTGAGCCGGACAATGCGCCGATCCTGGCCAGCGGCATCTCCCAGCCCGAGGGGGCCAGTCACCCCAACTTCCGTCCCCATCTGATGCAGGGTTGGACGCCGGATTTCATTCCCAAGCTGGCCCAGGCTGTGCTCGATGGAGCCCGGATCGATCGTTACCAGCCCATCGATGGTAACCAGGCGTTGCAGTGCAGCAAGGCATTGGCTCGCAAGGAGGGGATCTTCGTCGGGATCTCCGCCGGCGCCACCTTTGCCGGAGCGCTGGAGGTGGCTCGGCAGGCCCCGGACGGTAGCCGGATCCTCTGTATGCTGCCGGATACGGGAGAACGCTATCTCAGTACGCCCTTGTTTGAAGGGGTGGCCGTGGAGATGACCGAGGAGGAGCTGGCGCTGTCGCGCTCCACGCCGGGTTATCGCTTCGATGTTTCCCACGCTCCGCCGGCGACCGATGACAAGCCGATCCCACTCGATGAAAAGGCGGTGGCTGAGGTGGAGGCGATGCTGGCGGATCCGGCTCAGCCCATGGTGATGTACTCCCTGGAGTGGTGCGAGTTCTGCTGGTCGGTACGCAAGGTGTTCAAGCTGTATGGCATCGAATTTGCCGATCAGGAGCTGGACTCCGTGGCGTTTCAGGCGGGGGAGCGGGGGGCCAAGATCCGGGCCGTGCTGAAGTCCAAGACCGGCTGGAATACCCTGCCGCAGATCTTTGTGCGGGGCGAGTTTATCGGCGGTTGCACGGATCTGTTCGATAAGATCAAAGACGGCAGCCTGCAGGCGATGTTCAAGGCCAAGGGGGTTGAGTTTGATGAGCAGCAGAGGGCCGATCCCTACGATTCACTGCCGGGCTGGCTGCATCCCAGATAGGAAAAACAGGGCACCCTTGGGTGCCCTGTTTGTCTCACAGGCGGATCCAGGCGTCGTCCCAGTCGCTGCCGGAGCCGGGGGCGTAGTAATGCGGGGCATCAATATTGCACCAGCCGCTGTAGGGGAAGGGGCGACATTGATAGATCAGGCCGTCGCTGCCCAGCACTCGGGTACCGGGCTGGTAGCTGCCGATCCCTTCCGGGTAGGCATAGTCATAGCCATCCTCTCCGGTGGCTTCAACACTGATGGGTTTCAACATCAGCAGGCGGCGCGTGTTCTCGTCCTGGTTTAGGAACAGGTGCAGTTCGGCCTGGCCTTCAGTCCGGGCGGTGACCGTCAATGAGCCGGTGCCGATGCTCAGGACGGCGCGATCACTGTCCTGCACGCTGCCATCCACCTGACGCAGTTCGAGTGTCAGATCGGCAGGATCTCCACTGACTGACACTTGGGCCTGGATCTTAACACTGCTGTTTGCCCCCAGGAGGTAGCGATCTTCCAGGCCACTGACACTCACCTGAGGTTCCCCCTGGCCATCACGGATGCTCAGCTGGGCCGTTTGGTCGGGCTGCTGGGCATAAACCCGGTTACCGTACAGATCGTTAGCGTTATAGAGGATCTGTTCCTCTTCACCTTTCTGGCCGATCAGCACCTGGCTGCTGTGAGTCCGGTTGATGCGATCGGCCAGGGCTGCGGTCCAGATCTCGGTGTCCTGATCACCACTTTGGATCTCAAGGGATTCGCTCAATTGCAGGCTGCCATCGGCGGCCAATAGGCGAAACTCGACTTGCTGGCCCACCTCGGCGGTCTGGCCGTTGAGCACGAAGGGCCCCAGGTTGTACCAGCTTGGAGAAACGGGCTCTCCTGCAAGATGCAGATCGCTGCAGTTGTAGAAGCCTTCGCCTGCGGCGTCATTGCGCTGCCAGCGGGTCAGCAGGGTCATATCGCCACTGCGATCAGCGGGAAGGGTCAGATCCATCACGTAGTAGGCACTGCCGTCGATCTGGCTGATCTCCACATTGCCATAGCTCTGCAGCAACTCCAGATCCCCCCAGGCCAGCCGCTTATTGGCGGCCTGGTAGTCGGCATTACTCAGGTAGAACTCCCAGAAGCTGGGGTTGTGGGGGGCCGTGGCGCGAAACTTGACCTGAATGGTTTCACCGGGAACCAACGGAGTGCGCTGCCAGTGTTCCGAGGCCACGCTCATTCCGCTCTTGCGGGGATCGCCGGCGGAGCAGAGCAGCCCATCGGTGATCCGCGCCTGCACGGATTGAAGATTGTTGTAATCCTCAACGTTGGCGGCAAATTCGTGTTTTTGTACAAAGGGATAGGTTCCTGATTCCAAAAAGGCGGCGCGGCAGGCCGCGTTGGGGATAGTGGAGCCGTCTTGTGAGCCCCATTCACCACCGTCATCGGCGCAGATCACCTGGCGGGCGGCTGGGTAGCTGGTATAACCGTGAGCCAGGATCTCCGGAGAGAGCAGGGCAAACAGGGCAAGGGGTAAAGCAGAACGTTTAAGCATGAGATCATCAACTCCTTCTGAATCGATCAGTCTTTTCCTAGGCATATCGAACTCTCCGTGTTTCGTTTTGCCCGGATTATTGTGCCGAACCTTCCGGTAGTGAGTGGTCCAATTAGCTGAGCAGCGCCCCTTCGGATAGAGGGGCATATACTGAAGTGGCAGTTATTAACGATTAGAGGGAGAAATCCTTATGAATAGGGTTGTGACGCGCTATTTCCTATTGGGTCTGCTGCTCTGCTCTGGCGGGGCGTGGGCCGACGGCGTCAGCGACGCCATCGCCAAGTTTAAAGAGGCCCCTGCAACCCATCCATTTTTTGCCAATGCGTACGGCTATGCGATCTTTCCCACCATAGGTAAGGGGGGAATCGGGATTGGCGGTGCCTATGGCAGTGGAGAGATCTACCGGGGTGGGATCCACACAGGTAACAGCAAGATGGCCCAGGTGACCATAGGGTTCCAGCTTGGCGGCCAGGCCTACAGTCAGATCATCTTTTTCCAGAATGCCGATGCCTATGCCGAGTTCACCAGCGGCAACTTTGAGTTTGGGGCCCAGGCCAGTGCCGTCGCGCTGACCGTTGGCGCGTCGGCTGAAGCGGGCAGCCAGGGCACCAGTGCCGGGGCCGGGGCCGCCCAGGCAGAGAATCGCTACAGTGGGGGGATGGCGGTCTTCACCATGGCCAAGGGAGGATTGATGTATGAGGCCAGCATCGGCGGCCAGGGTTTCAGCTTTGAGCCGGTGGAGTAGACGCCAGGTGGAGATCGCCACAGGATCTGAGTGGCCCCGTTTCACACCCCTGGCATATTGATCCAAAACAAGTTCTTGTAGCCCATCCCCCTGACGGGGGATGGGCCAGGCGTGATCTGCTGGCCACACTGAAGGGGTATGGCTAACGGAGAATGGAAAGATGAAAGCAAGGACAAGGATGGGGCGGCTGGCCTTGAGCTCGGCCGCAGCGATGCTATTGGCTGCCTGTGGCAGCAGTGATAGCGACAAGGCGGATCCAGTACCCGAGACTCCTGAGCTGCAATATGGCGTGTTTGTGGACAGTGCCGTTGAGGGACTCTCTTTTGAAACCCAAACCCAGTCGGGAACAACCGACATTAAGGGGACCTTCACCTATTACCCTGGAGAAAACCTGATCTTTTCCCTCGGAGGCACTGAGTTTCCCGCAGTGGCCGGTGGCGACACCATTACCCCCATGGAGCTCTATCAAACCGATGATCCCAGCGATCCGGCCGTGGTCAATACCCTGAGGCTGTTGCAAAGCCTGGACAGCGATGGCGATCCCGATAACGGCATTACCCTGGAGCCTGAGATGGTTGCCGCCTTGGCAACGGTCAGTCTGGATCCGGCCAGTGAGACCTTTGAGGCGGATGCTGAGGCGGCATTGGTGGAGTTGGAGGTGGAGTTGGTTTCCGAGGAGCAGGCCGTGGCCCACTTTGTCCGAGAGCGTGCCTATCAGCAAGCCGATCTGACGGGCCGCTGGTTCGAGGTCACCGCGACCCTGCCGGTTCGGACCAGCCAGAGCCCCATCGATGTGATGGATTATGATGCCATCCGCTACAACATTGATGCTGATGGTTTTGGGGTCGAAGAGGATCATGTCTCGGGGGCGGTACTGGATGATGATCCTTTCTGGCTGAGTGTGGATGCCAAGGGGCGACTGCTGGTCAAGGAGACGCAGGAGGCTGAGTTCGAGGTAACGGGGGCGATGCTGAGTGCCGGCAAGGATAAGATCGCCTTTGTCGAGGGGGATGACAGCGAGGATCCCGAGAGTGAGCTGGGTCTGATGATCAAGCTGGCGGCCGAGTATGAACAGGCCGATCTGGCGGGCAGCTGGTTCAGCTTTGGTATGGAGCTGCCGAAAAAAGGCCAGGGGGGTCAGATAGATCTGCCGATGGTTTACCTGGATAAGCTGGTGATCGACGGCTCAGGAGAAGCGGTACTGAGCGAACTGTTTGTCACGGATCCCGAAGAGGAGCCCCTCAAACTGGTGATGATGGACAACGGCAGTGTATCCATCCTGGATGAACGGGTGCCGGTTGGCAGCGAGCAGGACGCAGATGGGGACGGCTGGCAGGATGAGGACTATGCAGACTGGCTGTATCTGTCCCGCAGCAAGGATCTCCTGCTGCTGGCCGATATTGGTGACGATAATGACACCCTGTGGGGCTTGGTTACCCTGCTCAAGCAGGCAAGTGAGCCGCAACTGAGCGATTTTGCCGGTACCTGGCAGGTGCACTCTGTCACCCTGCCACCGGAAGGGAGCATGGCCGCGGAAGGGTTTGCCTACCATATCGATAGTGTCGTGATAGATGAGCAAGGTAATGTTGTCGGCGACCACCTGACCGATTCCGGTGAGCCTGGGGACGGTCCCTGGCGTGCCAGGATGGCGCTGAATGAGGCGGGTTTACTGGTTGATGTTGAACAGGCTGAAGGGGATTACAGTTACTGGGCCATCAATGCCAGCCGTGATGTCATGGTGAACTTGTATAGCCAAAGCGGTGAGGAGGCTGAGCAGGGTTATGCCATTGCCGTACGCTTGGTTACGCCCGAGTAAGATCTGGACTGCAGCTGGAGTAGTGACATAACAGTGCGTTTTGATGGGGAGAGCCTGTTTTATGAAGCAGGCTCTTTATTTGACTCTTCACCGTCTCTTTGCTGACACCGCGGCGTCGGGCGATCTCACTGCCGTTGTAGCCACAAAGCATCCATTGCAGGATCTGAAACTCTGTGGGGGTGAGTTGTCCTATCGTTGGCTCGGGCAGGGGGTAGTCGGCGCTCAGGCATGCTGACAGGGCCTGGGCATGCAGTGCTGAGGCGCGTCTTTGCTGAGTTTGATATAGCGCCCAGGGGCGAAGCGAATGGGCGATCTGGGACAGTGCCTGTCGCTCCTTTTCATCAAAGGTCGGTTTCTCGCGATGGATGGTCAGCTGGATCTGGGTGTCGGGATCGAATCGGCAGCCATACCTGAGATTGCATTGGAAACCCTGTTCCAGTGTGGCCTCCGGCAGTTTGTCGGGATCGTGCCAGGCGGAGGTGAGCCAGAGCTGGCGATGGCTTGCTTCTCTGTGGAGCAGGCTGACAAATTCGGTACCAAAGTACTCCATCAAAAAGGCCAGGGGGAGGGGGTGATTTCGTTGGCTTCCCTCGATCATCTGTGTTTGCCAAAGGCGAAAGGCCTGCCAGTCCATCTCCCCTCCTTGGTCACGGTGTGAAGGTGTATCTGTTGATCTTATTCATGATTGTTGAGGCTTCCAATTCGATCTCATGACAGGGGCTGATCTGGATCAAGTGCAGAGCGATTAGCGTTCGATGGTCCGTCAAGGTTTCCTGGCCGTTCGAGGGGGCTTTGTTGCTGCAGGATGCTATGAAGAGACGGCTTTATAAGAGGACAAGAAGCTGAACCTTTAGTCGTTCACTGCCTCCCAATCCGCTGAGTTGACTATGCTTAATCGCGGATACAGCCGACTCTGGCTGTCTCGAATTGATCATGCTCTGCCGCCCGAGGCGCTATGGAACTCTTCTTTATCCTGTTGTTGCTGCTGGTCACTACCCGAGCCTTTGGCGAAGTGGCCGAGCGGATAGGTCAGCCCGGTTTGATGGGAGAGCTGGTGGCCGGTATCGCCTTGGGGACATTCGCCGCACAATACCAGGAGATCCTGCCTCAGATCGCCGGACTGAAAACCAGCCCGGTATTCAGCACCATCACAGATCTCGGCATGTTCTTTATCATGCTCTTTGCCGGGGTGGAACTGCAGCCCAGCCGTCTGGTGGAGTATTCCAAGGGCGCCCTGGTGGTGGCCCTGATGGGGATGTTCATTCCCATGGGGCTGGGGGTGGGGCTGGGTTACCTGTTCCTGCCCGAATCCGACGCTCGGCTGGCCCAGGCGATGTTCCTGGGGGCGGCCCTGGCGGTGACCGCCGTGCCAGCCACGGTAAGGATCCTGATGGATCTGGGGAAGCTGGACTCCCCCTCAGGGCAGATCATCATCTCGGCGGCGGTGTTTGATGACGTACTCAGTTTGATCCTGTTGGCCTGGCTGACCGCCCTGATCGGCGGCGAGCCCACCAGTGGCGTGATGATCGGGACCCTGCTGTTCAAGGTGGTGTTGTTTTTCCTGATCACCGGCCTAATCGGGGTCTTCCTCTATCCTCTCGGTGGGCGGTTTATCGGCCTGATCAAGCAGAAGGAGTTTGAGTTCAGCGCCCTGTTGCTCGGGGCCTTGGCCTTCTCCGTGCTGGCCGAATTGCTTGAGCTTCACTTTATCGTCGGTGCCTTTATGGCAGGGCTGTTCTTCGGCCGTAATACCATCGATGAGGAAGCTTATCGTTCGGTGCGGGCCAAGACCTCGGCCATGACCTTTGGCTTCCTGGCGCCTATCTTCTTTGCCTCTGTCGGCCTACACCTGGATTTTACTGCCCTGATTGAGGTGCCACTGTTTGTGTTTTGTCTGCTGGTGGCGGCCTTTGCTGGCAAGTTTCTCGGCTCCGGAATTGCGGCCCGCTGTATGGGGTTGTCCTGGCCCGAGTCGACGGCGGTCGGGGTTGGCATGAGCGCCCGGGGAGCGGTAGAGCTGGTGATCGCCGATATCGCCCTGAAAGCGGGGCTGTTCGATAATGGCGATACCCCTGTGGTCACCCACATCTTCTCGGCGGTGGTGATCATGGCGGTGATCACCACCCTGGTGACGCCCTGGATGCTGAAACGGATCTATCTAAGGGTGTAACTGTGTCAACTGAGAGCCCCGCTAGCGTGGCATTGGCTAGCCGCCGACACTGTGGCGGATCAGCGCCCGGTGCAGATTCTTCGCATCGTCGTTGATCAGGGTGACACGGCGCCCATCCTCGAGTTGGAGCTGTACGCCGCTGGAGCCACTCACCCAGTAGATCCGCTCCGAACCACTGAGACCCAACCCCAACCCCCGGTACCAGGGCAGCTCTACCGTCTGCACAGACTTGATCGCTGCCAGGGGCAGGCGTAGCCGCTGGAAGCCAAAGGCGTAATGCAGCTCAAGAGATTGATCTTGCAGTTGTACCGTCATGGAGGAGAGCAGCAGCATGACGGTGATCACCAACAGCACCAGCCCTCCCCAGGCACCAGGAACGTCGAGCAGATAGAGGGCGCCTGAATAGACCATCAGGGGCCAAAGCACCATGATGGTGGTCATGCCGATCTGTCGGTGTTGGTACGCTTCACTCTGAGATTGCTGCATGTCCTTCCCTCCGCGCGCTTTTATTGAACAAGATATGTGCGCCACATCACATTATCAAGCGTCATTTGCAAATGGGATTCGCTTTATAAAGTCTTTTTTTTCAATGTTATTTGATCTTTATGAGGGGGGCTGAGGCTTGGGGCGGCTCCAAAACGGAGCGTGGGATAGGGCGGGGAGAGAGGCAAAAAGCGGCGTCTCAGGGACGCCGCATTGTCTTTTTGTCGTTAATGAGCCTGCAGGTTGCTTAACCCAGCATGGGTTTGAGGAAGCGGGCCGTATGGGACTCGGGGCACTCGGCGACCTGCTCCGGGGTGCCTGTGGTGAGGATGGTGCCGCCGCCGGCGCCACCTTCCGGGCCGAGATCGACGATCCAGTCGGCGGTTTTGATCACGTCCAGGTTGTGCTCGATCACCACCACGGTATTGCCATGGTCCCGCAACCGATGGAGTACATCCAGCAGCATCTGGATATCCTGGAAATGCAGCCCCGTCGTGGGCTCATCGAGGATATAGAGGGTCTTGCCGGTATCCCGCTTGGACAGCTCCTTGGCCAGCTTGACGCGCTGGGCTTCACCGCCGGACAGGGTGGTGGCACTTTGCCCCAGGCGAACGTAGGAGAGGCCGACATCCATCAGGGTCTGCAGTTTGCGGGCGATGGCTGGGACGGCGTCGAAAAACTCCCGCGCCTCTTCGACGGTCATCTCCAGCACCTGGTGGATGCTTCTGCCCTTGTACAGCACCTCCAGAGTTTCCCGGTTGTAGCGCTTGCCCTTACATTGATCGCAGGGTACGTACACATCGGGCAGGAAGTGCATCTCCACTTTGATCACCCCGTCGCCCTGACAGGCTTCGCAGCGTCCGCCCTTGACGTTGAAGGAGAAGCGTCCGGGCTTGTAGCCCCGGGCCCGGGACTCCTGAGTGCCGGAGAACAGCTCCCGGATGGGGGTGAAGATCCCCGTGTAGGTCGCCGGATTGGAGCGTGGCGTCCGACCGATAGGGGACTGATCTATGTCCACCACCTTGTCGCAGTGATCCATCCCTTCCACGCGCTCGTAGGGGGCCGGCTCCTCAACTGTGGCGCCGTTGAGCTCGCGATGGGCGATCTTGTAGAAGGTGTCGTTGATCAGGGTGGACTTGCCGGAGCCGGAGACCCCGGTAACACAGGTCATCAGGCCCACTGGGATGGCAAGATTCACCGCTTTGAGGTTGTTGCCACTGGCCCCGAACAGCTGGATCTCCTGGTTGGGATCATAGGGCGTCCGTTCACTAGGAATGGCAATAGAACGCTTACCGGATAGATATTGGCCGGTTAGGGAGCGCTCACTGCTCAAAATGTCATCAAGGGTGCCGTCGGCGACGACCTCGCCCCCGTGGACCCCGGCACCTGGACCGATATCGATGATGTGGTCGGCGGCCCGGATCGCATCCTCGTCGTGCTCCACCACTAGCACGGTATTGCCCAGATCCCGAAGGTGGATCAGGGTGTTGAGCAGGCGCTCGTTGTCCCTCTGGTGCAGGCCGATGGAGGGCTCATCCAGGACATACATGACCCCCACCAGGCCAGCACCGATCTGGCTGGCCAGACGGATCCGCTGGGCTTCACCTCCGGACAGGGTGTCGGCGGAGCGAGACAGGTTGAGGTAGTTGAGGCCGACGTTGACCAGGAAGCCCAGGCGATCCTGGATCTCCTTGAGGATCTTCTCGGCGATCTGGGCTTTTTGACCGACGAACTCGAGCTGTTCGAACCAGATCAGGGCATCCCCGATGGACCACTCGGTCAGCTCGGGCAGGGGGGTCTCCCCGACAAAGACGTTGCGGGCCTCTTCTCTCAGTCGTGAGCCGCCACAGCTGCGACAGTGATCGGTGGAGATGTACTTGGCCAACTCCTCCCGCACCGCGTTGGATTCGGTCTCCTTGTAGCGACGCTGGAGGTTGTTGAGGATCCCCTCAAACGGGTGTTTGCGCACCACCACGTCACCGCGGTCGTTGGCGTACTTAAATTCGACGGTTTCCCGGCCCGAGCCTTCAAGGACCCACTTTTTGACTTGTTTAGGCAGTTCTTTCCAAGGGGTTTCGATGTCGAACTCATAGTGCTCCGCCAGGGAGCGCAGCATCTGGTAGTAGTAGAAGTTGCGCCGATCCCAGCCGCGGATACAGCCCCCCGCCAGGGAGAGATCCGGGTTGGTCACGACCCGTTCCTCGTCGAAGAACTGCTGGATCCCCAGGCCATCACAGGTGGGGCAGGCCCCTGCAGGATTATTGAAGGAGAAGATCCTCGGCTCCAGCTCCGCCATGGAGTAGCCACAGACGGGACAGGCGAAGTTGGCGGAGAAGATCAGCGGTTCGCTGCCCTGGTCATCCATGGCGGTCACCATGGCCACGCCACCGGACAGTTCCAGGGCGGTCTCAAAGGACTCCGCCAGGCGCTGCTGCAGATCGGCCCGTACCTTGAAGCGATCCACCACGACTTCGATGGTGTGTTTGACGTGCAGATCCAGGGCTGGCGGGTCGGACAGATCGCAGACTTCACCGTCGATACGGGCGCGGATATAGCCCTGGGCGGCGAGGCTCTCCAGCAGTTTGGTATGCTCCCCTTTACGTCCCTGGATCACAGGGGCCAACAGCATCTGTTTGGAACCCTCCTCCAACTCCAGCACCTTGTCCACCATCTGGCTGACGGTTTGGGCGGCCAGGGGCTCACCATGGGTGGGGCAGCGGGGCTCGCCGACGCGGGCGTAGAGCAGACGCAAGTAGTCGTAGATCTCGGTGATGGTGCCTACGGTGGAACGGGGGTTATGGGACGTGGATTTTTGTTCGATGGAGATCGCCGGAGAGAGCCCCTCGATATGATCCACGTCCGGTTTCTCCATCAGGGAGAGGAATTGCCGCGCGTAGGCCGACAGGGACTCGACATAGCGACGCTGCCCCTCGGCGTAGAGGGTGTCGAACGCCAAAGAGGATTTGCCGGAGCCGGACAAACCCGTGATCACCGTCAGCTTGTCACGAGGGATGGTGAGGTTGACGTTCTTCAGGTTGTGGGTACGGGCGCCCCTTACTTCTATTTTGTCCATCGAGCCGGCTATTCAAAGATCAAAGTGTTACCAGTATCGCATAACTGAGCGAAGGTCGGCAGCGTATCGCCAACACGGTTGTCTATCGACGCAATCGCTTTTAGCCTCCTTCCTTGTCATTTCTGTTTGAAGGGACGCTACAGGATTGTAACTTTTGATACACTGTTGCCCCAATCGAACTCACCGTCGTGAACCCCAGGAGCTTTACTTGAGCCAAGGACTGAATTCCATTGAGAAACGCGCTGCCTTCTCCCTCGCCGGGGTGTATGGGCTGCGGATGTTTGGCCTGTTTCTGATCATGCCGGTGTTGGCCACCTATGGTCAGTCACTGGAAGGTTTCTCTCCCCTCTGGGTGGGGATCGCCATCGGCGCCTATGGCCTGACCCAGGGCCTGTTGCAGATCCCCGCGGGGCTGGCGTCCGACCGTTGGGGGCGCAAGCCGGTGATCACCCTCGGCCTCTTGATGTTTGCCCTGGGCTCTTTGGTGGCGGCCCTGGCAGACTCCATCTACCTGGTGGCCCTGGGCCGTGCCTTGCAGGGGGCGGGCGCCGTCGCTTCGGCCGTACTGGCGCTGGCCTCGGATCTGACCCGGGATGAGCAGCGGCCCAAGGTGATGGCGGTGATCGGATCTTTCATCGGCATCGCCTTTACCCTGGCGCTGATCTCCGGCCCGGTGCTGGCGGGCTGGATCGGGATCAACGGTCTGTTTGGCCTGACGGCGGTACTGGCCCTGTTGGCGCTGGCGGTGGTCCATGCCTTGGTGCCCAGCGCCGTGCAGAAGGCGCCGCGGGGGGATCTCATCGCCGTGCCGGCCCGGCTGAAGCAGCTGCTTCAGGATCCCAACCTGCTGCGGCTCGATCTGAGCATCATGATCCTCCATCTGCTGATCACGTCATTGTTTGTCGCCCTGCCTCTCGCCCTGGTGGAGGCGGGTCTGGCCGCCGATCGTCACTGGATCTTGTACTTGCCGGCGATGCTGCTGGCCCTGGTGCTCATGGTACCCATCATCGTTTACGGGGTGAAGCGGGGTCAGACCCGGGGGCCCTTCCTGTTCGCCATCCTCCTGATGGGCCTGTCTTCGGCGCTGATGGCGACTCAGCTGAACTCCGTGTGGGCCCTGGGGGGCGGCGTGGTGCTCTTCTTCGTTGGACTGAACTACCTGGAAGCGGCCCTGCCCAGTTTGATCTCGCGGATCAGCCCACCGGGGGATAAGGGGTCGGCCATGGGGATCTACTCCACCGCCCAATTTTTCGGCGCCTTTGCCGGTGGCCTGCTCGGTGGGGTGCTCTATACCCAGTTTGGGGCCCAGGGCGTGTTCCAGCTATGTACCGTGCTGATTGTCCTGTGGCTGGGGCTGATGTGGTCGATGCAGGAGCCGCGCAAGCTGCGCAGCGTGACTCTGGATACCCAAATCAGCGGTAACCGGGAGGCGGATCGACTGGCGGCGACCCTGTCCGGATTGCCCGGTGTGGTTGAGGTGATCCTGATCCCAGAGCAGCAGGCGGCTTACCTCAAGGTGGAGGATCCTTTTGATATTGACCAGGCCAAAGCCACTTTGAGTCATTGAGGGCGAGATCTCCCTATTGAGGTGCACAAGGTGAGTGATCCTTGCCCTTGGGCTATGGTACCCTGTACGGCTGTAAATTAGACCAAATCCGTTGGAGAGATCGATGGCCGGTGGCATCAACAAAGTGATCCTGGTTGGCAATCTGGGGCAGGACCCGGAAGTGCGTTACATGCCGAACGGCAACGCAGTCGCCAACATTACCGTAGCAACTTCCGAATCCTGGAAAGACCAGCAGGGTCAGCGCCAGGAGCGGACCGAATGGCATCGCGTCGTCATGTTCCGCCGCCTGGCTGAGATTGCGGGTGAGTACCTGAAAAAGGGCTCGAAGGTTTACATTGAAGGTAAACTGCAGACCCGCAAGTGGCAGGACAACAACGGCCAGGACCGTTACACCACGGAGATCGTGGCAAACGAGATGCAGATGCTGGATTCCCGTGGTGCCGGTGGCGGTCAGCAGGGTGGCTACCAAGGCGGCCAGCAGCAAGGCGGCTTCCAGGGTGGTCAGCAAGGTGGTTTCCAAGGTGGCCAGCAGCAAGGTGGTTTCCAGGGCGGTCAGCAGCAAGGTGGCTACCAAGGCGGCCAGCAGCAAGGCGGTTTCCAGGGGGGTCAGCAAAGCCGTCCAGCTCCGCAGCAGGCGGCTCCACAACCGGCCGCCAAGCCAGCCCAGCAGCCTCAGCAGCAGCCCCAGAGCTTCACGCCGGATCTGGATGAAGGCTGGGATGATGATATCCCGTTCTGAGCAAGCCTCTTTGGCAGTTGCTTAACAGAGCCCCGCCTTGTGCGGGGTTCTTTGTCTCTGCGCCACGGGTTTGCTCATTGACTTTGTGGCCGCACAGGGCAAACCTGATCACCAATGAGTATTGAGCCGCCCTCGTGAGGGCCTGATCTGCGATAAAGGGATGCCGGCAGGAGCCACCATGAAAAAGAACCGTGAACAGACTCAGCGCTTGATCCAATTCTGGGTCGCCTCCCTGCTGTTTGTCTGTCTGAGCCTCCTGCTCAGTGCCTGGACCGCCAGCTATACCCATACCCAGCAAAATCGGCGCACCTCGGTGGATGCCCTGGTCACCTTGATGGAGACTCAATACGCTCGTGGGGTGACCCTGGAGCAGATGCAGCCCTGGTTACCGGACCTGTTGGCGGGATTCAAGGCGGAGCAGTTCACCCTGTCTAAGGATGGCAGAGAGATATACCAATGGTTGCCAAACCGGATCTATGACGTGCCCACGGCCCATTACAAGAGGCACCTAAGCAATGATCTGGAGCTGAAGGTGGTGCTCAAGCGACCCTCCTTGGTGCCCGCATTCAGCCGCCAGGAGTGGTTGATGGTCAGCTTCGGCCTGATGATGGCCTTGGGGGTGGTGTGGTTTGGTCGACGCTGGCTTAAGGGGGAGATGGCCGGGATCGAGTTGTTGGCACGGCGGGCCAGCCAGATCAATAACGGCGACTATGAGGCGGCGGCGACGCCGAAGCGGGGGGAACGCCCCCTGGTCGCCGGACGCGCCCTGGCGAAACTCCATCGCCAGTGGCGACGGGAGCGCAGTGCCAAGCTGGAGTTGGACCGGCAGATCCGGGCTAATGCCAGCCTGGATCCCGAATCTGGATTGGGCAACCGTCTGTTCTTTGATACCCGTTTGGCTTCCCTGGCTCCCGGGGGACAGTTTCGTAGCCAGGGGGTGATCTGCCTGCTGCAGTTTGGTGGCTTGCAAGCCCTGACACCTCAAGTGCGACTGTGGGTGCTGCAGGAGTATATCGACTACTGTACCCCCCTGGTACGGGAACACACGGACGCGGTGTTCGCCCGGCTGCACTGGCTGGAGTTGGGGTTGGTGATCCCTGTGTTGCCCTTGAAGGAAGCTGAGTCTCTGGTGAAAAAGCTGCATCAGTTCGCCAGTCGTCTCAGCTTGCCAGCGGGGGCCGATGGCGAGAACCTGTTGCATATTGGTGCAGCCTATTATGCGCCAGACCAACCCTTGGAGCTGGCCCTGGAGGAAGCGGAGCAGGCGCTGCGCGCTGCTTTGCTGCAGGGTGAAAGTAACTGGTTTATGTACGATAAGGGGGCGGTCGATCGGGAATTGGCTCAGGGATCTGTGCGTTGGCGCAGCCTGTTGGAGGGGGCCCTGCGCCGTCGTGATTTCATTACTCGGTTTCAGCCTGTCGTGGGCCCGGAAGGGGATCTGCTGGGGCGAGAGATGTTCAGTCGGATACGGGATCATCAGGGGAACGTACTGAGGGCCTCGCTGTACCGGCCCATGGCCCGGCGCTGTGGTCTGATCCCCATGGTCGAGCGGGAGTTGCTGGCCCTGGCGCTGCAGCAGATGCAACGCCAGGGTTGGCAGGAGCCAGTTACAGTGAACCTGGCGTTCGAGGCGGTGCTCCACCCCCGTTTTGGCAAATCGATCATGATGCTGCTGGCCAACTATCAGGTGCGGCGAACCCAATTGATCATCGAGGTGAATGAGCGTGAGTTGGTGCAGTATGCGGATCAGATGATCCCCCGCCTTCGGGAATGGCAGCGCCTCGGTGTGCAGTTATCTGTGGATGGCGTTGGTTATACGGTGGAGGGAACCCACTACATCGACGATCTGGCGCTGAGTTGGCTCAAACTGGATCCCAGCCTGGTGCACCAGGTCGAAGACAGACCCGATAGCCAGTTGGTGATCACCAGCCTCAGCCAGGTGGTTTCCCACCAGCCTCTCAAGGTGGTGGCTGAAGGCGTCAATACCCAGGCGGAGGCTCGGTGCCTGTTTCAGCTTGGTGTCATCGGTGTTCAGGGCGAGGTGGCTGGGGAGGCCGTCACACCCGCGTGATCCTCTAAGAGTGCGCGTCTCTTGCACTGGGCCGTCCGGGCCCGTGCCCACCCGATAAGCGGGTGGGCTTCTTAAACCTTGTTGCCTCCAGCGCCTCGATACGACCCTCTGGTGCGTTTACGGTTCCAGAGGGTTTTCCGAGTGCCAACCTGAGTGTTTCAGCAGGATAATTGGTGAGTCCTATTCAGCACTAAGTGCTGGTGTTGGGTGTTTGTTTCTGGTCATAATGGCGTTGAATCGATGTAAAAGGCGTTAGTCGCACGGCATCTTGCTGTGGAGCCATCTCGTTAAGTGAAGGACACACGGTGCTGACAGGAATTAGGAAAGGGGCCCGTCCACTGGTCGGCGCCTGTTTGATGGCCGGGGAGCGTCTGAGGATCTCCGGACCGCAGGACGATTTCAACCTGGAATTGAATGACGCCTCTGCATGGGCGAAGGCGGGCAAGCGCTTGGGGCAGGCCCGCATTCAGCTGGTACTCACCGGCGAGCACTATCGTCTGCTGCTGATGGATCCCATCGCTGGTATCGGCGAGCCGGAGCAGGCACAGGCGCTGCGTTTCCCCGCCCACCAGTTATGCGGGATCCCCTTGGAAGATCTTCGTCTGGATTACGTTCAGTTACCGGTTCAACCGGCGGACAGTCACAAGATCCAGGTGGTCGTTACCCATGCCAAACCGTTGGGTGAATGGGTCCGTCAGGCGGATAGGGCGGATCTGCGCCTGGACTTCGTGACCATCGAAGAGCTTGCCCTGCTGGATCTGCTTCCTCTCCAGCCTCAGCCCCATGTGATCCTCTGGCACTTGCCCAACCAGCCACTAAAACTGATGTTGGCACAGGCCGGGCGCCTGCTGTTGACACGGAATATACGTGGATTCAACCATTTACCCGACTTGAGCGCCGAGGAACTGCAGCAGGGCCTGTTCGATGCCCTGTTGCTGGAGTTGCAACGCTCCATGGATTATCTGGAACGTCAGCTCCGTCTTGCCCCCGCTCAGGGGGTTACACTCCTGCTGCCATTTGCCCAGCAACAGGTATTGTCGCCCCTGCTGGAACAGGCCCTGGGTTTGCCGATCCAGTGTTTGACGGATGCCGAGCGGGATCCTTACGGGGTGATGGCTTATGCCGCCGCCATGGCGCGGGGGGACGATGAAGACACGCATTAATCTGTTCGAACCTGCCATGTTGCCTCCTAAGCCCAGGCTGAGCCTGGGGCGGACCCTGTTGGTTGCCGTGCTGCTGGTCTTGGGATTGACCTTGGTGAGTCACCAACTCGTGAGTCAGCGTCAGCAGGCGCAGGCAAAGCTGGCCGAAAGCCAGCAACGCCAGCAGGGCTTGTCCCAACAGTTGGCCGAGGGCACCCGTGCCCTGGCAGAGCACCAACCCAGTGCGTCATTGCAGGACAGCCTGGCTCAGAGCCGGGCCAAGCTGGCGGGAATGAAGCGTCTGGTGGTTCTGTTAGAGCAGGATGAATTGTTGATCCAGCCAGGCTTTTCCAACCTGATGCAGGATCTGTCCGGCAGTGCCAACCGCGATGTCTGGTTGCAGCAATTTGATGTGGCCAGTGCCGAATTGAGGCTGCAGGGCGAGGCACGTCAGGCTGCGGCGGTACCGGCCTGGATCGATCGACTGGGCAGTCAGCCCTCGTTAAAGGGGCGAGTGCTGAGCCAGCTGGTGATAGAAGGGGGCGGTGATGGACCGGTGCAGTTTGTGGCGGGCCACGGCCTGGTCGCCTCACCGCAGGAAGGCGGAGGCAACTTATGAGGGCCTGGTTGCTGTTGCAGGAGCGCTTTGCCTTGTTGAGCCGGCGGGAGCGGGGGCTGATCGCCATCGCCGTTTGGGTCAGCATCATCCTGGTGGGTTTCAGCCTGTTTGTGGATCCCATCCGAATCGCGACGCAGCGTGCCGAGGAGCGGGCGCGCCATGCTGAGCAGGATAACGATCAGCTGGACACGCAGCTGGCTCAGATCCGTGCCCAGCTGGCCCAAGATCCTGACCGGGCATTGCAGCAGGAGTTGGTGCAGGTTGAGCGTCAGCTGGCCCAACTCCGCACGGAGCTGGAACGGGATCTGGTGGACCTGGTTCTGCCCGAGCAGATGGCGGGCTCTCTTGCCGCTTTATTGGGGCAGGCCAAGGAGGTCAGCCTGATCCGGCTGGAGATCCTGCCCAGTGAAGCCCTGCTTCCGGAGGGGGGGCTTTACCGGCATGGAGTCCTGTTGGAGCTGGAGGGAGGGTATTTCGAATTGATGGCCGCTCTTCGGCGCATGGAGCAGATGGAACAGCGTTTTTACTGGCGTACGCTCAGTTACCGGGTACAGAACTATCCCAGGGCGCGACTGCAGTTGCAGCTCGATACCCTGGGAACCGAGGAGGAACCGATCCGTGTGGGCCATGATCATACTGCTGATGCTGGCGTTTCCCGCCAGCGCCACTGAGTTACGGGTGGGGATCGATCCCACCGAGCCACCTGACTGGCACCGTCCTACCGCCGAAACGGTAAGGGCAGAAGGGCCGCTGCAGTCGATCCTGATCCAGAACGGTCAGAAACTGGTCGTGATCGGCGGGCAAACCCTGAGGGAGGGCGATCCCTGGGGAGGAAAGAGGATCCAAACGATTTATCCGGATCGGGTGCTGTTGAGCGACGGTCGCGTGCTGCGACTGTTTCCCGATCTGAGTCAATTGAGCCAGGAGGGCCAATGGGAATAAGGCAGGGATGGCTTGGCATCAGCCTGGGAATGGTGCTGGTACTGGCGGGGTGTCAAAACCTGCCCAGCGACCGTCCGGCACCGGCTCAGAGCAAGCAGGCATTGCAGGAAGCGATGGAACCATCGGCGACAACGCCGCCTCCCCCATTACCCGGGGCTGTGCAACAGGCGTTAAGTGCGCCGATCCTTGCCGCCCCCGAGCGTCCACGAGGCCCCTTGATCGACGTGGCCGCCAATGGGGTGGATGCTCAGCTGTTTTTCGCCAGCCTGGTGAAAGACAGCGGGGACAATGTGGCCGTGCATCCCGGCGTGAGCGGGAAGATCTCGTTAAACCTGAGGGCGGTCACCCTCGAGGAGGTGCTGGAAACGGTACGGGATCTCTACGGCTACGACGTTCGGCGCCAGGGACGGGTGTTGCAGGTTTACCCGGCGGGCTTACGCAGTGAAACTTTCCCTGTGGATTATCTGCTGATGCAGCGCAATGGGGTGAGTTTGACCACGGTCAATGCAGGCCGGATCAGCGATCAGGAGCGAGGTGGTAATCTGCGTCAAACGGACAGTGACACCCGTCAGAGTGGTAACCGGCAGGGCAGCAATAGGAATGGCGGCCAGTCCAACCTCAACAACGGCACCTTTATCGAGACACGCACCGAAACCGATTTCTGGAAGCAGCTCGAGGCCCTGCTGGCACGGATGATCGGCAGTGGTGAGGGTCGCTCCGTATTGGCCCTGCCCCAGGCAGGGCTGGTCACAGTTCAGGCCTATCCGGATGAGCTGCGCCAGGTGGAGCGTTTCCTCCAGCGAGCCCAGCAGAACCTTTCCCGTCAGGTGGTGCTGGAGGCCCGGATCCTGGAGGTGCGCCTCAGCGACGGCTATCAGCAGGGGATCGAATGGGATGGGATCATTGGCACCATGGCCAGTGGCGGTCGCGTGACCGTCAGTGGCAACACCACGGCCGGTAATTTTGGTGATCCCATCACAGATGCCATCGGGGGCTTGATGGGCCTGAGTTTTACCGGCACGGATTTCAGCGCCGTGGTGACCCTGCTCGATACCCAGGGGGACGTGGATACCCTCTCCAGCCCCAGAGTGACGGCGATCAACAACCAAAAGGCGGTGATCAAGGTTGGCACCGACGAGTACTTCGTCACCGACGTGAGCAGCACCACGGTAGCGTCTACCACCCCGGTGACCACACCAGATGTGGAGCTGACCCCCTTCTTCTCCGGGATTGCCCTGGATGTGACGCCACAGATCGGCGAAGGGGGCGATGTATTGCTGCATGTGCACCCCTCGGTCACCGAGATCTCTGAGCAGACCAAGGTGATCACTGTGACTGGGGACGAGCTGTCTCTGCCCCTGGCACAGAGCCAGATCCGTGAAACCGATACCCTGATCCGGGCGCGAAGTGGTGATGTGGTGGTGATCGGCGGCCTGATGAAGACAATCAAGGAGCAGACCGAATCCCGAGTGCCTCTGCTGGGTCATATCCCGATTCTAGGGGAGCTGTTTACCAACCGTTCCAACTTCACGAGCAAGACCGAGCTGGTGATCTTGCTGCGGCCCGTGGTGGTGGAGCCCAATACCTGGGATCAACAGTTGCGTCGCAGTGCCAATACCCTGGATGACTGGTATCCGTAAAAGTTACTAGGCATTAACTACTAGAACCTGGGCGCTTTCCTCGAGCCTAGGTTTTATCCCTAGGATCTCGGACGCCCTCAGCAGTCAATTTGGTCGAAGTCATGATGGACAAGGATGCGAATTAAAGGATGTATTTGTACCACTTCGGTCTGAACCGACTGCCATTCACCCTGACGCCCAATACGCAGTTTTATTGCGATCTGCAGCCCCATCAGGAGGCCCTTCAGGTGCTGCATACGGCCCTGGCGGTGGGGGAGGGGTTTATCAAGGTGACCGGCGAAGTGGGCACGGGCAAGACCCTGTTGTGCAGAAAGTTGATCAATGAACTGGATGGGCAATACCAGATCGCCTACCTGCCGAATCCCACCCTGGATCCCCGAGAGATGCGCCAAGCCCTGGCGACCGAGTTGGGGCTGACGGTGGATGGGGGAGAGGATCAGCTCAATGCCCGGATCGGCGAATGCCTGATGGCCAGTGCCATGGCCAATCGTCCCGTGGTGTTGATCCTGGATGAAGCCCAGGCCCTCTCCGATGAGACATTGGAGGCGCTGCGTCTGTTGTCCAACCTGGAGACAGAAACCTTTAAATTGATGCACCTGGTGTTGTTCGGTCAACCCGAGTTGGATCAGCGCCTGGCGCGGCCTCAGTTACGCCAGTTGCGCCAGCGCATCACCTTCTCCTATACCCTGCGCGGGCTCTGTGTGCAGGAGTGTTATGACTATCTCAACCACAGGATACGGATCGCCGGTTACCGAGGCGAGCCTCTGCTGAGCCAGGGATTGTGTCGTCAGATGTGGCTGGCCAGTGGCGGTGTTCCCCGGTTGCTCAATGTCCTGGCGCATAAAGTCCTGCTGCTGGCCTATGGCGACAATGTGTGCCGCCCTGTTCGTGCTCATCTGCGTCGGGCCGTGGCGGATACCGAGGCGGCCCGCCCACTGAGATGGTTTGGCTTGGCGCATGTCAGGGAGCTGGGACTGGGGCTGTTGCTGGTGCTGGTGGTGGTGGGACTGGGCCTGCGTTGGACTGGAGGTGCCGGGCCATGAGTGTGATAAACCAGGCATTGAAAAGGCTTGAACAGAGGGGGCAGGATGGGATCCCTGCTCAGATCCCACGGGCTAACGCAGTCAAGGGGCGACGACGCATGATTTGGCCCTGGGCGTTACTGCTCCTGCCCCTGTTGGCCTGGATCTGGTGGCCCTTGATCCAGGGCTGGCTGGCCCCGCTCGTCTTCCCCACGGAGTCGGCAGGGATCGCGGCACGGCATTCTGGCATTGAGGGAGCACCTGTCATCAATGAGACGGCCGCGCCCTCTGGTGCCCTCGGCCCGGATCGGCTTCCCGAAGCGGGGCGGCACTCTCAAGCAATAGGTCCTGATCAGACACCGGCCGGCATCGAGTTCGATGCCGAGGCTTTGGCCTCAGCAGGGAGTGAGTCCGAAGCCGTTGAAGCGCCGGCTCTCATCCCCGCAAGGGGACAAGCCGGGCCTGTGCCGGATGGAGCCGACGGGCCGATAGAGCCGAAGACGCTTTCCACGACCGCCGCACTTCGCCCTTTATCTGAGCCCTCCCCGGAGCTTTCCCCCGAGCCTTCCTCAACACTCGAGGCTTCCAGTACTGCGGCTTCGCTTGCGGTCAAGCCGACCCCCCTGAGTGATACGCAGCGAGCGGCAAGGGCCTGGCAGAGCTGGCAGGCATTGGATGACGCCCAGCGGCGTCGACGCATCGAGCTGGGCACGGCCCAGTCGCAACTGGGTCAGATCCTGGCCTGGGATCCGCTGCATCACGAGGCGCGTTATGCCTGGATCGAGGCTCATCCCCAGGCTCAACGACCCGAGCTGTGGCTCAAGGCGTTGACCTATGCCCCGCAACAGGCGGGTTATGCCCTGGCCTTGGCCCAGTGGTACTGGGGGGCGGGCAATGAGGTTGAGGCAAATACCTGGTTGGCGCACAGCGCCAGCTTGGCGATCGATCCCAGTCGGCGCAGCCAAAGGGCAGCCCTGGCGCAGCAGATGGGCCAGCACACCCAGGCTATTGAGGACTGGCGCTGGTTGTTGCAACAGTCTTCGGTTACGCCCCGTGGACACTGGTGGTTGGGGCTGGGCTACAGCCTGGAACATCACGGCGATGGGGCGATGGCCCAGCAGGCGTATCGTCAGGCACTGAGCAGCCCTGGGCTGTCGATGGAAGCGGTGCAGTACGCGCGACAGCGTCTGAGTGTAATGGGAGGGGAGCGGTGAATATCAAGTTAAAGCGCCGGTTGGGGGATCTTCTGGTCGACGAAGGGGTGTTGAGCAGGCCGGATCTGCAACGGGCGCTGGAGGCCCAGAAACACAGCGGCCGAAAGTTGGGCAAGACCCTGGTGGAGCTCAAGCTGATCAGCGAGTTTCAGTTGTTGGAGTTTCTTGCTCAGCAGATGAAGATCCCCTTCCTGGATCTCAGTCGCCAGCATATTGCTGAGGAGCAGGTGGCCCTGTTGCCCGAGGTGCATGCCCGTCGTTACCGGGCGCTCGTGGTGGCGGCGGATCACGAGAGTGTGACCCTGGCGATGAGTGATCCGGCGGATCTGGCCGCCCTGGATACCCTGGAGGCCCTGTTGGCGCCCAGGGAGATCAAGCTGGCTGTGGCCACCGAAGATCAGCTGGTGGATGCCTTCGATCATCTTTATCGTCATACCGACAAGATTGTTTCCATCGCTGGTGAGTTGCAGGAGCAATACGGCGAGTCACAGGATTTCAGCCTCTCCTCCCTGCTGGGCAGTGCGGACGATAAAGAGGCCGCGGTGGTGCGTCTGCTGCAGTCGATTTTCGACGATGCGGTGCAGGTGCGGGCCTCGGATATTCATATCGAGCCCGATGACAAGGTGCTGAGGATCCGCTACCGGGTTGATGGTCAGTTGATGGAAAATACCCTGGAGGAGTACCGGGTCGCCGCAGCCCTGGTGTTGCGGATCAAGCTGATGGCCGGGCTGGATATCTCGGAAAAACGCCTGCCTCAGGATGGTCGTTTCCAGGCCACGGTGAAGGGCCATGAGATCGATGTGCGGGTTTCCACCATGCCAACCCAGCATGGAGAGTCCGTGGTGATGCGTTTGCTGGATCACTCCATGGGCCTGTTGCAGCTGGAAAAGACCGGGATGCCCGAGGCGATCCTCGAGCGTTTGCGGGCCCAGATCCGGCGCCCCCATGGCATGCTGTTGATCACAGGCCCCACGGGCTCGGGGAAGACCACTTCCCTCTATGGCTTGCTCAATGAACTGAACCAGGCCAGCAACAAGATCATCACGGTGGAAGATCCGGTGGAGTATCGTCTGCCCCGGATCAGCCAGGTCCAGGTAAACAACAAGATTGATCTGAACTTTGCCACCGTGCTGCGCACCGCCCTGCGTCAGGATCCGGACATCATCATGGTGGGGGAGATGCGGGATCAGGAAACCGTGGAGATCGGCCTGCGGGGCGCCCTGACCGGCCATCTGGTGTTGTCGACCCTGCACACCAACGATGCCATCAGCTCCACCCTGCGCCTGATCGATATGGGGGCGGCGCCCTACCTGGTAGCCAGTGCCTTGCGTGCCGTGGTGGCCCAGCGCCTGGTGCGACGGGTTTGCTATCACTGTGAGGTCGAAGCGGTGCCGACGCCGGGGCAGCAGGCCTGGCTGAGCCATGTTGGGGGTGAGCAGCTGGCTTCTGCCACCTTCCATCGAGGCCAGGGCTGTCGTCGTTGCCACCAGACCGGCTTCCAGGGGCGGATCGGGGTGTTTGAGTTGCTCGAGTTCGATGATGCTTTGGTGGAGGCGCTGCTGCAGGGGGATCCTCGTCATTTTGCCCAGGTGGCGCGGCGCCATAGGGGATTCCGACCCCTGGCGTTGGCCGCTTTAGATTATGCCGTGGCCGGGATCACCACCCTGGAGGAGGCGATGCGGCTGGCCGAAGATGTCACCGAGCCGGGCCAGAGCCTGAGTGAGCGGCTGTTGTCATCCCACGATGGTGAGGAGGGCTGAGCATGCCCCGTTACCGCTATACCGGACGGGATCCTCAAGGGGCGTTGGCCAGAGGGGAACTGGAGGCATCCAGCTCGGAGGCCGCGGCCGAACAGCTGCAGCGCCGGGGGATAGTCCCCTTGTCTCTGGAGGCCTTTAGCGCGCGCGTGTCGCTGGACTGGCGCGCCGCATTGCAGCCGAAGATCCCCCTGTCCGTGCTGATGTTGTTCACCCGTCAGATGCAGTCCCTGATGCGCTCCGGGATCCCTCTGCTGCAGTCCCTGGGCGGGCTGGCACAGGGGCAGAGCCACCCCAGGATGCGGGCCACCCTGTTGGACTTGCAGGAGCAGCTGGTCTCAGGACGGCCCCTTTCCAGCGCCATGAGCTCTCATCCCAAGGTGTTCTCCCAGATGTACGTGGCCATGGTGCATGTGGGGGAGAATACGGGAAACCTGGATCAGGCGTTTGAGCACCTTTATCACCATCTGGAGACGGAGCAGGACACCCGCCGCCGACTCAGTGCGGCGATGCGTTATCCCGTGATGGTTTTGATGGTGATCGCCGTGGCCATGGTGGTGTTAAACCTTATGGTGATCCCCAAGTTCGCCCAGATGTTTGCCCGCTTCAATGCCGAGTTGCCCCTGCCCACTCGGATCCTGATCGGCACTTCCGAGCTGTTTGTTCATTACTGGCCCCTGATGTTGTTGGGCAGCCTGCTCGCCGTGGGTTGGGGGCTCTGGTACGTCCGCAGCGACCAAGGGGCCCTGCGCTGGGATCGGCTCAAGCTGAAACTCCCCCTGGTGGGGACCTTGATCCAGCGGGCGACCCTGAGCCGCTTTGGCCGCAGCCTGTCGATGATGTTGCGGGGCGGGGTGCCCATCAACCAGTCATTGCAGCTGGTGGCCGAGGCCGTGGACAACCGCCATATGGGGGCACGCATCGTCGAGATGCGCCGCAGTATCGAGCAGGGGGAGAGCCTGCGGCGGGCGGCGGGGTCGAGCGAACTCTTTACTCCCCTGGTGCTGCAGATGCTGGCGGTGGGGGAGGAGACGGGCCGTACCGATGAGCTGTTGGACGATATGGCGGAATTTTACGACCGGGAAGTGGATTACGAACTCAAGGCGATGACCGCCAAGATCGAACCGATCCTGATGATCATCGTGGCGGGGATCGTGGTGGTGCTGGCCCTGGGGATCTACCTGCCGATGTGGGACATGCTCAATGCGGTCCAGGGACGCTAGGACGGGAGCGTCTGCGCTGCCCCTTGGCCTCCTGCGCTTGGCCGGAGTGAGTCTGGTCCTGGTGCTGCTGATGCTGCCCCTGTCCCGCTTGGCCCATGATCCTGCGGTGGGGATCGTGCCTGAACTCGCACAGCAGCGCTTCCTCGATTCCCTGGACAGTGTTCGAGGTTGGTGGTTGTTGCAGACGCCGCCCGCCGACGGGCAGGCGTTGGACTGGATGTCGCCGGATGGCACCCGGGAGCGGCTTCGGCTGGAACGGGGTTGGCCCCAGCCCCAGCCCCAGTCCATAGCGGGGTGTACGCAATTGTGGCGAAGCCTTATGGGGACGCCCGCCCAAAGCTGGCTGGTGTCCTCGGTAATGGACGACGGTGACTGCGTGTTTCGCCTGCAGGGCGGGGCGAGGCTGGTGTACGTACCGGCAACCGGCAGTGTTTTGTTGTCACCCTTCTGACGGTGACAACATTTTGTCTCCTGGGCTGGTGCACCGTGCAACTTTGTGCGAACGTATCAGTAACTTAATCTCCCTTGTGAGGGGGATGGCGAAATGAATGAATGTCAGTACGGTTTTGATGACCATGGAGAGGAGCGGATGAGAGCAAAACAGAGTGGTTTTACCTTTGTCGAGCTGGTGATCGTGATCGTGATCCTGGGACTGCTTGCCGCGGTGGCCCTGCCCCGATTCCTCGATGTGACCGATGAGGCGGAGCGGGCGGCGTCGGAGGGCGTTGGCGGCGGCTTTGCCTCGGCGGTGGGGATCGTCCGGGCCAACTGGGAAGTGGAAGGGCGTCCGGCTGGGACCACGACCCTGGACGGAGTGCCCCTGGCAGTAAACCAGTTTGGTTACCCCTCGGGGGGGGCGGCCGCCAATGCCATGAGCCGGGTTGCCTGCCGGGAGGCCTTTAACGCCATCCTGCAGAGCCCACCCACCTCGGCACTGGCTAACGCCGATGCCCGTGAGGCCCGTTACGCCGTCGGCGTCGAAGATGGTACAGGTGGCAGCGTGACCGCGCCCGATGGCAGCACGGTGGCCAACGTGGATCTCTGCGTTTTCCACCTGACCTCCACCCTGAACCTCAATGGCAATGGGGTGCCCGGCAGTGCCACGCCAAGCGATGGTAAGGGCTTTACCTACAACCCGGCCAGCGGCCAGGTGGTCAGCTTCAGCAATTGAGTGAGGGCTCCTAGGAGCTTGATTTAAAGCATTTATCTGTAGTGGTTCTGAGAGATAAGGAAGAGAAGAATGAAGAGACAACAAGGCTTTACCCTGATCGAACTGGTGGTGGTGATCATCATCCTGGGCATTCTGGCGGTGACCGCCGCACCCAAGTTTATCAACTTGCAGAGCGATGCGCGGGCGGCAGCATTACAGGGGGCCAAGGGCGCGCTACAGGGGGCGAATAGCCTTATTTATGCTAAGGCCGCAATCGAAGGGCTCGAGGGGGAAGATTGCTCAGCTACTTCGCCTGACGGGGATTGCCCAGTGGAGGTTACAGGTGGAACGGTAGCCGCTAAGTATGGTTCAGTTCCACTTGACGCCGCAGCAATTCGGTTTGCTGCAGAGCTGGCTGATACTGAATGGACAGTCGTCTTAAATGGTGCTGCGGCGCACATTTATCAAGTAGGTTCCAATTATGCTAGCGCTGCCACAGTAAGTGGAGATGACAGTTGTCACTTGATCTATACCCCAGCGACGGCGAGTAACCCTCCAAGCTATCTCACGGTAAACGGTGGATGCTAGTTTGACTTAAAGGGGAGACCATGGCTCCTAGTCGCAGGGGCTTCACCCTGATCGAACTGGTCACGGTGATCCTGCTGATCGCCGTGCTCTCGATCACCGCGGCCCCACGTCTGCTGGGGCCCTCGGCGTTTCAGACCCAACTGGCCCGGGATACCCTGCTGGGCCAGCTGCGGTCGCTGCAGCAGTTTCGCCTGGCGGATCCGCTGCGCGGTTGTAGCTTGATGGTGAGTCCCAGCGAGTTCGTGCTGGATGGGGCGTGCCGCAGCGAGAACCTGGAATTCCAGCGGCCTTATGATCTTAAGGGCGTCAGCGTCTCCCTTGATGGCAATGACAGCTTCAGCCTGACGCTGGATGCACTGGGGCGTCCTGCCGGGGCCTGTGCCGGCGGCTGCACCCTGCAGCTGCAGGGGGCAGACTCGGCGGCGATCTGCCTCGAAGGGGAGGGTTACATCCATGCCTGCTAGTGTCCCCGCTGGCTTTAAGGCCAGGCCCACCCCTAAGCCCAACTTATCTGCATCCCATGGCTCCGCTCCTGAGTCCACACTCGGCGCGAGACATCGCCCGTGGGGTTTTACCCTGGTGGAGCTGGTGGTGGGCATGGTGGTGCTGGCCATCGCCCTGACGATGTTGATCACCCTGTTGTTTCCCCTGGCCGAGCGCTCAGCCATGGGGGTCCAGCGGGCCCGGGCGGGGCAGTTGGGCCAGGCGGTGCTGGCGGAGTTGGCGGGGCGACGGCTGGATATCGCTACCCCGGATGGGGGGGGGCCGGTGGCGAGTCTGCAGTGCTGCCCGGATCCGGTGGTGGATCCCGATCCCTCCGGCGTGTGCTGGCGCAGTGCGGCGGATCCCAGTGATCCCACCAGCTGGACCCTGCTGGATCGCTTCGATGGCTTCCGTGGGGCGGCGCAGCAGCTGTTCCCCGGCGAGGACTATGCCGGGTTTGGACTAGCAATCGCGATCCGCTGTGACGTGCCCGCCGACTGGCTGGGTGGCGGCAAGCGGATCGATGTGACGGTAACGGCCCCCGATGGCGAAACCTTTGCTTTCCGTCAGTTGCGGGGCAACTACTGATGGCCCGCACCGCTCGCGCTTTGGCTCCTGAGCGGGGCTTTACCCTGGTGGAGCTGGTGCTGGTGATCCTGTTGCTGGCGATCCTGGCCATAGGTACCACGGGCTTTATCACTCGGGGGACGGAGATCTACGTCAACAGCCAGGGTTGGCAGCAGAACCTGGGCGAGGTGCGCTACGCCGCCCAGCGGCTGAGCCGGGAGCTGCGCGATGCGGTGCCGGGGACGTTGGAAATCGACAACAGCGGCGGTCAGAGTTGCCTGAGTTTTACCCCGTTCTTGCATTCGGAGCGTTACCTGGCGGCCCCTGTGGCGACCGATCCCTCCACCCTTAGGGCCTATCCCCCTGCCTGCTGTACCGGCACCGATTGCACGGGCTGTGACGGTCTGGAGCTGTTGCTGCTGGCGGGTTATGCCGAGCATCGACGGGGGATCTCCGTGACCAGTGACGGCACAGAGGCGCTGTTCAGCCTGGACTTCCCCTTGGCCCAACAATCCTATTCTCCCGGGCGACGTTACTACCTGGTCGACGGGGCGGTGCAGTGGTGCCTGTCCGGGAGGGCACTGCAGCGCACGGCACCCGATGGCAGCGTCGCCCTGATGGCCCAAGGATTGCGCAATGATCTGGTCGCCTGTAATGCCGGTGCCTCGGGCAATGCTCAGTGCCCCTTTGCCCAGGCGGCCCCGGCTCAGCAGCGCAACAGCACGGTGCGGCTGCAGTGGTGGCTCGAAGAGGATGGGCAGGATCTGCGCTTTGTCCAGGAGGTACAGCTTGAAAATGTACCTTAAGCCTCGGGCCTCTAACCCGCTTTTACGCGCTCGCCAGCAAGGCTCGGCCCTGATCCTGGCGGTCTTCGTGATGACCGTGATGCTGCTGATGGGGGCGGCTCTGCTGCAGATGCTGGGCCAGGAGGCGGACAATGTGGGGCTGGAGGTAAGCCGAACCCGGGCCTGGGCGGCGGCCCAGAGTGGCGTGGAGTTTGGCCTGGCTCGCACACTCAATCGCGGTGTGTTGGCGGAGAGTGCCGTTGTTGCCTGTGGTGTGGTGGATACCACCGAGCTGTCCGAAGGCAGTGGTCTGCCATCGGTGGGCGATGGTGCCCTGTATGGCTGCACCGTGGCGCTTCGGTGTGAGCATCGTCCCGCCCTGGCCGATGACGATGCCCAGCACCGCTTCGTGATCGGCGCGGACGCCAGCTGCGGGGCGGATGCCTACCAGGCCCGTCGAGTGGTGGAGGTGCTGGCGTATGATTAATTGGCGATGGGTCCTCGCGGGTTGCTGGCTTTGGCTGAGTGGGGGGGCTTATGCGGCCGTGGTGCTGGGCTCCCATCCGACATATCGTTTAGCGGCGAAGATCAATGAGATCAGCCACGATGACAGCTATGTGGAGCTCTATTTCCCCAATGCCGTTGATGTAACGGGCTGGACGCTGAGCTGGTCGGCCAAGGGCGTTCACAGTGCGGCCAGTCAGGTTCTCAACTTGGCCAATATACCGGGAGGGAGTGGCGTACAGGCGGCAGGCAGTTTCCTGATCATTGACAGCGTGACACTCGACAACGTGAATGGCGAGGTCTTGCTGACCGCACCGGCAATAAATGGCGGCAACGCGAACGATGTCGTGGTGCATTACGTCAACTATGCCAATAAAGATAACGCGTCGAACAAGACGTTCTGGTCGATCACCGACGCGGATACGGGGGTTTTCATCCCCGGAGGCAACAGCGGTAACATCTGTGCCCTGCCGGACGGTTCCGAGGACAACGCCGACTGGGGGGATTGTTCAGCCTCCCGGGGAGGCCCCAACGGCGATACGCCGCTTCCCCCGGTGCTGGAATTCGGCACCCTGACCCTGTCCACCACAGGGTATACCGGCAACATCAACCCCAAGGCCGAGGCGGTGCTGACGTTCAGCAAAAGCTACAGCGAGCCGCCGGTGGTGATCGTGACCCCGGGGATCACCGAACCGGCGGCCCAGGATGGCCCGGGCACGGTAAGGGTGATCGATGTCACCACCACCCAGGCCACCATAGAGTTTGTTCAGCCACCGAGAAATCGAGTGGCCGCCAAGCCGACGTTGGAGGTGCCCTACCTGGTGATGAGTCCGGGGAGGCTGGTGCTGAACGATGCTGAAGGGGCGGGGAGGATCACCCTGGCGGCGGGGAAAGTCATTACCCAACAGCACGTGGGTGAACGCTCCGATGCCGACAACCAGGGGTACGAGGATGTGATCTTCTCTCCGGCCTTTGCGGCGACACCTGTCGTATTGACCCAGCGACAGACCGACAATAATGGCGGCTACCTTACTAGCTTTGCGATCCCTAGAGACGCAGGTCGCGCCAGGGTGACGCTGGAGGCCAGCCAGATCGCGATCACAGTGACCGAAAGAGAGACCGTCGGCTGGCTGGCGGTGTCTGGCAGTGGCACCGTCCTGCATGATGGCCAAAGCTGGGTGGTTGAGTCCGGATTCGGGTCGAACAATACCCGTCGGGGGGATCGCTCGCCGGATGGACAGTGTGCCCATCTGAATACGTTTAACGAGTCCTTCGGGGAGGCTCCGCTGCTGTATCACAACAAGCAGGAGCGTCGGGGTGACGATGGGGGATGGGCACGTACCTGCCGGCTGGAGGCCGAGACCTTCTCCGTGGTGGTTGACGAAGATCAGGCGGCATCCCCAAATCGTAATCACTTTGATGAAAAGGTTGGCTATCTGGCTATCGGTCCGGCCGGGGTGACCACGAATCACTATCGCTTGATCCACAGCGGTGAAGGGATCACCTGTCGTGGCACCGAGGTGACCCTGAAGGCCTGCCAGGATACGAACTGCACCCAGCCTCTGACGACGGATACCACGGTGATCCTGAGTCCGAGCGCGGGCTGGACCCATGAAGATGGCACGGCCATCCCCGGTGGCCTCGTTACGTTCAACGATACCCTTACCCTGAAACTCTGGTCCGGCAGCCTGGGCCCTCAGCCGGTTTCCTTGTTGCCACCGGGCAGCAGCACCTGGGATTGTGTGGTGGGCTCACAGGCGCCGGGGCAGGCGTGTGACATTAACGTCGTGGACAGCATGTTGCTGCTGGAGCCGGGTCAGCCCTTAGGCTGTCACGATGAAACTCTGACGGTCTCGGCGATCCACACCAGTGATACGGATCCTCGGATCTGCCTGGCTGATGTGGTGGGCCCCCAAACGGTGATCTTTACCTTGGCGCCCCAGATCCCGGCCGATCCCGTAGACAGTTCAAGCTTTACCCTTGGGGGCACGACACTAGCTTTTAATACGGATGATACGCGAAACCTCACCTTTGATGCCCAGGGAGAAGCGAGCCTGCCCTATCGCTACAGTGATGTGGGCACCCATACCCTGTCGGCCCGTTACCAGCGGGATGAGGCGGGGGAGACGATCACCCTCAGCGGCAGCACGGATCTGGTGTTTGCCCCGGCGGGCTTTCATATCACCTCGGCTGATGCCTGCTCTGCGGCCGATGCCTCCTGCCCCGTGTTTGCCAAGGCGGGGGAGCCGTTCGACCTCTCCGTCACGGCGGCCTGTTACCAGCAGGCCAATGACAGCGACTTCTCCGACAACCCGGTGGCACAGAACTTTATCTCCACCACAGATCTGGCGCTGGCACCTAAGGTAGTGGCCCCCAGTGGCGGGGCGGTGGCGACGACCAGCATCGATGGCAAGGTGAGCCTGCCCTTTGTCGCGGCGGATCACGGCGAGGCGACCGTCTCTGCCCGCATCGGTGAGGTGGGGGTGTTCGAGTGGGGACTGGATGGGGACGTGGAATACCATGGCCGCACTATCCCGGCCTCTTACCACTCCAGTGAGCCCATTGGGCGCTTTACCCCCGCCTACCTGGCGGTGTCGGACAATGATCCGGTGCTGGATCCCTTCTGTGGTGGCTTTACCTATCTGGCTCAGCCCATGGGCTTTTTCAGGGAGCCGGTGCTGACCCTGTCCGGTCGAAACCGCGAGGGGGAAGCGACGGCGAACTACCGGGATGGGTTCTGGCGTTTCACTAACCCAACCCTGCCCCGTGATTATGCCGATCTGGGCCTGCAGCCGGATCCCAACGGGATCGATGAGACGACATCGGGGTCGGTGAGTCCGGATGCGGCACGGCGCCAGTTGTCCCTGATCGGGGTCGAACTGGCCTACCAAAGGGACGCCACCCTGTTGGACCTGGGCCCGGAACCGTTTGCCGCCGATCTGTCGATCACCTTCGAGGCCGACGGCCTGGAGGACGACGATGGGATCTGCTATCGCACCGCCTGGGACGACGTGAACTGCTTGGACTATGAGATCGGCGGGGTCGGTGGTACCGAGCTGCGCTACGGCCGCCTGATCTTGTCCAATGTGTTTGGAGCGGAAAACCAGGATCTGACCCTGCCGCTGCTGGCCCAGCATTTCGAAGCCGGCTATTTTCGAGCCAATGCGCTGGACAGTTGTACCGGCTTTGATGCTGATGAAGTGCTCAGTACCGACGCGTCGGTCAGTCTCAGCGGCAGTGGCACTTTGAGTCAGGGCCTTGGCAGTTTGACGGTGAATGCCGCCCATCGGTTTGTCACGGATCCACCGGCCCAGCTGGAATATCTGCTGGGTTTCCCCCACTGGCTGCAATGGTATTGGGGCAGAAGTGACTGCACCGGCACAGATCCTTTATGTAACCCCAAAGCTCAAGCCAGTTTTGGTCGCTATCGTGGTCATGACAAGGTGATCTATCGAAGGGAGATCGAAGCACAGTAACCACTTACGCACTTTTCACCGGCTTGGCCGCTGAGTGCGTTATATGACGGGCCGCAAACCGAGCGCAGATGCGGCTTGTGCCACCCCGGACCGGTTGGTAAAGTGTGCTCAATTTCCCCTCTCCCTCAGTTTCTACTTACGGGTCTGGTACATGTTTAAAAAAGTTCGTGGTCTGTTTTCTAACGACCTATCAATCGATTTGGGTACTGCTAACACCCTGATTTATGTAAAAGAGCAGGGGATCGTCTTGAATGAACCCTCAGTGGTTGCGATCCGTCAGGAGCGTGCCTCCGGCCCTAAGAGTGTTGCGGCCGTCGGTCACGACGCCAAGCAGATGCTCGGTCGTACTCCGGGTAATATCACTGCGATCCGTCCCATGAAGGACGGCGTGATCGCCGATTTTTACGTCACCGAGAAGATGCTGCAGCACTTTATCAAGTCTGTGCACAACAACGGTGTGTTCCGCCCCAGCCCGCGCGTGCTGGTGTGCGTCCCTTGCGGCTCTACTCAGGTGGAGCGTCGTGCCATTCGCGAATCCGCCATGGGTGCGGGTGCCCGCGAGGTTTACCTGATCGATGAGCCGATGGCGGCCGCCATCGGTGCCGGCCTGCCGGTGTCCGAAGCCACCGGCTCCATGGTGGTGGATATCGGTGGTGGTACCACAGAGGTGGCCATCATCTCCCTGAACGGTGTGGTGTACTCCTCCTCCGTTCGCGTCGGTGGTGACAAGTTTGACGAGGCCATCGTCAACTATGTTCGTCGTAACTATGGCTCCTTGATCGGCGATGCCACGGCCGAGCGCATCAAGCATGAGATCGGCTCCGCCTATCCGGGTGATGAAGTGCGCGAAATTGAAGTGCGTGGTCGTAACCTGGCAGAAGGTGTGCCGCGCAGCTTCACCCTGAACTCCAACGAGATCCTGGAGGCGCTGCAGGAGCCACTGTCCGGCATCGTGTCCGCCGTGATGACGGCCCTGGAGCAGTCGCCGCCGGAACTGGCTTCCGACATCTCCGAGCGTGGCATGGTGCTGACCGGTGGTGGTGCCCTGGTGAAAGATCTGGATCGCCTGCTGCAGGAAGAGACCGGCATTCCGGTTGTGGTTGCTGACGATCCGCTGACCTGTGTGGCCCGTGGTGGCGGCAAGGCACTGGAAATGATCGACATGCACGGCGGTGATCTCTTCTCCGACGAATAACGGGATCCGAACAGGCAATGAAGCCCTTCTTTCTTCGGGGACTCTCACCACAGTACCGCCTAGCCATGGCGGTACTGTTTTCTCTTGGCCTCATCATTTTCAACAACCAGTTGACGCCAGTGCGAGCCGCCCTGGCGACCTTGGTGAGCCCGATCCAGTATCTGGCGGCGTTGCCGTCCATGATGATCGATTCGGCCACAGATAATCTGGCGACCCGCACTCAACTGCTCAACCGCAACCAGCAACTGCAGCAGGAGCAACTGCTGATCAGCGAACGCCTGCAGCGGATGGAGCATCTGGAGCAGGAAAACCAGCGCCTGCGCACCCTGTTGGGGGCCCCGGCCAGCGCCGATTCCCGCCGCATGGTGGCGGAGGTGATGGCGGTGGATCAGGACCCCTTCAAGCACCTGGTGTTGATCGACAAGGGCGCACTGCATGGTGTCTACATGGGGCAACCCGTGTTGGACAACAATGGTGTGGTCGGTCAGGTGGTGGAAGTGAGCCAAACCAATGCCCGGGTGTTGTTGATCTCGGATCTGACCCACGCGGTGCCCGTCCGGGTTGCTCGCAATGATGTTCGTGCCGTTGCCCATGGCAGCGGTCACAGCAGTGAGTTGGAAGTGCCCCACCTGGCGATGAACATTGATGTACAGGTCGGGGATCTGCTGAATACGTCCGGATTGGGCGGACGCTTTCCGGAAGGCTATCCGGTTGCCCGGATCACCAGTGTCGAGCGGGACGAGGGACAAACCTTTGCCCTGATCAAGGCGGAGCCGACCGCCGATCTGGATCGGATCCGCTATCTGCTGCTTCTGTGGAATAACGAGGAGACGCTATGATCGTCGAGCGCGCCTCCGGTCGTCGTATTATCTGGTTGAGCCTGCTGATCGCAACCCTGTTGCAGGTGATGCCCCTGCCGCAACTGCTGCAGGCTTGGCGGCCAGACTGGGTACTGCTGTTGGTGGTGTACTGGGTGCTGAGCCTGCCCCATCGATTTAATATTCTTTCGGCCTGTCTGTTGGGGGTCCTTCTGGACATCCTGGTGGGAGGGACTCTGGGCGTTCGCGGCTTGGCCTTCTCCATCGTCGCCTACCTGGTGGCATTGCAATATCAGAAGCTGCGCCATTTTGCCCTGTTCCAGCAGCTGTTGGTGGTGGGGTTCCTCTCCACTCTGCTGCACCTTGTGGTGTTCTGGGCCGAATATCTTAACAACCCGGCGGTTCGGGTGGATTGGACCTATCTGCAACCGGCGCTGATCACCCCCCTGCTGTGGCCCTGGGTTTTCTGGTTGCTGGGTCGGGTCCGCCGTCGTTACAAGGTTCGCTGATCATGACTCAACTCTGTTTAGCCTCGTCGTCGCCTCGACGCCAGGCGCTGCTGGCCCAACTGGGTTACCGCTTTGATGTGGTGACTCCGGATATTGATGAAACCTTGTGCGCCGGCGAAATGCCGGCGCAGTTCGTGGTGCGGCTTGCTAAAGAAAAAGCCTTGGCTGGTCGCAACTTAGCGAAAAAATCCGCCCTGGTGCTGGGGTCGGATACCATAGTGGTGCAAGATGGTGAGGTGCTGGGTAAGCCCAAGGACAGGGAAGATGGCCTGGCGATGTTGCGTCGCCTCTCTGGTCGTGCCCATCGGGTGCTGACGGCCGTGGCCCTGGCTGGGGCTTCGGAGATCCGCCATAGCCTGGTGAGTACCCAGGTGATCTTCTGTCCAATGACCGAGGCGCAGATCGCCGCCTATTGGGATACCGGGGAGCCTGCGGATAAGGCCGGTGCTTACGGGATCCAGGGATTGGGTGGCAATTTTGTCCGGGCCATTGATGGCAGTTATTCTGGCGTCGTCGGCCTGCCTCTGGTAGAGACCCGGGAATTGATTGAACGAATGATTGCGGAGCAAGAATAGATGCCTCAGGCCGGACGACCTTCCAACCCTCAAGGGGTCAGCGTGGAACTGCTGATCAACACCTCACCCACGGAGATCCGGGTGGCCCTGGTGGAGCACGGGATGCTGCAGGAGGTGCAGATCGAGCGCGCCACCCGTCGTGGCATCGTCGGTAACATCTACCGGGGAAAGGTGACCCGGGTATTGCCTGGAATGCAGGCCGCCTTTGTGGATATCGGCCATGAGCGAGCGGCGTTCCTTCACGCCTCCGATATCGTGCCACATACCGAGTGTGTGGATGACGCCGAAGCCAAGCAATTCCGCAGTGAAGACATCGCGTCCCTGGTTCGCCAGGGCCAGGACATCATGGTTCAGGTGGTCAAAGACCCCCTGGGGACCAAGGGTGCCCGATTGACCACGGACATCACCCTGCCATCCCGTTACCTGGTGTTTATGCCGGGTTCGGCTCATGTGGGCGTCTCCCAACGGGTGGAAGATCCCAGCGAGCGGGATCGTCTCAAGAACATTGTCAGCCAGTTTGTCGATGCCGATGGCGGCTTTATCATCCGCACCGCCGCAGAGAATGCCTCGGAAGAGGAACTGGCCCACGATGCCGCCTTCTTGCGTCGAGTGTGGAAGAAGGTGATGGAGCGCCGACGCCGTCCCGGTAAAACCGTGCAGCGTCTCTATGATGAGCCCTCCCTGCCGCTGCGTATCGTTCGCGATATGGCGGCTCGCACCCTGGACAAGGTGCAGACCGACTCCCAGATGGTGTACGAGTCGCTCAAGGAATTTGTTTCTGAATTTATGCCCGAGGTTTCGCCCGTGGTGGAGCTGTACCGAGGCAATGTTCCCATCTTCGATCTGTTCGATGTGGAGAACGAGATCCAGCGGGCGCTACAGCGCAAGGTGGAACTCAAGTCCGGCGGTTACCTGATCATCGATCAGACCGAGGCGATGACCACCATCGACATCAATACCGGCGCCTTCGTCGGTCACCGCAACCTGGAAGAGACCATCTTCAACACCAACCAGGAGGCCACCCAGGCCATTGCCCGTCAGCTACGCCTGCGTAACTTGGGGGGGATCATCATCATCGATTTCATCGATATGGTGTCCGAAGAGCACAAGCAGCGGGTGTTGCACTCACTGGAGCTGGCCCTGGGTCAGGACCGGGTGAAAACCAGTATCAGCGGCCTGTCCCAGTTGGGACTGGTGGAGATGACGCGCAAACGTACCCGGGAAAGCCTGGAGCATGTGCTGTGTGGCGAATGTCCCTCCTGTCGTGGAACGGGTCAGCTGAAAACGCCAGAAACCGTGTGCTACGAGCTGTACCGGGAGATCATCAGGGTGGATCGGGCCTATGACGTCGACGAGTTCGTCGCCTACGTCGCTCCGGCGGTTCAAACCCTGCTTGAGGGAGACGAAGCCCATAGCCTGGCGGAGCTGGAGGTTTTCCTAGGCAAGCGGGTCAAGATCAAACCCGAGCCCATGTATGCCCAAGATAAGTTTGATGTGGTGATGATGTGAAGCTACTGCCGCTGTGTCGTCGCATAGGCTGCTGGTGCTGGTACAGCATCGCGGCCTCGCTGGCGATCCTGGCACTGGCCATGAGCCTGGCAAGGGGCATGCTGCCCAAGCTTGAAGGCTTACGCGGCGAGATGGTTGCCTATGCCGAGCGGCAACTGGGTATCGAATTGGAACTGGAGGCCCTGGGTGCTGGTTGGCACAGTGGTGGCCCCCACCTGATCCTTGAGGGGCTGACACTGCCGCCTCAGGACGATCTCAACATCGGTTTCACCATCGAATACCTCGAACTGCAACTGGATTTCTGGGCCAGTGTGGTCCGACTCAGCCCCCAACTCGATCGGATCCGGCTCCAGGGGGTCGACCTCACATTGGCGTTGAATACCGCTGAGCGAGGTCCCAAGCGGGATCTCACCCCCCTGCAGGACCTGTTTCTGCAGCAGATCGGGGCGCTGGAAATTGAGCAGCTGACTGCCCACCTCAGCATCGATCAGCACGCCTTTGCCCCCATCCACCTGGCCCAGCTGAACTGGCGCAACCTGGGCGAGCGTCACCTGGGTGAAGGCCTGATCTACCTGGATGAAGCAATGCGGGATGATGAGCAGCTGACCCTGGCGGTCTCCCTGTCCAGTGCCAATCCCGGGGGCCTCTCCGGGCACGCCTATGTCAATGCCGAGCGGCTGGATCTGGGGGACTGGCTGACCCGACGCCTGGAAGGCAGTCGTCTGCACTATCAGGGGGTGCTCGATCTGGAGGCCTGGGCCGATCTGCGACTCGGCAGCCTGGAACTGCTTCAGATCCAGCTCGATGGCAGCAGCTTTAGCTGGGAAGCCGAGCAGGCGCATCGGATCGATCTGACCCGAGGCCGCTTCCAGTGGCACCCAACGGAACAGGGGGGAGAGCTGCTCGCCCATGAGCTGGAGCTACACAGTAATGGTCGTCCCTGGGAGACTCGGGAACTTGCGGTGCGCCATCACGGCGGCCAATGGCAGCTATGGTTGGACACCGTGCCCCTCTGGGGGCTGCAGCCTTTGCTGGGAGCTGTGCCTGGATTGGCCCCGGTTACCCTGACAGAGATGGCGGATACGCATGCAAGTGGCTTCCTCGGACCGCTAAAGGTCCAGGGTAGTGGCGAGCAGCTGCGACTCTCCCTGCCGTTTCGCGATCTGAGCTGGCACAGTGCCGGGCCCCTGCCGGGTGTTGATAGCCTCAGTGGCCGACTGGACTGGCAGGGTGAACGGCTTAACCTGATCCTGGACGAGGCGCCGCTGCTGCTCGATTGGCCCGGTCAATTTTCCGAGCCGTTGGCGTTGAATGCCCTGGCTTTGTCCGGCGAATACTGGTTGTCCGAGCGCTTGTTGCTTCTGCCAGAACTGACGCTGTCCAATGAGGATCTGTCCGGCCAGTTACAGGCTGCCCTGGCGTTACCTGGCGGGCGAGCGCCTCAGCTGCAACTCTTTGGCGATCTTCAGATCCACCAGGCGGGCAATGCCGGCCGTTACTTCCCTCGAAAGGCGATGGGAGAGGAGTTGTCGGACTACCTGGCCCAGGCGCTACAGGGTGGGCATAGCGATAATGCCAAGTTGCTGTGGCATGGTGCCCTGGACAACTATCCCTACGCCGATGGCAATGGGCGTTTCCAGGCGGGCTTTGATCTGCAGGAGCTGGTTTTCGATTTCCTCGATGACTGGCCTGCGGTGACCCAGGGGGATGTCAGTGCCCTGTTTGATAATGCCAGCATGGAGATCCGGGCCAATTCGGCCAAGCTTGCTGGCGTCGCCATCGGCGGCGTACGGGTGGGGATCCCGGCGCTGGATCGCACCGCCACCCTGGAGATCGAGGGCAGCCTGCTGGCCGATGCGGAGAAAGCCAATGCTGTGCTGGCCGGCACCTTCCTGGAGGGACCGATCGGCACCACTCTTGAGTCGGTTCAACTGCAGGAACCGGTACCCCTGGCGCTGGACATGAAGTTTTTCCTGGGCTCCGAGGTGACGCATTTGCCGGATGCTGTGAAGGGGCGCTTGATGCTCTGGGATACTCCGGTTTACCTGGCGCCGCTGGATCTGATGCTGGAACAGGTCAAGGGAGAGGTGCGTTTCCACAATGCTGCAGTCACTGGGCGCGGCTTGCAGGCGAGAGTGTATAACCAGCCGACGGAGCTGGCCCTGAGCACCGAGCAGATGGATGATCACTATGGTGTCAATATTGACCTGGCCAGCCGCTGGCAGACCAGCCGGTTGCCGGAGCTGCTTAGCACACCGCTGGATCCCTTCCTGATCGGCGGCGCGGCCCTGGAGGGCCGCGTGGCCCTGCGGATCGGTGACGATGCCTTCGACTACAGCGCCGAGATCAATTCTGATCTGGTGGGGCTGGCGGTGGAATTGCCGGGTGTGCTGGGCAAGGTGGTTGAGCAACCCCGGCCAGTTCAGCTGGCACTCAGTGGGGATGCGGAGGGCAGCGAGGTGTACCTCCAACTGGCGGACTCTCTGCAGTTTATCGGGGAGATGAGCTACGAACAGGGGGTCGGTTTCGATCGTTTCCACCTGGCGCTGGATCAGGCGCGAGCTTCGCTGCCGGAGCTGGACAGCGGCCTGATCACCATGGCAACCGGGGAGATCGAGCTGGCGGACTATCAGCCCCTGATCACCGCCTTTGCCGAGGCACCCTCTCGCCCTGACAGCGGGCGTCGCCCCCTGCTGCCGGCCATCGATAAGCTGCAGATTGATGCGGTGGATCTGCAACTGCTGGCTCAGTCTTTTGGCGCAGGCCGGTTGCTGGCCAGCCCAAACCGGGATGGTTGGGGGTTGCAGCTGGAAGCCGAGCGATTTCGTGGTCAGGCCCTGGTTGGACAGGGGGTAGACCAGTTGGGCGTGCAGATCAATGCCGAGCTGATGCAGTTGCTGCTTAGTGATGAGGATGACCAACAGAGCGCTATCCACAGCGTTGCCCCCCCCGAGTGGCTGGATTATCTGCCCGCCATGGATGTGACCGTCGGGACCCTGATGGTCAATGAGCTCACGCTCGGAGAGGCCCGACTGCTGGCTTACCGGGATGGTTCCATGTACCGCATCGATCGGGTCGAGGTGGTTCAGGGCAAGCACAGGTTGCAGGGCAGTGGCGTGTGGCGACCTCAGGACAGCCTGACTCGAACTGAGCTTCACGGCAGCCTGAGCAGCCCCAATGTGGGGGAGTTGGCGAAGCTGATCAACATGGGACCAGGGATCGATGACGCCGAGCTCTCTGCTGAGTACCGTCTGGCGTGGGATGGGGCGCCCTGGGAGTTTGCCCTGGCCAATCTTGATGGGGAGCTGGACTACAGCCTGAATAATGGCCAATTGACTGATGTGTCCGATCGGGGAGCTCGGCTGCTGACCCTCTTTAGCCTGGAATCCCTGGTGCGCAGGCTCTCTCTGGATTTCTCCGATGTGTTTTCCAGCGGCATGAGTTTCAGTCGTTTCAGTGGCTCGGTGCAGTTTGAGGATGGCATCCTTCGCACCGAGGACAGCGTGATGGATGCCACGGCGGGGACACTCAAGGTGAACGGTTGGACCGATCTGAACACCCGCATGCTGGACTACCGGATCAGCTTCAGCCCGGCTCTTACCTCCAGTGTCCCCGCCGTCGTCTTCCTAAGTACGGGGGCCTGGACCGTAGGCCTCGGGGCCTTCGCCGTATCCAAGATCCTCGAACCCGTGATCGAGGTGGTTACCCAGCTCAGGTACCACCTGACTGGCACGCTGGATGAGCCTAAGATGGTGGAGATTGGACGCACCAGCCAGGAGATCCGCATTCCCGAAGAGGCCACCTCCACCGATCTGGGTGAAGAGGAGGTGGAGGCCCGGGCCGAGCAGATCCAGGAGGCCTTGATAGAGGCCCTGGAGTCCCAGGGCTTTCAGGGCCAGGGAATCTCGGAGGCGGGTCCACCTGACCAATCGGCTTTGGGACTGGAGGCCGGGGAGACGGCGACCCATGAAACGGAGATCCAGGGAGAAGACGTTGATGCATTGCCACCTGCTGCAACTGAACAGCCACAGCCAGCCAGGCCCGAACCTGGCCGAGATCCGGCGTCAACTCCAGCCACTCCTGGCTGAGCCCAGGCCGCGCCTGGTGGTCCTGCCGGAAGCCTGCCTGCAGATGGCCGGTGGGCCCTGGTGCGAACAGGCCGAACCTGTGGGTGGGCCGAACCAGCAGGCGCTGGCCAACCTGGCCCGGGAGTTTGAGCTCTACCTGGTGGCCGGTACCCTGCCCATTGAAGCGAAGGACGGTCGCGCCTATGCCGCCTCCCTGCTGTTTGGTCCCGATGGGCAGGTGCTGGGTCGTTACGATAAGATCCACCTGTTTGATGCCGAGGTGGGGGATGGCAAAACCTACCAGGAAAGCCGACATACCCATCCGGGCCAGAGGCTGACCGTGGTGGACACCCCCTTTGGCCGGCTGGGATTGGCGGTGTGTTACGATCTGCGTTTCCCCGCCCTGTTTCAGGCCCTGGTGGCTCAAGGGGCCGAGATCATCGCCCTGCCCAGTGCCTTCACCCATAACACGGGCCGGGCCCATTGGGAGGTGCTGGTGCGCGCCCGCGCCATCGAAACCCAGTGTTATCTGCTGGCCGCCAACCAGTGGGGCAGCCATGATGATGGCCGTCGAACCTGGGGCCACAGTATGGTGGTGGATCCCTGGGGTGAGATCGTCGCACAACAGGCGCAGGGCGAAGGGCGGATCAGTGTTAAGCTGAAGCCAGAATTGATCACTCAGGTCCGGACTCGGATGCCGGTCCTGCAACACCGTCGCCCCCTGGGCGGGGGTCAAACCGAATAAGACAGAGGTCATATGAGTTTTGAGACCGTTTCCGCTTCGTTGTTGGAACCCGCACAGCTGGGCCCCGAGGCACTGGAGCGCGCCCTGTCAGGGCTACATCAGCACAAGCTGGATTATGCCGATATCTATCTGCAGGCCAGTCGTCACGAGAGCTGGGTACTGGAAGATGGCATCGTCAAAGAGGGCAGCTTCAATATCGAGCAGGGCCTGGGCGTGCGTGCCGTCGATGGCGAGAAAACCGGTTTTGCCTATGCCGATGAGATCAGCCCTCTGGCGTTGAAGCAATCTTCTGAAGCCGCGCGCGGGATCGCGGCGGTCGGTGGAAACGGCAAGGTACGGGCGTTGGCACGCCGCACTGCGCCGATCCGCTATGCCGGTATCGATCCCATCAGCGCCCTGGGTGTCGAGGCCAAACTCTCCCTGCTTCGAGAGATGGACGCTTATGCCCGGGAGCTGGACGAGCGGGTGACTCAGGTGGTGGTCAGCCTGTCCGGCGTCTACGAAGAGGTGCTGATCGCCGCCTCCGATGGCACCCTGGCCGCCGATGTGCGTCCCCTGGTACGCCTCAATTGTTCGGTGATCATGACCGAAGGCGAACGCCGGGAGCGGGGAGCCAGTGGCATGGGCGGTCGTCATGGCTACGACTCTCTGCTGGAGCTCGGCAGTGACGGTAAGCTTAAGGTGTTTGCGCTGTGCCGTGAGGCGGTACGCCAGGGCCAGGTGAACCTGGAAGCCCAGGACGCGCCGGCCGGTGAGATGCCCGTGGTGCTGGGCCCAGGCTGGCCCGGTGTATTGCTGCATGAGGCCGTGGGGCATGGCCTGGAAGGGGATTTCAACCGGAAAGGCTCGAGCCTCTTTTCTGGTCGCATCGGCGAGAAGGTGGCGTCGGAGCACTGCACCATCGTCGATGACGGCACCCTGAGCGACCGTCGTGGTAGCCTGACCATCGATGATGAAGGCACGCCGAGTCAGCACAATGTGCTGATCGAGAACGGGATCCTTAAGGGCTACATGCAGGATAAGCTCAACGCTCGGCTGATGGGTGTGGCGCCGACCGGCAACGGCCGTCGTGAATCCTATGCTCATCTGCCGATGCCTCGCATGACCAATACCTACATGCTGGCGGGCGAACATTCGTCCGAGGCGATCATCGCCTCGGTGGAGAAGGGGATCTACGCCCCCAACTTTGGCGGTGGCCAGGTGGACATCACCTCGGGTAAGTTCGTCTTCTCCGCGTCCGAGGCCTACCTGATCGAAAACGGTAAGCTGACCACGCCAATCAAGGGCGCGACCCTGATCGGCAACGGTCCGGAAGCGATGCGGACCGTGTCTATGGTGGGCAATGATCTGGCCCTGGATCAGGGCGTGGGGGTCTGCGGCAAGGATGGCCAGAGTGTGCCGGTGGGCGTGGGCCAGCCGACCCTGAAGCTGGACCGTCTGACCGTGGGTGGTACCCAGTAGTCACCCCCCTTAAGGCCTCTGAAACCAAACGCCCCGGTACATCATGTGCCGGGGCGTTGTTCGTTTCGCAGCTGGGTGTGTGCTGCTCAGGCGAGATCCAAAGCTGAAACTCAACTCACGGCTCGGTTGGCCTTGTTCAGTTCATTTTGCTTGATCGCCCGCTGGGCGATGGCCGCCGTTCGCTTGAGCTTGATACCCCCGATCTCCTCCTGATGCTCCTTGATCTCCCGCAACAGCAATAGGCGCTGCGGGGCGCTGATCTGATCGCTGATCAATCGGGCCTCCTTGCGGGTGATCCGGCTCTCCAGATCGTCGATCGTCTCCTTGTGCTGACGGATCACGCGGTCGAGACGATATATCTCGGCATTGAGATCATAGATCCTCTTGCCCTGCTGGTAGGCTGAGTTGAAGGCTTCGTGCAGCTCGGTGGGGCACTGGACCCGGATCCGGCCACCGCTGCTGCCCAGCTCAAATCCCTTGGCGGGCACGCAGTACTCCTTCACCCCTTCATCATACCCCTGGCGGTAGCGATCCGGATCCGGCGTGATCCCGTGTTTGGCGCAGGCGCTTCGGTGATCCCCCAGGCGGGTCAGAGCGCGACCATTGAGGCCATCTTCAAAGCCGATCAGGCGCCAGTTGGCGTTCTGGCATTCTTCCAGGGAGAGGGTAGCACAGCCGCTCAACAGCGGGAGGAGCAGGGCGGCGATTGCAAGGGGCTTGTTCATGGTCTTCGGTGGCTCAGTCAAACGGGGAGCACATTCTAAAGGTTGGCGTTGGCGGGCGATGAAATGGCCGGGAACGCTGTGATCCATCTGACAAAAGCTTCTTGAGCTGCTGAGATTGTATGACGGGATCTTGATTGATGTTAATAAGCCTTATCCCGCCCACCACTATCTTGTGAAGGGATGACCTGTTAGCATATTAGAGTAATAGCTCTAATTTGGGCTCTGATATTGACTCGGCGCTGCCGACGAGGGACTGTGATGAGATCTTGGAAACCTGCCTTGCGCCCCCTTGCGCTGGGCGTGACGGCCTGGCTGCTGTGTGTCGGGGGAGCCAGTGCGACCTCCCTCTCCCTGGCTGAGGCCTGGCAACAGCTGGACAGTCGGGGGGCGACGCTCCAGGCCCAGCGGCAGGTTAGCGCCCGGGCACAGGGGGAGCGGGAGGCCGCCGGGGCCCTGGGCGGGCCGAGTCTGTCCCTGGGGGCCACCTACCTGCAGATGGAAAAGCCGCTGGCGCTGGATCCCCATGGCCTGGCACCGGGCTTGATCCCGCCGGGCCTGCTGCCTGCCATCAACCTGACCGAACGCGGGATCTACCGCACCTCGTTGCGCGGCAGCTGGCCGGTCTACGCCGGTGGGCGGATCGAGGCGGCCAAGGCGGTGAAGCAGGCTGAGCTGGAGGCCCAACATCATCAGCTTGAGATCCGTCGTCGTGAGCAGTTCAACCTGCTGGTGGAGCGTTACTATGGCGCCCTGCTGGCCGGGCAGAATGCCCAATTACGCCAAGGGCAGATCGCGGCCCGGGAGACCCATTTCCGCCATGCCCGTTTGCTGGAGGAGCAGGGCCAGATCGCCCGGGTTGAACGGCTTAATGCCCAGGTGGCGCTGGATCGGGCCAAAGTAGAGGCCCGTAGCGCCGACAGCCAGCGGCACATTGCCGAGCGGGCACTGGCCAGCCTGCTTGCATCTCAAGGGGAGCAGCCCCAACCGTTTGACACCCAGAGCTTGCCGGTACCGGCCCTGCCTGGGTTGCAACGGACCCTGTTACAGGACCATCCGGCCCTCAGGCTGTTTGATGCCAAACAGCGTCAGGCCAAAGGGGCAATCGCCGCCGAGAAGGGACGCTATAAGCCCGAGGTGGGGTTGTTTGGCAGCTACACCCTGGCCGAGGATGACAGCCTGCTGTCGGAGTTGGAGCCGGAGTGGTTCGTCGGGGTGCGTTTCTCCATGCCCCTCCTGAGCAATGATGGCCGCAGTGGCCGGCTGAAGGCGGCGCGCAGTGCCGAGCTGGAGGTGCGTTACCGCCGGGCGCAGGCCGAGCAGGATCTGCGCCTGCTGCTGGAGTCTCAGCACCAGGCGGCGGAGCAGGCGGCGTTTGAATTCGAGGCGTACCGCAGCAGCATTGAGCTGGCCGAGGAGAACCGGCGTCTGCGCCAGCAGGCTTTTCGTCAGGGACTGGCAACCTCGGTGGAGCTGATCGATGCCGATCAGAGCCTGCTTGCCGCCCAGCTGGGGCAGGCACAGGCCCGCTACCACTATCTCAAGGCCCTGGCCCAGGTGATGAGCCTGAGCGGTCAGATGGACACCTTTATTCAGCAGATCAGCCATACGGAAACAGCACAATGAACAAACGCTCAGTCATCGCGGCCCTGGCCGTCCTCCTCCTGGCTGGTCTGGCCTTGTGGACCATGCAGCGAGCCTATCAGCCCCAGCCTGTGTGGCTGCAGGGGCAGATCGAGGCGCGTCAGTATCAGATCTCCTCCAAGGCGGCGGGTCGGTTGGTGACGCTCAATGTTCGGCGGGGAGACAGGGTCGAGGCCGGAGATGAGCTCTATCGACTCGACAGCCCCGAGCTTGAAGCCCGTTTCCGTCAGGCCCAGGCCGGCGCCAGCGCCGCCGACGCCCTGCGTCAGGAGGCGGACAGCGGTGCCCGTAAGCAGCAGATCCAGGCAGCCTTTGAGGATTGGCAGCGCGCCCTGGCGGGCGATGCTTTGGCCAAGGCCACTTATGAGCGGATCCAGGCCCTGTTTGACGAGGGCGTCATGGCTCGGCAGAAGCGGGACGAGGCCTATACCCAGTGGCAGGCGGCCAAGCATCAGGCCAGTGCCGCCGAGGCGCTTTATCGCATGGCCGATGAGGGGGCACGCAGCGAGACCCGGCAGGCGGCCCGTGGCCAGGCGGATGCGGCCCAGGCCCAGTTGGCCGAGGTACGGGCGGTATTGGATGATATGCAGATCCGAGCCCCCCGTGCCGGCGAGATCAGCCAGGTGTTGCTGCACCAGGGTGAGCTGGTGCCCCAGGGGTTCCCTGTGATGACCCTGACCGATATGGCCGATGCCTGGGCCCTGTTTCAGATCCGTGAGGATCGCCTCGCTGACTTCGCCGAAGGCACCCAGCTCGAGCTCTATATCCCGGCATTGGATGCGCACCATGCCTTTACCGTGGCCTATCGGGCGGTACAGGGCGACTTTGCCACCTGGCGGGCCACCGAGTCCGGTCAGCAGTACGATCTGCGCACCTTTGAGGTGGAATTGCGTCCGGTGGCGCCGATCCCGGATCTGCGCGCCGGGATGACGGTGTTGTTTGAGGCGGGGCAGTGAGTCTGCTGCGCTGGGCCAGGCAAGATCCCTGGCAGGCCTTTATCCTGCTGCTGGCGCCCCTGCTGGTGGTGGGGGCGCTATACAGTATCTTTGCCCAGCGAACCCCGGCGGACTTGCCGGTGGCCTGGCTGGATCAGGACCACACGGCCCTCTCCCGCCAAGTAGGCCGGCAGCTGTCGGCCAGCCCGGCGATCCGCCTGGAGAGTTTCAACAGCCTGCCCGAGGCCAAGGCGGCGCTGTCATCAGGGCAGAGCTATGCCCTCGTTCAGTTTCCCGCCGGGACCAGCGAGGCGCTGCGCCGGCAGGAGCCGATCACCCTGGATCTCCGTTACAACGGCCAATACCTGTTGCTGGCCCGGCGTCTGCTCGCGCCCCTGCAGCAGGCCCTGGCCTCGGGCCTGCAGTCTCAGGCGGCTCTGCCGCTGATGGTGTCCGGCGTACCGGCTGCAGCGGTGCCGGCCCAGCTGGCCCCGGTACAGGTGCAACTGACCGCCCTGAATAATCGCAGCCTGGATTATGCCCAGTTCCTGGTGCCGCCCCTGGCCCTGGCGGTGTGGCAGATCCTGGTGCTGTTTGCCGTGCTCAACCTCTACCAGCGTCCACCTCTGGGCCTGGCTCCCCGGCGGCTGTTACCCGCTGTCCTGGCCTGGAACTGGGGCTGGGGCGGGATCGGATTATGGCTCCTGTCGCCTCTTCTGGCTCTGCCTTCGGGCAGCGCCCTTTGGCCCCTGTGGCTGGGCCTGCTGCCCCTGATCTTTCCCATTGCCACCCTGGCTTTGGTGTTGGTACGCAGCGGCAGGGAAGCCACTCAGCTGGTCAGCACGGGCGCTGCCCTGCTAACCCCGGCGATGACCTATATGGGGGTGACCATGCCCGAGGGGGACATGCCTTCGGTGGCGCAGTGGTGGGCTCAGCTGATCCCCAGCAGCCATTACTTGCCTCTGATGCAAAGCTATCGGGGGATCGGCGAGGCACCCTGGGCCGATCTCTGGCCCCTGTGGCTGTTTCTGCCGGTCCTGATTGGCCTGTGGAGGCGTTATGACTGAATGGCTTACGGTTGCCAGGCTGCAGGCCAGGGCGTTGCTCCGGGACACGCCGGTGCTGATGGTATTCTTTGCCGGCCTACTGCTCTATGCCGTGCTCTACCCGCTGCCCTACCTTCATCAGGTGGCCGGGGCCCAGCCGGTACAGCTGATTGATCAGGACAACAGCGCCACCAGCCGTCGGCTGGTACGGGCGCTGCAGGCCAGTCCGGGGATCCGCTTCGAGGTGGCGGGGCAGGATCTGAGCCAGGCCAAGCAGGCGGTGCGCTCGGGGGACAGTAAGGGTCTGGTGTTGATCCCGGCCAGCTTCGAGCGGGATCTGCGCCGGGGGGGCAGCGCCAATCTGGTGGTGGCCGCCGATGCCCACTACTTCCTCTCCTATGGCACCATCGCCGAGCAGGTGGTGCGGGCCAGTCAGCAGCTTGGGGGGGAGATCCGGTTGAGTCGTCAGATCCTGGCCGGTGGCTCTGCGCTGCAGGCCCGTCGCGGCGGGATCAGCCTGAATCTGGTACCGGCCAGCAACCTGAAGATGGGTTATCTGGATTATGTGCTGCCGGGTCTGTTTGTGTTGATCTTGCACCAGATCATGCTGATCTGTGTGGGCACCACCACGGTGCGCAGTTGGCAGAATTCGTCCTCACCGGCGGCTTGGTCGACGATCGCCTCGTGGCAGGGGCTCGGGATCCTGGCCGGACTCCTGCTGCCGCCCTTTGTGCTGGCCGCCTGTTTCTATCTTGGGCCCCTGCTGGCGGCCTATGACGTGACCCTGTTGGGCTCGTTGGCGGCGCTGTGGCGTCTGCTGCTGCCCTTCTTCCTGGCCACCTTCTTCCTTGGCGTGGTCCTGGGGCTGGTGTTTCGTCATCGGGACAGCCTGAGCCAGATGCTGGTGCTGGCCTCCATGCCCCTGCTGTTTTCCGCTGGCTTTGTCTGGCCGGTGGAGAGCCTGCCCCTGGCCTGGACCGCACTCTGGGGTTTGATCCCGTCTCAGCCCATGATGCAGGGCATGATAGGACTCAACCAGTTGGGCGCATCGGAGGGGCAATTGGCTGCCCTGCTCTGGACCCTGTGGGCCCAGGTTTTGGGCTGGGGGGGCCTGGCCTGGTGGCTGTGGCAGCGACGTCGGGATCAATGCACCGAATGAGCCGCGACGAACTCAGGCCCGACTTGGTCTCGATGAGATCGGCGCGCCGCTGGGAAACATGTACGTTTGGTGATGGGAAAATTCTCCATCAATAGCGAGGGATCCCAAAAGGCTCTGTTCCACGAAGCTTCTGGGAAGCTAATGATTCGGTTCAATTGCCTAGGCTCGATGCTCCACCGGTTTTTTCGCCGACGTTGAGTCGCCCGAATGGAATGGATTGAGGCAAGGCCGAGGACCAAGGATGGCACCGAGCGGTGCGCGGAGGCAGGATGCCGACTCGTACCGGTGCCGCAGAATCAAGCCATGAGAGTGAGGATTTAGCGACGATGGAGGCAGGGAGAGTCCAGAGAGGGCTTGCCCTCTTTGGCTGCTGCCGCCAGCGCGGCAATGGGCTGAGTTGAAGCGCAAAGCTGTCACCTTAAGGTGAGAGTGACGTTCAACCTAAGATTGGGACAGAACCCAAAAAAAGAGCCGCACCGAGTTTGTCCTCGGTGCGGCCCGTGTTGTCCTGAGACCTGCCTCAGTTGGAGAGGGTGTAGCGCAGCAGCTTGAACAGTTCACGGCTGGACTTGGGCGGCTTGCTCTGGCTCACCTCTTTCTTGGCCTGGCGGATCAACTGGCGCAGGCGTTGCAGCTCATCCACCAGCTGGGGGTGCTCGTTGAGGGCGGCTTGCAGGGTGTCGTTATCGCCAGCCACCAGATCGTCCCGCAGCTTTTCCAGTTTATGGAAGTGGGCATTGGCGGCGTTGTTGATGTTGCGGATGACGTTCAGCGCGGCCTGGATGGGCTCCACTTCCCGGCTGCGCATCAGCTTGCCGATGTACTGGATCTGGCGGCGGTAGCCTTCGTTCTTGCCCTTGATCTTCTGGGCCAGCTTGAGGGCATCCAGCAGATCTTCGTCTAATGGGATCTTGGCCAGCTCTGCATTGTTAAGGGTGAGCAGCTCTTTGCCCAGCTCCTGCAGTTGCTCCGCTTCGCGCTTGAGTTGGGTTTTGCTGATGATATCGTCATCAAAATCGTCGTGCTGGGCCATGGGGCGCTCCACAGATTAAAAAGGGTATTTTACCAGCCCCTATCGGCTACGCCACCGACTTTGCTATTCTGTCTCCTCGACTTTTATCACAGAGCCAGTAGATCGATGAGTGAGCGTTTGGCGCAGCAGCGCGAAGAGTTGGAAGCGGCCGTCGCCCGCGCCCTGGAAACCGCCGGCAAATTGGGCCTCGACAGTGCCGAGGTGGCGATCCAGAAGCAGCAGGGTTTGTCGGTCTCCACCCGCATGGGCGAGGTGGAGACCGTGGAGTTCAACAAGGACGGCGCCCTGGGGATCTCGGTCTACCAGGCCGGCCGCAAGGGCAACGCCTCCACATCCGATCTGTCTGCTCCTGCTATTGAGGCCGCCGTTAAGGCCGCGGGCACCATCGCCAGCCAGACCACGGCCGATCCCCACAACGGCCTGGCGGGCGCCGAACTGATGCCGACGACGCTGCCGGAGCTGGATCTCTATCACCCCGAGGATATCGATCCTCAGCAGGCGGTGGCGCTGGCGGCCCGAGCCGAGCAGGCGGCCCTGGAGGCCGATCCTCGCATCGTCAATTCCGATGGGGGCAACTTCAACAGCCACGAAAGCCTCAAGGTGTACGGCAATACCCATGGCTTTATCGGCAGCTACGCCTCCTCCCGCCACAGCTTGTCTGCCGTGGTGATCGGTGAAGATGAGCAGGGGATGGAGCGGGACTACGACTACGGGGTGGCACGACGCTTCGCCGATCTGCCTTCGCCGGAAGCGATCGGTCGTCAGGCGGGCCTGGACACGGCGTCGCGCCTGGGCGCCCGCAAGATCGACACCTGCAGTGTGCCGGTCCTGTTCAATGCGGCCCAGTCTGTTGGCTTGATTGGCCACCTGATCGGGGCGATCAGCGGTGCTGCCCTGTATCGCAATGCCAGTTTCCTCAAGGACAGCCTGGGCACCCAGCTGTTCCCCGACTGGTTTAACATCGAGGAACGCCCTCACCTGAAGGGCGCACTGGCGTCGGCGCCGTTTGACGGTGAAGGGGTGGCGACCCGGGACCGGGAGATCATTCAACAGGGTGTGCTGGAAACTTACCTGATGACCGCCTACGCGGCCCGCCGTATGGGGATGGCCAATACGGGCCATGCCGGTGGGATCTACAACTGGAATTTGGCGCGCAATGGGGGCGATCTGACCGCCATGCTGAAACAGCTGGGCACCGGCTTGTACGTGACCGAGCTGATGGGCCAGGGGGTCAATGGCGTCACCGGGGACTACTCCCGGGGCGCGGCCGGCTTCTGGGTGGAGAATGGTGAGATCCAGTTCCCCGTGCATGAGATCACCATTGCCGGCAACTTGACGGATATGTACCGCAATATGGTGGCCATGGGCTCCGATGTGGATCCCCGTCACTCTATCGCGGCCGGCCCCATCCTGCTGGAATCGATGAAGGTGGCGGGGAACTAACCCTCCAGCGGTTCGCCCCTGTGAAGGCCGCTGGCATTTTACTTCGGTTTAAACGCTGCCTTCGGGCAGCGTTTTGGCTTTTGGGAGTCCTGGGGAGTGCCTGCCATACTGGGTTCTGACGTTGCCATTTTGAGCGGGTTGCGTACACTTGCCGCCTTGACTCAAGAAAGGCTATCCCATGCGAAATAATGATCTGCTGCGCCAACTGCGCTATGCCCTCAAGTTCAACAATCCGGACGTGATCGCCGTCTTTGCCCTGATGAACTACCCGATCAGCAAGGAGGAGCTGGATCCCCTGCTGAAAAAGGAGGAAGAGGAGGGGTATATCGCCTGCCGTGATCGCACCCTGGCGGCCTTTCTCGATGGCCTGATCATCAAGTACCGGGGCGTGCAGGAGGGGCGTGAGCCTAAGCTTCTGCCCGCCAAGGGCCGGATCAACAACAATGAGGTCCTGCGTAAGCTGCGCATCGCCCTGAACCTGAAGGATGAGGACATTATCGCCATCCTCCAGTTGTCCAACTTCCGCATCTCCAAGTCCGAGCTGTCGGCCCTGTTCCGCAAGAGCGATCATCGCAACTATCAGGAGTGTGGTGATCAGCTGCTGCGCAACTTTGTACGGGGTCTGGGGTTGCGCAATCGTCCCAAGGCGGATTAATCCAGGTCGGATCGGGCCCGGCTCGGTCCTTGGCCCAGTTGGCTGATGGCGCGATCCAGCCCTTCGGTGGCTTCACGCAGGTGGACACTGATCCGCTCAAGCCAGCGGATCGCCTCCAGCCTGCGGGTGCCATGATGCAGATCCAGCTCCCCGCGGCCGATCCGTGTCATGATCTGGCCGCGTAGGGTGGAAACCTGATTGTGCAGTTGCCAGGCGGTCTGCCTGACCGGAACCAGTGAAGGCAGCAGATCTCCATTGGCCAGCCCATGCTGCAGGCTGGCCAGGGCTTGGCACAGTTGACTGGCTTCTTGGCGCAATGCCTGACTCGAGCGTGCCGTGATCGCTCGCTCCTCCTCCTCTTCACAACGCTCCAGCATCCTTAATAGGTGATCCTGCACGCTGATCAGGGCCAGCAGTGCCTCCCAGTGCCCTCGATGACTTGGCGCCAGGTGGATATGATCCAGGTAGTCGCGGGTCTCCATCAGCTGCAGTTGGAGCTGCTGAAGGTCTGTTTTCTGTCCTTCCTGAGGATCAAGCAGGGCCAGTAAGTGGGTGCTGATCTGTTTTAGCTGGCCATGGCTGGCATTGATCACCGCACCCAGCGCCATGGGAGGCTCCATCAACCAGGCCGGCTCCAGGGCCAAGGTGGACTCTTCGTGGTCTCCGGGGATCAGGCGCCGCATCAGCCGGGTAAATGCTGGGGTGAAGGGCAAGATCAGCAGGACGCCCAGCAGGTTGAACAGGGAGTGGAAGCTTACCAGCAGCAGCTCTGGCTGATTGCTGTGTGGCCACAGCCGGTCGATGACGGCAAGATAGGGGGAGATCAGTGCCAGGGCCAGCAGGCCGGTGAGCAGGTTGAAGATCACATGGGAGAAACCGGTTCGCCGTACCGCTACCGAGCCGCCCAGCGTTGCAAAAGCCGCCGTGGCGGTGGTGCCGATATCCATGCCCACCACCAGGGCCAGGCCCTGATCCAACTCCAGCAGGCCGGTATGCAGGCCGCTGAGGGTCGTCGCTACCCCGGCGCTGGAGGATTGGGTGATGATGGTGAAGAGGATCCCCAACAGTACCAGTTGCAGCCGACCTACCAGTGCATCCTGGGGGGGCAGGTGCCATTGTCCCTGCCACTGTCCCATGGCGGACTGCAGTTGCCCCAAACCGATAAAGATCAGGGCAAAACCGGCTATCATCAGGCCGGCGCTGCCGATCCTGTCCCGACCAAACAGGCGCAAGAGAACCCCCAGAAGGCACAGGGGCATCAGCAGTAGAGAGAGCTGCAACTTGAATCCCAGCAGGGCGATCATCCAGCCGGTCAGGGTCGTACCCAGGTTGGCACCGAAAATGATCCCCAGGGCCTGAGAGAAGCTGAGCAGGCCCGCGCCGACAAAACTCACCGCAGTGACCGTGGTGGCGCTGGAGGATTGCAGTATCGCGGTGGTCAGGGTTCCCAGCAGGGCCCCGCTGGGGGCGCTGCGGGTGTAGCGCATCAGGGCCCGGCGGGTGGCGTGACCGGCCAGATCCCGCAGCCCCCGGGTCATGATCAACATGCCCAGGAGGAACACGCCCAATGCACCGCTGGCCTGGGCGAGTGTGGGCAGGGTGGATCCCATGGTTTTGCGGCTCCCGGGCCATTATCTTTCTCTAAGCGTAGCTAACGTGCAAAAAGTCCCTGAGGCTCAGCGAACCAGGCGGATCTCGGTCACCCGGTTTTTCTTTACTCGAAAGACGGTGAGTGGGCCTGTGCGGCTGGTCTGGAAATAGTAGTTTTTGCTGCCCCCTCCCGCGCTCTCCTTGTCCGTGGGTTTGCCGCAATATTTGAGCATGGCGCTGCGGCTATCGCCGAGCTTGATCAGGTGAGTGCCGCAACGGGCCGAATGGACCTGGATCTCGGTGGCACTCGGCATTGAGTAGGGCATCAAGGAGAGCAGCAGTGTCGCTGCCTGACTGAACCGGTTCATTCCATCTTGTCCTCGCATTCTTCTGGCCATCCGTGGGCCCTGTTATAGGGTGGTGTGGTCGAGTCGCTGCTGCGGGGATTTGAGTGAGATCGGGAGCCGGTTTCGCAGCTTAATGGGGATGGACTATGCTGATGACCATGTTCTACATGGGAGAGCGGATCATGGACACACTCTATCATCGTTTAGGCGGGCGCAGCGGCATCGAAGCCATTGCGTCCGAGCTGGTGGATCGGCACCTGGCCAACCCGAGGATCGCACCGCGCTTTGTGCAAAGTGATATTGGGGCGCTTAAGCGTGGCGCTGCCGATTTTTTCATGGCCGGCAGCGGGGGGCCGAATGAGTATCGGGGTAAGGATATGGTCGAGACCCATCGCGGCATGAACATCGATGCTGAGGAGTTTATGGCGGTGCTGGAGGATGCCTTGCAGGCAATGGAAACGTGCGCTGTCGCTCGGCGTGAGCAGGAGGAGGTATTATTTATTCTGTTTAGCTTGCGCAGTGAGGTGCTGTTTCGTTAAGGCTCATTCCACGGCTGTTATTCTTTTTCATCGAAACGGGCGGCAAAGAGCTCACATACGGCGTCCAATGCCAGGGCAGCATCCGGTCCCTCACTGCGTACGAGCACGCTTTTTCCCTGGCTGCCCTGCAACATCAGGATCCCTAGGACACTGTCGGCGTCGGCGATCTCATCGCCTTGATGCAGGGTGATCTGGGCATCGAATCGACTGGCCAGCTGGACCAGTCGGGTCGCTGCCCGAGCATGAAGGCCAAGTCTATTGATCACCTTCACCTCTCGTTCGAAGTACTCAGTCTTGGTTGAGTTCACGATGGCGTACCTGGACTCGCTCTCTGTGCTGGGCAAAGCGTTGTGCAAGGGTTTCGGCGATGTAGACACTGCGGTGCTGGCCTCCGGTGCAGCCAATGGCGACAGTCAGGTAGGCACGGTTGTTGCGCTCCAGCATGGGGAGCCAGTTAAGCAGGAAGCGTTCGGTGTGATCGATAAAACGTTCGACGCTGCCGTGACGCAGGAAAAAGTCGGCGACCGGCTTGTCTTGGCCAGTCAGTGGACGCAGCTCTGGCTCCCAGTGGGGATTGGGCAGGAAACGGACATCAAAGACGTAATCCGCCTGCTTGGGCATGCCATGCTTAAAGCCAAAGGATTCAAATACCAGCAGCATGGGTTGATCGATCTGACCGAACAGGCGAGAGCGGATCTCGTCGGAGAGCTGATACACAGAGAGGTTGTCGGTGAGGATATGGTGGTCGCAGTCTTGTGCCAGGGGGGCCAACAGTCGACGCTCCTCGGCAATGGCATCGGCCAGGGGCTTGCCATCCCGGGACAGGGGGTGCATGCGCCGGGTTTCACTGTAACGTTTGAGCAGATGTTCATCGTTGGCATCGAGGAAGAAGATCTGGACCTCGATCTGTTCATCCAGCATGGCCCGCAGGCGGGGAATATCCAGCTTCTCATAGGGCAGGTTGCGGATATCCAGGCTGACCGCGATCTCCTCATTCTGTCCCATCTGACTGCGCAGCAGCTGTGGCAGGAGTTCCAGGGGGAGGTTATCGACGCAGTAATAGCCGAGATCTTCCATGACCCGCAATGCGACGGTCTTGCCGGCTCCGGAACGCCCGGACAGAATAATCAGTTTCACTGGATGAGCAACTCGTACAGGTGTTGATTATCATCGGTTTTACGCATTGCTCGACACAGCTCCTTCTGGCTGAGTTTGCCGGCAATAGCGCGCAAGGTATCCAGATGGGCCTGGTGTTCGTTCTCTGGGACAAACAGGGCAAACAGCAGATCAACCGGCTGTTGATCGATGGAATCGAATTCTATCGGCTCGTTGCACTTAAGCAGGACAGCCACGGGATTTTTGATCCGGCCCAGGCGCCCATGGGGCAGGGCGATCCCTTTTCCAATCCCGGTACTGCCCATCTTTTCCCGGGCCATCAGGCTTTCAAACAGCTCGTGTTGGGGCAACTCCGGGCACTGAGAAGATGCCAGCTCGCTGATCATCTCCAGTGCCCGTTTTTTGCTGAGGCCGGGGGCAACGCAACGGGTGCGCTCCGGCGAGAGTAGTTCATTGATTTCCATTAGTGCCTGGAAATTTTCTCTTTATGTTTAATGACTTGACGATCCAGCTTGTCCACCAGGCCGTCGATGGCTGCGTACATGTTCTCATGCTCATGGGTGGCAAACACCTCTCCCCCGTTGAGATGCAGCTTGGCTTCGGCGATTTGCTGAAGCTTCTGGACATTGAGTATGACATGAACGTTGTTGATGTGATCGAAATGGCGTTGCAATCGCTCAAACTTTTCATGCACATAGTCTCGCAAGGCTTCGGTGACTTCGACGTGGTGCCCGGTAAGATTGATCTGCATAGGTTAACCTCCGTTGCGGTGTGCTTAGAGCACTTTGCGCTGGTTCGAGGGGGGGATGGAGAGGGCTTCCCGGTACTTGGCGATGGTACGCCGCGCAACCTGGATCCCCTGCTCCGCGAGAAGCTGTGCCATCTTGCTGTCGCTGAGAGGCTTCTTCGGGCTCTCGGCGGCCACCAGCTTTTTGATCAGGGCCCGGATAGCGGTGGAGGAGCATTCACCACCGCCGTCGGTACTGACATGGCTGGAGAAGAAATATTTCAGTTCGTAGATCCCACGCGGGGTATGCATGTACTTCTGGGTGGTCACCCGGCTGATGGTGGATTCGTGCATCTCCACTGCCTCGGCGACGTCGTTGAGCACCATGGGTTTCATCGCCTCATCACCATATTCAAGGAAGCCTTGCTGGTATTGGACGATGCAGTTGGCCACTTTCATCAGGGTCTCGTTGCGGCTCTCCAGGCTCTTGATAAACCATTTGGCATCCTGCAGGTGGCCGCGGACAAACTGGCTGTCACCATTGTTACGCGCTCCCTTGGACAGGGCGGCGTATTGCTCGTTGATGCGCAGTTTCGGCACGGAATCCGGATTGAGTTCGACAACCCAGCGGCCCTGCTTCTTGCTGACAGATACGTCCGGGATCACGTACTGGCTATCGCTGGGGGCGATGGCGCTGCCGGGACGGGGATTGAGCGATTGGATCAGTTCCATAGCGGCCCTTAACTCATCTTCTTTGAGTCTAGTGCGCCGCAGCAGGGTGCGAAAGTCCCGATTGGCAAGAAGATCCATATGTTCCTGAAGCAGGTTGATGGCCTCTGCTTTCCAGGGCGTCGTTTCATCGAACTGAGCGAGCTGGATCAGCAGGCAGTCCGTGAGATCCTGGGCGCAGCAGCCGACCGGATCGAACTGTTGGACCCGCTTGAGCACGGCCATGATTTCATCCAGCTCCAGATCTTCGGCGCCCTGGGCCTCGAGGATCTCTTCGGCACTGATGGTCAGGTAGCCGTGTTCGTCGATGGCGTCGATGGCCGTGGTCGCGATGGCCCGATCCCTGTCGGTCATCGGGGTCAGCTCCATCTGCCAGATCAGATGGCTTTGCAGATCGACGCTGGTTTCCCCCTGGTAGAAGCTGTCGTCATCGTCCCGGACGGGACCGGCCGGGCTGGCCGGTGCAGCGCTGTAGACATCGTCCCAGGTACTGTCCAGCGGCAGGTCGTCGGTCATCTCGGTCTGGCCCATGGCTTCGCCGGTCTCCATCTCGGAGGCTTCCGGTTTGCTGCTGTCGCCATTTTCGTCGGATGCGCTGACATCCTGATGGTTTTCCCCGGGTTCGGACTCAAACTCGTCGGTTTGCTCCAGCAGGGGGTTGGACTCCAGCGCTTCCTGGATCTCCTGTTGCAGATCCAGTGTCGACAGTTGCAACAGACGGATCGCCTGCTGCAACTGGGGTGTCATAGTGAGCTGTTGTCCCAGCTTTAGCTGAAGAGAGGTCTTCATTCAGTGCCCGATCCTTGTTGTACGACTCTGGGATCCCGGTATGGGCCAGCGGGATCCGTTAGAGTTTGAACTGATCGCCCAGATAAACGGAGCGTACCAGTTTGTTATTGAGGACGTCTTCCGGTGCGCCCTGAGCAATCATTTCACCATGACTGACGATATAAGCATATTCGCAAACGTCCAAAGTTTCCCTCACATTGTGGTCGGTGATCAAGACGCCCAGTCCACGCAGTTTCAGATGCTGGATAATTTTCTTAATGTCGATCACCGAGATGGGGTCGACCCCGGCGAAGGGTTCATCCAGCAAAATGAACTGGGGATCGGCCGCCAGGGCGCGAGCGATCTCCACTCGGCGACGTTCGCCGCCGGACAGGCTCATCCCCAGGCTGTCACGAATATGGGTGATGTTGAACTCCTCCAGCAACTGCTCCAGCTTCTCCAGGCGCTGAGCCTTGCTCAGGTCCTTGCGGGTCTGCAGCACCGCCATCAGGTTGTCGAAAACGCTGAGTTTGCGGAAGATGGAGGACTCCTGAGGCAGGTAGCCGATCCCCTTGCGGGCCCGAGAGTGCATCGGCAGCAGGGTGATCTCCTCATCATCGATGCTGATCCGCCCCTTGTCGTTTTGCACCAGGCCCACCACCATGTAGAAGGTGGTGGTTTTGCCGGCGCCGTTGGGTCCCAACAGGCCAACAATCTGGCCGGTTTTCACCTCCAGTCCGACGCTCTTTACCACCTGGCGGCCGTTGTAGCTCTTGGCCAGTTGTTCCGCTTTCAGTACGGATCCACTCATGGCTGCGGCTCCGCTTCGGTCTCTTCCACTGCTTCCTGTTCCTCGGGAGTCTGAGGCATAAAGATGGTGGTGATCTGTTCCTCTTTACTGCCTTGGGCCGTCAGCTGTTGCAGGCGCGCGTTGTAACTGATGGTTTCGCCCCGTACCAGGCTGCCCTCCTGACTCAATTGGGCATTGCCCGTCATGGTCAGCAGCTGGGTATTGATGTTGTAACGGATCTCGTTGGCTTGGGCCTTGGCCAGCAGGCCGTTATCCATCACCTGCTGATAGGTGGCCGGCTGACCCGTGGCGATCATGATTTGGCGGCTCTTGTCTTCGCTGGACTCAAGCACCAGCTTTTCCGCTTCGATGCGCAGGCTGCCCTGCTCGATCACCACGTTGTCACGATATTCCAGGGTGCGGTTGGTAAAGTCACCACTGGAGGTATCGGCAGTCACTTTGACCGGTTGCTGGAAGTCGGCTTCGCTGGCGAAGCCGTTTGGGGCCAGCACAAGCAGGCCCAGTAAGATTAATTTATTGCACTTCATAGGTAGCGCTTACCTTGCTCTTCAATTCAATCAGGTTTCGGTTCAGATCGGCCCACAGTCCGGTGCCGTTAAGGGTATAGGTTTCCCCCTCTCCGCGCACCTGAGCGTCCGTTGTCATCACCATGGTATCCAGATCCAGTGCCAGGGCATCGGTGTGGATGGTGCGCAGTGGTTCGTTGGGCTCGATGGCGGTGATCACCACCTCCTGCTCCAGGGTCAGGAAACGATTTTCCTGTAACTGGGCAGAGTGGGATTGGATCTTCCAGATCCCCTGGCCATCTTCAGGGTAGAGCAGGTATACAGGGCGCTCGAAGGTGGTCAGCGTCTCGGCCTGGTAATGGAGCATGCTGTCGGCCGCGATCTCTGCCGTCAGCCGGCCGTCAACATCATAGCTTCGGGTACGCAGGCTGCGGGCGACGAAATCCGGCTCGGATCCGGCGTTAAAGACCGGTGTACTGTCTTGATGCTGGACGCTGCGCCAATAGAGACCAGCAGCCATGGCCAGCATCAGCAGGCCAGCCAGCCACTCCCGTTTCATACGGACATGCCTCGGGCATCCGTCAGCTTGCCCTGGGCCTGCAGCATCAGATCGCACAACTCTCGCACGGCACCAAAACCACCCCGGATGCTGGTTCGGTAATGGACGTGGGGCAGCAGGGCCGGATGGGCATCATTGACCGCCACGGATAAGCCAACCTGCTGCATCACTGGGAGGTCGACCAGATCATCGCCGATAAAGGCGCATTCATGATCCTCCAGGCCCAGTTGCTGCTTCAGTGTCTGGTAGGCGGTCAGCTTGTCCTCGCAGCCCTGGATGATGTGCTGAACGCCCAGGCTGCTCATGCGTTGTTGTACGATGCTGGATCGGCGCCCGGTGATCACCGCGACGCTGACACCGGCATGCTGCAGTGCCTTCACGCCAAAGCCGTCACGGGTGTGGAAGGCTTTGAGCTCTTCGCCGTCATTGCCCAGGTAGATGCGGCCGTCGGAAAATACACCGTCAACATCGCAGATCAGCAGACGAACGGACTGGGCACGGGTGATGATCCCGGCGTCCACCGGGCCATAGAGGGTAACAATGGGTTCCATTACAAGACTCCCGCTTTGAGCATGTCCATCATATTGAGGGCTCCTTCCGGTCTGCCGTCGCCATCGACGGTGATCAGACCATTTATTTTACGTGATTCCATCAGTTGCAACGCCTCGGCGGCCAGGACGTGGCTGGCGATGGTGACCGGAGCCTTGCTCATCACTTCGCCGATGGGGGTGTTGTGAATGTCGATCCGGGCATCCAGCACTCGGCGCAGATCGCCGTCGGTGAACACACCCGTCAGGCGACCATCCTGATTGAGTACGGCCGTCATCCCCAGTCCTTTGGCGGAGATCTCCAACAGGGCCTGGGAGATGGTGACGTTTTCCCCGACCTGGGGCAGGCGCTCACCGGAATGCATGAGGTCGGAGACGCGCAGCAGGAGTTTACGTCCCAATGCGCCGCCTGGGTGTGACAGGGCAAAGTCATCGGCGGTGAAGCCTCTCGCCTGCAGCAGGGCCACGGCGATGGCATCCCCCATCACCAGCGTCGCCGTGGTGGAGGAGGTGGGGGCCAGGCCCAGCGGGCAGGCCTCCTCGGCGACCTGGATGCACAGATGATGCTGGGCCAGCTTGGCCATGCTGGAGCCGGGATTGCCGGTCATGGCGATCACCGGCATGCCGAGGCGTTTGATCACTGGCATCAGGGTCAGGATCTCATGGGCTTCGCCGGAGTTGGAGATGGCGATCACCACGTCCTGAGGAGCCAGCATGCCCAGATCCCCATGGCTGGCTTCGCCGGGGTGGACGAAGAAGGCCGGGGTTCCGGTGCTGGCCAGGGTGGCGGCGATCTTGTTGCCGATATGGCCGGATTTTCCCATCCCCATGACAACCACCTTGCCTTTGCAGGCCAGCAGGGTTTCGCAGGCGGCGACAAAATGCTCGTCAATAAACTGGTTCAGTTGTTGGATGGCCTGGGTTTCGATATCGATAACCCGTTTGGCCCACTGATGCCACTGTGATGTGTCTGACATCGTTTCTCCTGTGGAATTAGGCGCCTGGGTTAAATAGGCTGAGCTGGTAGGCAATAAAACAGGCCAGCAGTACACCGCCTTCGAGCCGACCTATGGTGCGGCTGCGTTTGAGCAAGAGTATCAGCAGTGGCGCCAGGCTGGTAGCCAGCATGATGTAGAAGTCCCGTCCTGCGGCGGCGGGATCCACCGGCCCTGGGGCGATCAGGGTTGGGATCGCCAGTACGGCCAGGATGTTGAACAGGTTGGAACCCACCACGTTGCCGATCACCAGGTCGTCCTCGCCCTTGGCCAGACCGGCGATACAGGCAGCCAGCTCGGGCAGGCTGGTACCAACCGCGATGATGGTCAAGCCAATCACCAGATCGGACAGGCCGAAATACTTGGCGATCACCACGGCATTTTTCACCATCAGATCGGCGGCGAAGGGGAGCAGCAACATGCCCACCAGAAGCCAGAGGATCGCCTTGGCCATCGGCACATTGCTGGGGATCTCCTCTTCACTCTCCCGGATCAGGGGATCGCTGGCGCGGCTGCGCAGGGCCGAGGCGACCAAAATACCCATAACCAGGATGAATGCCAGGGCCAGGAGGATACCGTCGAGGGTGGAGAGCTGCAGATCATGCATCAGGTAGCCCGCCAGTACGGTACCGGCCAGCATCAGAGGGATCTCTTTGAGCAGGGTGGAGGAGCCGACCAGCAAGGGGCGGATCAGGGCGGTAACCCCCAGGATCAGGGTGATGTTGGCAATATTTGAGCCCACCACATTGCCCACCGCGGTATCCAGACGGCCTTCAAGGGCTGCGCTGGCGGCCACCATGGCCTCCGGTGCCGAGGAACCCATGGACACTATGGTGAGTCCGATGATCAGGGGGGGGAGACCGAGGTTGCGGGCCAATGCCGCCGCACCAAAAACGAATCGGTCGGCGCTCCAGACCAATAGGCCCAGGCCCAGAAGCAGGGTTACAAGGTTCAGGATCATGCCGGATCACGGGTGTGGATTGATGCCGCGCATTGTCGCTTGAACCGTCGGAAAAGAAAAGTGCAGTGGATTGTTAAGTGTCTGTTTGAGACGTAATATGGCTCTTCTTGCGACCCCGAAAAGGAGCTTCCCGATCCCGAGAGGATCGGCTGTGGTCATGCAAAATCCAATTGACGTCAATCAAGGCCCCCTGATCCAGGTTGAAGATCTGACCTTTCGCCGTGGTGAGCGGGTGATCTTCGATGGGATCTCCCTCAGTGTGCCCAAGGGGGGGATCACGGCCATCATGGGGCCCAGCGGGATAGGCAAAACGACTCTGCTGAAGTTGTTTGGTGCCCAGTTGCGGCCGGAGCGCGGCACGGTCCGCTTTGATGGGCAGGATCTCAATGCCCTGCCCAGGGCCGAACTGTATCGTCAGCGTCGGCGGATGAGCATGCTGTTCCAGTCTGGTGCCCTCTTTACCGATATGTCTGTGTTCGACAATGTGGCTTTCCCTCTGCGTGAGCATACTCAGCTGGCGGAGCCATTGATCCGCCGTATCGTGCTGATGAAGCTGGAGGCTGTGGGTCTGCGCGGGGCCGCGACGCTGAAGCCATCGGAGTTGTCCGGTGGCATGCAGCGACGGGCAGCCCTGGCCCGGGCCATTGCCCTGGAGCCTGAACTGGTGATGTACGATGAGCCTTTTGCCGGTCAGGACCCCATCTCCAAGGGCGTCCTGGTCAAGCTGATCCGGGAGTTGGGGCAGGCCCTTAAGCTCACCTCCATCGTGGTATCCCACGATGTTGATGACGTGCTGTCCATTGCCGATCAAGTCTTTGTCGTGGCTGACAAGCGGGTGATCGCCAGTGGCACCCCGGCGCAGTTAAAGGCCCTGGATGACCCTCAACTGACCCAATTCTTGCGGGGGGCACCGGATGGCCCGGTGCGCTTCCATCATCCGGCCAGTGATTATCTCGAGGAGCTGATGCAGTGAAGTGGACACAGGGGATCGCCCATTTGGGCCGGAGTGGACTGGATTGGATCGCGGGTATGGGGCGGGCCCTGCTGATGCTCTCTGGCGCCCTGTTCGCCCGTCCCCAATGGCGCAAGATGCAGCCTCTGCTGATCACCCAGCTCTATCAGATCGGTGTGCTGTCCATGCTGATCATCCTGGTTTCTGGTCTGTTTATCGGCATGGTGCTGGGTCTTCAGGGCTACATTATTCTGGTGGATTTCGGCACCGAGGAGAGCCTGGGCCCCATGGTGGCCCTAAGCTTGTTGCGTGAGTTGGGCCCCGTGGTGACAGCCCTGCTGTTCGCCGGTCGGGCTGGCTCAGCGGTGACGGCGGAGATCGGCCTGATGAAGGCGACGGAGCAGCTGGCTTCCCTGGAGATGATGGCGGTCGATCCGCTGCGCCGAGTGGTGGCACCACGCTTCTGGGCCGGGGTGATCGCCATGCCTCTGTTGACGATGATGTTTACTGCCGTGGGGATCTGGGGGGGGCACCTGGTTGGCGTGGAATGGAAAGGGATCGATGAGGGGGCGTTCTGGTCGATCCTCAATGCGTCCGTCGAGTGGCAGAAAGACATAGTCAACTGCCTGATCAAGAGTCTTGTCTTTGCCTTCGTGGTGATCTGGATCGCCCTGTTCAAAGGCTATGATGCGTTGCCGACGGCGGAAGGGATCAGCCGGGCCACCACAGAAACGGTAGTGCACGCGTCCCTGGCGGTGCTGGCACTGGATTTTGTTTTGACTGCTTTGATGTTTGGGTAAAAGGATGAATTCACGCAAAACCGAACTGGCCGTAGGAGCCTTTCTCTTGGCAGGGCTACTGGCTTTTCTGCTACTGGTGCTGAAAGTGGCGGATATCGATCCTCGGGGTAACGGCCCGACTTATGCCCTGACCGCCAATTTTGACAATATCGGCAGCCTCAAGGTGCGTTCCCCGGTCAAGGTGGGGGGGGTTGTGGTCGGTCGGGTGACCGGCATCGATCTGGATCCCGTGTCTTTGCTTCCCGTGGTGTCCCTGGCGATAGATGCCCGTTTTGACCAATTCCCCGACACCAGCAGCCTCTCCATCCTGACTTCGGGTCTGCTCGGTGAGCAGTATGTCGGGCTGATCCCCGGATTTTACGATGAAGAGGAGGGGGCGCTGCTGAGCGATGGCGACCGGGTGGAGGACACCCGCAGTGCCATGGTGCTGGAGGAGTTGATAGGCCAGTTCCTCTATAGTGTGGGGCAGGGTGAATAGTGGGAGAAATAAATATGAAGCGATGGCTGATGAGCGCCAGCCTGCTGGCCTTAACCGTGTGTACCCCAATTTATGCCGATGTGGACCGGATGGATCCCTACCGTCTGGTTGAGCAGGTGGCGCAGCAGACGTTTGATCGTTTTGAGCAGGACAGCAGTGCGATCCAGGCCAACCCCGATCACCTCAAAATCATCGTTGAGGAGGAGATGATGCCCCACGTGGATCATCGTTATGCGGCCTTAAAAGTGGTGGGTCCCCAGGCTCGTCAGCTTGGCAAAGCGCAGATCGAGAGGTTCACGGACGTGTTCAAGCAGTATATGATTGCCACCTTTGCTCAGGCTTTCACCGAATATGCTGGGCAATCCGTGGAGTTTCAACCGCCTCAGGGGGTGGGTGAGCGACGGATTGTTACTGTCGGGGTGAATATTGTCGAACCGGGGCGGCCACCGATTTCAGTCCAGTTCAAAGCCCGTCGCAACAAGAAGACGGGGGAGTGGAAGGCGATCGACATGATCGCCGAGGGGGTCAGCCTGCTGGCGACCAAAGAAGCGGAGATCGGGGGGCTGATCCGGCGTCAGGGGATCGACTCGGTCAGTAACCAACTGGCGGAACAAAGTGCCAGGCCGCTGGTACCCGCCAGGAGCCGTTCATGACGCTGGAAGCCCGGTTGCAGGATGGCACCTTGCACTTGTGTGGCGCACTGGATCAGCACACCGTAACCCGGTACTGGCCGATCCCCGAGGCGTGGCATTCGCTCAAGAGCCTGGCACTGGAACAACTGAGCAGTACCGACAGCGCCGGGTTGGCATTTCTGTTGACCCTGAGCGCGACCGTCGCGGAGCATGGAGGTAGCCTGCAATGGCAAGGCTGCCCTGGCTCCCTGACGCGTTTGATGGCCCTGTACGATCTGGAGCACTCCGGAGACGGACTGAGCGCACATAGCGACATCGAGGAGTGACGCGATGGATCTGAAAGAGATTGAACAACGCTTGCAGGATGGCCTGCAGCTGACTGAGGTTCATGTTAAAGCCGAAGGCACCCACTACACAGTGGTGGCCGTGAGTGAAGGCTTTGATGGCCAGTCAAAAGTAAAACGTCAGCAAGCGGTGTATGCACCCTTGATGGACAAGATCACTGATGGAACTCTGCACGCCTTGACCATCAAGGCGTTCACGCCAGCGGAATGGCAACGCGAAAAGATTTTCAACATGCCTAGCTGAACTGGCGGAGTAGAAGTGGATAAATTGCAAGTACGGGCCTCTGGCCCTTTAGCCGGTGAAGTAACCATCTCCGGTGCGAAAAACGCGGCGTTGCCGATCCTGATGTCTGCCGTATTGGCCCAGGACACCCTGACCATTGGTAATGTACCGGCACTGCGTGACGTGAATACCACCATCGCATTGTTACGTCAGTTGGGTGCCGAAGTCAGTGATCTGACCGACAGTGAGCTGGTGATCAATCCGGCGAGCATCAACAACTGTGTGGCGGCGTACGAGCTGGTGAAAACCATGCGGGCCTCCATCATGCTGTTGGGCCCTCTGCTGGCTAAGTACGGTCATGCTGAAGTCTCTTTGCCCGGCGGCTGTGCCATCGGTGCCCGTCCTGTCAACCTGCATATCCAGGGCTTGCGTGCCATGGGGGCAGAGGTGAAGGTGGAAGAGGGTTATGTGAAAGCCAAGATCGATGGCCGACTCAAGGGTGCCACCATCCTGATGGATGTGGTGTCGGTGACCGGTACTGAAAATCTGATGGCGGCGGCAGCCTTGGCGGACGGTGTTACCTATATCGAGAATGCAGCCCGTGAGCCCGAGGTGGTGGATCTGGCCTCTTTCCTCAATGCCATGGGGGCTAAGATCTCCGGTGCCGGAACCGACGTGATCCGCATCGAAGGGGTCGAAAAGTTGCACGGTGTACGCTATGACGTCATGCCGGACCGCATCGAAACCGGCACCTACTTGGTGGCGGCTGCCGCGACCCGTGGCTCCATCGTCTGCCGCAATGCCGCTCCTGAGACCCTGGAGCCGGTATTGCTCAAGCTGGAAGAGGCGGGCGCCGTGATTGAGCGGGGTGACGATTGGATCAGCCTGGACATGCAGGGCCGTCAGCCTAAGCCTGTCTCCATCAAGACTGCGCCCCACCCGGCTTTCCCGACCGATATGCAGGCCCAGTTCTGTACCATGAATGCTCTGTCCAGCGGCTCAGCCAAGGTGACGGAAACCATCTTCGAGAATCGCTTTATGCATGTGCCTGAGCTGCAGCGTATGGGCGCCAACATGGAGTTGGAGGGCAACACCTGCCTGATCCAGGGCCGTGAGGGGCTCCAGGGGGCTCAGGTGATGGCAACCGATCTGCGCGCTTCTGCCTGCTTGGTGATCGCCGGTCTGGTGGCCAGTGGTACCACAGTGGTGGACCGTATTTATCACCTGGATCGGGGCTACGAGTTTATCGAACGCAAGCTGGCTGGGCTGGGTGCGGATGTCGAGCGCATTCAGTAAGCCGAAACGATAACGAAAAACGCCCGCGATGCACTGTCTCGCGGGCGTTTTTGTTTGTCAGGCGATGGCTCGCTCAGTGTCCCAGCCAGTCCAGCAGGGTCTGCCAGGTGCCGTCGGGCTCATTGTCGAGCGTCGTCTGATTGCGCGCCAAGCGGTATTGATCCCGCTCCGGTACCCGGGCCAGCAGCGGCATGCCCAGGTGGCTAAGGAAACGCTCCAACAGCTCCGTGGTTTGATTGGCTTGCACCCGATTGGCGACGACGCCGATCTTTTGCTTACGCTGGCGGTAGATGGGATGAAATAGCAACTCTGGCAGGAACCGACCTAGTGCTTTCACATCCAGCGGGTTGGCTTGGCAGGGCAGCAAAATGGTATCGGCATAGCGTAGTAAGCGTCCCAGGAGATGGGGATCCAAGTTGGCCGGAGAGTCCATGATCACGCAGCTGGCCTGGGTCGGTACCCGCAGCCGCATCGCTTCGAGGGGAGCACGTCTGGCGTCGTCATCGACCGCGTACAACTCTCCCTGCTCCTGAGCCCATTGCAGGCTGGATAGCTGAGGATCGAAATCCACCAGGGCAGGTTGCAGGTTCCGCTCTTTCAAATGCACCAGCAGCTGGGTGGTCAGTGTGGACTTTCCGACACCGCCTTTGTTGTTCAATAACAATATCTTGTGCCCCTTGAAGGCGCTTAGGCTGACAAGGGCACCAGAGGGGGTGGCATTGACGAGCGACAGGGCTGGCATCGACATTGGCAATTTCCTTCAAGGTGTAATGCCAGTGTAAGGCGACCGAACCGAGCCGAGGATAAACTGTCTGGGTGCCCGGAACGGCTTAGGTGTGGGCTTCATCGCCGCTACCGGGATCAGTGTGATAAGAAAGACGCTTAGCCTTGGGGTTGGCGTGGCATAGGGGGCTTTTCCTGTACCGTGAGCGGCAGGTTGATGCGGCGGCCCTGGCGCAGCAGGGTCAGATTAACCTGGGTGCCGGGTGGGGTTTCGGCGATGCTGTCCATTAGCATGTCGGCACTGACGATGGGGTCACCGTTGAGGGCAACCAGTACATCGTTGCGTCGCAGGCCGGCGCGGTCCGCCGGTCCGCCGGGATCCACTTCAGTGACGGCAACCCCCATCACCTCGGGCAGCCGAAGAAGGCGGGCGATGGTGGCATTGACCGGGTTACCGGAGAGGCCCAGGTGGCCTCGGATCACCCGGCCATCTCGGATCAGCTTAGCCATGATCTTGTAGGCCAACTCGATGGGAATGGCGAAGTTCAGTCCGACCCCTGCATCGCCCAGCCACTGATAGTTGGCGGTGTTGACGCCCACCAGGACACCGTCGGCGTCCACCAGGGCGCCGCCGGAGTTGCCCTGGTTGATGGCGGCGTCGGTCTGAATAAAATCCTGGTAGCTCGAACTCAGGCCGTTGCGCCCGGTGGCACTGATGATCCCCTGGGTGATGGTTTGTCCCAGGTTATAGGGGTTACCGATGGCCAGTACCATGTCCCCGACTTGGGGTTGGCGGGAGAGGTCCAGCGGGATCACCGGCAGGTTGCTTTCATTGATCTGCAAGACGGCTAGATCCGTATAGGGATCGGAGCCGATCATCTCGGCATTGAGCACTCGACCATCCTGTAGGGCCAGGAAGATCTGGTCGGCCGAACTGACCACATGGTAGTTGGTCAGCACATAGCCATCTTCGTGCATGATGATCCCACTGCCCAGGCCTTGAGGAAGCAGTTGGCTGAAGTTGCCCCGAGTTTGGCGGTGAGAATAGATGTTGACCACCGCCGGTGCGGCACGACGTACGGCACCAGCAAAGCTTACTCGTTCGACCTGGCTGATCTGGCGATCCAGGCGCGGCAGGCGCTCCCGTAGCCCGGGATCCAGCAGAATAATGATTGCTGCCACGGCCAGACCGATGAGCACGGGCTTGGCGAGATAGTTCAGCAAAGATCGGATCGTCATAAAAGTGTTGCCTCCGCAATGGTTTGATCCTAACTGCGCACTGTCCGGTGAACAACCAAAAAAGGCGGCCAAGGCCGCCTTTTCACTCGGGGGGAAGCGTTTAGCGCATGATCAACTCCTGGGTTGCGCCGTCCCGGTAGACGGTGGCGGCGAAGATCCCGTTGTAGTCGCCAAGGAGTTCACGTATCTGCTCGACATTGGCCACTCGGGTGCGGCCGCGGTTGGTCATGCGCAGCGCAACGATCACGTCCCCGCTTTGCAGGCCATTGCGGGCCGCCGCAGAGCGCTCCACCAATTCGGTGATCTGAACGCCCTGGATCCCATCCTCCTGGTAGCTGGAGAGCTTGGCCCCCTCCAAAGCCGGATGGATGATGCTGGCCTGGATGTTCTCACCCGGAGCTTCATTGAGGGTTACCTTGACGCTCTTTTCCTTTCCATCGCGGATCAGTCCGAGTTTCACGGTGGCCCCTGCCCCCATGGTCGCCACCTTGGCACGCAGTTCCAGGAAGGTGCGGATCTTCTTGCCGTTGAGGCTAACGATGATATCACCGGGCTCAAGACCCGCCTCGGCGGCGGCGGAGTCTGGCAAGACCTGGCTGACATAGGCGCCATGCTTGGTATCCAGGCCATAGAGTTTGGCGGTTTCATTATTCAGTTCGCCCCCCATGATCCCCAGTACACCACGACGCACTTCGCCAAACTCCAGGATCTGCTCCGTCAGGTTCTGGACCATGTTGACCGGGATGGCGAAGCCGATCCCGACATTGCCGCCGCCCGGGGCGATGATGGCGGTATTGATCCCAATCAACTGCCCCTTGATATTGACCAAAGCCCCTCCAGAGTTGCCGGAGTTGATGGCGGCATCGGTCTGGATAAAGTTTTGGTAGCCGTCACCGTCCAGTCCCCGTGACAGGGCGGAGACGATCCCTGAAGTAACGGTTTGTCCCAGACCGAAGGGGTTACCTATGGCTACGGTAAAATCACCGACTTTCAACTGGTCCGAGTCAGCCACGTCAATGGCGGTCAGATCCTTGGCTTCGATCTGGAGGACGGCAACATCGGTGTCTGGATCTGAGCCGATCAACTTGGCCTCGAACTCCCGTCCATCATTGAGGTTAACCAGGATCTTATCGGCGTTATCAATCACATGATGGTTGGTGATCACATAGCCTTTATCGGCATTGATGATCACGCCGGAGCCCAATCCTCGAAACGGACGGGATTGTTCTCGGCCGTGGGGGGAATTGGGACCGAAGAAGAAGCGGAAGGGCTCGGGGATATTCTGCCGGGCGGTTTGGGTACCCTCTACCGACACGGATACCACGGCCGGACCGACCTGTTCCACCATGGGGGCGAGGCTGGGCATGGCCTGGCCTTCGACGGCGCTCGGCCAGGCAGCCTGGCTGGCTGGCACGGCGGTTATGGAGGCGCACAGTATGGCGGTCGACAACAAAGTGCTGGTTTTTTTCATTTGCGATCAAACTCCTGCAATCGAACTCTCTCAACACTGCGACCTGGCAAGGGGGCAGAAAGTTCCCGCCCCCTCCGGCTTAAATCAACTATTGGCTACCTTGGGAGCCTCATTGATGATGCCATGGGAGCCCTGCACATAGTCATTGGGTGGCAGAGTCTCGATGGTGTCACCGTGCTCTTCCAGCCTAGGCTGGGCACTTGGCAGGGGCACCATCTGGTTTTCCCCCAACATGCCTTGAGCCGAGTCATTCCAGAACCGGTTGGCTTTATCCAGGCTTTGGCTCAGTTGGGCCATCAGTTCACGGGACTGTTCAAAGTAATCAGCCACTTCTTGGCGTTGCTGGTCGAGGTCGAAGCGGGCCTGTGCCAGCTCACGCTCCAGTTGAGGCTTGTCTTCGCTGCTGCCCTTGAAGCGCCAGTGGATCAGATAGCCGACCCCAATACCCACCAAAAAGAAAAACAGACTCGGGATCCAGGACATAGTCACTCCTTCAAATACCTGATCAATATGGCTTCAATATACATCGCCTTTTCGGGCCATGATACACTTCCTGGCCTTCAATCCGGGTTTTCGTACCCGTTCGGTTCAGCATTAGTCCAAGGATTTTTAGGATGGCGACCCCGCTCGAACGATACCAACAGGATCTGGCTCGGCCTGACTTCCAGGCCGACCCTGCCCAGAAACAGGCCGTCTTGCACCTGCAGCGCCTGTACGAAGATCTGCTGCAACGACAGCAGTGGCAACCCAGTGTCACACAGCGTCTTAAAGGCTTGCTTGGCTCCCGAGCGGCACCCAGTTCGGCTCAGGGGCTCTACTTCTGGGGCGGGGTAGGACGTGGCAAGACCTATCTGGTCGACACCTTTTATGAGTGCCTGCCCGGCCCCCGGAAGATGAGGATCCACTTTCACCGCTTTATGCATCGGGTGCACGCCGAATTGAATCGGCGCAAGGGAGAGGTCGATCCTCTGATTGGGATCGCGACCCAACTGGCCCAGGAAACTCAGGTGATCTGTTTTGATGAGTTCTTTGTCTCAGACATCACTGATGCCATGTTGCTCGGTGGCCTGTTCGAGCAGTTGTTCAAACAGGGCGTCGTTTTGGTGGCCACCTCCAATATTCCCCCCGATGAGTTGTATCGAAACGGATTGCAGCGCGCCCGGTTTCTGCCCGCCATCGCCGCGATAAAGGCCCATTGTGAGGTGGTTAATGTCGACAGTGGCATCGATTATCGGCTGCGTACCCTGGAGCAAGCCGAGATCTACCACTCCCCCTTGGATGAGTTGGCGGAGCGGAATCTGAACCGCTATTTCGAACAACTGGCCCCTGAGCCGGGACATGTCGGTGGTGAGATTGAAGTCATTGGGCGGCGCATCCCCATCCGACGTGAGGCCGATGGTGTGTTGTTGGTGGATTTTATGGCGTTATGTGACGGGCCACGCAGTCAGAGTGATTACATGGAACTGGCCCGCCTGTACCATACCGTGCTCCTCCGCGGCGTGGTCCAGATGGGGGCGGCAACGGGAGGCGATGACATCGCCCGACGCTTCATCGCCATGGTGGATGAGTTCTATGAGCGGGGCGTTAAGCTGATCATTTCAGCGGAACTGCCCAGTGACATGCTGTACGGCGGCGGCCAACTGCAGTTTGAGTTTAAACGCTGTCTTAGCCGTCTCACCGAGATGCAAAGCCACGACTATCTGGCCCGGCCGCACTTGCCTTAGGGAAAGAGGAAGGCCGATCGACCCGCTCCAGGCCTAACGAGGCAAGGGGTTGGTCGATTGGTTCAAAAAAGCAGGTGATTTTTGCATCGCCCTGCATTATAATTCGCGCCCTGCCTACGTTACAGACGGTCGTTTTACGACCAAAACCAGCGTCTTGTCCTATTCGAAGGGGTAGGTGGAAGACCGAACAAGGTTGTCTCGCTAGTTTAGCGGGGCGCATATGTAACAGCTCAATGGGTTTTTAATCTAATGAAAACTTTTACTGCTAAGCCTGAGTCCGTACAACGCGACTGGTTTATCATTGACGCCGAGGGTAAAACCTTGGGTCGCCTGGCTACCGAAGTAGCTCGTCGCCTGCGTGGTAAGCACAAGCCGGAATACACTCCGCACGTTGACACCGGTGACTACATCGTGATCGTAAATGCCGAAAAAGTTACCGTTACTGGTAACAAGGCTCAGAACAAGATGTACTACCGTCACTCCGGTTACCCAGGTGGTATCAAGGAAATCAACTTCGCCGATCTGCAGGAGCGCAATCCTGAAATGATCATCGAAAAAGCGGTTAAGGGCATGCTGCCGAAAGGCCCTCTGGGTCGTGCCATGTTCCGTAAGCTGAAAGTGTACGCTGGTGCCGAGCACAAGCACGCTGCACAGCAGCCTCAGGTTCTGGACATCTAAGGGGATATAGGCAATGACTCAATACTACGGTACTGGCCGCCGCAAGACCTCCACTGCTCGTGTTTTCATCAAGCAGGGTTCTGGCGAGATCACCATCAACAAGCGCTCCCTGGAGCAATTCTTCGGCCGTGAAACTGCTCGCATGGTAGTTCGTCAGCCGCTGGAACTGACCGAGATGCTGGGTAAACTGGACATCTACGCGACCGTTTCTGGCGGTGGTATCACTGGTCAATCCGGTGCTATCCGTCACGGTATTACCCGTGCCCTGATGCAGTTCGACGAGTCTCTGCGTCCAACTCTGCGCGAAGCTGGTTTCGTTACCCGCGATGCTCGTGAAGTTGAGCGTAAGAAAGTTGGTCTGCGTAAAGCACGTCGTAAGCCACAGTTCTCCAAGCGTTAATTCGCTGGAACTTCGGTTCGATTCAAAAACCCGGCCTTTGGCCGGGTTTTTTTGTGCCCAGGCTTGAGGGCTGCAGCGAGTGCGTTGCCGAGCGTTATCCTTCCCGGCTGAATCGTCTCATTCTGGCTTCACTTTTTCCTTCCGCATCGGGCCCTTTGGGCCACAGTAAAGCCTTACCTTTAGCGGGTCTTGCCGCTTGCGCTTGTGGTTGAGCGCCATTTTGTTCGCTTTTTCTACAGTGAAGCTGATTTATTGTTTGTGATTTAGGTCAATAGCGAAAAGCAAACTATGAAGTGTGTCGCGTTTTTCTATATAATGGGCGCGCCTCGACCTTGGGTAACTATCAAAAAGATGGTTTTGGCATAAAACAAAAACCAAGGTACGCAAAAAACGCAGAACCCCTACGGGAGATAAGTGGATGAGCAATGCGCCTGTCGATACTGGACGTCGCAGATTTCTGACCCTGGCCACGGCGGCTGTTGGCGGGGTTGGCGCGGTCGCTACTGCGGTTCCCTTCATCAAGTCATGGAACCCCAGCGCAAAGGCAAAAGCTGCCGGTGCACCAGTAGAAGTAAACATTGGAAAGTTAGAGCCGGGTCAGATGCTACGCGTGGAATGGCGTGGTAAACCGGTTTGGGTGGTACGTCGTACCAAGGCGGTACTGGATCAATTAGCGGACCTGAGTGATCAGTTGCGTGATCCTGAATCGCAAGAACCTCAGCAGCCAGCCTATGCGCAAAATGCCACTCGGGCCATCAATGAAGAGTTCTTTATTGCCGTTGGGCTGTGTACGCATCTGGGCTGTTCACCAACCTATATGCCGGACTCATTCCAGCAGCAGGTACAGGGGATCCAGTCTGGCTTCTTCTGCCCCTGTCATGGATCCAAGTTTGATATGGCCGGTCGGGTGTTTGCCGGTGTGCCCGCACCGCTGAACCTGGAAGTTCCGCCGCATCGCTATGTCGATAGCAGCACTGTGGTGATCGGTGTTGACGGGGAGGCCACGGCATGAAAAAAGTCATTGATTGGATCGACGAACGGATCCCCATGACCGCCACGTACAACAAACACGTGGGTCAGTATCCGGCGCCGAAAAATTTCAACTTCTGGTATTTCTTTGGCTCACTGGCGATGCTGGTGCTGGTCAATCAGCTCCTGACCGGGATCTGGCTGACCATGAACTATGTCCCCAGTGCCGAGGGGGCCTTTGCTTCCGTTGAGTACATCATGCGGGACGTTGAGTATGGCTGGCTGCTGCGTTACATGCACTCCACCGGCGCGTCGGCCTTCTTCGTGGTGATCTACCTGCACATGTTCCGTGGCCTGATCTACGGCTCCTACCAGAAGCCGCGGGAGCTGCTGTGGATCTTCGGCATGCTGATCTTCCTGGTGCTGATGGCCGAAGCCTTTATGGGCTACCTGCTGCCCTGGGGCCAGATGTCCTACTGGGGAGCCCAGGTGATCATCTCGCTGTTTGGCGCGATCCCGGTGATCGGGGACGATCTGACCCTGTGGATCCGTGGCGACTATGTGGTGTCCGGGGCAACCCTGAATCGCTTCTTCGCCCTGCATGTCATTGCCTTGCCGCTTGTGCTGGTGGTGCTGGTGTTCCTCCACATCATCGCGCTGCACGAAGTGGGGTCCAACAACCCCGATGGCATTGAGGTGAAGAAGAACAAGGGACCCGATGGTTGGCCAGTGGATGCGATCCCCTTCCACCCCTATTACACGGTGAAGGACATCGTCGGTGTGGCCGGCTTCCTGATCCTCTTCTGCTACGTGCTGTTCTTTATGCCGGAGGGGGGAGGCTACTTCCTTGAGCCACCGAACTTCGAGGCGGCCAACCCGCTGAAGACCCCGGAGCACATTGCGCCTGTATGGTACTTCACCCCCTTCTACGCCATCCTGCGAGCGGTGCCGGATAAGCTGTTCGGGGTGATTGGCATGGGGGCGGCGATCGTCGTGCTCTTCTTCCTGCCCTGGCTGGATCGCTGCAAGGTTAAATCCGTTCGCTACCGCAGCGTGTTCCATAAGCTCAATATCGCCCAGTTTGTGGTGTGTTTTGTGGCCCTTGGGGTGCTGGGTGCCTTGCCAGCCGGTCCGACCGAGACCCTGTTGGCACGGCTCTTCTCCCTGGGTTACTTCGGCTTCTTCGTTCTGCTGTTTGTCTACAGCAAGAATGAGCAGTGCAAACCGCTTCCAGAGAGGGTGACAGGCTGATGAAAAAGTTAATGACGATACTGCTTGCCTGCCTGCCAGCGCTCTCCTTTGCCGCAGGCGGCAATAATCCTTACGTGGTGCATGCGCCAATTGATCTGCACGATCAGGCGTCGCTGCAGCGTGGCGCCAAGGCCTTTATGGAAAACTGCATGGGCTGTCACGCCGCTCAGTACCAGCGTTACGGCCGGGTTGCCGAGGATCTGGGCTTTAGCGTTGATGAGATGAATGCGTTGATCCCGACCGATGCCAAGATCGGCGATCTGATGCACACATCCATGCCTCAGGAGGCCGCTGCCAAATGGTTTGGGGCGCCGCCACCGGATCTGACCCTGGTTGCACGGGTAAGAGGCTCCGATTGGGTCTACTCCTATCTGACGACTTTCTACAAGGATGAGTCCCGTCCGTTTGGGGTCAACAACCTGGTCTTTGCTTCCGTAGGCATGCCCCATGTACTGGAGCGTTTCCAGGGGGTCCCTGTACTGCAGGAGGATGGAAGCATTGTCGCCACCGGCGGCAGCATGAGTGCCGAGGAGTATGATCAACTGGCAGTGGATCTCACCAACTTCCTCACCTATTCCGCTGAGCCTATTCGACTTAAGCGTGAAGCGATGGGGGTTTGGGTGCTGGGTTTCTTAAGTATCTTCTTTATCCTGGCGTATCTGCTTAAACGTGAATACTGGCGAGATGTACACTAATCGCCAATAACAGGTTACAATCTGTTTCTTGTGCAAATGCGGGGGCCGAGCGCCCCCCTTTGCTGTTTCCGCTATCTGAATTTTTCGGAGGGTATCAATGGCTGTCGCTGCCAACAAACGCTCTGTCATGGCCCTGTATTCCGGTGCCAGCGATCTCTACAGTCACCAAGTTCGTATCGTCCTGGCCGAGAAAGGCGTCGGGGTTGAAGTTATGCAGGTGGATCCAAACCAACTGCCTCAGGACCTGGTTGAACTGAATCCTTACAACAGCGTTCCGACTCTGGTTGACCGTGAGCTGGTGCTGTACAACGCCCGCATCATCATGGAATACCTGGACGAGCGTTTCCCGCATCCGCCGTTGATGCCTGTGTACCCGGTTTCTCGTGGTCAGAGCCGTCTGATGATGCACCGCATCGAGAACGACTGGTATGCCCTGGCCGATCGTGTTGCCAATGGTGACGGTGCGGCGGCAGCTCGCAAAGAGCTGAGCGAAAGCATCCTGGCCCTGGGCCCGATCTTCGCCGAAGCCCCGTACTTCATGAGCGAAGAGTTCACCCTGGTGGATTGCTACCTGGCTCCGCTGTTCTGGCGTCTGCCCTCCCTGGGCATTGAACTGAACGGTCGTGGCAGTGCCGAAGTAAAAGCCTATATGACGCGCATTTTTGAGCGTGAGTCCTTTAAGGCTTCCCTGACCGAAGCAGAGCGCGAACTGCGCATTGGCGCATGAGCGAGCAGGTAACACCGACACGCCCCTATCTGCTGCGGGCGTTTCACGACTGGATGCTGGATAATGACCTGACTCCACATCTGGTGGTGAATGCCAACATGCCGGGAGTTCAGGTGCCAATTCAGTTTGTTCAGGACGGCCAGATCGTCTTGAACATTGCCCCCCATGCGGTGGGCAACCTGCAACTGGGTAACGATTTTGTCCTGTTCAATGCGCGTTTTGGTGGTAAGCCTTACGCCTTGAACGTCCCGATGGCGGCGATTGAAGCCATCTATGCCCGTGAGAACGGCGCCGGGACCGTATTCCCGCCGGAAGCGGCGTTTGAGGACGAGGCCGAGGACGAAGGGTTAGAGGATGAAGGGATCCAGGAAGTGGTGATGGAAGCTGAAGCTCCCCTCGCCGAGTCCAGCCCTCCGCCTCGCCCCAGTGGTCGTCCGACCCTGACTGTAGTGAAGTGATCTTCCTTCCGATAAAAAAGGCGCTCAATGAGCGCCTTTTTTGATCCTCTCGAAAGGGAGCTGAGCCAATCCCTAGCCAAGCCGTGGCCAGCCCTGGGAAAGATGGCTATGACCTGGTTTTTGCCAGCCCGTTGCTTCTTGCCGATGGAAGGATCCTGAAGGAAATACCATGGCACCTATTGGTGGCCATCGACAAGCCGGCGGCCTGCAGAAACGATTGGTGAAGGCACGCGGCCCCTTTTGGGTGTTAACGTCACAGTGAAGGCGCCGCTGCCGGACGGCTAGGGGGCTTCCCTGCCTCACGCTGCCAGGCCGCTCCCTGCCCCCCGCATCCGGCTGTGCGAAAACATTAGCACCAAAAAAAGCCGCCCCGAAGGGCGACTAGGTCAGGGAGAAATGCTTCTCTTAGGCGTAACGGCGGCGCATGCCAGCCAGGCCTAGGAGTAGCAGGGCGATGTAACCGAGTGTACCGCCGCTGCTCTTTGGCTTATCGACGCCATCAGAGGCGACACTCAGGGTAAAGGCTGTTTGGGTGCTGTCGGCGGGATTGCCAGGATCGTACACGGTGACGATCACCTCAGTGTCACCAAACCAGTGCGCATGCGGCGTCAGAGTGAAACTCATGCCGTTGATCTCGGCACTGGCATTGGCAGCCGACACTTCCAGTGCCAAGCTTCGGCCCAGGCCGTGGATGGCATCAACTGAGATGGAGTCACTGGTGCTGTTTTCCTCCATGTTCAGATCCGCCAGGGGGAGCACGGAGATGTTGCCTGCAACCGTCAGAACAGATTGGCGGGTTTGGCTACCGCCATTGCTGATGCTTGAGGTCACGGTCAGTGCATTGTCTTGATTGACAGTGTTGTAACCGACACGAGCATCGAAGCTGAGGGTCATCTCCGTTACCTCAGGGCCTTGGTAATCGGCACAGATCACCATGTTGGACTGGATTTTGCCTGCCTCATTGTAGGCGTATTGATCTACGTTCCAGCCATTGACCGGCGCCAGGAAGCCACGGACGCCCTGATAACCTTTGATCCCGACTGTGGTCTCCTCTTCGTAGGTTCCGTCGAGATCGGCGTAGGCAAAGTAGACTTCGTGGGCGTTGGGGCTGAAATCCAACTGGCTGGCGGCGATCACCTGGAAGTTAAAGGATTCGCTGCGATCAACATAGTCCAGCGGTTCACCACAGGGAAGACCGGGAATGCAGGGCATGGGAAGATCGAAGGACGGAACAATCGGTGGGGTGCCGGTATCCTCTTCAGGCAGATCGACGTGCATGTTCTTCCACTGCACAATCAGGTAACGGTCGTCGTAGACCCCGGCGGCGTAGATCCCGTTGACGATGGTTTCACCCTCTTCATTGCGCATCTCGGCTTCCGGTGAACGCCCTCGACCATGCCAGAAGGGGGACAGGATCAGATCCTGGACCGGATACCACTCCAGATTGAAGTTGCCGGCCTCGGCTGGCACGGCCTGTGCGTCGAATTTGAGCATGCCCGAACCGTAGATCTGGATCTGGTTAAAGGTATCTTTCTTCTCGACGCCATACAGTGGGATATGAGGGAAGTAGTTATCCGCGCCTTCGACATCGCTGATCTCGAAGAACTCATTATCCAACTCACCAAATCCGGGCAGAGGGTTAAAGCGGTTACCATTGCCGTCATACAGCTGTGACAGATCGACATAGTCCGGGAAATCCTGGAAGGGCAAGCGACACATGGCATCATCCAGGCTGGTGCTGTAGACGTAATGGCGAGGCTCGTCTGCGGAGGAGCGTTGACTACCGCTCAATACCAAGTTGTTACCATCGATCAAGAGACGATCCAGGGCATATTCGCTACCCTGGATGCTGTCAGGGATCAGCGTCAGGCCCACGGGCAGTTCGATACGCAGATCGATATCCCGTTCCCCACCCAGAAGGTTGGCGGCTTGAGTAATCTTGTAGCTGACGATATCCCCTACCTTGGCAATATCACGGCTCTGACTGATCTGAACATCGTCAGCGCCCCGTTCGAGCCGCACCCCCATGCTGCCAAGCACTTTGGGGTTGTAGGGATCCGTACCCAGCTCGATCAGACCGTAGTAGATGTCGCCCACCTGGGCATCGGGCAAATCGTAATTGAGCCCCAGCTGATAGGGGGTGACGCCGTCCACTGAGGCCGGAGCCTCCACGGTCAGGTTAGCTGCAGTGTTATCGCCGATGACGGCGATGCTGGTGGTGATCGAGTACTGGGTGGTCGGGTAGGTATTGTCGCTCATCGGCTCGTAGTTGCCGATCAGCATCCAGTAGGTGCCCGGCTCAGGATCGTTGATGGCGCAGAAATCGCGCACACGGCTCCAGGAGTAACAGATCGCTTCATTTTGCCAGTCAATCAGCCCATCCGCGTTGATGTCCCGGCCCAGATCGATGGCGGAGGCATAACGAATGTAGGGGTCTTCATCACTGATCTCGACCACCAGACGCTTGGTGCCTTCCGGTACCTCGAAGAACCGATACCCCAGACCAACGGCATCTTCCGGTGGCAGGCCAACGGTGGAGAAGACCTCATGATAGGTGTTGGCGCTGAGCTGGTAGGTCGTCGTATCGCCCTTGATCAGCCCGTAGGGAGAGACGGTCAGATCGGGGGCATCCCGAGTCACCATCTGCGGAGAAAGTACTTCCCCTTGGTTTCGGCCGACACGGTTTTCGGTGGCATTCGGTACACCACCTGAGTCGTAATCAACGATCACGGGCAGAGCTTGGGGGACCGAGTTACTGTTGCTAGGGATCAGATTGACATGGCCAAACAGGGTGATTAATCCGGTATCGCCCCCCACCACTTCGATATGGGGAACCGTGGCCTCGATCACCAGTACCTGAGACTGGCCCGCCTCTAGGCTGAAGTTGGCCGGGGAGACCTTGAGTTTGAGCAGATCAACCCCCTCATTGAGGATCTCTTCGGTTTCCACCGTCCAGCTTCCTGCTTCAGCCGCAGTCACGGTACGGAACCAGGTGCAGGTTCCGAAACAGTTGCGATCGACCATATAGGGGGTGTTCAGGGTGCGAACATCGCCCCCGGTCTTTGGATTTGCCACGCTGTAGGCGTCGACGCTTTCGTCCATCAGCAGGCCGGCCCGCACCGCTTTCGCAATATTGATCACACCGGCACCGGCCTCATTGAGATTGCTGCTGTAGATCTCTCCGTATTCACTCTGGGCGAGGGTTACCGGCTGCGCGGTGGAGATCAGGGCGGACTGGATCTGGGCTGGCGTCCACAACGGATGGGCGTTCTTGAGCAGGGCCATGGCGCCAGCCACATGGGGCGAAGCCATGGAAGTGCCGCTGATCGCAGCCCAATTCATGCCGCCGCCTTCAAGGGTAAACAGACGGTCATTGGCGTAGGCGGCCAGGATATCCACCCCCGGGGCGGCTAGCGTTGGCGCCATGGTGTTGGGGTTGGTTTCGCTTGGTCCGCGTGAGGAGAAGCTGGCCAGAACGTCTGCGGGTTGATCTTCGACATGCAGGTTGGAGTCCGTGATGGTAGCGCTGCCCCAATCAAAGCGCGTATCCCGCCAGGCAAAGATCTCCGAGAAGCTATCCCAGCTGATGTGGGCGGCGGCAATGGGGTAGTGGATATCGAGCAGTTCGCTTGGATCTCCGGGCTGATATACATTGCTCTGATCATTGAAAATGACGATCCCCAGACCACCACCGGCCTGCACATTCTGCGCCTTGTAGATCAAGGGTTGGGCATCGGCCCCTTGAACACGCTTACACAGGACGATGGGGGCGATGCCATCGGTCAGAGCGGCCAGATCCTGATTGAACATCTGGTCACAGGTTTCGTTGCCAAGTTCGGCGGCGTTCACTATGGGGCCGGTATAACCGACCGAGATCCCGGCGGCTTGTATCGGATTTTGAAGCTCAGGAGTTGGATTCGGGAATCCGGTTAGGATTTTGGGATCAAAGGCGATGGCGCGTCCATGGGTCGTGGCCGCGACCGTTGTGACCCAGGGAGAAACGTGATCCATCCAGTAATTGCCGGCATTGCCGGCGGAGGTTGCTACGGCGATCCCGGCTTCCCGGGCGGCTAGGAAGGCCAGCTCGGTGGGCGACTCCCAGGGAAGCCGTTCTGCGCCACCAATGGAGTAGTTGATCACATCAACACCATCGGCAATGGCATCTTCAATGGCGGCAAGGGTGACGCTTTCCGGACAGCCCGCATAAGGGGCATTTCCACCGCCAGCCCAACACACCTGGTAAGAGATGATGTTGGCGCGGGGTGCGACGCCAGAGACACGAGGAAAGACCAGGCCGGAATCCACGCCTTGAATATGGTTGCCGTAGCCCTCTTCAGTGAACTGATAGGGCACATCATAAACGACGTTACCGGCAGCGGTTGAGGCTGTGTGGGAGCCGTGGCCATTGTAATCGATGCCCACGGGGGGACGAACCGGGCCGTTGGCCAGGTCTTCGTAAAAGACCGGATCGGAATAGGTGTCCGTGATCTCGCTGTAGGAGCGGATCCCCACCAACTTGTCATTACACAATTCTGCGTAGTCACCGATGGCACAGTCACCTTTGTAGACGCCGGTACCAAAGGGATTATTGTGGGTGTAGCCGTCAGCATCCGTTGCCGTAAAGGAGGGGTGATCCGGGTTGATCCCGGTATCGAGGATCCCCACCAGGATCCCTTCTCCCTGGTAGGCCAAGCCGTCATGGGTACCGCTGCCGGACCAGATCGGGCCTGCACCTATGTGCTCGGGACCGACGTCGGTATGCAGTTCAAGGATGGTAGAGCGGGTGACGGCTCGAACGCCGGGAAGCTCTGCAACCTGGGCCGCTTCATCCTGGGTGAGGTTCAGGGTCATGCCGTTAAACGCCAGGTTAAAACGTTTGATGGGCATTGCCGGGATGCGTGACAGTTGATTGATCTGACTGAGCACCTGATCTTGTCGGCTGGTCAGGTGCTGAATATAGCTCTGGGTCGCCGAGCTGGTGAGGTCAAGCCGCTTAGGGGCATGACTTGTCATGGACGTTGGTGCGAGTCCGAAACGTGATTGACGTGAGGTGGCTGCCAAGTTGGCGATCTCGCCATCGTAGGTGGCAACGGGTTTCTCGACCAGCTGAACGATATAGGTTTGTGGCCCGATCAGATCCTGTTCGTAATGGAAGGGAACTTTGTCCTTACCTACCCCACGGTGAACGTTAGCCCCGGCAGTGGTTGGCCGGCTGCTTTGGCTGGTTTGTTGGGCTAACTTGAGCGACTCCTGTTGCTGTTGAGGCGCGAAGTTGATGCTACGAAGTGGTAGCAGGCTATTGGATTCAGTTGCCACTCCCGACGCGGCAACGGCCGCAGCATAGAGTGCGGCCGAGGTTGCTATGGCGAGTTGTTTTAATTTCACGTTAGACACCCTTAATACCCCGGTGGGGCTCCCTGGTTTTGGAAAGGAGTGAGGATCCATTCGACTCTTTTGGTCAATTGTGTGATCCCTCTGGCGTAAGGTCGCCAAGGGTTACAATAGGGTTAAGGATGTGTTAGTACAAATGCATATCGCGATCTGTTGCTATGCATGGATGCTATGAAGTTCTTTTGTATTTTTGGGCCACGCCTTTGTGTGTCTAACAAACTATTGATATTCATCGATTTAAATTTGGTCCTGAACTATGGTGATGAATATCAGGATGAGTTTGATCCGCATGTGTTAGTTAATTTTTGTGTATAAAAGGCATCATAAAATGCGAAAGGGAGCGATCTTAGCCGCTCCTGGGCACAGTGACTTTTTCCTTTTCGTCAGCAGCCCTGTATGCATAAAGCGGCGTCTTAAGCCCCTGGTATCCAGACGGAATGAGAATTGGCAGCTCGAATTCTGTGCCCCCTTATTCTCGATGATAGGCTTAAGTACAAGATAACCTGATAAATCATTCGAATATTGCATGGATATTCAGGGCGCATTTGTTCCCTTGTTGTTGACTGGGTGCTGCCTGTGTGGATTGCTTCTGATAACTAAAGTTATGGTTCTGGCCATAAAAATGTTACCCATCTATAAGACGTGGGCGATTGGCGCTGCCAAGGAAATGCCCCAAGAACGACGAAGAGTAGGAAGCTATGCGCACCAGTACGATGGAGATCCGCCACTTAAGGCACTTTTTGATGTTATGCCGAAAAGGCAGTTTCAGTGGCGCGGCCGAGGCCTTGAACTTGAGTCAACCGAGCCTGAGCCGAAGCATTCAGCGCATGGAAGAGCTGCTGGACGCTAAGCTGCTGGATCGACAACGCAGCGGTGTGGCCTTAACCCCCTATGGTGAGTCAGTCCTTCGCCATGGTGAGCGGATCCTGCGGGATGTACGTCAGCTCAGTATGGAGTTGGAGTTGATGCAGTCCGGCGACTGGAGCGAATTGGCCCTGGGCGCCAGTCCTATTCCAGCGCAAACTCTGATCGGACCGATCCTTGGGGATCTGACCCGTCAACACCCGACACTGAAGCTGGATCTTCGGGTCGATAGCTGGCGTCGCAACCTGGCAAGACTCGAGTCCGGTGAGTTGAATTACTTTATCGATGAAGTGGAGGCGACGGGCTTGATGCAGCACGAGGCGCTGGATGTGGTTCCCCTGACCCCTATGCCGGCATTGATCTGCTGTCACCCCCAGCACCCCCTGCTTGCCCGTGCTCAGCTGAGCCTGAGCGATCTGCTTCAATACCCACTGGCACTGCCACGCAATCTGCCTAATGCCTTTTTGGAAAAGCACATCTCCGGCCTCAGTCTTGGGCCCTTGGTGTCAGGTCGGCGGATCATCCGGTTTGATCAGTTCCTGGCAGTCAAACCCGCCCTGTACGACAGCGACACGCTGGCCCTGACTCCACTGGCTGCGGTTCACCAAGAGATCACTGAGGGGGAGTTACGGATCTTGCAGGTCAAGGAGCTGGAGCAGATCCCTGCTCGTTACGGGATCGTGGCGCTCAAGGGACGTACTCAGCCTCCGGCCGCCCAGAAGCTGATAGAGGCTATCCTTGCGGTCTCTGAAGGGATTGGCCGATCCGCCTCTAGCCTCCTTTAACCTTAACTGTGTTGTGGAATTAAACTGGCTCATGCGTGGGTGATGAGTGATCGCTGTTGTTTGTGCGAGGGCGCTGTTAGGGTGTGTGACATACATCACGCACCCGGTGCGAATTGAGGCCCGGTTCCATATTGAGCACAGTAGAGGCAGATCATGATCCAAGGTATCCAAATCACCCAGTCTTCCAACGCCAACCTGGTTAACAGCATTTGGCTTATCGACGAAGAAAACCAACAGGCACGCTGTCTGGCAGCAAAAGAGCAGTACGAAGCGGATCAGGTTGTTGCCCTGGCTGAGTTGGGTGAGTATGAAGCCCGCGAACTGAACATTCAGGCACCGCCGCAGCGCGAAGGTGGCCAGCACCTGAACGTGAACGTGCTGAAACAGGAAACCCTGATTAAGATCATGGAAGCTCGCGAGCGCGTTGAGAAAGGCGAAGCCAGCAACGATGACTACAATGTGCTGTCCGATAATGCTCAGTTGACCATTCGTGTTTCCGGCTATGCCGTGCGCTTTAACGCTCTGACTCTGGAGCAGCAAAAAGACGTTATCACTCGGACCTTTACCGCATCCCTGTGATAACATCTTTGGTGCGACGTTCGAGTTAGCGCCAGAGCATCGTCGAAAAGGCCACCCTTAATGGGGTGGCCTTTTTGTTTTCTCCCCTTTGATGGCTGATCGTCAGGCGCGGTAGTCTCATCAGACGATGATGTCAGGCGTCGTCAGGCGCCAAGATCCCAGAAGGAAGTCACTACCCTGCAGGGAGCCCCCATGTCTCACCCTCACCCATCCGAGATCCGGACCATAGGCCGGATGATCTCGGCCGCCGCCGCGCATTATGGCGATCGGATCGCCATCGACGATCATGGCAAGATCCTTTCCTACGATGAACTGGATCGCCTGCGTTGCCAGGCCGCCAAGGCACTGCTTGCCAAGGGGGTTGAACTTGGCGATCGGGTTGCGATCTGGGCGCCTAACCTGTGGGAGTGGATTATCGCCGCCCTGGGCGCACAGACCATAGGGGCGGCGCTGGTGCCTCTCAATACCCGGATGAAGGGATCGGAAGCCGCTTATGTGCTCAATGCCAGTGGTGCCAAGTTACTGGTTAGTATTGGCGACTTCCTTGGAAAAAATTATCCCGACATGCTGGCCGGTGAAGATCTGCCCCAGTTGGCTGAGATCATTGAGCTGCGCAGCGGCGACCAGTGGCAGGCCTTTCTCGATGGTGCCGTGGCCATCGATGATGGGATCCTGGCAGAGCGGTCCGAGTCGGTCACACCTCAAGTGATGTCGGATCTGCTCTTTACCTCGGGGACTACAGGAGCGCCCAAAGGGGTGATCACTGGGCATGGACAGAACCTCCAGGTGATCGCCGATTGGAGTGGGGTGGTGGGCCTGGAACCCGGGGATCGCTATCTGATCGTCAATCCTTTCTTCCACTCCTTTGGCTACAAAGCCGGGTGGCTGGCCGCCCTGATGCGGGGGTGCACCATACTGCCGCACCCGGTGTTTGATGCCAAGGCGATCCTGGAGCGGATCCACCGGGAGCGGATCCAGGTGCTGCCCGGACCGCCAACCCTGTACCAGTCGATCCTGGCGGATCCGGAGCTGGATCATTACGATCTTTCCAGCCTCAAAGTGGCGGTGACCGGGGCGGCAGCCATTCCGGTTAGCATGATCCACCAGATGCGTGATCGACTCGGCTTCGATCGGATCTTGACCGCCTATGGCCTCACCGAGGTGTGCGGCTTCGGGACCATCTGCCGGGCCGGTGACGATGCGCAGATCATCGCCAATACTTCGGGGCGGGCCATGCCCGGCGTCGAGGTGCTGTGCGTCGACGCCGCAGGTAATGAGGTGCCCCGGGGGGAAGCCGGCGAGGTGGTGGTGCGTGGGCCCAACGTGATGCAGGGTTACTTTAATGATCCCCAGGCTACGGAAGAAGCCATTGATCCCCAGGGCTGGCTTCATACCGGTGATATCGGGGTGATGGATCCTGCCGGGAATCTGCGCATTACCGACAGGCTCAAGGATATGCTGATCAGCGGGGGCTTTAACGTCTACCCGGCGGAGATCGAAAATGCCCTGTGCCACCATCCACAGATCGCCCAGGCGGCGGTGATCGGCATGCCTGATGAAAGGATGGGGGAGTTGCCCATGGCGTTTGTGATCCCCACCGGCGATGCCGACTTGGATGAGGCGGCGGTGATCGCCTGGAGTCGTGAGCAGATGGCCAATTACAAGGTGCCACGCAAGGTGGTGCTGGTGGATGCGCTGCCCCTCAATGCCTCTGGCAAGGTGCTGAAGTTTGAGCTGAGAAAGCTGGCCGCCCAGTAGATGGGCGGAGTGAGAACAACGGGCCGAAAGGCCCGTTTTTTGTGTCGCATTGCCTCGAACGAACGACTCATCTTATTGGCCGCTAAGCCCCGTCCTGACTGCGTTAGTCCCATTGGACGATGAAGCTTTGGCCCTCAGAAGATTAAATCGGTAGGTATGAAAAACCGGCTCTGCGAGACGACAGCAGATCGCCGGGCAGCCCTCAAACCGGCCGCTCAAACGGGCCAGATATAGGAAGGACGGAAGATGGACATTCGTGGATTGGGTTATGTGATCGCCGATTGCACCGACATCAGCCAGTGGCGTGAGTTTGGTACTCAGGTACTGGGCATGATGGAAGCCCCCAATACGGCGCAGAGCGCTCCGGACGGTGAGATCTTGTTGCTCAAGATGGATGAGCGCCCCTATCGCATCATGGTGCGTCAGTCTGAGCGGGACGGCTATGGGGCTTCAGGTTGGGAATTGGCGGGGCCGCAAGCCTTCGAGCAGGCCCTGACCACGCTGGCCCAGGCCGATGTACCGGTAAGCCGAGGCACGGCGGAGCAGATCGCCCAGCGTCAGGTGCAGGATCTGGCCATCTTCCAGGATCCCGATGGCAATACCCATGAGATCTTCTGGGGCCCGGCCCTGGATTTCGCCCCCTTTATCTCTCCGGTGGGCGTCAAGGCCTTTATTACCGACGGCCTGGGGCTGGGCCATACCGTGATGCCAGCGCCCAGCTTCGATAAAGGGGTTGAATTCTATACCCAGGTGATGGGTTTTGGCCTGTCGGATCTGATGACGGTGACCTTTACCGACGACCCCGCCGAACCCAAAAAGCGTCTGCACTTCCTCCACTGCAACAATGGTCGTCACCACTCCCTGGCGATCTTCGAGTGTCCCATCCCGTCCGGCTGTGTCCATATGATGCTGGAAGTGCCGGATATGGACGAAGTGGGCCGGGCAATGGATCGAATGAACGCCCATGGCGTCAAGCTCACCGCGACCCTGGGTAAGCACACCAACGACAAGATGGTGTCCTTCTACATGCGCACCCCCTCCGGCTTCGATATGGAGTACGGCTGCGGTGGCCTGGTGGTGGACTGGGATACCCACACCACCTTTGAAAGCACCGTTGTGAGCCACTGGGGTCACGATTTTAGCGTAGGCCATCAGTAAGGCCAGGAGCACTGCACAATGAGTATCGCGAAAAAGAACAAGCAGATGAGCGCGGCCGATGTGGTCAGCCAATTGAAAGATGGCATGACCATCGGTATCGGTGGCTGGGGTCCAAGGCGCAAGCCGATGGCGCTGATCCGCGAGATCCTGCGTTCGGATCTGAAAGATCTGACCATCGTCGCCTACGGCGGTGCCGATGTGGGCATGTTGTGTGCGGCAGGCAAGGTGAAGAAGTTGGTGTTTGCCTTTGTTTCCCTGGATTTCATCCCGCTGGAGCCCTACTTCCGTCAGGCCCGTCAAACCTCGGCCATCGAGGTGATGGAGATTGATGAGGGGATGATGCTGTTGGGCCTTCGCGCGGCGGCTTGGGGTTGCCCCTACATTCCGACCAACCTGGGGTTGGGCACCGACGTCATCAAGGTGAACAAAGATCTGAAAGTGATCGACAGCCCCTATGACGACAAGGAGTGGGTGGCGATGCCGGCACTGAAACTGGATGCTGCGCTGGTGCACGTGGATCACGCAGATACCCGGGGCGTCTGTCAGATCTCCGGTCCGGATCACTACATGGACGACTGGATGGTACGCGCCGCCGACCAGGCGTTTGTCAGTACCGACAATCTGGTGGAAGCGGATCACTTCGCTTCCGACGCCGCGGCCCGCACTGTCTTGTGGGAGCGCAGTCTGACCACAGGTGTGGTGCACATTCCCGGTGGCGCTCACCCCAGCTCCTGCGCGCCGCTGTACGGCTTCGATGTGGCCCACTTTAAGGCTTATAACGCCTCCGCCAAAGAGGGTGGTTTCGAGGGCTACTTCAACGCCTTTATCAAAGACAAAGACGAAGCCGAGTACCAGGCCGCCGTGGGCGGGCTGGATGCCATCCTGCAGCAGCCGCTGCCGACTTACTAAATACAACCGACACAGGAGAGATAACCATGAGTCAGGTTGCAACAGAGTACACGTTGGCGGAGCTGATGATCGTCGCTGCCGCCGAAGCTTTTAAAAACGATGGCGAAGTGCTGGCCACCGGGATTGGCGTTCTGCCTCGCATCGCCGCCAGTCTGTCGATGCTGACCGACAATCCGGATCTGATGATGACGGACTCCGAGGCCTATCTGCTGTCCGAGCCCAACCCGCTGGGCGCTCGTGGCGAGGATTTCGTGCAGAAGAACGAAACCTGGATGGGCTTCTCGCGGATCTTCGACAATGTCTGGAGTGGCAAACGTCACGCCATGGTGGGGCCAACCCAGATCGACCAATACGGTCAGGCCAATATCTCGGCACTGGGTGGCAGCTATGCCCAGCCCAAGGTGCAGATGCTGGGAGTACGGGGTTTCCCCGGCAACTCCATCAGCCACGCCAACTCCTTCTTCGTTCCCAGCCACAACCCCAGGGTCTTCGTCGAGGGCGAGTGCGACATGGTGGCCTCCATCGGCTACAACCCGGCGCGGCTGCCCAAGGGTTACCAGCTGGATGATATCGACATCCGTTTGGTGATCACCGACTTGTGCGTGATGGATTGGAAGGGCCCGAACCATCAGCTGCGCCTGATCAGCCTGCATCCCGGGGTGACCCAGCAGCAGGTGATTGACGCGACCGGCTTCCCCATCGCCATCGCCGAGGAAGTGGTGGAAACCCCCGCACCGACCGAGGCCCAGCTGGCGATCATCGCCAAGATGGATCCCCATAACCTTCGGGCTCGACAGCTGAAGGATAACCCCCCTGGCGATCGCCGCCTGACGGCAGCATAAGGAGCAGGACGATGGACACCCAATCAGTGGAAACGATCGATGACGTGGTGCTGTATGAAGTGCGTGATCAGGTGGCCATCGTCACCATGCACCGCCCCGAGTACAACAACGCCCAGAACTCGAGAATGACCTACGCGCTGGATGCTGCGTTCAAGCGCGCCTGTGACGACAACCAGGTCAAGGTGATCGTGCTGGCGGGTTCGGGTAAACACTTCTCTGCCGGACACGATATCGGTACGCCTGGGCGGGATGTGGATCAGACCTTCGAGCGCACCAGCCTTTGGTACGATCATACCGACAAGCCCGGTGGCGAGTTTCTCTACGCCCGTGAGCAGGAGGTCTACCTGGGGATGTGTCGCCGCTGGCGGGACATGCCCAAGCCCACCATCGCCATGGTGCAGGGCGCCTGTGTGGCCGGTGGCCTGATGCTGGCCTGGGTGTGCGATCTGATCATCGCCTCCGGTGACTCCTTCTACGCCGATCCCGTGGTGCGCATGGGCATTCCCGGTGTGGAGTATTTCGCCCACGCCCATGAGCTCAATCCTCGTATCGCCAAGGAGTTTCTGTTCCTCGGCGAGCGGATGAAGGCGGATCGTGCCTACATGATGGGCATGCTCAATAAGGTGGTGCCCAGAGACGAGCTGGAAGCCGCCACCCTGGATGTGGCCAATCGCATCGCCCAGATGCCGCGTTTGGGCTTGCAGTTGACCAAGCAGGCGGTCAACAACGCCGAGGACAACATGGGCAAGCGCAGCACCATGGACATGGTGTTTGGGCTGCACCACTTTGCCCACGTACACAACGAGCAGGTGTCCGGCGACCGACTGGCGGGTTTCGACGGCAAGAAGATGGCTGAGAGTCAGCGCAATCAAGCCAAAGAGGAAGCGGGCTCATGAGGTATTCCATGCAAACCCGGCTGACCGAGCTGCTCGGTTGTGAATTGCCGGTGATCCAAACCGCCATGGGCTGGGTCGCGGACGCCAATCTGGTGGCGGCCAGCTGTAACGCCGGTGCGTTTGGCTTTCTGGCGGGGGCGACTATTGAGCCACACCTGCTGGAGCAGGCGATCCTCGATACCAAGGCGAAAACCGACAAGCCGTTTGGCGTTAATTTCCATATGTATCAGAGCAACGCCAATGAGATCGTCGAGTTGGTGATCAAGCATGGTGTGCGCGCGGTCAGTTACAGCCGGTCGCCGGGCAAAGCGATGATCAAACAGCTCAAGGATGCCGGCGTGGTGTGTATCCCGACGGTCGGTGCCCTCAAGCACGCCATCAAGGCGGTGGAGCTGGGCGCCGATGCGGTCACCATTCAGGGGGGCGAGGGCGGCGGTCACACCGGTTCGGTCCCGACCTCGATTCTGTTGCCTCAGGTGGTGGAAGCCCTGGATGTGCCCGTGGTGGCGGCGGGCGGCTTTAAAGATGGCAAAGGCCTGGTGTCGGCGCTGGCCTATGGCGCGGAAGGGATTGCCATGGGCACCCGTTTCCTGATGACCCAGGAGAGTCCGGTACCCAAGGCGACGTTGGATCGCTACGTCAGCTCCAAAAGCCCGGCCAACATCATCGTCAGCCGCGCCATCGATGGCATGCCACAGCGGATGATCATGAATGAATTTCTCGCCCGTTTGGAAAAGGCCAGTGGCCTGCAGCGTTTGATTTTGGCGATGAAAAGCGGGCTGGCCTATCGCAAGCACAGCGGCATGAGCATCGGCCAGATGATCAGCGCGGCGCTGAAGATGCGTGGGGAGGGCGAGATGACGGCGGCGCAATCCATCATGTCAGCCAATGCCCCCATGGTGATCCAAAAGGCCATGGTGGATGGCAAGCCCGCTGACGGTGTCCTGCCCGCCGGTCAGATCGCCGGCACCATCGATTCCCTATTAACCTGCGAACAGCTGGTGAGCAGCATTGCCGCAGAAGCGCAGCAACGACTGGATGCCCTGTGTGCCCGTAAAGTTCAAGGACAAGACTATGACCAAGCCATTTAACGTCAACATCGAAGCGGGCATTGCCGAGCTGGTGTTTAATCACCCGCCGGTCAACGCGTTCAGCTCTCAGGGCTGGGCGGATATTGCCGCGGAAATTGAAGCGCTGGGCAAGAATGATGCGGTGCGCGTCATTATCATCGCCGCCGAAGGGCGGGGGTTCTGCGCCGGGGTGGACATCAAGGAGCTGGCGAAGGACGACAACCTTATCGTCAAGGTCAACAAGGGCAATTACGACAGTTTTGCCGCCATTCACCTAAACCCCAAGCCGGTGATCGTGGCGGTACACGGGTTCGTGCTGGGCGGGGGGATCGGCATTTCCGGCGCGGCGGACATCATCGTGGCTTCCGAGTGTGCCACCTTTGGTGTGCCGGAAGTGGATCGCGGCGCCATGGGGGGCGGTGCGCACCTGCAGCGCATGTTCCCGGTGCAGAAGGTGCGTTACATGTACTTTACCGGTGAGATGATTGATGCCCAGGAAGCCTACCGTCTTGGGGCGGTGGAGCGGGTGGTACCTCGAGCACAATTGCTGGAGACGGCCCGTGATATCGCCGCAAAGATCGCGGCCAAGAGCCCAGCGATGATCGCCCTGGCCAAAGAGGCACTGACCGGCATTGAGGACGGCGATCTGGAAGCCAAATACCGCTCCGAGCAAGGCTTTACCTTAGAAGCCTATCGGGTGGCCGACTCGCAGGAAGCGCGTGATGCCTTTGTGCAGAAGCGCGACGCGCAGTTTGAGAACAAGCAGTGACGCTATTGGAACGCAGAGGGAGACGGCCATGGATCTGAATTACACACAAGAGCAACAGGCATTCCGTGCGGAGGTGCGTCAGTGGCTGGAGGCGAACGTTCCCAGTGAGCCATTGGCCTCATTCGACACTGCGGAAGGCTTCGTGCAGCACCGTGAATGGGAAGCGAAGCTCAATGAAGGGCGTTGGGGCATGGTGACCTGGCCCCGGGAATTGGGCGGTCGCGGCTGCGATCTGATCCAGTGGCTCATCTTCGAGGAGGAGTATTACCGCAGCGGCGCGCCAATGCGGGTGAACCAGAACGGGATCTTCCTGCTCGGTCCCACCCTGATGGAATACGGCACCGAAGCACAGAAAGCGCGTTTCCTGCCGAAGATGGCCACCGGTGAAGAGGTGTGGGCCCAGGGCTGGTCCGAGCCCGGTGCCGGGTCCGACATGGCGGCCATCCGCTCCAAGGCGGAGCGTCAGGGCGATCACTACATCATTAATGGCCAGAAAACCTGGTCGACCCGCGCTGTGTGGGCCGACTGGACCTTCGGCATTTTCCGCACCGATCCGAACTCCAGCCGTCACAAAGGGCTGACCTTTATTCTGGTGCCGCTGGATGCGCCGGGTGTGACGGTGCAACCGATCCCTCAGTTGGACGGTCTGCCGGGCTTCGCCGAGATCTTCTTCGATAACGTCAAGGTGCCGGTGGAGAATGTGCTGGGCGGTGAAAATAATGGCTGGAACGTGGCCATGTCCACCGCCGGTTTCGAGCGGGGTTTGATGCTGCGCTCGCCGGCCCGATTCCAGGAAACCGCCCGTCGCCTGGTTGAGCTGTATAAGGCCAACCAGGAGAGTGCGGATCGCGATCCGGCCATCGGCGAAGCGGTGATGCGCGCCTATCTGGATGCGGAAGCCTATACCCAGTCCACCTATATGACGGCGTCGCGCCTGATCAAGGGCGGCAAGATCGGCCCCGAGTCTTCCACCAATAAGATCTTCTGGTCCGAGCTGGATCAAAGCATGCACCAGGCGGCGATGAGCATCCTCGGTGCCCGTGCCGAACTGTGGCCTCACGCGCCACAGGCGCAGGGCGTCGGCAAGTGGCTGGACGGATTCCTGTTTGCCCAGGCCGGGCCGATTTATGCAGGCACCAACGAAATTCAACGCAACATCATCGCCGAGCGCATGCTTGGCATGCCGCGGGCTTGAGGAGGATCGGCCATGGACTTTACCTTTAATGACGACCAGCTGATGTTCCGCGACAGCGTGAAAGCGTTTCTTACCAACGAGATGACACCGGAGCACATCCGCAGTTTGTGGGACACCGACAGCGGTCGCTCTCCCGAGTTTTGGCCCAAGCTGGCGGAGCTGGGGCTGACGGCGATGACCGTGCCTGAGCAATACGGCGGTCTGGGCATGGATGCTCTGGATTTTGTCCTGCTGGCGCAGGAGTGTGGCTATGCCGCCATGCCGGGTGTGCTGGTGGAAACTGCGTTGGTGGCGATCCCGCTGATCGCCGAGTTGGATGATGCCCACGATGGCTTTAAGCAGGATTGGTTGCCGCAGATCGCCGAGGGCAGCGCCCGGGTTGCGGTGGCGCACCCGGATAATCTGTTGGTGGCGGATGCACATATGGCGGATCTGCTGCTGCTGGCCCATAACGGCGAAGTGCACGGTGTGCCAGCCGCCGATGTGACCCTGGAGGCCAATGCCTCGGTGGATCCCAGTCGTCGTCTGTTCAGTGTGCAGTGGACACCCAGCGATGCCACCAAGCTGGCGGATGCAGAAACCGGTGCGCTGTTGTGGCAAAACGCCTTTAACCGCGGCGCCTTGGGCGTGGCCGCTCAGCAACTGGGCCTGGCAAAGCGCATGATGGACGTCACCGTCGATTACACCTATGAGCGTAAGCAGTTTGGCAAGCCGGTGGGCTCGTTCCAGGCGGTGAAGCACATGATGGCGGATGTGGCGGTGAAGGTGGAGTTTGCCCGTCCGCCGTTGATCAAAGCGGCTTACGACATCGCCAACGGGGAGCCTTCCGCGGCGTTGGCGGTCTCCCACGCCAAGCTGGTGGCCTCCGAAGCGGTGCGCGCTGCCGCCAAGAACGGGATCCAGGCCCATGGCGCCATGGGGTACACCTGGGAAGTGGATCTGCAGATCTTCATGAAGGCGGGTTGGGCAATGGACGCCAGCTATGGCGATCAGGGCACGCATAAGGTGCGGATCAAGTCCGCCATCCTCGCAGAGGGTGCCGCCTTAGGGGCCGGTGCCAGTTTTTAATCCGCCCCTCTTCTTATATATGTAGCAGGCCCGCCCAATGCGGCGGGCCCGATAAGGAATATCAAACATGGCTGAAGCTTATATTGTGGACGCGATCCGCACGCCGACCGGACGCCGTAAGGGTGGCTTGGCGCACATTCATGCCGCCGATCTTGGCGCCCACGTACTCAAAGCGATCGTCGAGCGTAATGGCATCCCCGATGCGGATTATGATGATGTGATCTTCGGTGCGGTGGATACCATTGGTCCCCTGGCCGGTGACATCGCTCGGACCTGCTGGCTGGCGGCCGGACTGGATGATGCGGTGCCGGGCACCACCATCGATCGCCAGTGCGGTTCGTCGCAACAAGCCGTGCACTTCGCCGCGCAGGCGGTGATGAGCGGCACCCAGGATGTGGTGATCGCCGGTGGCGTACAGACCATGACCCAGATCCCCATCTCCTCGGCGATGATCGCCGCCGAGCCCATGGGCTTTAGCGATCCCTTCACCGGCTCCACCGGCTGGGTTGAGCGCTACGGCTCGACGCCGCCAACGCAATTCAACTCGGCCCAGATGATCGCCGACAAGTGGGATTTGTCCCGAAGCGAACTCGAAGCCTTCTCGCTGGAATCTCACCGCCGAGCGCTAACCGCCATTGAGTCCGGCCGATTTGAGCGGGAGATCGTGCCGCTGGCGGGCGTCACCACCGATGAGACCCCGCGCAACACCACCTTGGAAAAGATGGCCGAGCTGGAGCCTTTGTTTGGCTGCGATAAGGTGACGGCAGGGGTGGCATCACAAACCTGTGACGCGGCCTCGGCGATGTTGATCGTCTCGGAGAAGGCACTGAAGCAGTACGGGCTCAAGCCTCGCGCCCGCATTCACCACATCAGCGTGAGAGCGGAAGATCCTATCTGGATGCTGACGGCCCCCATTCGGGCGACGCAATACGCCTTGGATAAAGCGGGCATGACCCTGGATGAGATCGATCTGGTGGAGATCAACGAAGCCTTCGCTTCCGTGGCGATGGCCTGGCTCAAGGAGACAGGCTATCCCCACGAGAAAACCAACGTCAATGGCGGCGCCATCGCCTTGGGGCATCCTCTGGGAGCGACCGGCACCAAGTTGATGACCACCTTGCTGCACGAGCTGGAGCGCACCGGTGGCCGCTACGGCTTGCAGACCATGTGCGAAGGCGGCGGACAGGCCAACGTCACCATCATCGAACGCTTATAACGGACAGTAAGGGGAAGGGCCCGGGTGCCCTTCCTCTATATAAGGAGTAATACCATGGCAATTTGTCAGGATCGCGTCGTCATCATCACCGGCGCCGGGGGCGGCTTGGGTCGTGCCTACGCCCACGCTTTTGCTGATGCCGGCGCCAAAGTCGTCGTCAATGACATTAACCTGGAAGCGGCGGAAGCCGTGGTAGCGCAAATTCGCGATAACGGCGGTGATGCCGTCGCGGACAGTCACGACATTACCAACTATGAGCAGTCTGCCGAGATCGTTAAAGAAACGGTCGAACGTTACGGCGATCTGCATGCGGTGGTCAACAACGCCGGTATTTGCCGGGACCGCATGTTCGCCAGCTTGAGTGAATCAGACTGGGATGCGGTGATCGCCGTCCATCTCAAAGGTCACTTCTGTATCACCAGCCATGCGGTGCAATACTGGCGTGCCCAAAGCAAAGCGGGTAACGCCGTGAGCGGTCGTATCATCAATACCTCGTCCGGCGCCGGACTGCAGGGCTCCATCGGACAATCCAACTACGCCGCAGCGAAAGGCGGTATCGCCTCCTTGACTCTGGTCCAAGCGGCCGAGTTGGCACGTTACGGCATTACGGCCAATGCGTTGGCCCCCGCAGCCCGAACCGGCATGACCGAAGAGGTGTTTGCCGACATGATGTCAGCCAAAGAGGGGGCCTTTGATTACTACGCGCCGGAAAACGTTGCCCCGCTGGTCGTGTGGCTGGCGTCGGATGCGTCTGCCCACATCAGTGGCAAAGTGTTTGAAGTGGAGGGCGGTAAGCTGTCCATTGCCGATGGTTGGCGCAAAGGGCCGGAGCAGGATAAAGGCGATCGCTGGCTGCCGGAAGAGATCGGTGCGGCAGTGGATACCTTGGTTGAGCAAGCTGAGCCTGCACAAAAGGTCTATGGCAGCTAAACTGTTTGGTCTGCGGTACAAAAAGTGCGCATAAGCGCACTTTTTTGTGGATAGCTCTGGGGATAAGCCGGTATACGCTGGGGCTTTCGCCAGTCAGACAAAAAAGCGCTAAAAAGGGGTTGCGGGAAAAGTTCGCCTCCCTATAATGCGCATCTGTCGACGGGGCACAGCAACTTAACCAACGCGGTTAACGAGCAGCTTGGTCAACAAAACAACGGTTGAAAAGAAAGTTGAAAAACAGACTTGACGACCGCGGCGGATTCACTAAAATACGCCACCTGCTTCGGCAACGAAGCAATGCTCGCAAGAGCAGCTCTTTAACAATTTGTCAGACAATCTGTGTGGGCACTCACGTAGGATTGAGAAATCATCATTTCTTAATGTTTACTGAGTGACTATACGAAATTC
>NZ_JBXVVJ010000007.1:0-281675 GCF_057219095.1 Ferrimonas sp. YIN67
TACTCAATGAATACTGAATTTCGTATAGTCACTCAGTAAACATTAAGAAATGATGATTTCTCAATCCTACGTGAGTGCCCACACAGATTGTCTGACATATTGTTAAAGAGCTGCTCTTGCGAGCGTTGCTTCGTTGCCGAAGCAGGATGCGTATTCTAGTGAATCCGCGCTGGTCGTCAAGGCCGTTTTTCAACTTTCTTTTCAACCGCCGAAGTTTTAACCAGTCCGCTGTGCGGTGTTGGTTGGCGCTGGCCTCGCATCTCGTTGAGTTGCTTGCTGTGCCCCGTCGACAGGAAGCGCATTATAGGGAGGAAACTTTTGAGGGCAACCCCTTTCCATCACCAAGGCCACCGTTTGAATGCAATTTCACCAAATTGACCATTTAACACACGCCGCGAAAAGCATTGCGTAAGATTAGAACAGAAAAACGGCACTCATGTGCTATTCCGAGTGCCGTTTTATACCCAAACCGACTAGCTATATAGTGAGGCGCTTCATTTCACCAGTTGGTAAACGGTTTTCGTTGTACAGGCAATGGCCTGTACACTGTGGAAGCAGTGAGCAGCCACCTCTTTCTCTTCAATATGTCCAGGTTCTCCGCCTGCGGCGGTTGGGCTGTCTTGCAAAAGTTGGTTAATGTCGAGATCCGACCGGGCTGCAATCTGCTCAGCCAGCGCTTCTCGTGTATCTGCCTGAGCGATCACCTCAGCCTGCGCAACACTCTGTGCCCTCTTCACTGTCTCGTAGTAGTTCGTTCCACCGTAATTGTTCGCCAGTATTGGTGCACTGAATACCAGTACAGCCATTGCCCACATGACTCTCATATCGTCCCCTCCTGCGGATCCATTCGCATCCGCCAATAGAGAAGAAATAGCATTCACCACCGATTCCTGCCAGTGTCCATCTGTAACGAAAAAAGCGCAGGCGTTAGCCTGCGCTTTCGTGAAAACCACTAGGTCACTCTTATTGAACGAATTGCAGCCCATCCGCAGTGTTTTCAATGCGAATACGTTGTTCCGGCAATAATTGCCCAGATAGGATCTGCTGTGCCAAAGGGTTTTCCAGCTTATGCTGGATCGCCCGCTTGAGCGGACGTGCACCAAATACAGGATCGAAACCTGCCGTGGCCAGGGCCATCAATACCTGTTCGTCGATCTCGAGCTGATAGCCCTTCTCGGCCAGACGCTGCTCCAGCTTGGTCAACTGAATGCGCGCGATCTCGGCGATCTGGTCCTGTGCCAACGGATGGAACACTACAGTCTCGTCCACACGGTTGAGGAACTCCGGCCGGAAGGCCTGGCTCAACACGCCCTGTACCAGATCCTTGAGATCGTCGTAACTCAACTCACCGAAGTGCTGCTGGATCTGATCCGAGCCCAGATTGGAGGTCATGATGATCACTGTATTACGGAAGTCCACTGTCCGGCCCTGACCGTCGGTCAGACGGCCATCATCCAGTACCTGCAGCAGGATGTTGAACACGTCCGGGTGAGCCTTCTCTACCTCATCCAGCAGGATCACCGAATAGGGCTTGCGGCGCACCGCTTCGGTCAAGTATCCCCCCTCTTCATATCCCACATAGCCCGGAGGTGCACCGACCAGGCGAGCCACTGAGTGCTTCTCCATAAATTCGGACATGTCGATCCTAACCATCGCTTCGTCGGTATCAAACATGAAATGAGCCAAAGCCTTTGATAGCTCTGTTTTTCCCACCCCGGTCGGCCCCAGGAACAGGAAAGAGCCGATGGGGCGACCGGGATCCCCCAGACCGGCACGGCTACGACGAATCGCGTTGGCCACCGCGTCCACTGCTTCGTTCTGGCCCACGACCCGGTGGTGCAGGTGCTGCTCCATCTGCAGCAACTTCTCGCGCTCACCTTCCAGCATCTTTGCTACGGGAATGCCGGTCGCCCGGGCCAGTACCTCGGCGATCTCAGCATCGGTTACCTTATTCTTAAGCAGGTGCATCTCCTGCATCTCTGCCTGAGCGGCCAGATCCAGCTGTTTCTCCAGCTCTGGAATACGGCCATATTGAAGCTCTGACATACGGCTGAGATCACTGGCACGCCGCGCTACTTCGAGCTCTTGACGTGCCTTCTCCAAGTCTGCCTTGATATGCTGGGTTCCGGCCAGGGCCGCTTTCTCGCTGCGCCACACCTCTTCGAGCTCGGCAAACTCGCGCTCCATCTCAGTCAACTGACCTCGCAAGGTCTCCAGACGCTTGCGGCTGGCATCATCTTCCTCTTTCTGCAGAGCCTGCTCTTCCAATTTAAGCTGGATGATACGCCGCTCAAGGCGATCCAGTGGCTCTGGCTTGGAGTCGATCTCCAGGCGAATACTGGAAGCCGCCTCGTCAATAAGGTCAATCGCCTTGTCCGGTAACTTGCGGTCGGATACATAGCGGTGGGACAGGGTTGCTGCCGCGACAATGGCCGGATCGGTGATCTCCACGCTGTGGTGCAGCTCATAACGCTCCTTCAACCCTCGCAGGATGGCGATGGTGTCCTCCACAGTCGGCTCATCCACGACCACTTTCTGGAAACGACGCTCCAGCGCGGCATCTTTCTCCACGTACTGACGGTACTCATCCAAAGTAGTGGCACCAACGCAGTGCAGCTCCCCCCGGGCCAGGGCAGGCTTGAGCATGTTACCTGCATCCATAGCACCGTCAGTCTTACCTGCCCCCACCATGGTGTGCAGTTCATCGATAAAGAGGATCACCCGGCCCTCTTCGTGGGACAGCTCATTGAGTACGGCCTTGAGCCGTTCCTCAAACTCGCCTCGGTACTTGGCCCCGGCCAACAAGGCCCCCATATCCAGGGACAGCACCCGTTTATCCTTCAGCCCCTCCGGTACTTCGCCATTAACAATACGCTGGGCCAGTCCTTCGACGATGGCGGTCTTACCGACACCGGGCTCACCGATCAGTACTGGGTTGTTCTTGGTGCGACGTTGCAGCACCTGGATGGTGCGGCGGATCTCTTCATCTCGGCCGATCACTGGATCCAACTTGCCAGCTTCGGCACGAGCATTGAGGTCCAGTGTGTATTTTTCCAAGGCCTGGCGCTGATCTTCCGCCCCGGCACTGTCGACCTTTGCACCACCGCGTACCGCTTCGATCGCCTTATTCAGTTTGTCGGGATCGGCGCCCAACTGCATCATCTGGTTACCCAGCTCGCCCTTAGCCTCCAGGACAGCCAGGACAAAGAGTTCACTGGAGATAAACTGCTCACTGCGCTTCTGCGCCAGCTTGTCACACAGGTTCAGCACCTTGATCAGCTCACGGGACAGCTGTACGTCACCGTCGCCACCGCTGACTTTTGGCAGCCGCTCGATAGCCTGGTTCAATTGGTTGCGCAATGCATCGGCACTGACACCGGCGGTCTGCAATAAGGGACGGACGCTGCTGCCCTGCTGGTCCAACAGGGCGAGCATGACGTGGCTGGGTTCGATATAGGCGTGATCCCGGCCCAGTGCCAACGACTGGGCATCGGAGATCGCCAGCTGAAACTTGTTGGTCATTCGATCGAGTCGCATCGCAAATTCCCCAATACAGATGTGGTTATAGACAATAGGGGATTTGGGGGCGATGCGAACAAATTTCAAGCGCTGATTAAGCGCCGGATATGATCCCGATCAAACTGGCCTGGCGGCCGGTCACCCCATCACGGCGGTAGGAATAGAAGCGGGACGGATCAGAGTGAGTGCAAAACTGACCACCGTAAATCTCAGCAACCCCTTGAGCCGCCAGACGGATCCGTGCCAACTGGTAGATGTTGGCGAGAAAGCGATCCCCATGTATGGAAAAGGCCTTTGCACAGGACGGCTCCCGACTGACAAAGGCATCACGCACTTCAGCGCCCACCTCGAAGGCGGCTGGTCCGATCGCAGGCCCAAGCCAAGCCATCAACCTGTCCCCCGGCAGACCCATTTGGGCCACGGTCGCTTCCAGCACGCCGTCCAGCAAGCCACGCCAACCGGCGTGGGCCGCAGCCACCACGCTGCCAGCTCGATCGCAAATAAGTACCGGCAGACAGTCGGCGGTCATCGCCGCACAAAATTGCCCAGGTGTTCGACTGACGCAGGCATCTGCCTGCGGTGCCTGTTCCGGCTGAAACCCGGTCACCACCTGTGTGCCATGGACCTGGGAGAGCCACTGGATCTGTGCCTCATGAGGCAGCTCGGCCAGAAGCCGCGCGCGGTTGTGCGCAACCGCCTCCGGCGCATCACCAACATGCTCGCCCAAGTTCAGCCCAGTATAAGGGGCCAGAGACTGGCCACCAAAGCGTGTGGTGGACAGCGCCAGCACCGAAGCCGGGGCTGGCCAGTCAGGTTTCAACCAGATCACCGAGTCCCCCAAGATCAATAGTCGAATCCATGTTCCTGGGTGTCCTGTCGTAGCAACTCGGTGAGCCGCACCATATCCTCCGGGATCGGCGCCTGCCACTGCATCGTCTCACCGGTGATCGGATGCTCCAGCCTCAGCATGGCGGCATGCAGCGCCTGGCGTCCAAAGTTACGCAGGAAATGACGCAGCTCATCACTCCACCCCTTTACCGGACGGGGACGGCCGCTGTAGAGCGGATCCCCGACCAGGGGGTGCCCCAAATGAGCCATATGAACCCGGATCTGGTGGGTGCGCCCAGTCTCCAGGCGCAGCCGCAACCGGGTATGAGCACGGAACTTTTCGCGAATGCGGTAATGGGTCACCGCAGGTTTACCAATCTCGGTCACCGCCATATGGGTTCGGCGTTGAGGATGACGTCCGATAGGTTCATCGACCAAGCCCCCCGCGGTCATGGTACCCAGCGCAATCGCCTCGTACTCACGGGTGATCTCCCGAGCCTGTAACTGGGCCACCAGGTGGGTCTGAGCCGGCACCGTCTTGGCCACGACCATCAAACCTGTGGTGTCCTTATCGAGACGGTGGACAATGCCAGCCCTCGGCACGTTGACGATCTCCGGACAGTGATGCAGCAGGGCATTCAACACTGTGCCATCGTGATTCCCCGCCCCAGGGTGGACGACCAGACCGGCTGGCTTGTTGATCACCAGGATATGCTCATCTTCATAGATGATGTTCAGCGGGATATCCTGAGGCTGTGAGATCACCTCCTCTTCGAACTCAGCATGGATCACCACCTGCTCTCCACCCACCACTTTTTCTCGTGGCTTGGAGACGATTTGACCATCCAGGGTGACCTTTTCCGCCAGGATCCACTCTTTTATCCGGCTACGGGAATAATCAGGGAAACATTCCGCAAGGGCCTGGTCTAACCGTTGCCCGAGTTGGCTTTCTGAGATATTTCCAGTTAATTCAATTTGTTGCGTCATATTCTCTGGCTTAGGCCACAAAGGCTCGAATTCAATATCAGTTCTGTTAAAATCGCTCAAATCGCATTTTATCGCTTTTTGCCGTCCACTCGCACGGCTTGTTTAGGGGTTCCGTACTCGCATGCGCAAAATCACAGGCACACTACTGCTGGCTTTCAGTAGCCTATTGTTCCTCTCCGCCTGCTCCAGCACCGATGAAGATCAATACAAACTGGACAGTCGCTCGCCGGAGGCGCTGTACAACGATGCCCGCTCCGCCATGGAGATGGGCAACTTCAGCCGGGCAGCCGACATCCTTGAGGCGCTGGACAGCCGTTACCCCTTCGGCGCTCACAAAACCCAGGTTCAGCTGGATCTGATCTTTGCCTATTACAAGCTCGAAGACAGTGCCGGTGCCTTGGCCAATGTGGATCGCTTTATCCGCCTCAACCCAACCCATAAAGACGTGGATTACGTCCATTACATGCGGGGCCTGATCAACATGCAGGCGGACAGTTACCTATTTCACTCGCTGGTCGGACTGGATCGCAGCGATCGGGATCCCTCCAATGCCATCGCCGCCTTTCGTGACTTTGAAACCTTGATCAAGACCTACCCCAACAGCCGTTATGCACCGGATGCGCAAAAACGCATGCTGATGCTGAAAAACCGACTGGCAGAGTTCTCCCTGAGGGTAGCTGAATATTACGTCACTATGGAGGCTTGGGTCGCCGCCGCCAATCGGGCCCAACTGGTTTTAGAAACCTACCCGGATACCCCATCCACCGAATTGGCCTTGGAGATCCTGATCCAAAGCTACGATGCTCTGGACCAGGAGGAGATGAAGAGTCACGCCCTTCAAGTGCTCCAAGCCAACTACCCGAACAACCGGCTGGCCAAACGCAACTGAGCCGGACCGGTTCTGTGAGATAAAAAAGGCGTCGCACCCGCGACGCCTTTTTTGTGCCTGCCCCTTAGGCCGGGATCACCTTGGCGATGTAGGGCAACTGGCGGTAGCGCTCGGCGTAATCCAGACCGTAGCCCACCACAAATTCGTCCGGGATCTCCATGCCGACATAATCCACCGGCACATCCACCACGCGACGGGAAGGCTTATCCAGGAAGGTAACGATCTTGATGCTTTCTGGGTGACGGGTCATCAGCAGTTCACGGACCTTGGACAGGGTACGGCCAGTGTCGATGATATCTTCAACCAGCATCACATGACGGCCATGGATGTTGTTAGCCAGATCCATCACGATCTTCACCTCACCGGAGGACTCGGTCCCTCCGCCGTAGGAGGAAGCGGTCATGAAGTCCATCCGTACATCAAAGTCCAGGCGGCGAGCCAGATCGGACATGAACACCACTGAGCCTTTGAGCAAGCCCACCAACAACAGGTTATCGACGTCGGCATAATCCTTGTTAATTTTTGCCGCCAGCGCATCCAGTTTGGCGTTGATCTCCTCCTGGGAGATCATCTCTTCCAGGGTGTGCTTCATCAGTTCACTCATTTGCTTATCAGCCTTGAGGGTTATCAATTTTAGAGGTTTTGGCCATAGCCCCAGCGGGTCATAAGCCGATGTTCAATATTCAGGTGATCGAGGATCCGTGCCACCATAAAGTCCACCAGATCCTCAATGGACTTCGGCTTGTGGTAGAAACCTGGAGCCGCCGGCATCACAGTCGCACCCATCTGGGTCAGCGACAACATATGCTGCAAATGGATGGCGTTGAAGGGTGTCTCTCTGGGCACCAATAGCAGTTGGCCCCGCTCTTTGAGCACCACATCCGCCGCCCTCTCAATCAAGTTGTTACTCATACCGGTTGCGACCGCAGCCAGCGTCCCGGTCGAACAGGGGCAGATCACCATACGCCTGGGCGCACCGGAGCCGGAAGCCACCGGTGAGAACCACTGCTCCTTGCCATAGACCTTGAGTTGGTCCGGCTTGGCATCGAAACGCTCCGACAGGAGTCGCTCGCAAGCCTCAGGGGCGGCGGGTAACTTCAACTCTTGCTCCTCGGCCAGCACCACCCGGGCGGCAGAGGAGATCATCAGATGCACCTGAAGGCCGGATTGTAGCAGACAAGCCAGCAGGCGCAGACCATAAGGCGCCCCGGAAGCCCCGGTAAAGGCCAAAGTGATGGCTTGCTCACGCTTTGTCATGAGTTGTCCTCAGCTGAGCCATCAACTTATCGTGGATCCCTCCGAATCCCCCATTGCTCATCACCACGATGACATCCCCCTCTCGCGCCTGGGCAACGAGGGTTTGGACCAGCTCATCCACACTGCTCTCCAAGACCACCGGCACGGGCGCGTCGGCCATCACCGCTGGCAGATCCCAGCCCAGATCGTCCGGCTGCAAAAGATAGGCGCGATCGGCATCCGCTAACGAGGCGGCCAGGGTCGCCTGATGCACCCCTTGTTTCATGGTATTTGAGCGCGGCTCCAGCACCGCAAGCAGCCTTCCTTGAGCACCACGCGCCCTGAGTCCCGCCAGGGTGGTGGCGATGGCTGTCGGATGATGGGCGAAATCGTCAAAGACCTGGATCCCGGCCACTTCGCCGCGCAGCTCCAACCGTCGCTTAGGTCCCGCAAAGCGGGCCAGGCTGGCGATCCCATCCGCCGGCCGCACCCCGACATGGCGCGCCGCAGCCAGCGCTGACAGGGCGTTGCTGATGTTATGATCACCGATCAGCCCCCAGCTCACCTCGCCCTGAAGCTCCCCCTTCAGGAACACCGCAAAACGGCTACCGTCTGCGCTGCGCTTTTCCACGGACCAGCCAGACGTGCTATGCAAAGCCACCCGCTCACTCCAACACCCCATCGCCAGGGTCTGGTCGATCGCTTCTACACCAACAGGGCTCAGGATCTGCCCACTGGCGGGCACCGTACGGATCAAATGGTGGAATTGGCGTTGAATATCTTTTAGTGAATCAAAGATATCCGCGTGATCAAACTCGAGATTATTAATCACCAAGGTGCGAGGACGGTAATGAACAAACTTGGAACGCTTGTCAAAGAAAGCGCTGTCATACTCATCCGCCTCCACCACGAAAAACGGCGTCTTACCACTGCGGGCCGACACCCCAAACTCACGGGGAACGCCGCCGATCAAAAATCCCGGTGCCAACTGGTTGTCTTCCAACAACCAGGCCAGCATTGAGGCGGTCGTGGTTTTACCATGGGTCCCGGAGACCGCCAGCACCCATTTCCCCGGCAAGATATGGTCCGCCAGGAACTGGGGGCCGGATGTGTAGGCCAGGCCCCGATCCAATACCGCCTCTACACAGGGATTCCCCCGACTCATGGCGTTACCGATCACCACCAGATCGGGCTCATCATTCAGCTGGGCTGGATCGTACCCCTGGATCAAACCGATCCCCTGCTGGGCTAGCTGAGTGCTCATGGGGGGATAAACGTTAGCGTCAGAGCCGGTCACCCGGTGCCCCGCCTCACGGGCGAGCAGGGCAAGCCCGCCCATAAAGGTGCCGCAGATCCCAAGGATATGAATGTGCATAGATTTTAACCGTCGCTGGCACAAAAGCGTCATTGTAGCGGATCCCACCTCCGGACTGTAATCCCACTTCGGAAGCCAAGCCGTTTAGACGTCTATATTGACGGAAGGCCAGAGATCCCGTACATTGCCGACCCATTCGATCCCAGGGAGCACTGTGGAGGGGTTTGAAGTCGGCAGCGGACGCCAGAGAACGATGAACGAGAATAACCATGAGCCAGACTCAGGCCTGTACCGCCACCAGCGTTAACCAGACCGCCAACCTTTCGCCATTGGCCCTGTTGCCCCTGCTGAGTTACCTTGCCCTGTTTGTCGGGGCCGGCCTCTACTTCCAGGGCCAGGGGACGGACTACGCCTTCTACCAACTCTCCCCCGTGGTGGCGATCCTCCCTGCCATCATCCTGGCTCTGGCCCTGAGCAAACAGCAGCTCAACGCGGCCATCGAGACCTTTATGAAGGGGATCGGTGACAACAACATCATCGCCATGTGCCTGATCTATCTGCTGGCCGGTGCCTTTGCCGCCGTCGCCAAGGCCACCGGCGGCGTCGATGCCACTGTAGCCCTGGGTCTGCATCTGATCCCAACCGCCCTGCTGCTGCCGGGGATCTTCCTGATCAGTGCCTTTATCGCCACCTCCATGGGCACTTCCATGGGCACCATCGGTGCTGTGGCTCCCGTAGCCCTTGGAGTGGCGACCCAGGCGGGGATCGATCCGGCACTGATGGCCGGCGTTGTCCTCTCCGGTGCGATCTTCGGTGACAACCTCTCCATCATCTCCGACACCACCATCGCCGCAACCCGCACCCAGGGTGCCGAGATGAAGGACAAGTTCCGTGAAAACATCCGCATCGCCGGTCCGGCCGCCCTCCTGGCGATCCTGCTGTTCACCATCGCAGGATCCGGCCAGGCTGAAGTGGCCGCCCAGGAGTTTGAGCTGACCAAGGTCGCTCCCTACCTGACCATTTTGATCCTCGCGGTCATGGGCCTGAACGTCTTCCTGGTGCTGACCATCGGGATCCTGCTGGCTGGTGTCACTGCCCTGCTCGGCGGTGACTACGGTCTGATGACCTTTGGCCAAGATATCTACGCGGGCTTTAGCAGCATGCAGGAGATCTTCCTGCTCTCCATGCTGGTTGGCGGTCTGGCTGCATTGATGACCCAGCAGGGTGGCCTGGCCTGGATGACCCAGAAGATCACCCAGGCACTGGGTAAAAGCAGCCCGGCCAAGGCCGAACTGGGCATAGGTGCCCTGGTTGCTGCCACCAACACCTGTGTGGCCAACAACACGGTATCCATCATTGTGGCGGGCCCGGTGGCCAAAGATCTGGCCCAGGGCAGTGGTGTTAAGCCTCGTCGCGCTGCCGCCACCCTGGATATCTTTGCCTGCATCATCCAAGGCCTGCTCCCTTACGGTGCCCAGGCTCTGCTGCTGGCCTCCACCTTCGCCCTGTCGCCTCTGACCGTGGTCGCCCATGGCTGGTACTGCATGATCCTGGCCGCCTTCGCCATCGCCACCATCGCCTGGCGCAACCGGCGTATCAACTGAACGCGATAAAACAATAAAACGGCCACCCTGAACGGTGGCCGTTTTTCATGGTCTATCAGGTACAATCTTGTTCAAACTCTCCAAATATCAAAGAGACTCAAAGATGTTGCGTGAAACCAAGCTGGCCGGGATAGGCTACGGCCTCTACTTCCTGGCATTCTTTATCGCCTTTGCTCCCTACGCCTTTGTCGACGATGCCGCCGGGGCGGGACAGATGATGTCCGGTCTGGGAGGCTGGCTGTTTATTGTGGCCAGCCTGATCGCGGTTGTGGCCTGGCTCTGTAACCTATGGGGCTTCTTCTGTGCCATCAAAACCCTGAAAGCCGGCCCCGACGGCTCAGCTTTCGTCGCCCTGGCCCTGCACGCCCTGCCCGTTCTGTTGCTCCCTTGGCTGATCTACGCCAGCCGCGCCATCATCTTCTAACGTTTTGTGGGGCTGCCTTATCGTCAGCCCCTAGTTCTTTGCTCCGGATCACAACAGGACAGGGCGCCCCTCTTTAAACTAGCAATTATCATGCACCTTTTGGCGGACGACCCATGTCCCAACCCACCATTGTGTTCCTCTACCTCATGATGACCCTATTCGCCCTGCTGGCCCCCTACCTGTTTCTGGCATTCCTTGCCTCGGGCCGATGGTGGATGTGGCCCATCGGCCTTGCCCTGTTTATGGCGATCATTACCTTCCTGCCGCCCCCGGTGGCCCTGTTTTCCTGCGCGCTGGCGAGCACAGGAGCTCTCGGCCTGGGACTGAAATGGCTCTGGCAGCGTTGCCGAGCCACCTCGATAACGACCTAGGAACATAAAGTCCAACTGTTGAACCGCTTCAGCAAACCCCCTCAGGCTGTCCGGGGGAGGGTTGTCGTCATTAAAGGCATCCCATCCCCCTTCAATGAGCTACTTTCTCCTGCCGTCAGCATCACAACGCCATACTGTTATTCCCTGGTGGTTCCGTTATCCTATTGCTGCCTTTTTACCCATGCCAAGGACAGCCTGCATGCAAAGCCTGAGCCCCTTTCTAACCCAGCGCGGCGTTACGCCCCAACTCCTTCCCCTGCTTCATACCCTTGCCGATTGTGGACGTCAGATCAGCACACTAGTGCGTGGCGGCGCCTTGGCCGGCGTACTGGGGGCCACTGAGCAGGAGAACGTGCAAGGGGAAACCCAGAAAAAGCTGGACGTGATCGCCAATGATCTGATCAAAGATCTCCTCTCTCAGGAGCCGTCCGTGGCGGCCATGGCATCGGAAGAGGAGGAGGATACGGTCCCGGCCCACGAGGATGGCCAGTACCTGGTCAGTTTCGACCCGCTGGATGGCTCCTCCAATATCGACATCAACTCCCTGGTGGGCACCATCTTCTCCGTGCTTCCAGCACAACCTGGGCTTAAGGGGGCAGAGGCCTTTATGCAGCCAGGCAGTGCGCAAGTGGCGGCCTGCTACATCTTGTATGGCCCGTCCACGGTCATGGCACTGACCACAGGCGATGGCACCTGGATGTTTACCTTGGATCCCACCTCCGGCGATTTCGTGATGGTTGACGATGCCGTCACCATACCGGCCAAAACCAGCGAGTTTGCCATTAACGCCTCCAACCAACGATTCTGGCAACCGCCGATGCAGAACTACATCGCCGATCTGCAGGCTGGCAGCGAGGGTCCGCGCGGCCGTAACTTCAACATGCGCTGGATCGCCGCCATGGTCGGAGACGTCCACCGTGTACTCTGCCGGGGGGGGATCTTCACCTACCCGGCCGACAGCAAAAACCCCACCAAGCCCTATAAACTGCGCCTCATGTATGAGGCCAACCCCATGGCGATGCTGGTCGAGCAGGCTGGTGGTGCCGCCAGCAACGGCGAGCAGCGGATCCTCGACATTGCGCCAATCGACATTCACCAGCGCGTCGCGGTGATCCTCGGCTCCAGGGAGGAAGTGACGACCTGCCTGAGCTACCACCAAAGCTAAGCGGGATCACAAAAACCACGGATACGCGCCCCTTATCACACGATGACGGGCGCGCTATACTGGCCGCGCTGTTTTTTTGATCTGCAACAAGGAGTTTGTGCATGAGTCTGAATGACGTACCCGCCGGCAAGTCCCTTCCGGACGATATCTATGTGATCATCGAGATCCCCGCCAATCACGATCCCATCAAGTACGAAGTGGACAAGGACAGCGGTGCCCTGTTCGTCGATCGCCTGATGAAATCCCCCATGTTCTACCCAGCCAACTATGGCTATGTGAACCAGACCCTCTCCCTGGATGGCGATCCGGTCGATGTGCTGGTCCCTACTCCCTTCCCACTGCAACCCGGCTCGGTGATCCGCTGCCGTCCAGTGGGGGTGCTGAACATGACCGATGAGTCCGGTGAGGATGCCAAGATCATCGCCGTGCCCCACACCAAACTGTCCCAGGAGTATGACCAGATCCAGGACATTGACGATGTTCCCTTGCTACTCAAGGCGCAGATTAAACAGTTCTTCGAGCGCTACAAGGAGCTGGAGAGTGGCAAGTGGGTACAGGTGGATGGTTGGGCTAACGCCGAGGCTGCCCGAGCCGAGATCCTCAGCTCTGCCGAGCGTTATCAGCAGCAAGGCTAAGCCGGTGATTAGTCGGCCTGTAGCGCCATAAGCTTACGCTGATAGCGCTGCTGTTCGTCCAAAGGGGCCAGGTCGGCCGCCTTGCGCATATGGCGCCGGGCGAGACGATCCTGGCCACTGAAGAAATAGGCCAGCGCCAAGCCAAAATGAAACTCATGAGGCTGCTCCGCCAGCGCCAGAGCCCGTTGATAATGACGGATCGCCTGGGGATACGCGCCCCGAGCCAATGCCTGCTCACCCATGTCAAAGTAGTAAAAGGGATCGCGGATCCGTTTGAGCTCGAGCTGACCATGGATCTTCTGCCACTCCAACAGACGCCCTTGGCGAGCCAGTAGCAACGCCAAGTTATGCATGGCACTCAGTTGCCCCTTGGGCAGCGTCATGGCATAGCGATAGACAGCTTCCGCCTCGGCTTCCAGCCCCTGCCTGCGATACAAGACCCCCAAAGTATTCCAGACACCATCAAATTCAGGTTCAATTTCATAAGCCGCCTTGAGCAGGGCATAGGTACGATCCCGCTCCCCCTCCACCAGAGCTTCCGCCGCCAAGTTGTTGTAATAATGGGCGAGTAACTGCTCTTGTGTCAGGGGGGCCACCCGGTAACCCCGGATCTGATTGCCGGGCAAGAAGTCGACCGTGCTGCTCACCGGAGAAACCAGTAAGCGATGACGATCGCTGCGCGGACGGATCCTTAAATTGACATGGCCGTTGATCAGGTACAGCCCACCCTGGCGATCCCACACCGGGGGCGTTTCCACCAGCTGGTACTGCAGTTCCAGCCCCAGAGCCTGCGCCAACGCCCCGGACATCAAGACCAGGGACATGCAGTTACCGGCTCCGGCCTCAAAGGTCTGAGCTGCACTGCGGGTGCGGCGGTTGTCGTAGCGCACCCGCCCTTCGTCGGACAGATAGGCCAGCAATGCACTGTGGGGTTGCTCGGCGCGGGCCAGCTGTGCCACCAGCGCCGCCATCGGTTCACTCAGGGCAAACGCCTGCTCCGGCGTGGGCACCAAGACGCCGGATTCAAATTGGTCATCATGCCAAAGCCCCTGAGTGACGCTGGAGTCTGGTCCAGCGGCACAGGCGCTTAGCAGTAGAGAGAGCAACAAACCACGCATGAGCCAAGCATAGTCTTGCGTAAAGACCTCTGACACAAAAGGCCCTTGCCCGCCTCACGACAGCCGGCTCAGCTAAGCTGTAAACAAGGCTTAGATCCGACATATCCCGATGAAGACATTCCTTAAACTCCTTCTCACCGTGGTCGCTATTGTGATCGTAACCGGGGGCTTATTGCCCAACCACTTTGAAGTTCGCCGTGAGATCCGGATAGACGCCCCTCCAGAGGCGATCTACCCCTATATCAATGAACTCTTTCTCTGGGCACTCTGGTCCCCATGGATAGAGCTGGATCCGGCGATACGAGTGCAGATCGGCGAGCCTTCCAGCGGCGTGGGTGCCAAACAGATCTGGAGCGACAGTAACGGCAGCGGAGAGCTAGTGATCACCGCCTCGGATCCGAAAACCGGGATCCGCTACGATGCCCGCTTTGGCCATAGCGAGCAGCGTTACCCTGCCGAACTGGGCTTTTCTCAGGCAGAGCCTGGGCAAACTCAGGTTTACTGGCAGATGAGTGGCCGGATGGAGCTCCCCATATTTGGGGCTTACCTGGCGATGATGGCTGACCCAATGATCGGTCACCCCTTCCAACGAGGGCTGACAAAACTAAAATGGGTCGTCGAAGAGCAACAGACACAACAAGAGTGAGGATCACGTGACCGAAGTGCCAGCCACTTTAGCCCCCGCAGCCAAGACCAAAGCAAAGCAGCGCAGTACCCGACATCAGGCGGTGGCACTGACACGTTTGGTCGGCTTAAACACGGAAGAAAGTGGCCAGCAGGCCACTCTGCTGCAACGAGCAGAGTTGCGCCAGACCCGGCGCCAGGAACAATACCAGCTCAATAGCGAAGCCGTGCTAAACCATGCCATTGGCTATACCGATAACAGCGTCGCCGGTCATGAACCCGATCCCGACTGGATCCATGAATTCCTGAGGCTTTCCGAACAGATCCATGCTCCTCGTATGCAGGAGATGTGGGGTCGGATCCTTGCAATGGAGCTGGCTCAGCCCGGTGCCTTTAGCCTTCGTGCCCTGGAGACCCTGCGCAGGATGACCCAGCGTGACGCGCTGCTACTGGTTCGCGCCGTCGCCCTGACCTGTACCCTCAACAATGAATCCAGTCGCAAGATCCTGCTGGGCTATCGCAGCGAAGCCGCCATGGCGGGGGTGATCCGTCCACGTCAGCCCCAACTCTCTCTGTCCCGTTTTGGTTTACCCTACAGTGCCGTCCTCACATTGAGAGAGCAAGGGATCTTGTTTTCGGCCGAACTGGAAACCGGGTTGCTCGAGCAAGACAAACCCCTACGGATCCGTTTTGTCGAACAAGCAACCCTGTTACGACCTCGACACTCACGGTTGCGGCTTCGCTACTATCGCTTCACGCCTCTGGGCGAAGAGCTGGCCCGCTTAGTGCAGAAGCACGCCGACGAAGACTACATTGCGGCGCTGAACAAATTGCTGGTCAGGGACTTTGCTTCAGCCAGATCCAGTGGCTGAAACCAGTCCAACTCAGCCGCCAGGGACACCACTTCACCCACCACAATCGCCGCTGGAGAGGGAAGGTTCTCGCTTTGTGCCAGCGAAACCAACTGGGACAATGTTCCGGTGATACGCTTCTGACCCGGCTGACTGGCTTGCCCCACGATAGCAACCGGGGTCTGCGGCGCCATGCCCGCGGCCAGTAACCCCTCCTCAATCATGCCAGCACGTTTTAACCCCATATAGATCACCAAGGTGTGGCCGCTCTGTACATAGGGAGACCAGTCGGTAACCGCCGCCCCATCCTTACCCCGTCCGGTGATCAAACTCACCCCCTGGGCCAGATCTCTGTGGGTCAGGGGCATCGCCCCATAAGCACTGCAGGCACTGGCAGCCGTCACTCCAGGCACCACCCGATAACTGAGTCCTGCCCGCTTGAGTGCCGCCATCTCTTCGCCGATCCGACCAAACATCATGCCATCACCGCCCTTAAGGCGCACCACCCTGGCACCACTGGCCGCCTTCGCCACCATGACCCGCTCGATCTCTCTTTGATCCATGCTGTGGGCCCCGCAGCGCTTCCCCGCAGCAATCCGCTCGGCACTCTCCGGGATCAGTGCCAAAATGGCATCGGTAACCAGGGCATCGTGCAACACCACCTCCGCCTGATTGATGGCCTGAAATGCATGCATGGTCAGTAACCCAGGATCCCCAGGGCCAGCACTGACCAGCAACACAGGGTGTGCCTGGGCAGCAGGCAGGGAAACAACACCTTGAGAAACGGACACAATACACTCTCCTTTGTCATGGGCAGTCAGAATACACCCACGGCTTATGCCCTCGGAAAGACACAATTCCCAAGGGTTATTCATTTTGGGAATAAAGAGACGGGAAATCCCATACTTTTGGTGATAAAAGCAACGGTCATTCCAAATGATGAAACTAAGCCTTGCGCCCAAACTGAAAATCGCTAAACTATGCCGCCGTTGCAGAGGGAACCGGAAGTCAAAAACCGTGTCCAATTTTTGCGGCAAATGTCGGTGAATAGCGCAGCTTGGTAGCGCATCTGGTTTGGGACCAGAGGGTCGGGGGTTCGAATCCCTCTTCACCGACCACCTTTCCTGCGGTTGATGCAGTTCCTGAGAATGTCGGGATAGAAACAACACTCGGTGAATAGCGCAGCTTGGTAGCGCATCTGGTTTGGGACCAGAGGGTCGGGGGTTCGAATCCCTCTTCACCGACCACATAAACAGAGAAAGCCGGTCTCCGTCAGGTGGCCGGCTTTTTCGTGTCCGACACTTAACAACTAATCGGCCAAAGAACAGTGCAAGCGCCGCTTGGTCGCGCATCTCCTCTCCTGGGTATGAGCGGACCAGAGCGTCGGGAACTCGGATCCCTTACCACCGACCACATAAACAGAGAAAGCCGGTCGCCGTCAGGTGGCCGGCTTTTTCGTGTCCCACATTCGGATAACGGGTCGGCCAAAGAACAGTGCAAGCGCAGCTTGGTCGCGCATCTACTCTTTTGGGTATGAGCGGACCAGAGGCTCGGGAACTCGGATCCCTCTTCACCGACCACATAAACAGAGAAAGCCGATCGCCGTCAGGTGGCCGGCTTTTTCGTGTCCCACACTCGGATAACGGATCGGCCAAAGAACAGTGCAAGCGCCGCTTGGTCGCGCATCTCCTCTCCTGGGTATGAGCGAACTGAAAAGGCGCGATTCGCCCCCGTGCTCGTCAATTTTCTTGCTTTGCGATTGATGCAAAGTTGGTTAATATCAAGACAATAAGTATCGGTGTGTGGCGCAGCTTGGTAGCGCACTTCGTTCGGGACGAAGGGGTCGGAGGTTCAAATCCTCTCACACCGACCACAAACTCAGAGAAAGCCGGGGGCCGTCAGGTCGCCGGCTTTCTCGTGTCGGCATCTGAACATACAGCCCCACGGACAGCGTCTGGATCGGAGCGTCGGTCGCAATGCCTTTCGAGCGACTATTGCAGCAATCACTCTGAAACCTTAACCGTTACCAAGCAATAAAAAAGCGGACCCAAGGGCCCGCTCTGCTCGTCCATCTCAAGACTAAACCTTAAAGCGTCCGATCTGCTGCTGCAGGCCCAGGCTGTGCTGCTCCATCTCGCTGGAGATGCTGCCAAGCTGCTCCCCCAACCGGGCCAGGGAGAGGCTGTCGTCCCGAATGTCGGCGCTGTTTATCGTCAGATCTGTGCTGGCACTGCGCTGCTGCTCCGCCGCCGTAGCAATTTGAGTCGTCATGGTGGCGATCTCCGTAATGGCCGCCACAATCACAGCCAGACTCTCTTCAGCCTGATGGGCTTCATCGGCACTGCTACGAGCCAGCGTCTTGCCCTTGGTCATCTCACCCACCGCTTCCTGACTGATGCTCTGCAGCGACTCGATCATATGGCGGATCTCCTCGGTGGAACGGCTTGTCCGCTGGGACAGCACCCGCACCTCGTCCGCCACCACTGCGAAGCCCCGCCCCTTCTCCCCGGCCCTGGCCGCTTCAATGGCTGCGTTCAGGGCCAGCAGGTTGGTCTGCTCGGCGATGTTCTCAATGGTGATCAGCACCTGATCGATCTGCTGGGCATGGGTTTCCAACTGGCCAATCACCGAGGCGCTGTGCTCCACCTGGGTCGCCAACTGGTCACTGACCAAACTGGACCGGGCGATCACCGCCTCGCTGTTCCGACAAGCACCGGAGGCTGCCTGTACTGCCTCGGCGGTCGCACTGGCCCCGGCGGCGACCTCATTGGCCGAGGCAGCCATCTGGGCCACGGCACTGGCAACTTGGTCTAACCGGACATGCTGACGATCCACCGCCTGCTGCTGCTCCTGAGCCTGTCGGTGGTTGGCCCGGCTATGCCCCAACAGTTCTTCACTGCGCTGGCTCACCGAGGTCACCATCTGGGCCAGGTGTTCCACAAACCCATTGAGCTGCTGCGCGACACGCCCAATCTCATCCTGACGGGTAATGGGCAGGCGCCGGCTCAGATCGCCATCCCCCTGTGCCAGTTCACCGATGGCTGACTCCAGTTGCTCCACCGGCTTAAACAATGTCGCCAACAGCCAGGCCGTCAGCAAACCCACTGCCAGGATCATCCCCAAAGTCAGGAGGACGGCACGCTGAACCATCTCCCCCATGCCCCGTTCGGCATGATCGACATTAAACAGCGCCAGGACCTGCCAATCCCCCTGCGCCAGGGATCCGCCGCCAAAGTAGTGCTCCTGCCCTTGAAATTGGGTTGTTTGCAGCGTCCGAGTTTCGAAACGTGCCAGTGACGCCAGGCCGGGGATCTCCTGCCCCAGAGGGCGAAGTAGCAGCTGGGGATCCCGTGCCGCCAGGATCCGGCCCCGACCGTCCAGCAGTATGATAGCCCCCTGCTCCCGAGGCAGCTGCTCCACCAAGGATTGGGTCAGGGCACCAATCACCAGATCCGCCGCAACAACACCGCTGGCACTGCCCTCAAACGGGGCGGCCAGGCTGACAACCATGTCACCGCTGACATCCTGATAAGGCTCGGTGATCACCAACTGACCGGCCCGCTGGGCCTGCTGGTACCAAGGCCGCTCACGGGGATCGATCTCTGGTACCGGCCGATCCAGCTTATCCCACATCAACTGGCCGTTATCGAATCCGGCATAGAAGGCAGCCATATCTGCCGAACGCGCCATCAAATCAAACAGCTCCGGCTCCACCTCCTGCTTGGCTAACAGCTCGGCGGTGTTATTGAGCATTTGGGAGCGGATCGCCAACCATTCGTTCAGTTGCTGCTGAGCATGGACGATCTGCAATTCCAACTGCTCACGCACCTCTTCGCGACTTTCATCGAGATAGTGGTCCAGCAGCAGGCCGGTCTGGATCAGACTGGCTGCGATCACGACAGCTGCGACAAAACCCTGCAGGCGGTGTTTAAGACTCATGGGGAGCACCTTATGGAGCGAGAATATGCGGAAAATGACTGTTAGTCAGATAATTGACCGCGCATCATACAAAGGTGACCCAGCCCACTGAAACTTGAGTCCCGGGCGATTGCAGTTATTTGGCGCAGATCACGAACACACTTACCCGACAGGCCAGAGCCAAGTGCCCAGACACAAAAAGGGCCCGCTTAGCGGGCCCTCCTCTTCACCGAGCAATCAGATCTCGTAATGCAATCCGCATTCCCGCTTCAATCCAAAGAAGCGGGTTTCCTCTTCGGTCATCCCCAATTCCAGTGGCTTCGAGGAGTGGACATCGCCCACCGAGACATAGCCTTCATGCCACAACGGGTGATAGGGCAAGTCGTGTTCCTGCAGGAAATAGTGAACATCCTTGTTGCTCCAGTCGAGGATCGGCAGCAGCTTATAACGGCCGGAGCGGATCTCGACAAAGGGCAACTCTGCCCGGCTCTGGGCCTGCTCCCGGCGCAGCCCGGCAAACCAGCTACCGATATTAAGCTCTTTGAGTGCCCGCTGCATCGGCTCAACCTTGTTACGCCGGTTGTAGCGATCGAGCCCGTCCTGACCATTCTCCCACTCCCTGCCAAAGCGCGCCTCCTGCCAGGCGGGCGACAGGGGTGAGCGGAAGATCTTCAGGTTCAGATCCAGCCGCTCGGTCAGCTCATCGATAAAACGGTAGGTTTCCGGAAACAGGTAACCGGTATCGGTCAGGATCACCGGAATGTCCGCTCGCTGCTCCGAGACCAGCTTCAGCATCACCGCAGCCTGGATCCCGAAACTGGATGACAGGGCATGGACTCCAGGCAGGTTTTCCAGCCCCCAGGCGATCCGCTGGGCAGCGCTCATCCCAGCCAAGTCCCGGTTCAGGGCGGTCAGCTCAGCCTGCTGAGTGGCTGCCGACTGAGTCAGCAATTTCGACAGTGCGGGGTTAGCCATAGAAGTCGTCCTTAGGCACGATCACCGGCTTCACCACGCCCGTGCGCACCACAAAGTCACCGAACCCTTCGCCATCCTCACGCTGGGCGGCCCAGCTTGAGATCAGCCCGTTGAGCTCTGCCAGGATCGCCTCCTCATCCAGGTTTTCCCGGTACAGTTTGGGAATGCGCGTACCGTTAGCATTCCCCCCCAGATAGAAGTTGTACTTGCCCGGCCCCTTACCGACCAGACCTACCTCCGCCAGCATGGCACGGCCACAACCATTGGGGCAGCCGGTCACCCGGAAGATGATGGCGTCATCCGCCAAGCCATGACTGGCCAACACCCCTTCGATCCGAGTCACGAATCCGGGCAGGAAACGCTCCGCTTCCGCCATGGCCAGCGGGCAGGTGGGCAGCGCGACACAGGCCATGGAGGCCTTGCGTTGATTGCTGATCCCATCGTCGATCAGGCCATACTGACGAGCCAGCTGTTCGATCTGCGCCTTATCGCCCTCGGCCACACCCGCTACGATCAGGTTCTGATTGGCGGTCATGCGGAATTCACCCTGATGCACCTTGGCGATCTCGGCCATGCCGGTTTTCAGCGGCTTGCCAGGGAAATCCAGGATCCGGCCATTTTCAATAAACAGAGTCAGGTTGTGCTTGCCGTCGATCCCGGCGGTCCAGCCAAACTGATCGCCTCGACCGGTCAAGACAAAGGGACGAGCCGGTTCCAGGCTCAGCCCGGCTCGACGCTCCACCTCGGCCTTGAAGACATCGACACCGATCCGGTCCAGGGTGTACTTGGTCTTGGCATTCTTGCGGTTGACCCGGTTGCCCAGATCCCGCTGGGTCGTCACCACGGCCTCGGCCACCGCCAGGGTTTGATCCAGCGGCAGGAAACCCAAGTTATCTGCGGTGCGCGGATAGGTGGCCTCATCCCCATGGGTCATGGCCAAGCCACCGCCAACCAGCAGGTTAAAGCCCACCAGCTTGCCCTCCTCGGCGATGGCCACGAAGTTCAGATCGTTGGCGTGCAGATCCACGTCATTATGGGGCGGCACCACCACTGTGGTCTTGAACTTGCGGGGCAGGTAATTGTTGCCCAGGATCGGTTCATCCTCCGTGCTTTCCACCTTCTCCCCATCGAGCCAGATCTCCGCGTAAGCCCGGGTTTTTGGCAGCAGGTGCTCCGAGATCTTCTTCGACCACTCAAACGCCTCGGTATGCAGGGCCGACTGCTCGGGATTGGAGGTGCACAGCACGTTGCGGTTGACGTCCCCGGCGGTGGCGATGGAGTCGATGCCGATGGCATTGAGGGTCTGGTGCATCAGTTTGATGTCACGCTTGAGGACTCCATGAAACTGGAAAGTCTGGCGTGTGGTCAAACGTATGCTGCCCACCGAGGTGTGCTCGTCGGCAAAGGCGTCGATGGCCAGCCACTGCTTAGAGGAGATCACCCCTCCTGGCATCCGCGCCCTGAGCATCACGGTATGCAAAGGCTCCAGCTTCTGCTCGGCACGCTCGGCACGAATATCCCGGTCATCCTGCTGATACATCCCGTGAAAACGGATCAGCTGGAAGTTATCGGAGGTAAATCCGCCGGTCAGGGGATCGGCCAGATCCTCAGTGATGGTCCCGCGCAGCAGGGCACTTTGGCCCTTGATCCGTTCGTTGTCCGCCAGCTTGCCCTGCACCTGCAGCGCCGCCAGCTCTGCCGGCAATTGTTCGACTTGTTCACTCATCAGTACACATCCTTCTGATAGCGCTTGGCCTCTCGCAGGCCATCCAGGTATTCCCGGGCTTGCTCCGGGCTGCGATTGCCGTACTCGGCCACGATCTCCAGCAGAGCCGCTTCCACATCTTTGGCCATACGGTGCATGTCGCCGCACAGGTAGAGGTGGGCACCACGCTCGAGCCAGGCAAACAGCTCGGCACCCTGCTCACGCAATCGATCCTGCACATAGATCTTCTCCGCCTGATCCCGGCTGAAGGCCAGATCGATGCGGGTCAGCAGGCCACTCTTCACATAGCCCTGCCACTCCAGCTGGTAGAGGAAGTCCTCGGTAAAGGTCGGGTTGCCAAACAGCAGCCAGTTGTCACCGCTGGCCCCCTGGGCTTCGCGCTCCTGCATAAATCCACGAAACGGGGCAATACCGGTGCCCGGACCAATCATGATCACCGGGGTATCCCCATCGGTGGGCAGGCGGAAGTTATCATTGGGCTCGACATAGACTCGAACCTCGTCTCCCTCCTGCAGACGACGGGCAAAGGCACCGGAGATCGCCCCGAGGCGTTCCTGGCCATCGCGCTCATCACTCACCAGGCCAATGGTCAGGTGTACTTCCTCCTCTACCTCACTCTGGCTGGAAGCGATGGAGTAGAGTCGCGGTGTCAACTTGCGCAGCAGCGCCAGCAGCCCCTGAGGGTCCGGTTTGGCCGGGAAACGGGTGGCGAGATCGATCAACTGGTGCTGTGCCATAAAGGGACGCAGGGTGCTACCGTCGGCGGCGATGGCGCGCAGCTCTTCGCTGTCGGCCAGCTCTGCCCAGCCCTGAACCAGGGCCGGGTGCAGCAGGGTCAACTCATACTGAGTGACCAAGGCCTGACGCAGTGAGGTTTCCTCCACACTGGCATCACCATCCAGGCCACAGGCCTGAAGCAGGGCATCCACCAGGACGGGATCATTATCCAGCCAAACCCCCAGGGCATCCCCGGGCTGGTAGCTCAACCCGGAATCGGCCAGATCCAGCTCCACATGCCGTACATCCTTGGCCGATCCACGGCCGGTGATCTTCTGACTGACGATCAAAGCTGCCGGGTAGGGGTTGGCCCGGCTGTAGGCACTGCTAACCGCCTGGGCGGCAGCACTGAAAGGCACCACCTGCCCTGCCGCCGTCGCTCCGCCTTTATCCGCTTTGGCCAGCACATCGGTTTGCCACTGCTCGGCCGCCGCCTCGAAATCAACGTCACAATCAACGCGTTCAGCCAGGCGGGTCGCGCCCAGCTCGACCAGGCGTTCATCAAATTCACGCCCTGTTTGACAGAAGTTGTCGTAGCTGCTGTCGCCAAGTGCCAGGACGCTAAAGCTCAGGCCATCGAGTTTGGGCGCCCGCTTGGAGTATAAAAACTTATGGAAAGATAACGCGTCGTCCGGCGGATCCCCCTCACCATGAGTACTGGCCAACAGCAGGAGTTGAGACTCCTCTTTAAGCTGCTTGGGCTTGTACTCGGCCATGGAAACCAGGTTTACCACAAAGCCATCCGCCTCAGCACGGGCGGCCAGGGCCATAGCCACGCCCCGGGTATTACCGGTCTGGCTGGCATACAAAATGGTCAGTGGGCTCGCGCTTACGACCTGGGGAGACGCCGCAGCCTGAGTCGGCGCTGCGCCTTGATTGGCAACGGCTGCGAGATAACCACTGAGCCAAGCCGCCTGGATGGGGCTGAGTTCGGCGGTTAGGGCCCGCAGAGTCTGGATCTGCTCAGGGGCCAGCATTCCCGCCCCGGCTTCCAACTCCTTTAACAACATGGTCCTACCTATTTCATCCTTTTGAGGTAGGCACAGGGTAGGCAGTTTATGTATCGTGAAAAAAGATTAGTTGCTGAGTTTTTATAACCAATTGGAATAAAGACCGCCATTGAAGTGCTGAACTTCGCCGGTCACTCACTGTACATTGAATTATCGATTGCAACAATCGCGAAGCGTTTCCCACCCAGGGCTTTCACAGACTGCTCAAAACATGGAAAACTGCGTCATCGCTCTGGGCGCCAATGCCCGACTCAGACGCATATTTTAGGAGGACCCGCTGTGAAGATCGCAGTGATCAAGGAGACGCACCCAGGCGAAACCCGGGTAGCGTTAATTCCGGCGAATGTCGGCAAGCTAACCAAGGCTGGCCTGACGATCGCCGTGGAAACCGGTGCCGGCGAAGCCGCCGGCTTTGATGATCCCCAATACCGTGAGGCGGGTGCCTCCATCGCTGTGGATCGCAGCAGCGTTTTAAAGGGTGCCGATGTAGTACTGACGCATCATGGCCGGGGCGAAGAACTGGATCAACTGCTGACCGAACTGACGGTTGGTCAGACCCTGGTAGCCATGATGGATCCCCTGGCAAACCCACAGGTGGCCCAGAAACTTGCCGAGGCCAAGATCAATGGCATCGCCCTGGAGCTGGTGCCGCGGATCACCCGCGCTCAATCCATGGATGTCCTGTCCAGCAACGCGACGATCGCTGGTTACAAGGCCGCCCTGCTCGGCGCCACCCACTCTCATCAGATGTTCCCCATGATGATGACTGCCGCAGGCACACTCAAGCCAGCCCGGGTCTTTATCATGGGCGTCGGGGTCGCGGGCCTGCAGGCCTGTGCCACTGCCAAGCGTCTTGGCGGGGTGGTCGAAGCCTATGACATTCGCCCCGCCGCCCGGGAGCAGATCCTCTCCGTCGGAGCCCGGCCGGTCGAGCTGAACATCGAAGCGGAAAACACCGAGACCAAGGGGGGCTACGCCAAGGAGCAGAGCGACGACTTCATCGCCCGCCAGCAGGCCGCCATGGCCGATGTGCTGGCCCAGCAGGACGTGGTGATCACCACTGCCGCCATCCCCGGCCGTAAAGCGCCGGTGCTGATCACCGAAACCCAGCTGAAGACAATGAAGCCCGGCGCAGTGATCATCGATCTGGCGGCCGAAACCGGCGGTAACTGTGAACTGACCGTGGCCGGCGAAGTGGTCGTTCACCACGGGGTCACCATCCTGGGGCCGAAGAACTTTGCCGCTACCGTGCCCAACCATGCCAGCCAGATGTTCGGGACCAACCTGACCAACCTGCTGCTGCTGATGAACAAAGATGGGGCGCTGAACTGGGACTTTGAGGATGAGATCATCCGCGATACGACGGTGAGCCACGACGGACAGGTGATCAACGCCCGTCTGCGTGAATTGCTGCAACTCCCCGCCTTGGAAGCCAACGAAGAAGCCAACGAAGAAGCCAACGAAGCAGCCGAGGAAGAGGCCACCCCGACCATCCCGGCTGAAAAGAAGGAGGCCAGCTAATGGAACTGTTACTGCTGATCACCGTGTTTGTGGTGGCCCTGTTCCTTGGTGTCGAACTGATCACCAAGGTCCCCCCGACGCTGCACACCCCACTGATGTCCGCCTCCAACGCCATTTCCGGGATCACCCTGGTCGGTGCGTTGCTGGCCGCAGGTTCTGGCTCGGGCATATTGGTCAATGTGCTGGGCTTTGTTGCCGTCACCCTGGCCACCATCAATGTCGTCGGTGGCTATATGGTCACCAATCGCATGTTGGCGATGTTTAAAAGGAAGTAATGCATCATGAGTCCAGATCTGATCTACATAAGCTATTTGGTCGCTGCGGTGCTGTTTATCCTCGGCATCAAGAAACTGACCAAGCCCCGTACCGCCGTACTGGGTAACCGCCTCTCCTCCATCGGTATGCTGATCGCCGTGGTGGTCACCCTGCTGGATCAACAGATCCTCTCCTACCAGTGGATCATCGCAGGCCTGATCAGCGGTGGGGCCATCGGCACCTTTATGGCCCGCACCGTGCAGATGACCTCCATGCCGCAGATGGTGGCCATCCTCAATGGCTTTGGTGGGGGCGCATCCCTGTTTGTGGCCCTGGCCAACGCATGGGATCCCGCGACCGGGGCGGACACCGTCGTCCTGCTCTCCATCGGTATCACCATTTTGATTGGTGCCGTCACCCTCTCCGGCTCCTTTGTGGCGTTTGCCAAACTGCAGGAGTTGATCTCCGGAAAGTCCATCGCCGTACCGGGCAACACCCTGCTTAATGGCGCCATGCTGCTGGGTGGCCTGACACTGGTGGGCCTCTACGTTGTTGAGCCCTCTGCGACCTGGGTTTACGCCCTGGTCGCCGTCGCCATCGTCCTCGGTCTGGTGCTGGTATTGCCCATCGGCGGGGCCGACATGCCGGTGGTGATCGCCCTGCTCAACTCCTACTCCGGGATTGCCGCGGCCACCGCCGGCTTTATCTCCGGCAACACCGTATTGATCATCTCCGGATCTCTGGTTGGGGCCTCCGGCCTGATCCTGACCCAGATCATGTGTAAGGCGATGAACCGCTCCCTGCCCAACGTGCTGTTTGGCGTGATGGCAGAAGGCGGCGAAACCATCGATGCGGACGAAGTCTATGCCGGTAAGGTGACCGCCTCCTCGCCCGAGGAAGTGGGCATGATGCTGGAGACTGCAGAGCGGGTGATCATCGTTCCCGGCTACGGCCTGGCCATGGCCCAGGCCCAGCACGCCGTCCGTGAACTGGCCAGTGTACTGGAGGCCCGGGGCTGTGACGTCAAGTACGCCATCCACCCGGTTGCCGGAAGAATGCCGGGGCATATGAATGTCCTGCTGGCCGAAGCGGAAGTGCCCTATGACCAACTGGTGGAGATGGATGAGATCAACCCCCAGTTTGAACAGGCCGACATGGCCATCGTGATTGGCGCCAACGACGTCACCAACCCCATGGCAAGAGAAGACAAGGGATCGCCCATCTATGGCATGCCGATCCTTAACGTGGACAAAGCCCGTACCGTGGTGGTGGTCAAGCGCTCCCTCAGCCCGGGTTTTGCGGGACTGCCCAACCCCTTGTTTGCCAAAGACAACGCCCTGATGCTCTTTGGCGACGGGAAAAAGGCCATCGTCGATCTGACGGCTTCACTGAAGGAAGCCGAAGCGGCCTGATCCTTGATACCAAACAAAAATGGCTGCCATCGGCAGCCATTTTTCTATTTGTTTCAACCTATCCCCCACCCTTCGACACACTCCCAATGACGAGCGATGCTTAATCCTCGCGGACCCGGTTTTCGCTCTACACTTACCCATTGCCTATTGGGCACCCCCTCTTTGTGATCTGCAGTAGGAGGCGGCTATGAAGCCCGTCATTCGAATGGTACTGGGAGTGGCTTTGCTTGCACTAATGTTGGGTAATGCCAACGCTGCAACCGAAGAAAGTGAAGCGGTTCCTGAGAGCTACGCCAAACCGGATAAACCCGGCAAGCCCGACAAGCCCGACAAGCCCGGCAAGCCCGACAAACCGGATCCCGACGAACCCATCGACCCGGATCCCGGCGAGCCCATCCTGCCGCCCACCGATCCCGATCCCGGCGAACCGGGTGAACCGATCCTGCCGCCGGATCCCGATGAGCCTATCCTGCCACCGGATCCCGGTGAGCCCATCGATCCCGACCCCGGCGAGCCCATCCTGCCGCCCACCGATCCCGATCCCGGCGAACCGGGAGAACCGATCCTGCCACCGGATCCCGATGAGCCTGTGCTGCCACCGGAGCCCGACGAGCCGGGAGAGTGTGACGGGATCAGCCCCCTGCCAGTCATTCCCTGTGCGGTAGGCTATGGCATGAGTACGCCCGCAGGTAGCGGACGCCACCTGTCGACGCCCAGTACCACGGTGTACAAGATCAGTAACCTCAACAACAGTGGTGAGGGATCGCTGCGCCAGTGCATCGATGCCAAGGGCCCCAGGGTGTGTGTGTTCGAAGTCAGCGGCTATATCGATCTCGAAAGCCGCCTCTCCATCAATAACGACTACATCACCATCGCCGGCCAAACCGCGCCCAGTCCGGGGATCACCCTGCGCGGCGCGACCCTGAGGATGGAAGCCAAGAATGTGCTGATCCAGCATATCCGAGTGCGTCCTGGCGACGATCCCGACGGCCCCAAACCCGGCGATCGGGACGGGATCCTGGTGATCGGCAACCACAGCGACGAGAGCCGACAACCCCGAAATATCGTGCTGGATCACCTCTCGGTCAGCTGGGCCATCGATGAGAACCTCACCACCAAGGAAGCGGTGTGGGATGTGACCCTGTCCAACAGCATCATCGCCGAGGGTCTCAACTACAGCCTCCATCCCAAGGGCAAGCACTCCAAGGGACTGATGATCGAGTCCTATGACATGCTGGTGTACCGCAATCTGATGGCCCACCTGGACGACCGTGGCCCGCTGGATGTGGCCCCCCGCGCCATCATCGCCAACAACCTGGTGTACAACACGGTTCAGGTCGGCCACCGGGTCTGGGGACTCCATGAGCGCAGCTTCCATACTGGCCAGGTTCGCCTCTCCACCACGGTCAACAATGTCCGCATTCCCGGTGACAACACGCCCGGTGGCGGCAGGGAGGATCAGTGGGTCAAACTTCAAACCCGACGTGACGGATCCAAAGTCTATATCGAGGGCAACGAGTGTGGGGGGTACAGCAACAGCGACTGGCCCTGCGTCATGGTCAACACGGATGGTGCCGATCGCTTCCGGGTCAACCAGCCCCCTCTGTGGCTCGATGGCCTGGTCCTGCTGCCCACCGAGCAGGTGGAGGAGAGCGTGCTGGCCGATGTCGGTGCCCGTCCCCGGGACAGAGACAGTGCCGACGAACGGTTGATCGACGAAGTCCGGCGACGCACCGGCACCCTGCGTAACTGTGTGGGCCCGGAGAACCTCTTCTTCCCCCGTACCCAGGCCTCCTCCGTGGGCAGTCGCAGTATCAGTGGCAAGATCAACGACTGCGACAGCTCGAAAGAGGGCAACCAGGGCCGACGGATCCACATCTATGATGGTCCTGGCGCCGGTCAGTGGCGCACCATCACCTCGAAAAACAGCTGCAGCAGTGGTGTGCTGACGGTATCGGTCGAGCAGGACTGGGATCCCAAACCCACCACCGGCTCCTACTTTGAGATCGAAGTGGATTGCAGCAACAATGCCGGCGGCTGGCCAACACTGCAGGAGAACCGGCGCGAACTGCTGGTACCGGACAACTACAACCAGCTGATGGCGTCGGGCTATACCCGTCTGGAGGAGTGGCTGCACAGCTTCTATGGCGAGGTGGAGTGATCAGCATAGGCTGCAAGCTGCGAGCCGGAACCGGCTCGCAGCTGTTTATTTTTCAGAAAAAGATCCGCCCAGAGTTTCGGGTAAAAAAACGAGCAAAAACCTGTCACCGGCGTATACTGTGCGACCCCGCTTAACCCATGTTAAGCCCGAATAGATCCTCCATAGGAATGTAACCCCATGGCCCAGAGCAAAAAATACGATTTTCGCGTTACAGAGAAGGGCGGCGTTTGGTCCGCCGCGATCGTTCGTAAGGTGACTGCCCGCCGCACCGCGGTATCCAAGAAACAGGGCAAATTTGCCACCGAAGCCGAGGCGATCGCCTGGGCCGAGACCGAGTTGAAAGCTTTCCTGGAGAACCAGGGCGAGCGCAACAAGCGCAAGGCTGAAGCCCGTCTCGAGCGCGAAGCCGCCGCCGCCCGTCAAGCCGAAAAGGCCGAACGCAAAGCCGCCGAACGCGCCGCCAAGCGTGAAACCGAAGCCCAAGATGACTCAGACGACGAGTTCGACTTCAGTGACTTCGGTGACGAATAATGGCCAATAACCTCAAGCAAGAGCTGCACCAGCTGAGCAACCGACTCGAAGCGGCCAAGCGTAAACTGCAAGCTGCCCACGAGCGGGGCGATCAACCCATCATTGACAAGTTCAATGAAGAGATCGCCGCCTTCGAGAAACGGATCGCCAGCGTCAAGAAGACCCAGACCCGTGATCTGGGTAAGCAATCCGGTAGCCTCAAGCAGATGAAATTCAAGCGGGCCCTGACCAAGGCCGAACAGGCCGACATGGGCAAGCTGAAAAAGTCCATACGCGGCCTGGTGGTGGTACACCCCATGACCAAGCTGGGCAAAGAGATGGGCCTGACCGAAGTGACCGGCTTTGCGATGAAAAAGTTTTAAGTTGAGTCGGTTCTAAACGGCGCTGAGTGACTTCACTTGGCGCCGTTTTTGTTTACTCTGGCCATCAACAACAATTGGCAGCCGCAGTGATCGACTCAAACACTGCAAGATCCCTCAAAGACCCATAATCATGACTGAACTCTCCCTCCTTGCGACCCTAGCAACCGTCCACCTGATCGCCCTGGCCAGTCCGGGCCCCGATTTCGCCCTGGTGGTGCAAAATGCCAGCCGTCATGGCCGCCGCATCGGCCTGGCCATCGCCCTGGGGATCTCCCTGGCCATTTTGCTGCACTCCCTTCTCGCCCTGACCGGAGTCAGCCTGCTGATCCAGCAACACCCGCAACTGCCGGTCCTGTTGCGGATCGCCGGGGGAGGCTACCTGCTCTACCTTGGGCTCGGCGCCCTGCGCAGCGTCTGGCACCGCTGGCAGCAGGAGCAGGAGGCACAAGTGGCCAAGGCTCAAGATCTCACCAGCGCTCGTGCGGCCATCGCCAAGGGCTTTACCACGAACCTGCTCAACCCCAAGGCCCTGGTCTTTTTCTTGAGCCTGCTCACCTCCCTGGTGCCGCCAAACACCTCGCTTGCGGGTAAAGGCGCGGCAGTCTTCATCCTCTGGAGCCTGTCGTTCCTCTGGTTTGCCCTGCTGACCTACCTGCTGACCGGTGCGCGCATGCAGCGCCAGGTGCAGAAACTGGCACCGGTGATCGATGGGATCTGTGGTGTGCTGTTTATCCTGGTGGGCAGCGGGATCCTACTGGCTACCCTGATATAACGCTGGCCCGCCCCCCACGATGAGGCACCTGATCCCAGATCACGCTCTTTAAGGGGGGCAGCCAGGGCATTTCCGTCATTAACAGCCCTGAACCGACACCACTAGCCAAGATCCCGGATCGTCTGATCCAGCTCAAATCCCCTGTCAGTGACGATCCGCTCCAAGATCTCCACTCGCTGTTGCAGTGCCTGATTCTGCTGCTCAAGCTGCTGTATCCGCGCTGCCATTTCGCTGTGCGCTTTCTTACTGGCCCCCCGATGGCGCTGCTTGATCATCTCCAGCAAGCCCCCCATCACGATGGCGACGACGACGATGATTGCCCATGAGCTCATCACATCTCTCCCGCTGTTATTACACTGTCCTATCCAGCCTCAAACATCGGCCCAGGCGGATCCCCTGTCAAGGCGACGGTCCGAACTCTGGCCCCTACATTTCCGGCTCTCGGCCGTTACCGCTAAAAGGCAAACACGCCTCCCCCTAAAGCCCCGTCAGGGTGATCCGACAGCCCCTGGCTGCTCGAGAGCAAGGGGCCGAGTGAGACGCTCGCAACGGTTGCCCACTTCGGGAAGATGATGATTCGCCAGATAGGCCGACAGCTCCACGCCGAGCCATTCCAGGGTCGGTTGCACAAGCGCGGACCACCCGGCCCGGGCCGAAGCGGCCAGATAGGGCTGAGGCACGGCGGGGACCAGAGAAAACTGCCGCTGACCCAGGTTTCGATAGGCCTGCAGCGGCCAATCCGATCTCTCCAACGCAGACTCCACAAAGTCCTCAAAGGGCCAATGTGCAGCGATCCGTAAGGTCTCGAGATCACACAGCAGCGGTGCCAGCACCGGGGTGGTCCAGTGAGTCCAGTCAGGCCGAGCCTGGATCAGGCCGATGTTGCGCAGGTGGATCTGCGCCCACAGTTCGGAGGCGTCGGCCCCCTCTCGCAGTAAACGCCAGTAGAGGTAAAGATCGGCCAGGACCTCCTGGCCCCAATGCTCTGGCCAGTCAGCACGGTGCAGCCGTTTCAGCCAGGGCGAGTGACGGGCAGCCACATGGCCGATTTCATGGTAATAAGTAGAACGAAAATTACGCAGTGGCGGGCTTTCATAGACTCGGTTATCCAGCAGCACAGTGTGTGACTGATGCAAACGGTCGGGATCCAGCAAGATCAGCGCATCACGGTCGGACAGCAGGGTCACGCCTCCCTGGCCTGCCAGCGCCTCACGCACCGAATCGGAAAGCGCCCCGGGCCAAAGGCGATGAAGGATCTGCTGCCACTCTCCGGAGACGTGCTCGGCGCACAAGGACAACTGGTCCGCTCGGCACAACTCGTGGGGCGGCGCCGCTCGCGCTGCCGACAGCCACAGCAGAAAAAACAACAGGCCCGCCACTGCCCATGGCCGGTGGCGGGCCTGTCTGTCACGGCGCTTCCCTGCGCTCATGGTATTCAGTCCTGCTGGCGGATGCTGTCGATGATGGCCGAGGTGGAGCAGCCATCCTCAAACCCGAGGATCATCACCTGACCGCCATTATCCAACACCTCCCGGTGACCGGCGATCTCCTCCACTTGGTAGTCACCGCCTTTCACCAGGATATCCGGCAGGACCTTGCTGATCAGGCGTTGTGGCGTATCTTCGCCAAAAGGCACCACGTAATCCACCGCTCCGAGGCCCGCCAACACCGCCATACGACGCTCAACGCTGTTAACCGGACGTCCGTCACCCTTGAGGCGACGCACCGAATTATCATCATTGACTGCCACCACCAGGCGATGGCCCAGCTTGCGAGCCTGCTCCAGGTAGCTGACGTGCCCGGCATGCAGAATGTCGAAGCAGCCATTGGTCATCACCACGGTTTCGCCACGAGCCTGGGCGGCCCCAACCGCCAGCATCAACTGCTCTTCGCTCATCACGCCAAAGCCACCTTCGTCGTGCATGGATGCCACCATACCGGCCAATTCGACGGCAGAGACGGTGGAGGTGCCCAGCTTACCCACCACCACGGAAGCGGCGGCATTGGCCAGGGCACAAGCCTGATCCAACTCACTGCCTGCCGCCAGCGCGGCGGCCAGGGTGGAGATCACCGTATCCCCGGCCCCAGTGACGTCGTACACCTCGCGGGCCATGGCCGGCAGGTGCAACTCGTTATGATCCGGACGCAACAAGGTCATGCCTTTTTCCGAGCGGGTGATCAGCAAGGCATCCAGATCCAACCGGGCCATCAGCTCATTACCCTTGGCCACCAGATCGGCCTCGTCACTCACCTTGCCCACCACGGCTTCGAACTCGCTCATATTTGGCGTCAGCAGAGTGGCTCCCCGATACTTGTCGAATTCGGTGCCCTTGGGATCCACCAGTACCGGTACCTGCGCTTCACGCGCCGCCTGGATCAAGCCCTGTACTTCGCACAGGGCGCCTTTGGCATAATCCGACAACACCAGCACCTTGGCATTTTGCAGGTTATCTTGAGTCGCCTGCTTGAGCGGCACCGCCGCCTCCGGGGCAAAGCCATCTTCGAAGTCCAGGCGGATCAACTGCTGATTGCGAGACAGGACCCGGAGTTTGGTGATGGTCGGCGCGCCTTCCACGGCCACCAGCTGCGGCTTAACGCCGACCGCATTGAGGCTTTGGCGCAGTGCATCCGCGGCTTCGTCCCAACCCACCAACCCCACCAAGGCAGCACTCCCGCCCAGGGCGGCCACGTTCAGGGCAACGTTTGCCGCGCCACCAGGCCGGTCTTCACAATTTTCCACTTTGACCACGGGAACCGGGGCTTCCGGTGAGATGCGGCCAGTTGGCCCGACCCAGTAGCGGTCGAGCATCACATCGCCAACCACCAGAACCTGAGCCTGTTCAAATGCAGGCAGGGAGACTTTCATCACCAATCTCTAAACAACAGTAAATAGGGCGGCAGTGTATCACAGGGTTTGGCCATGCGTTGCGAGGCACAAAGCACAAAAACCGGGTCCTAAGCCAAGATCTCAATATCCTATCCTCGTCGGCAGTCCGCCTGCTCCAGCCTACGACACGCCCCCTGCACTATAGGTTTTCATTGCATGGCGACCCCCACTGCCAGTATGGTGCAGATCAATTTGTATCGGCTGCGGTCCCCTGCCGTTACCGTAAGAGGAGGCGAAGACCTCCTTTATCGAATGAATGAGAAGATCCATGCAACAGACAGCGCACTTTGACCGCCAACTCCTCCATCCCAAGTACTGGCTGATCTGGTTCGGGGTGGCCGTGATGAAACTGATGATCCGGCTGCCGCTGCGCCTGCAATTTAAGATAGGCGCCGCCTTAGGGCGCACCTTGATGCGGCTCTCCGCCAAACGTCTGCACATTGCCCGGCGCAATATCGACGCCTGTTTTCCCCAACTGAGCAGTGCCGAACGCCAGGCTTTGCTGGTCAAAAACTTCGAGGAAACCGGCATGGCAGTGTTCGATATCGCCAACGCCTGGTGGTGGTCCGATGAAAAGATCCAACAGCACATGACCATCCGGGGACAGGAACACGTCCAGGCTGCCAAGGAGGCGGGTCAGGGCGTGCTGCTGCTGGCCGCTCACTGCCTGATGCTGGAGCCTGGCGCCCGGGTGTTTGGTCAGTTTAAGGAGGGCGTCGGCGTCTACCGCCCTCACAACAACAAGCTGATGGAGTACCTGCAGGTCAAGGGGCGACTGCGCTCCAACAAGGGCCTGATCCCAAAACGCGAGGTGCGCCAGATGGTCAAAGCCCTGCGTAAGGGTGAGGTGCTGTGGTACACCCAGGATCAGGACGGTGGCCATCGCGGCAGTGTGTTTGCCGACTTCTTTGGCATTTCCGCCGCCACCCCCGCTGGCGCAACGACCCTGGCCAAGCTGGGCAAGGCCCGAGTACTGCCCTTCTTTGTTGAGCGAAACGCCGATCACTCCGGCTACACCATCGAGATCCAGCCCGCGCTGGACCACTTCCCCAGCGGCGACGAGTTTGCCGACACCCAGCGCTGCAATCGCGTCACCGAACAGCTGGTGCTCAAGCGTCCGGAGCAGTACATGTGGTTGCACCGCCGCTTTAAGACCCGGCCCAGCAAAGACGACCCGAAGTTTTATTGAGTCTCCTATCCCGCCGCCCCATCCCACGGGGCGGCTTCGCCGTGAACCTATCGCGGTTGATTAACCCGGGTTGCCGCTCTGACGTTTGTGGACCGCTGGCGCGGTGGGCTTTCTGTGGTTCACTAACCTGGGTTGTCGCACTGACGTTCGGGGATGCCTGCGGCATGGTAGCTTCCTGGTTCACCCACCTGGGTTGTCGCGCTGGCGACGGCAGGCCGGGGGGCTTCGCCCCCCAACAACCCCCTTTGCCTCCCTGCGGCGAAGTCTGCCGGGCAGGAAGCCCAAATGCAGCGATCACAGGGATGTGAAGGAGCTGCCTCGAAGTCGGCGAAAATGCGGGTGGGGCACCCGGTTTCGGCGGTTTAAATAAACCTGCTCCTTGGACTCCGAAGTCGACAGAGCAAAACAGCGGAACACTGAGTCCAGCGAAGTCGCCCTCACGCCCGCCGGTCTCCGCTGCGGCTCAAGCCAGAGTCGGCGTCGTGCCTCCGCTGGCCACTCGGGCCATCCCTGGCCCTCAGCCTTGCTTCACCCGACGTTCACTCGGGCTAACCGCGCCGGGTGAGTCTCCGTGTCCCTGGCGTTCTCTGCTCATTTTAATGAACCTGACACCTTGAAATAGTTTCAATGAACCTGGCACTTTGAAACTTCTTTTCGGGGCGAACATCACTCCGCTTTTTCACCTTAAACGCACGTTACTCTCTTCAGTCGCCGATCTTCAGAGAAGGTGTATACATTTGCATACACACGCTTTTCACTGGGTGTTCAAATTCCCTAAGATGGGATTGAGCACAGCCGACAGGAGTAGGGATATGCTGACTTGGTGTAGGAAACACGGGATCTTTGCTGCATTCATCGGGATCTGGAGCCTGTTGCTCTCTCTGCAGTTCGAGGGGCATTGGCGCAACGGACTGGAACTGACGATCCTCATCGCGATCACCCTGCTCTATCTGATCTTCCAAGGACCTGTCCGGTTGCAACACGCCAGCCACCGGGCCCGGCACTACGACACACAGTTGCATCAACGGGTTTCCCCTCAGCTGGCTCCTTACGGCGGACAGATCCTTTACCAATTGTCGGATTGCACCGACCCGGATCAACAACGTGCCCTGACCCAACTCAAACAGGCAGCCCAACTGTGCCATCTGGATATCGTGATCAACCTGGTCGCCAGCCCCAAACCCTACCTGGCCGTACAACAGAGCAGCCGACTGATGGCAAAAGTCACCCTGACCGAAGGGACCGTCAAGCGTCACGGCTGGCCCGAACTGGTTCAACGCATCGCCCAACTCCTGGTGGTGCGCGATTTTGACAACAGCGATGTCATCGCCAAACCCAACGAGCCAACCCCCAGCCGCTACGTCTTCAACCTCGGCCCCCTCACGTCTTTGTGGATCGCCCTGACCGGAAAGTGGGTCAGCCGCCATCGGTTGAAAAAGATCAGTGCCCTGCTGGCGATCCCCCCATGCCGCAACCTCGCCAAGATGAACACGAAACTCAACGCCTTCCTCGCCCAGGAAAACGGCCACTGGCAAGAGTAGAGAGACTGACAATTCCGGGAGCCCTGCGTCATGGGCCTTTCACGATTCACCCACCTGGGTTGTCACGCTGGCGCTCGGGGATGGCTGACGCCATGAATCTTCCTTGGTTCAGCAACTTGGGTTGTCGCGCTGGCGTTCGAGGATGCCTGCGGCATGGGACTTTTGTGGTTCACCAATCTGGGTTGTCGCGCTGACGTTTGTGGACCGCTGGCGCCGTGAGCTTTCTGTGGTTCATTAATCTGGGTTGTCGCGCTGGCGTTCGGGGATGCCTGCGGCATGGTAGCTTCCTGGTTCACCAACCTGGGTTGTCGCGCTGACATTTGTGGACCGCTGGCGCCGTGAGGCTTTCGTGGTTCACCCACCTGGGTTGTCGCGCTGGCGACGGCAGGCCGGGGGGCTTCGCCCCCCAAACACCCCCCTTTGCCTTCACTGCGGCGGCACTGTTATTGGGGTTTCTTTGAGATTGGTGTTAACGCATGAGGACAACGTTTTGTGCACAGCGCCGTCCTCGAAGTCGGCGAAGGGACTGGCGGGGCACGGTCCTCAAACTGTTTCAATGAACCTGACACCTTGAAACTCCTTGAAACTACTGACCCTATAGGCCCAATTGATTTCGTTGAGTCCAGCTCAATCCGCTATCATGCTAACAGTTTGATTTCCCAAAAATAAGTTGTCACAAAAATGCTACAACCTCATACTGTCCATTCATTGTGGAGAGTAGCAATCGTGAGACATTTTTTAACAATCCTCATACTTACTCATAGTGCTGGCTGTGGCGGCATAGAGACCGCTTCACCTGAATACAATGTAATCCTTAATAAATTACCAGCTTCTGCTGGCAATGTGTTAGGACAAGGGCAATACGGTGCGAACGCTGAAGTAACCCTGATTGCCAGCGCCAACCCTAACTACCGCTTTGATCATTGGAGCAAGGGGGGAAATGCCATCTCCAGCGATGCCAACTATAGTTTTAACATCAATGAAAACAAAATATTAACCGCAAACTTTATCCCGTATCCCGTCGTCTACTCAACTAGCGATGCCTTTGCGGCCCTCAAGGCCAATGGCAACGTGGTGACCTGGGGACGAGCAGATTGGGGTGGCAACAGCGGCGCGGTAGCGGATCAGCTGACAGAGATTGAGGCCATCTATGCCACTAGTAGCACTGCAACCAATTACGCCGCTTTTGCCGCAGTTAAGGTTGATGGCAGCGTCGTGACCTGGGGTAGATGGAATCATGGCGGTGACAGCAGTTCGGTGGCACAGCAACTGACCGGAGTTAAAACTATCTATGCCAATGAATATGCCTTTGCGGCAGTCAAAGCCGATGGCAGCGTAGTAACCTGGGGATGGCCGGATAAAGGCGGTGACAGCAGTTCGGTGGCGGACCAACTGACTCAGGTTGAGGCTATCTATGCGACTCGGTCTGCCTTTGCTGCGCTCAAAGCCGATGGCAGCGTAATAACCTGGGGATATGCGGCTCATGGTGGTGACAGCAGCACGGTAGCGAACCAACTGACTCAGGTCGAAGCCATTTATGGTGCGCAATTCGCCTTTGCGGCTCGCATGAACGATGGCAACGTGGTGACCTGGGGAGTTCCGCTTGTCGGCGGCGACAGCAGTTCAGTGAAGGACGAACTGACCAAGGTAACAACCATCTATAACAATCGATACGCCTTTGCTGCGGTCAAAGCCGATGGCAGCGTGGTGACCTGGGGGGATGTGAACTATGGCGCTGATAGCAGCGCGGTGAAAGAACAACTGACCGAGGTTGAGACTATCAGTCACAACAGCAGGGCCTTTGCGGCACTTAAAGCCGATAGCAGTGTGGTCACTTGGGGTGACTCAGATTATGGCGGCGACAGCAGAGTGATAGCGGACAAGCTGACAGAAGTCGAAAGCATCTATGCGAACTGCTGCAGCTTTGCAGCGCTCAAAACAGATGGCAGCGTGGTGACCTGGGGAAGAGGAGTTACTGGCGGCGACAGTAGCGCAGTGGCTGACCAACTGAGCAAGGTTAAGACCATCTACACCACTGGCTTAGCCTTTGCGGCGCTCAAAGACGATGGCAGCGTGGTGACCTGGGGAGGCTCACTCCATGGCGGTGATAGCAGTGCGGTGGCAGACCAACTGACCGCGGTCGAGACTATCTATTCCAATCACTATGCTTTTGCGGCGATCAAGACCGACGGCAGTATGGTGACTTGGGGATGGCCGGATAAAGGCGGTGATAGAAGTTCAGCAATAGTTAAGCCGGGTAGTGATTAGCAGATTCATTCTACTTCGAACGTTTAAACGGCCAAAAGGTTCAAGGGGTTAGGTTCTGAGGGATCCCCACGAATTTAATTGAGCCAAGCATCGCTGTAGCTCCTTGTTGTCGCTCGGAGTTGCAAGTTCATGGAAGTTCAAGAATTCAAGGGAGTTCAAGGGGTCAGGTTCATAGAAACCACCGAGCTCGGGCGCCCCACCCGTTTCTTCGCCGACTTCGAGGCAGCTCCTTCACATCCCTGTGATCGCTGCATTTGGGCTTCCTGCCCGGCAGACTTCGCCGCAGTGAAGGCAAAGGGGTGTCCAGAGGGGCAAAGCCCATTTAGTTGCTGCCGCCAACGCGGCGCGAAAGGTATATGCCCCACGAAAGGCTGCATGCTGCAGGCATCCCCTAATGGAAAAAACGCCAAACCAATAGGGTCAAACCAATAGGATCAGAATCGATTGAAACGCACCAGTGAACGGTGTGTGGCGAAACCAGCCCTCCGCAGGCGTGTTCAACAAGGTTGAGCTTCGCTGGCGCTCAACTTCAACCTACGATAGGCATGGGCGAAACCTTGCCCCGAGCCGAGTACCCCATCCGCATCTTCGCCGACTTCGAGGTCTTCAAGGGTCAGGCTCATTGAAACCACCGAGGTCGGGTGCCCCATCCGCATCTTCGCCGACTTCGAGGACGATGCGTCCACCGAGGTATCGAGTCGCACGGAGACGCAGGAGAAAGTGACTTCGATAGATTTGGTGTCACGCATCGCCGCAGGGAGGCAAAGGGGGGTGTGGCGGGGCGCGCAGCCGGGCGGAGCCCCCTTTGGTTGCCGTCGCCAACGCGACAACCCAGCTTGGTGAACCACAGAAGATCTATGCCGTAGGCATCCACCAAAGGAAGATGCCCCACGGCTCGGGCGTCAGCCCGCTAAAGCGGTCCCCTGCCCGCCATGGAGGGCCAGATCGTCGATGATGGCATTCAGCGCCAACCACTTATCCCCGCACCATTCGGGGGCGATCAGCTCCGGCGGCTTGGCGTAGGCGGCGACCCGGTGATAAACCACCTCTTTCGGGGTCTTGCGAATGAGCTCGCCACAGGTCTTCACATAGGTATCCATCTCCCACAGTGGCAGACGATCGGCGGCGTACTGCTTGGCCATGGTGCTGTTCTGCACCACATGCAGGGGGTGCAGCTTTAAGCCATCAACGCCCACTTCCAGCACCCTGTCCAGGGTGTCATGGGCATGCTGCGGGGTCTCGCCGGGCAGGCCGAGGATCAGATGGGTACAGATCTTGATGCCGTAGAGACGGGCCCGGCGTACGGTATCGGCATAGACGTCGAACTCGTGGCCCCGGTTGATCTTCTTCAACGTGTCGCTGTGGGCGGTTTGCAGCCCCAGCTCCAGCCACACCTCCATACCCCGCTGCTGATAGCTGGCCAACAGGGTCAATACCTCGTCCGGCACACAGTCGGGACGGGTGCCGACGCAGATCCCGATGATATCGGAGACCGCCAATGCCTCTTCGTACTTCTCTTTGAGCACGGCATACTCATCGTAGGTGGAGGTATAAGCCTGGAAGTAGGCCATGTAGCGCTTGGCCTTGGCTCCGCTCGCCCCTCTGCGCTCCTTCCCTTGCGCCAGCTGTTGGGCCACGCTGGCTTTGGTGCCATGCTCGGCGCTGAAGGAGGAAACATTGCAGAAGGTGCACCCGCCCTTGCCCAGCGTGCCGTCCCGGTTGGGGCAAGTAAAAGCCGCATCGATGGTCAGCTTATGGATCTTCTGGCCGTAGCGCGCTTTCATGTATTCGCCCAGGGTATGGACATGCAGGTTCAGCCCCATGGTTCGGCTCCTGTTGCTGAGTATCAGGGTGGTATTGTCGAAAAAACGCGCAAGACTACCAGAAGCCGGGAGGGAGCGCGCCGATCCCGATCACGCCCCTCGATAACGGCCCCTTATCAGCCAATAAACCTGCAAGGTTTCGCTGCTGAAAGCCTCCCCAAGATGATGCAAAAATCTCCCCAACACGAAAGAGAAAGCCTCGAACAGGAGTGCATCCGACAGTGCATTCATGCGCTAAATCCCCGTTATTGTGCATATTTTGTGGTGTTCCTGCGTTTTTCCCAATTATCCACAGCATGTCAAACCATTGCCTAATCGTATGATTCCATGCTGGTAACACTTATCGGTGGGAATTTGACCAGATTTTAGCGAGCCAGTAATTTAGAATGTTCTGCTGCATAAATATGTATCTGCATCGAGTGCTCTAATTCGGTGCAGCGGCTGGAGGATTAGAATGAGCCTGTATCAACCCGGTTTTGAAAAAGAAAACTGCGGATTTGGCCTTATCGCCCACATGGAAGGCGAAAGCAGCCACCGCGTGGTCCGCACTGCCATCAGTGCCTTGGACCGCCTGCAACACCGTGGCGCCATCGGCGCCGATGGTAAGACCGGGGACGGTTGTGGCCTGCTGATGACCAAACCGGACGGTTTCTTCCAGCACATTGCCGAAGAAAACGGCTGGCGTCTGGCCAACAAATACGCCGTCGGCATGATCATGATGGGCCACGACCCGGTCCGTCAGGAAGCCACCAAGGCAATTGTTCGTCAGCACTTGGAGCAGGAAACCCTGACAGTGCTGGGCTGGCGTGAAGTGCCGGTAAACATGGATACCCTGGGCCCCATCGCGACCGCCGATGCCCCGGCGTTTTACCAGGTATTCGTCAATGCCCCGGTGGGCTGGCGTAGCAAAGATCTGGAACGTCGCCTCTATATGGCCCGTCGCCGCATCGAAAAGCAGCTGGATAACGATAAGGACTTCTACATTTCGTCCCTGTCCGGCAACATCATTGTCTACAAGGGCCTGATGCTGCCCCGGGATCTGCCCGCCTTCTACCCGGACCTGGCAGATCTGCGGATGGAGAGCTCCATCTGCTTGTTCCACCAGCGCTTCTCCACCAATACCCAGCCACGCTGGCAGTTGGCACAGCCGTTCCGCTACCTGGCCCACAATGGTGAGATCAACACCATCGCCGGTAACCGACAGTGGGCCATGGCCCGTCAATACAAGTTTAAGACCCCGCTGATCCCGGATCTGCAGGAAGCCGCGCCGTTCGTGAACCAGTCCGGCTCCGACTCCTCCAGCCTGGACAATATGCTGGAGCTGCTGCTGGCCGGCGGCATGGACATCAAACGCGCCATGCGCATGATGATCCCGCCCGCCTGGCAGTCCAACCCGGAGATGGACGACGATCTCAAGGCGTTCTACGACTTCAACTCCATGCATATGGAGCCCTGGGATGGCCCGGCCGGTGTGGTACTGACCAACGGTCGTCACGCCGCCTGTGCGGTGGATCGCAACGGCCTGCGGCCGTCCCGCTACATCATCACCAAGGATCGGATCCTGACCCTGGCCTCCGAAGTGGGGATCTGGGACTACCAGCCCGACGAAGTGGTCGAGAAGGGCCGGGTTGGTCCGGGTGAGTTGCTGGTACTGGATACCTATACCGGCAAGCTGCAAACCTCCTTCGAGATCGACCAGGATCTCAAGACCCGCCACCCCTACGCTGAGTGGATGAAGGTCTCTGCCAAGCGCCTGGTGCCCGGTGAAAACCTGCCGGTAGAAGCGGCTGGTATGGCCGAGATGGACGACAAGGAACTGCTTCAGTTCCAGAAGATGTTCAACGTCTCCCGGGAAGAGCTGCGTGAGATCATCTGGCCGCTGGCCAATGGCGGTGCCGAAGCCGTCGGCTCCATGGGCGATGACACCCCGATCTCCGTACTCTCCACCCAGGTTCGCAGCCTGTATGACTTCTTCCGTCAGCAGTTTGCCCAGGTCACCAACCCGCCCATCGATCCGCTGCGGGAAAAGCATGTGATGAGCCTGGCCACCTGCATCGGTAAGGAGCAGAACCCGTTTAACGAAACCACAGGGCTGGCCAATCGGGTGATCTTCGACTCCCCCGTCCTGCTCTATTCCGACTTCACCCAGTTGCGTCAACTGGACAACGAGCACTACAGCTCCGCCCTGATCAGCCTGAGCTACGATCCCGCCGAAGGGCTGAAAGCGGCCATCGAGCGGGTCTGTCGCCAGGCCCAGGTGGAAGCACAGAACGGCGTGACCATGGTGGTCCTGTCCGACCGTCACATCAGCAAAGAGAAGCTGGTGATCCCGGCGGCCATGGCTGTCGGTGCGGTGCAGCACACCCTGGTGAAGAACCAGCTGCGCTGTGACACCAACATCATCGTCGAGACCGGCACCGCCCGGGATCCCCATCACTTCGCCGTGCTGCTGGGCTTTGGCGCCACCGCCATCTACCCCTACCTGGCCTACGAGTGCATCAACACCCTGGCGCCCAAGCGGGGCGAAGCCCATCGGGTCCGTGAGTTGCTGCTCAAGTACCGTGCCGGGATCGACAAAGGTCTGCAGAAGATCCTGTCCAAGATGGGGATCTCCACCATCGCCAGCTACCGCTGCTCCCGCCTGTTTGAAGCCATCGGCCTGTCCGATGAGGTGGTCAACCTCTGCTTTAACGGCGTCGCCTCCCGCATTCAGGGTGCCGACTTCATCGACATCGAAGCGGATCAGGCCCAGCTGCACCAGGCGGCCTTCCGCCGCCATCAGCCCCTGGCCCACGGCGGTCTGCTCAAGTTTGTCCACGGCGGTGAGTACCACGCCTTCAACCCGGATGTGGTCCGTGAACTGCAAGCGGCAGTCAACACCAACGACAAGGCCGCTTACGATCGCTACCGCACCCTGGTGGATCAACGTCCCACCGCGGCCCTGCGCGATCTGATCGGCCTCAAGCCCGGCCAGGACGCCGTCGCGCTCGATCAGGTGGAGGACAAGTCCAAGCTGTTCTGGCGCTTCGACACCGCGGCCATGTCCGTCGGTGCCCTGGCTCCCGAGGCTCACGAAGCCCTGGCCATCGCCATGAACCGCCTGGGCGGCTACTCCAACTCAGGAGAAGGCGGTGAAGATCCGCGCCGCCTGGGCAATGCCGGCAACTCCCGCATCAAGCAGGTGGCCTCCGGCCGCTTTGGTGTAACCGCCGCCTACCTGATGAGCGCCGACGTCATCCAGATCAAGGTGGCTCAAGGCGCCAAGCCAGGTGAGGGCGGCCAGCTGCCCGGCCACAAGGTGTCTGCCGAGATCGCCTCCCTGCGCTTTAGTCGCCCGGGTGTCACCCTGATCTCGCCACCACCACACCACGATATCTACTCCATCGAGGATCTGGCTCAGCTGATCTTCGATCTCAAGCAGGTCAACCCCAAGGCCCGGGTCAGCGTTAAGCTGGTGTCCGAGCCCGGCATTGGCACCATCGCCTGTGGCGTGGCCAAGGCCAACGCCGACATGATCACCGTTTCCGGTTACGACGGCGGGACCGGTGCGTCGCCACTGAGCTCCATCCACTACGCGGGCTCGCCGTGGGAGCTGGGTCTGGCCGAGGTGCAACAGGCTCTGGTCGCCAACAACCTGCGCCACAAGGTGCGCCTGCAGGTCGACGGCGGTCTGAAGACCGGTCTGGACGTGGTCAAGGGTGCACTGCTCGGCGCCGAGAGCTTCGGCTTCGGTACCGCCCCGATGATCGCCCTGGGGTGTAAGTACCTGCGTATTTGTCACCTCAACAACTGTGCCACCGGTGTCGCCACTCAGGATCAACGCCTGCGTGACAAGCACTACCACGGCACCCCGGAGAAGGTGATGGCCTTCTTCCAGTTTATCGCCGACGACGTGCGTGAGCTGATGGCTAAGCTGGGCGTCACCGAGTTCAACCAGATGATTGGCCGCAGCGACTGGCTGGAGCAACTGCCCGGTCAAACCGCTCGCCAGGGTAAGCTGGATCTGGCGCCTATCCTGGCCCAGGCCATCGCCTCCGAGCACACCGAATGCTTCAACACCGAGCTCAACCCTCCTCTGGATAAGGGTGTGCTTAACAAAGAATTGGTTGAGCTGGCCGAAGCCCATGTCGCCGATAAGAGCGACGGTTGCTGGCAGCTGCCTATCGTCAACACCGACCGCTCCGTGGGCGCCACCCTCTCCGGGGTGATCGCCGCCAAGTGGGGCAACCAGGGCATGGCGAACAAGACCCTGGAGTTCCACTTCAGTGGCACCGCAGGTCAGAGCTTCGGCGTGTTCAACGTCGGTGGCGTCAAGCTGGTGCTGTCCGGCGATGCCAACGACTATGTCGGCAAAGGCATGACCGGCGGTGAGCTGGTGGTTAAGACCCCACCGGGCGTCGCCTATGACAGCCACGAGTCGGTGATCATCGGTAACACCTGTCTGTACGGGGCCACCGGCGGTAAGCTGTACGCCTCCGGCCAGGCCGGCGAACGTTTCGCCGTGCGCAACTCGGGCGCCATCGCGGTGATCGAGGGCTGTGGCGACAACGGCTGTGAATACATGACCGGCGGTGTGGTGGTGATCCTGGGTGAGACCGGGGTGAACTTCGGTGCCGGCATGACCGGGGGCTTCGCCTACGTGTTCGATCAGCACAACGATTTCGAGCGTCGCATCAATGGTGAACTGGTAGAAACCCTGCCGGTCTCCGAGCCCATGGTTCAGCATCACCTCAAGCAGCTGTTGCAGGCCCACTATGAGGCCACCGGCTCCGAGCGTGCGGCCGACATTCTGGAAGATCTGACCCACTGGCTGCCGCGCTTTAAGCTGGTGAAGCCCAAATCCACCCAGTTGGGCGAACTGCTCTCCATTCAGCAGAGCAACGAACTGAAAGTGCAGGCGGGTTAAGGACAAGACGATGAGCAACGTATTTCAATTTCTCGACACCGAACGCCAGGATCCGACCAAGCAGGATCTGACCCTGCGCAAAGAAGCCTTTGTGGAGATCTACCAGCCCTTTGAGCAGGAAGAGGTCGACAACCAGGCCGATCGTTGCCTGGACTGTGGCAATCCCTACTGCGAGTGGAAGTGCCCGGTGCACAACTACATCCCTGACTGGCTGCGCCTGGCCAAGCAGGGGCGGATCCTCGAAGCCGCCGAGTTGTCCCACCAGACCAACACCCTGCCCGAGATGTGCGGCCGGGTCTGTCCGCAGGATCGCCTGTGTGAGGGTGCCTGTACCCTCAATGATGAATTCGGCGCCGTCACCATCGGCTCCGTGGAGAAGTACATCACGGACACCGCCATCGCCATGGGTTGGAGTCCGGACATGTCCCAGGTCGAACCGCGCTCCGAGCACATCGCCATCGTCGGGGCCGGCCCGGCGGGCCTGGCCTGTGCCGACGTGCTGCGCCGTAACGGCGCCAAGGTCACCGTCTACGACCGCATGCCGGAGATCGGCGGCCTGCTGACCTTTGGCATTCCGAGCTTCAAGCTGGAGAAGGAAGTGGTGCGCAAGCGCCGCGCCCTGTTTGAGAAGATGGGGATCGAGTTCAAGCTGGGTGTCGACATCGGCCGCGATATGCCCTTCCAGCAGTTGCTGGATGAACACGATGCCGTGTTCCTCGGCATGGGCACCTACAAGTCGATGCAGGGCAACCTGCCCGGCGAGTCCGCCAGCGGCGTTCACCAGGCCCTGCCTTTCCTCATCGCCAACACCGCACAGCTGGAAGGCTATGACACCGAGCACGAGTTTATCGACATGAAAGGCAAGCGCGTGGTGGTACTGGGTGGCGGGGATACCGCCATGGACTGTGTCCGCACCTCGGTACGCCAGGACGCGGCAAGCGTCCAGTGTGCCTACCGCCGTGACGAAGCCAACATGCCCGGCTCACGCCGCGAGGTGCAAAACGCCCGGGAAGAGGGCGTCGAGTTCTTGTTTAACCGTCAGCCCCTGGCCATCGAAACCGGGCCGGAAGGCCAGGTGGTGGGCCTCAAGTGCGTGGAAACCGAGCTGGGTGAGCCGGATGAGAACGGTCGCCGTCGTCCGCAGCCCATCGAAGGCTCCGAGCACGTGCTGGCTGCCGACGCGATCCTGATCGCCTTTGGCTTCCAGCCCAGCCCTCCGGGTTGGCTGGGGGAGTTCGGCATTCTCACCGACGAGTGGGGCCGGGTCCGTGCGCCGGAAGCCGGTAAGTTCGCCTTCCAGACCAGCCACCCCAAGGTGTTCGCCGGTGGCGACATGGTGCGTGGCTCAGATCTGGTGGTGACCGCCATCGACGAAGGACGCCGCGCTGCCTCCGGTATTCTCGATATGCTGGACAACCGTCAAGGCTAACTCTCCTCAATTGCCCTGACGACAACGCCCGCTCATCTGAGCGGGCGTTTTTGTATGTAGCGTTGAGTCAACCTCAGAATCGCAGCGCAACCCCCAGGGTCAAGGCATCGGCCTTGCTGCCCACATAGGTATAGTCCAGCTCCAGTTGCAGCAAGCCATAGCGCCAACCCGCCCCGAGCGAGCCGGAGAAGCCACTGTCACTCATGGTGTACCAGGACCAGTCGTAACGCTCATCCAGCACCCCGGCGCGGGCTTTGGCATACAGATCCCCCGACGTGCGGTAAGCCAGGTAACCCGCCACGGTGCGGCTTTGCCAGATCACATGCGGCCCAGGCATGGCCTCGATCGCCATGGGAGTCGGCAGGACGACACTCGGCGCCTCTACCCGGCCAGACAGATATTCAAACTCCAGGGCAAAACCATGGCCCATCTCTGTCCCAACCATGACCCCCTTCAGATCGCGGGCCTCCTGCCATCCGTTGCGTTCAAAACCGGCTTCCCCGACCTTGTATCCGAGGTAGACGCCGTGCTTCCCCTCCTGAGCCCAAGTCCCCGTACTCAGGCTCATCCCCAGCAACGTCAAGGCTACTGTCGCAATTTTTCTGTTCATCATCCGCTTCACACTCAACTGCTTTCACCGAAATTGGCACGGGGATAGTAGAGAGGGGGAGCCTCAAGCTCACCCCAAAATACAGAGGTGGATTGAAATTTCGGAGACGGTTCACACCTCAAATCAGCTTCCGTGCTTTATACCGCTTTGCAAATAAAGATCCGACAACAAAAACGCCACCAAATCGGTGGCGTTTTTTCCTGTCACTGCGTTTAGTTTTCCTGGCGCCCTCTCGGTCCCTTCGCACCTTTCTCCTTCTTCGAAGGCTTGGTTTCAGGTCGGTTTTCGGGATCCGCTTCCGGCATCTGCTCGGGCACGCCCTCCGGTAACTGAACCGGCGGGCTCACTTGGGGCAGTTGAGTCGGCGTCCCCGTCTCCGGAAGTTGTACCGGCGTCTCTTCCGGCAGTTGTTGAGGCTTACCCTTATTGCCCTTATTACTTTTCTGCTTATTTTTATTGCGCATCGACGCCTTATGGGCCTCTTTTTGCGCCTCACTGGGCGGCTTACCTGAGCCTGCCCATTCCGGCTTATCGGCCCAGGCCGGTGTCGAATTAGCCAGTACCAGGGTCAAAACCAGTCCGACGCCTACGCCACAAGCGCGTTTGACTCTCGTGTTCATCATCTTCTCCCACAACAAAATGCCATTCAAACATGGCACTCAACTCATTGAAGTTCCAATCTCAACGACAAAAAAACATCGTGGGAGGCACCATATCAGCGGGTCCAGGTTTAGCTCAGTGCCGCCTTGGCACGTTCCAACAGGGCTTGCCGCTCAGCCAGACCATGGGTACCACCATTAACCGCACGGGTTACCCGGACCAGATCATCCAGATCAGCCCAGCGATTGATGCGACGCTGCTGCCAATACCAGCAGGCCGACGCCACTGCCAACTCAGGCTCATCAGCCACCCGTTCGGGTTGTGTGAGCAGATCCTGGCCACAGGCCTGACCAAACGCCCGGTAATTGTCCCGCCCGGTAAGCTGGATCAGCCCCCGACCTCGATAGCGCCAACCATCGCCACAGGCTTCATCACCATTTCCCATGCGCGAGGCATACACCCGGTTGGCGATCTCCTCAGGCTGGCGGGCACAACCCTGGGCTTCAGCCTCGGTGGGGAAATACTTGCCAAACACGCTGCACAGCGCCTTGGCACTGTAATTCAGGTTTTCCGACAGAAAGCGAAACCCCCCACTTTCATGACCCACCTGGGCGAGAAAGTGGGCCTGACGCAGTGGCGTATTGATCTCGTACTGTGGCAATACCTGATCCAACGCCACCTGGTAGTGCACCAAGGTGGACTCGGCCGTCTGAGGGAATATCTGTCTCAGCTGCACCAGAGAGGGACTCCCTGCCACGCTGCGACCTATCTGCGCCGAAGTCGGACTGCTCGGTGTCGGCGGCTGCTCTGTGTCGGGTGGCAGGTTCAAGGTTAACTTTTGGCCAACCTGAATATGATCGAGATCGCTTAACCGGTTATCTCGAGCGATGGTCTCGACGGCGCTATCGCTACCGAAGAACTTTAGGGCGATGGCAGTTAAGGTGTCGCCGGGCTTAACGGTATAGATCATCACAAGCTCCTTTTGTACTGGATCACTAGCCCATCCCGGGCCTCCATTCCCAAGGAGCATAGTCGCTTTTGTCACTTTCCTCCCGCCATCTGGTCCGTCCACCTTTCTTGCCAACAAAAACCAGTCAATTCACCCGTTCCCGTGGTGGAAAGCCCATTGGCCATCTACACTTTTCACTCCAAATTGCTTGAACTGAATCCACCATCCGTCCACTCCACTTTAACCAAAGAGAGTGTCGTTATGTTGTACTCAAAAGTCTGTCATGCCATGGCGCTGTCCGGCGCCGCTCTGCTACTCGCACCCACCTCTCTCCTGGCTGCCGATGCCGATTTCTTTGATGGCCCCGAAGGCAACCTGAATTCGGCCACCTTTACCGATGCAGGCACCGGGATCATGGTCATCGGCATGTATCGTGATCCGGCCGATGGTCAATATAAACTGGCCAACCTCTATCGGCGGAACCAGGAGGGCGATCAGGGCCTGGGGGTGTGTAACCCCATCGAAGCCGCCGACAATGGCGGCGACTGCCCCGGCCCCGATGGCGGCGGTGACATCAACGAGTTATCCAACCAGGATGCACCGGAGTTTATCTACCTGAAGCTGCCTGCAGGCAATCGCTGGACCTATGTCTATCTGTCCTCTCTGGATGACAACAGCAACGTCGACAGCGCCGTACCGGAAACCGGGCAACTCTGGTGGGATACCGATGACAATCCCAATAACGGGGGCCTGACCTTGCTCGACCAGTTTGTTGGTGACGGTGACAATGTTGAGCAGACTCTGGACGTGGCCATGCTCGGCGGTGCAGATGCCCCTTACCTGGTGCTGCAACCGTTCGACTTCGAGTTCCAGCGAGACATCAATAACGACTTCCTGCTCAAGGCTGCCGCGGTCGAGCGTGCGGGGGGACAGGGCTGTACACCGGGCTACTGGAAACAGCCGCATCATTTCGACTCCTGGACCATGTACGATCCGGACGATACCTTCTATGCGGCCTTTGGCTCCGAACTGTTCGGCATGGATATGACCCTGCTTGAGGCACTCCAGCAGGGGGGCGGCAAGGAGAACGCTCTGGGACGTCACGCCGTGGCCGCCCTACTTAATGCCCTGAGTGGCGACGTCAGCTATCAGTACAGCAGTGCCGAAGTGATCGCAGCGGTACAGGGAGCCGATGAAGACAGCTATAACAGCGTGAAGAATGCATTTGCCTATCAAAATGAGATGGGCTGCCCGCTAAACTGAGCGGCTGAGAAATCAAATGCCCGGACAATCTTGTCCGGGCATTTTCGATCTAAAAGACTACTCGTGCAGGTGGTAATACTGAGTGAGCTTGGCGATCGCGGCGTTCAGTGCCTTGACGGCCGCCATGTCCGAGGACTGCTTGGCCTTCATGGCGGCAAGGATCACCCCGTGGTGATCCTTGAGTTTCTGCTCATAGCCCTCCCCGGGTTTCACCCGTTGCGCGAGGAAATACTCCGCCATCACGGTGATGATGTGGCTGGCGTGGGACTCTTTGTTCATCACCCAGCGAGTCAACTGATTCTGTGACTGCACGTCTTTCTTGGCCGCCAGGGCGTTCATTTCGGTGATCGCCTTCTCGATGGTGGTGGCATCCTCCATCAGGGCCTTCACTCGCGCACCATCATCGTAGATCCCGCAGGGCACCTGGCAGTGGGCCAGGACCGAAGGACTGGCCAAGGCTGCCAGTAGAAGGCCGAGCACCGGCAGAAATGTCCGTAATCGCGCTGTCATCATTCGCTCCTTTGCTTTGCTGTTTGCTCATCAAATATCGGAATGGATCGACCGCTTGCTGATCCTTACGCCAGCATAGCTCACTATTTGAATAAAAATCGCTGTAAAAAAGCCCCGCACTGGGCGGGGCTGATCCGATAACGACGACGATCGTCACTTGCTTTGAATGTCGATCACTTCCGGCGCGTTGCTGACTAGGGCACCGTGCACCCGGATGGACAACTTCAGCGTTTCCACCCGCTCACCCAGATCCGGCGTTTGATCTGGAGTGAAACGATAGTGTCCGGCTGACAGTTCTTTCAGATCGCCCAGACACGCTGGGACATCCTGGCCACAGCCAAACTGATCGTTGGTATGCCAAGGGAACTGAAAGGCCCCGGTCGGCTCGCCACCGAAACCAAAGTAGGTCACGCTGTAGTCACTGACACTGCGAACGGCCTCGCCGTTCTGATCGCGAACCTTAAACTCCACCTGGTTTGACTCGGCGCTGTACTTCACTTCGCTGACGTTGAGCGCCGTGGCGCTGTCAACATCAATGCCTTTGTCCTTGCTGTCGCTGCTACAGGCAGCCAAAGCACAGGCCAGGCCAGCAGCAACCAAAATACGCTTGCTCATACGAATTCCCTATCAGTGACAGTCGGAGCAGTTATCACCCGCGTGAGGACCACCTGGGTTGCCGGTTTCGTGTGGTGCGTGACAGGTCTGGCACTCCATGGTGGAGTTAACGCCAGTCACGAAGTAGTCCTCTGGCTCAACGGTGTTGCCGGCGTGACAGCCCATGCAATCGGCGTTGCCCGGCGCGACCAGTTCACGATCAAAGCTCTCTTCCAACGACTCATTGAGGAATTGTGCGGTCATGTAGGCCACTTCAGCGGTCACCTGGGCGCAACGCTCCAGTTTAGCGGTATGGTTAGAACCGTAGCGGCACTGCTTGGACCACAGAGAAACGGAGGTATGGCACAGGATGGAGTTGGCAACTGAACTACCCAGGTGATCAGGCGTCAGCATCTCACCCTTATCATTGCGGCGGGTCGGCGCCCCAATGCCATCCAGGAACGTCTTGTCGCCGCGCGGCATATCGGCGGTTTCATAAAAGCGGTAGATCGCTTTGATCACGCTGCCCTGATCCACACCCTTGAGCATGTTAACGATCATCGCGGTCGCGTTGATGCAGCCACACAGAGTACCCTGACCCACGACGCCGCCCATGCCGTAACAGGCCACGTTGGTTGGGATCGCGGCAAATTTTGCTGCATCGACACTGTCGGACACCGCAAGGGCTTTAACCAGCGCATTGAACACACCGTACATGCAGCCGCCTGGACCATAACCGTCGTAGGCGATCTTGGCGACATCCATCGGCTCCAGCTTGACATACTGCAAGCGGTTCTCCGCCAGATCACCGTTACCACCACTTCCCACGTTAAAACACACATGGTCTTCGCTCTTGCTGGAAGCCAGAACACTCGGGGCGGCCACGGCAGCACCAGCCGTACCGGCGATGCTCAGAATGCGGCCCATCGCCTTACGGCGGTCCATCTTTGCGGTCATCTCATTACCCTCAATAGAACTTATCTCGGCACCGGTAACCCGGTAGCACGTTTCGATTGAGGCCATTGTAGGCAGTCGTACTTAGCCCATTTGCTGACAGGATCACACTAATCCTGCTCCGCCAGAGGCACGCATCGAACGGGGTTCGGGCGAGGCCATCCCCCGCTCCAACCCGGCATTATCATCGACACGATCACACAAACCGCCCCATTTGCTTCCACACCATGACGCAAATGTATATTTGCCGTAAATTAGCCCAATTGGCACCGCGACAAATTCACGGGCCTGGCTCTCAATCTCCACCAAACGACGGCGAAGGTACTGAGGGGATCATTGAGAAGAGGGTGCAGTGGAGATCACGGAAGCCCAAGGCAGATAGAGATACACTTTCGGATTCATTAATCCTTGAACCCTGTGCATGATCGAGATTGGCGCTTGCCGGTACCTGCCGGAACAAAAAACATTGATTAACCCCGAAGGGGTACAGTGGGATCTGCCCCGAGCAGAGGCTCAGGTGATTTCTTGCCTGGTGGCACGTCGTGGCTTGCCCGTCGATAAGCTCGCTTTGCGATGTGCCGATTATGCCGAACCGCAGTTCAGCGAATCCGCCGTTGTCCGCGCCGTATTTCAGTTGCGCAACTTCCTGGGCGACGACGATCACACCCTGATCGAAACCATCAAGGGTGTCGGATACCGGCTCAGCGTTGGGGTGGAAACCCATGCAGCGGAACCCCATGCACAAGCCGGTCCTCCCCCGAGCAAATCTGCAGCCAAGCGAGTTTCGGCCAAGACAGCATTTTCTGTCGCGCCCCTGACAAGAAACCGACTCCTCCTGGCCACCGGGTTCGTCATCTTTATCTTGCTGACACTTGGCCATATCAGCCACAAAATCCATACCAGCCCAGCCTCCCAATATCAGGAGCGAGTGGTCTATCAATACCCGGATAAGAGTGGCATCCAGCTCTTGTGGTACAGCGCCAACAGCAGCCATACCATGGATAATCAAGCCATGAGCGAACGACTCCTGTCGACTCTGGCCGAGTGCCCACAGACCCACTGGGAGCGGATCTACATCGCCCAGTCCTCCGATCAACAGGGTCTGTCCATCACCCTTTCCGGCCATGAGCGTGGACAACTGCGCCTGCGTAACCTGAAGATCGCCGACACCCGGATGCATGCCGACTTTAACCCGGCCATTTGGCTGGAAAATGGAGACTTGTGTGACTGATCGCATCAAGCTGGGTCTGGTAGCCCTGTTCATCCTTTTGGTGGCCGGAGCCCACCTGCTGCGCCCAGAGCCCGGCTACCTGCGTCTGAACTGCCATAATGCGGTCTACGATGCCAGTGCTGCAGTGGCCGGACCCGAAGGCTATTACATGGCCGACTACATCTTTTTTGGCAGGAGCGGACGGATCTACTATCGCTACTTCAGCCTGGACGGTGAGCCATTGGCCACCCTGATGCTGTCCGGCAAGCGGGTCAACCGGGATCCGGACAACCTCCTGATGGACATGGACAGCTACGAGCCGGTGATCCATCAAACCGATGCCAAACTGCCGGCTCAGTATCATCAACTCGCCAAGGCCATCGAAAGCAACTTCGATCGCAATGGGATCCACCGCATCCATATGCAGGTGATCGAGCGCCACGATGCCCACAACGCCATTATTGTCCGATTTAACCCCAGCCAGATGGTCTGCTCCTGCGTCTACAGTGATTAAACTTGCCTGGGTACTGGTCGCAATGATCCCCTACGACCCTTGGTAAAAACTGGTATCCTATCCGGCAACTTGTGAACCCTGTTAAAACCGGATCTCTCCCCATGAAAATTGGCATCATTGGCGCCATGGAGCAGGAAGTCGCCCTGCTGCGCAACCAGATCAACGAACTGAAAACCGAGACCATCGCCGGGATCGAATTTTATCAAGGCAAAATTGGTCAAACCGATGTGGTCCTGACCCGCTCCGGGATCGGCAAAGTGGCGGCGGCCATTGCCACCAGCGTACTGATCGAGCGTTACGCCCCGGACAGTGTGATCAACACCGGCTCCGCCGGGGGCTTTGCCGCCGAGCTGGCCATCGGTGACGTGGTGATCTCCGCCGAAGTGCGCCACCACGACGTCGATGTTACTGCCTTTGGCTACGAGATGGGCCAACTGCCGGGGCAACCCGCCGCTTTCCGCCCCGATCCCAAGCTGATCAAGATCGCCCACAACAGTGTCACCCGAGTGGGTGAGGTGAAAGCGATCGAAGGCCTGATCTGCACCGGTGACAGCTTTATCGCCGATCCCAAACGCACCCAGGTAATGCTCAGCCACTTCCCGACCATGGCCGCCTGTGAAATGGAAGCCGCCGCCATCGCTCAGGTTTGCCACCAGTTCGGAACGCCCTTTGTGGTGATCCGCGCCATCTCCGATAACGCCAATGACGACGGCGCCGTCGACTTCGACAGCTTTATCGTCAAGGCCGGTGAACACTCGGCCAAAGTGGTACTGGCCATGCTGGACACCCTGACCCAGGACCCAGCCTGACCGTGAGCGCGCTGGGGCCCTTCTCGCCCATACTCCTTCCCCCCCTGATGCTGGTGCTGGCCTACCTGCTGGCCCTGCTGATCCCGGAACGATATCGGCCCCGACACCTGCTGGCTCCGCTGGCCGAAACCCTGGCGCGCAAAACCCATCATGCCAACCGCAGTCAGGAGCAACAGCGTCTGGCTGGCACCCTGGCCTTGCTCCTGCTGCTATTGCCCCTCTGGCTGGCGCTGTTTCTGCTAACTCGACTGGCCGCATTCCCCCTGCCCTTCGAACTGGCACTGCTGGCCTGGATGATGCCCGGACCGGCACTGGGCCAGGTGAGTGAGCAATTGCATGCCTGCCTGCAGGCCGGCCAGAAAAATACAGCCCGGACCCTGCTGGCCCCCTGGACCATCCGGCAAACCGGCACCCTGTCCGAACTCGGCCTGACCAAGGCAGGCATCGAGGCGCAGTTAACTCACCAGCGCAACCAACTGTTCATTGTGCTGTTTTGGTACAGCGTCGGCGGGATCTTTGCGACCGCCACCGCCTGGCTGTGCAGCGAATTAGCCCGTAACTGGCACCCCCAGCGTCCCAATATGAGCAGCTACGCCGCAGCAACCCAGCAATGTGCCGCCACCCTGCAATGGCCCGTCAACCTCTTGCTGGCCTTGACCCTGTCCCTCTACGGCTCCCCCTTGTCGGTTTGGCGCGCACGCCACCAGCGAGTCGGCGACTGGCGAGAGCGCAGTGCCCAGTGGCCTCAGCTCAGCCTGGCCTGCAGCCTGCACGGCCAACTTGGTGGCCCCTGGCTGATTGAAGGGCACCGACAGTTGCGCCCTCGCCTCGGTCCCCCCCAGGAGGTTAACGGCAACGATCTGCTGCGTACCCGGCGCCTGCTCAGCTACGCTGGCTGGCTGTGGCTGGCCTTGTGCTTCCTGCTCGCTGCGGGGGCCGCACTGTTAGTGCACTCCACCCTTTACTGAATTTTTGAGTTCACCCCATGGATCTGACCACACCCGCCCTGCTATTTCCGGCCATCTCCCTGTTGCTGTTGGCCTACACCAATCGATTCCTTTCTCTGGCCTCCCTGGTACGCTCCCTTGGCCCCCAGACCCGTGATTGCAAGGCCGCACGACGTCTCAGCTCAGAGTGCGATCCCGCCATTCAGCAACTGGATAACCTGCGTCGCCGGATCGGCATCATTCGCCGCATGCAGGAGGCCGGAGTCGTCAGCTTTGTCTTCTGTGTCCTAAGCATGTTATTGATCTACCTTGAACTGAATTCCGCTGCGTTCTGGACATTCGGGATCAGCCTGGGACTCCTGATCTACTCCCTGCTGCTGTCTGTCCTGGAGATCCGGATCTCACAGCAAGCCCTGGATATCTTCCTCGACAGCCTGGAAAAATGAACGACTTTATCTATGCCGCCGATCTGTTCGGCACCGTGGTATTTGCCATCTCCGGAGCCCTGGCTGCCGGCCGACTGCGCATGGACCCCTTTGGCGTCTTTGTTTTGGCTGGCGTCACCGCCGTCGGTGGCGGCACAGTGCGCGATGCCATCCTGGGGGCGACCCCGGTATTCTGGATCACCGACACCACCTACATCTGGCTGACCGGGATCACCGCAGGCCTGATCATGCTGTTCGTGCGCTGCCCACGGCGCCTGTCAGGTAAATGGTTTCAGGTGGCCGATGCCTTTGGCCTGGCTGTGTTTACCGTGATTGGCGTGCAAAAGGCCCTGGCCTTTGGTGCCTCTCCCTTGATCGCCGTGATGATGGGCACCATGACCGGCGTCATGGGTGGCATGATCCGCGATCTCCTATGCCGAGAAGTCCCACTGGTATTGCGCACCGAGATCTATGCCACCGCCTGTATTGTGGGTGGCGTGCTCTATACCGGCGCACTGGCCTTGTCGGTTGCCCCGGTGCTCTCCGCCTTGGTCGCCATGGCGGGTACCCTGGCCCTACGCCTGTTCGGGATCTTCACCGGCCTGTCCCTGCCTGCCTTTGCCCTGGACACTCCGTCCCAACGTTAATCTTCCCAAGGAGAAAGCCTGTGCGTACGCCTCTGTTTGCCTTAATCCTGGCCCTAGTGACCGCCCTACCCATTCAGGCACAACCGGACGATCAAACTGGCCCACAACAGACCCAACTAGCCCCCCAGTTGGAGTTGGCTCAGCGCTATATGCAGGCCCTGACAGCACGAAACTACAGTCATTTGTCGCGCTTCTATCACAGGGATACGGTGCTGCACGATCAGACGGCAGGAAAGAGGATCACAGGACGCCGGGAGATCCTGGCCTTCCAGCGACGGGTCCATACCTACACCCAGCAATACGAATTCGTCTCCGATCACACCTTCTTCAATGGCAACCTGGTGGTCATGATTGGCAGCTATTATTACAAGGCCAGGGGGGATCTGTTTGGTTTTCCCGGCGAATCCATCCTATTCTCCCTTCCCGGCGTCACCACCCTGAGGGTCGACCTGGAAAAACAGCGGATCAATCAGCATATTGACCTGCTCGACTACGCCAGCATGAAAGACCAGCTAAAGCTTTATCATAATTGACCCACCAGGGGTTACCCGCATGGGCTGACACCCCCAGCCTCACAGGTTGCATCGATCAGCAAGCGTTGGCATAGTCGACGCAGAGCCGGAAGCCCGGCACTGCCTCTGGGATACACTAAGGACAAACGGCGCTTGATCACCACCGGCAGGTGCACCTGGGCCAGCCCCCCCGCCGCCAACGCCTCCTCACAGGCCAACCGTGACACCAGAGACAACCCCAGGCCTGCGGCAACCGAGCGCATCACCGCCTCCAGGTTGCCCAACTCCAACACGATCCGACTGTCGGACAAATAGGGCGCGATATGATGATCGAACTGCTCCCGGCTGCCGGAATTGGCTTCGCGCAGCACCCAGGACTCCCCGACCAACCGTGACCAATCAACCCGTTGATCCGCCAAGGGGTGATGCTTAGGCGCTATCACCACCATCTCATCCTGTCGCCAGATCAGGCGCACCAGGGTAGCGTCGATCCGTTCACTTTCGATCAGGGCAGCATCCAGTTCATAGTCCAACAGGTGCCGTTGCAGTTGTTGACTGTTGGCCAGGCTGATCTGAGGCAAGCCATCCTGAGCCCAGCTTGCGAGCAAACTCGGCAGCAGATAATTGCCGATTGAGTGACTCGCCCCCAATCTCAAACCGGCCAGATCGGCGCCCTCCCGAAACAGATGCAACACGCCCTGCTCCAGCTGCAACATCTGCTGAGCCCGAGGCAATAACAAACGCCCCTGAGCATTCAGGAGGAGCCGCTGCTGCCTCCGATCAAACAGGGGAACCCCGAGCGTCGCCTCCAGCACTTTGATTGCCTGAGAGATCGCCCCACGGCTCAGACACAAGGCATCTGCACTGACACCCAGGTTGCCGGTTTGCGCCACCACAGTGAAGATCTTGAGCTGATGAAGGGAGAGCCTAGCCATTTAGTTTTTCTACACGGGTGCCGCACATTAATTCGATATTATTAAATGGCCTGACAGGAAACAATAGGCGGGTCTTTTCCCTTGGAGGGCACTCCATGCCTCACCCTCTGCTGCGCGTCCCGACCCCCATGGCGGGCCTGGCTCTTGGCATCGCCAGCCTCGGCGTCACCCTGGCCCAACGCTTCCCCACCTTGGCCCCCCTGCAGGGTTATCTGGCCCTGATAGCCGGCCTGATGCTCCTGCCCATCCTGCTGAAATACCTGCGCCATCCCGGCCAACTAGGTCAGGACCTCAACCATTTCGTGCTCGGCAGCGTGGCACCAACCTTTGCCATGGCAACCATGGTGATCTCAACCAGCATAGTGACCCATTCACCGCGCCTGGGATCCCTACTCTGGACCCTCGCCGTCGGACTGCACCTGTCATTGCTGCTGTGCTTTGCCATCGGACAGTTTCGCCAATTTCAGTGGTCACGGATGATCCCCAGCTGGTTTGTGCCCCCTGTGGGGATCATCGTCGCCGCCGTCACCTGCCCTGGTGGTGCCATGACCACACCGGCAACCGCCCTGCTCCATCTGGGGATGGGCGCCTATGCCCTGCTGCTGCCACTGATGCTCTATCGCCTGCTGTTTCATGGTGAGATCCCCGCTGCCGCTCAGCCCACCGTAGCGATCCTGGCCGCCCCCGCCAGCCTCTCACTGGTCGGCTACCTAAGCCTGACGGTCCAGCCCGATCCCCTGGTGATCGCCCTGTTGCTGGGGATCGCCCTGCTGATGACGACCCTGATCTACCTGGCATTCTTCCGCCTGATGCGCCTGCCCTTCAGTCCCGGCTATGCCGCCTTCACCTTTCCCATGGTGATCGGGGCCAGCGCCCTGTATCACTGCGCAGAGCTGTTTCAACGCTGGGGCCTCAGCCAGCATCAACTGCTCAAACGGTTGGCCGATCTCGAACTGCTGATCGCCACGACAGTGGTCACCTATGTTGCCCTGCGCTACCTGATGGCCTACCGGCCCGCGCGGTGGAAAGCCCCCATCGCCTGAGCCCGGCCAATATCCCAAGAGTTCACAAGATGACGGTCCCCTTTCTGGGTCAATACTGTTTACTTAATAAATGCGTCTACCGGGCAGGGAGGCCCAAACACAGCGAGAACAGGATCTACAGGAACTGCTTCAAAATTGGCGAACGTACGGGTGAGCTATCAAACATCAGTGGCAGCTTACCCGTTATGGATATTCAGTCTCTCTCCATGTGACGTATACCTGCACTCTCCAGCCCACTCTGATCTCTTGGCCGCCTCTGGTCCAGCCTGACTACTTGTTCTGAATATCATATCAACTTACCATATAACTCCACCACCCATTGAAATCACAAAAGCAAGGAACGCCTCAGATGAAATATATAAAGTGGCTTGCACTATCATTTACAATCACAGGTTGCGCCTCCATCACTCCACTTGAAATGGAGAATGATGATACTATCGGTTTAATCGTAATAGCCTCTAGTAAAGTTCAGCATTACCATCAAGGAGTAACTGTTTTTTCTAATGAAAATGACTCAAAACAAGTCGCGACAGATAGAAATAGGTTCATTGCTGACACTCTACTTTCTCAGTCAAATGCAAATATAGAGTTAATTGGTTTCTTACCATCACTTGCTACTCCATGGCAGGAGTTAGAAGGCGTAAATAATTACAAGTATGTGATTATGGCTTATGACTTCACAAACAATTTCATCTCTGGGGCAGGCAGCTGGGGACATATAGCATTTGGCCGCAGACTTGGCTCATCTATCAGGTTTGACATTAAGTCAAACGACACTCAAAAGGTCTATTATTCACGAGCATTCAACAGTTGGGCTAGTATCACGGAAGATAAACTTCATAATATATGGAAAAACACTTCCTTGCTAACAGAATCAATTAGCTGTTTTGACCAAAGTATATTAGACGTGGCAATAGCTGACATGAATAAAACATACCCTCTATTTAAGAACGTGAAAGAAGACATTGTTAGTACATCATCCTTTGATTTTAGATTTGAAGCTAATAGCTGCATATAATAGTTTAACAGAGTACATTGCAGAGTTATTTAAGCCAATTCTGCTCGAAATCGCCAAGTTCGGGGTTTTTCAACCGACAGTAAAAAGCCACCTCGATAGGTGGCTTTATCAATGTGAGCAATTTCAGCGATCAACTCACTTAACTGTCACCCGAGCAAACTTACGTTTACCCACCTGATAAACCGCAGTACCGGCTTCCGGTACCAGCTTGGTATCTTCAATCTTGTTACCATCGATCTTGGCGTGGGACTGGGCCGGATCATCCTTGTCAAAGCGCGAGGCTTACCGGCCACATCGAGGATCAAAAAAGCCGCCCATCAAGGCGGCTTCATCAAGCTCAGTCAGGCTTATTTCAGTGTAACGCGAGCGAACTTGCGCTTGCCCACCTGATAAACCGCAGTACCGGCTTCCGGTACCAGCTTGGTATCTTCAATCTTGTTGCCATCGATCTTGGCGCCGCCTTGACGGATCATCCGCATCGCGTCGGAGGTGGTATTCACCAGCCCGGCGTCCTTGAGCAGGTTGGCAATGGCCACGCCCGCCTCGAACTCAAACTCCGGCATCTCATCCGGGATCTGCTTCTTGGCGAAGCGGCTGGTGAATTCGGCATGGGCAGATTCGGCTGCCGCGTCATCGTGGAACCGGGCGATGATCTCCTTGGCCAGGAGGATCTTCACATCACGGGGGTTACCACCGGCAGCGAGTTGCGCCTTAAACTGTTCAATCTCCTCCAAAGGACGGAAGGACAACAGCTCGTAGTAGTCCCACATCAGATCGTCGGAGATGGACATGATCTTACCGAACATATCGGACGGTGCATCGGACACACCGATGTAGTTGTGGGCAGACTTGGACATCTTCTTGACGCCATCCAGACCCACCAGCAACGGCATGGTGATCACCACCTGACGTTCCTGACCGGCGGCCTTTTGCAGCTCACGACCCATCAACAGGTTGAACTTCTGATCGGTGCCGCCCAGCTCGACGTCCGCCTCCAGCGCCACGGAGTCATGCCCCTGCAACAGCGGGTACATAAACTCATGGATGGCGATGGCCTGACCGTTGCCATAACGCTTCTTAAAGTCGTCACGCTCCAGCATACGGGCCACGGTCTGTTGTGACGCCAAACGCAGCATCCCTTCGGCACCCAGCTCACCCAGCCAGGAGGAGTTAAACTCGATACGGGTCTTGGCCGGATCCAGGATCTTGAACACCTGCTCCTTGTAGGTCTCGGCGTTGGCCAGCACCTGCTCACGGGTCAGCGGCGGACGAGTGGAGTTTTTACCGGACGGATCACCGACCATGCCGGTGAAGTCGCCGATCAGGAAGATCACCTCATGGCCCAGTTCCTGAAACTGGCGCAGTTTGTTGAGGATCACTGTGTGGCCCAGGTGGATATCCGGGGCGGTCGGATCGGCACCCAGTTTCACCCGCAGCGGACGGCCCAGTTTCAACTTTGCGATGAGCTCCTCTTCCACCAGGATCTCATCAGTACCACGGCGGATCTCAGCCAGCGCCTTTTCCAAATCAGTCATGCAAGGGTCTCCGCACGGTTTGAATCTTTCTGCAAAAGCGATAATGTTAAAGGTTAGGCTCGGCAAAGGAAAGACTGCCGGTGTTCCGGATGGGGGTTGGGCCAAGTAGATCCCAAAGAGGTACATGGAACGTGAAAGGGCAACAAGCCAAAAAAATCAAAAAAAGCCAAACGAAACCGCTCGTTCATCGGGCCTTGGCGCACTATAACCGATTACCGCGGCCCCACAGGTTGGGGATCGCTGGCTTAACCCTGCTGCTGTGCCTGCTGACGCTTCTTCCCTCAACCGACGAACTGGCCCGGCACACGGCCCCGCCCCTTCCGCTGGATCAGCGTTTGCCTCTGGTCCTCACCGTCCACAGCAGCGGTCCAATCGTCGTGGCCGAGCCAAGGCGATGGCGCAGCATGGAAGTGGCACCGGGCGACAGCCTGGCCAAGCTGTTTAACCGGGCAGGTCTCTCTGCAAGCCTGGTCCATCGCATCACCCAGCTCCCCCTTTCCGGGAAGCAGCTGATCAGGATCCTGCCGGGACAGATCATTGAGCTGGGTTATGACGATGATCAGTGGGCCGCACTGCGCTATCAGATCAATGCCACAGACACCTTGCTGGTAACACAAGAGGGCGACGCCCTCAGTGAGAAACTTGAAAGCAAGCAGGTAGAACAGCGCGAGCACTTCGCCAGTGCCACGATCACCAGTAATTTCTGGAATGCCGCGGTCGGTGCGGGCATGAGTCCTAATCAGATCATGCGTCTGGCTGGCCTGTTTGGCTGGGACGTGGACTTTGCCCTGGATATTCGGGTGGGCGACCGCTTTGCCGTGTTGTGGCAGGACAACTATGCCAATGGCCAGTTTGTCAGCGAAGGGGAAATTTTGGCAGCGGAGTTTGAAAACCAGGGAGAGATCTTTCAAGCGATACGCCACAGTGATGGCCAGTACTATGCCCCCAATGGTCAGCCGATGAAGAAGGCTTTCCTCCGAGCACCGGTACAATTCAACTATGTAAGCTCCAACTTCAACCCCCGTCGCCTGCATCCGGTGACCGGACGGGTCCGGCCCCACAATGGCACCGACTATGTTGCCCCCGTGGGCACCCCCATTATGGCGGCCGGGGATGGCGTCGTGACCCAGGCCACCTACAACAAGCTCAATGGCAACTATGTCTTTATCCAGCACTCCAATACCTATGTCACCAAGTACCTTCACCTTTCCAAACGTAACGTCAAGAAGGGCCAACGGGTGAAACAGGGCCAGACCATTGGCCGCCTGGGGGCCACAGGACGGGTTACCGGTGCCCACCTGCACTACGAATTCCTGGTCAATGGTGTCCATCGCAATCCACGCACGGTAAAACTGCCTCAGTCCAAGCCGCTGGCAGATGCAGAGCGCCCAGCCTTTGAACGGCGAAGCCAGCAACTGCTGGATCAGCTGGCCCACCGCCAGGCCATCCTGCTGGCGATGCAGTAACGAAATGAAGCCTCACCGCTCTTTACTCAGGGCAACGGGCTGGAATGCGAAGCAGGCCCAATTCCTCCCGCTCTCATTAGACTTGGGATCCCTTCGCTGCCATGCTGGAAGGCTGTAACACGCATTCCTTATGGAGCCCAAAGGATGACTTATTGCATCGGCCTAATGTCAGGCACTTCGATGGATGGCATCGATGCCGTCCTTGCCCAGTTCGACGAGCAGGGACACCCCAAGGTGGTCGCCCATCACAGTGTGCCGATCCCCGCCGCCCTACTGGCCGAACTGCATACCTTGTGCAGCCCGGGCCATGATGAGATCGATCGCATGGGCCGAGCAGACCGAGCCGTCGCCCAGGCCTTTGCCGTCGCCGTTAACGAATTGCTGGACGAAGCCGGGATCCACGCCGATCACGTCGCTGCCATCGGCAGTCATGGACAAACCATCCGCCACCACCCCGAAGGCCATCACGCTTTTACCCTGCAGATCGGCTGCCCCAACACCCTGGCGGTGGAGACCGGCATCGATGTGATTGCCGATTTCCGTCGCAAGGACATCGCCCTTGGCGGTCAGGGTGCCCCTCTGGTGCCGGCGTTTCATGCCGGCCTGTTCACCGCAGAGATCCCTCGCCTGATCGTCAATGTCGGCGGGATCGCCAACCTGACGTATCTGGGGAATGGTGAGGTCTTAGGCTATGACACAGGCCCAGGCAATACCCTGATGGACGCCTGGGCACGAGAGCATTTTGGCCAGAATTACGATAAGGGCGGGGCCATCGCCGCCTCAGGAAAAGTGGATGGTGCCCTGCTCAAGCGCCTGCTGTCCCACCCCTATTTTGCCCAGCCCGCCCCCAAGAGCACCGGCCGGGAGCTGTTTAATCTCAGCTGGCTGTACAGCCACCTCAATAGCCTGGGAGCATTGCCGCTGGAAGACGTGATGGCCACCCTGCTGGCCTGTACCGTCCAAAGCATCGCCCGCTGCACTCAGGATCACGCTGACCGAGGTGAGCTTTACCTGTGTGGCGGGGGGGCGGCCAATGCCGAGCTGGTTTCCCAGCTGAAACTGGCCCTGCCCAATTACCGCATCGACAGCACTACAGCGCTGGGACTGGATCCACAACTGGTGGAAAGCGTCGCCTTCGCCTGGCTGGCCTGGCGCCACATTAACGGCCTCCCCGGCAACCTGCCCGCCGTTACCGGGGCATCCCGCCTTGCGGTACTGGGCGGGCGGTATCCGGCCGCCTGAACGGGCAATACGGACTTACTGCTCCCTTGAATACAGCAAAGCCAGCGCAAATGCGCTGGCTTTTGGTCTTTCATGCTAAGCCGATCCCTTAACACTCAGTTCCCGTCAAGGATCACTGCTTGGTCGGCTCGACGAAGTGGGTGCCCCAGCCGTCATACAGCACCTTGTGCTTATGGGCCAGTTCAATCAGGGCTTCGCAATCCTTGTCCAGACGCTCAATATCCAGGGAATGCTCGGCCATGGCTGAGAAGCAGTAGGCAACGCTGCCATCATCCAGCTCCAGCTCTTCGGCATCGTCCACGGCAAATCCGGCCTTGAAGGCATCCACTGCCGCCTTTTCCAGGGCATCGAAGTCTTCCGAAGCGAAGTGATGCTCGATGTTGTAGGTGCCCTCAGGATCGGAGCCATCGTCCTTCAGTGCCTGGACGATCTCGCGGGTTTCCATCTGCTGTTCGGCAATCAATTGTTCTTTGTTCATGGCAGGTCTCAGGCTCCTTACTTGGCCAGGGCCAGCTGTTGCGCTTCTGCGTTCAGCTCAGCCAACCGTTGATTCATCTTATCGTAGACTTCTTGTGCCAGGGCGCGCACATCTTCACGACCCAGCCCCTCGGTGGAGATAGGCTCCATCGCTTCGACGATCACCACACCGTTATCCCGCTTACCCAGGCAGATATCCTTCTGGCAAGAGGCCAGTACCGGCACGATAGGCACCCCGGCATTGATGGCGGTGTGAAAAGCACCGGTTTTGAAGGGCAGCAGACCCTGGCCCCGGGAGCGGGTCCCCTCGGGGAAGATCCAGACGGACAGGGCCTTATCGCGGATCTTCTGGGCCGCACTCTGGATGGTGGAGATCGCTTTGCTGCGGTTGTTACGGTCGATCAGGATATTGCCGGTCAACCAGTAGATCTGGCCAAACAGGGGGATCCAGATCAGGCTCTTCTTACCCAGGCTCACAGTGCCCGGCGGCACCAGGGCGCTCTGGGTAAAGAGATCAAAGCTGTTCTGATGATTTCCCACGTAGACCACGGGATGCTCCACCAGCAGGTTCTCCTGGCCGCGCTTGACCACCTTAAAGCCCATCACCGGGCTCACTTTGGCAAACCAGTTGGCGACATGGTAGACATTATTGCGGTGGAACGGACGCAGCAAGCACATCAACAGGGCCAATAAAAAGGCTCCCACCAGCAGCACACCCAGGCTCAGGGAACGGATCAACTTCAGCACGGCGGCTCTCCGAAAATAAAGGGCGCCCAGTATACCTCGCTATTTCCCCCCCGCAATCCCTCAGGTTAACACTTGTGCGCTGAAGTTAATTCTGACTCGCAAGCCATTGTTGTGGAGTATCCAGGCAGTGCTGTAAGGCGTGATAGAACTGCCCCAGATGCAACCCGTCGGCCAGGGCATGGTGCGCCTGGATCCCAACCGGCATCACGGTTTTTTCCCCATGCTGGTCGTACTTGCCCCAGACGATCCGGGGGACCGAGTCATCGGGGATCATCGGCATCGGATTATTAAACTGGGTAAAACGCACCCAGGGCAGGCAGGAGAGGTAGAGATCGGCATCGTGCTCTGCCTTGCTGCAACCAGGATTAAACAGGGTCTCACTGACGGCGGCCGTCTCGGTATTGGCTTTCAACTCCGCCTCGAAGGCAGCAAAGTCCGTTTGCCAGGCGGTACGGCTGAAACGCACCTGGCCATCCTGCCCCAGCACCGTCAAACCCGCGCTGAGAAGCTCATGTTGCACCACTTGTTCGCCACGAATACGCCAGCGCATCCAGGGTAACTGCTGGGCAACACTCAACAAGGCATACACCATGGCTCGGTAGCTGCTGATCCCGTTTCGCTCGCAATGGCGCAGCAGAGCGGACACGTCCACGTCGGCACAAAGGCTGAAGTAGGGATTCTCCATGGCACGGAAGAACTCAAATTGCTGGTGGCGAGGCCACCCTTGCGGATCCAGATAGATCATCGTACACCCATAAGAACAAGCCTGAGCCGAGGCCCAGGCTTGAAGTTCAAAATGTCAGGTTTAACCGGGCGGCTTATTCGGCGTCAGTGGGCTCGACGGACGGAGCCACCGACGACTCGATCTCAACCCGATCGACTCGCTGCAGTCCCCGGGGCAGCTTATTGCCGCGACGGCCCCGCTCACCCAGGTAATGCTCCAGATCGGCGGCCTTGAGGGTCAGCTTACGCTTGCCGGCCCACAGGGTGATCTGGCTGCCTTCACCGATCACATGCAGGTGCTTGAGGTACTCCTCCCGGCTCTTGGCTTTCTCCGTGGGAATACCGATGATCTTGTTGCCCTTACCCTTCGCCAGTACCGGCAGTTGAGCCAGTGGGAACAGCAGCATCCGACCTTCAGTGGTGACCGCCAGCAGACGCTGAGTGCCCTGATCCCCCACCTTCTGGGGTGGCAGCACCTCGGCGCCAACCGGCACCGTCAACAGGGCCTTACCGGACTTGTTGCGGCTGATCATATCTTCAAACTTACAGATAAAGCCGTAGCCCGCGTCTGTGGCCATCAGGTACAACTCATCGCTTTGCCCCATCAGCACATGCTCGAGGCGAGCACCCGCTACCAGGTTGAAGCGGCCGGACAGGGGTTCACCCTGGCTGCGTGCCGACGGCAAGGTATGGGGCTCTGTCGCATAGGCCCGGCCGGAGCTTTCCAGGAACAGCACCGGCTGGTTGCTCTTCCCTCGAGCATGGGACAGGTAGCTGTCGCCGCTGCGGTAAGAGAGGCCGGCCGGATCCACCTCGTGGCCTTTGGCACAACGACCCCAGGCCTTATCGGACATCACCACGGTAACCGCTTCCGCCGGAGTCAGATCCTGCTCAGACAGAGCCTTGGCCTCGCTGCGCTCCATCAGCGGACTGCGACGCTCGTCACCATAGGTCTCGGCATCGGCGAGCAGTTCCTTGCGGACCAGGGTTTTAAGGCGACGCTCGGAGCCGAGGATCAGCTCCAGTTTATCGCGCTCCTTGGCCAGTTCGGCCTGCTCACCGCGGATCTTCATCTCCTCGAGCTTGGCCAACTGACGCAGCTTGATCTCGAGAATGGCTTCCGCCTGTTTCTCGGACAGGCCAAAGCGGGCGATCAATGCCGCCTTCGGCTCATCCTCATTGCGGATGATCTCGATCACCTCGTCAATATTGAGGAAGGCGATCAACAAACCATCGAGGATGTGCAGGCGGGCCAGCACCTTGTCCAGACGGTGCTGCAAGCGGCGTCGCACCGTCTCGCTTCGAAACTGCAGCCACTCCGCCAGGATGGTGCGCAGATCTTTCACCATGGGACGGTTGTCCAACCCCAGCATGTTGAGGTTGACCCGGTAGCTCTTCTCCAGATCGGTGGTGGCAAACAGATGGGCCATCAACTGCTCGGTGTCGATGCGGTTGGAGCGTGGCACGATCACCAGGCGCACCGGGTTCTCGTGATCGGACTCATCCCTCAGATCCGCCACCATGGGCAGCTTCTTAGCCTGCATCTGGGCGGCGATCTGCTCAATCAGCTTGGCCCCGGAGACCTGGTGAGGCAGGGCTGAGATCACCACCTCGCCGTCCTGCAGCTCGTACACGGCACGCATCTTGATCGAGCCCTTGCCGGTCCGGTACATCTTCTCGATGTCGGCGCGGGGGGTGATGATCTCCGCCTTGGTGGGGTAATCGGGTCCCTGGACAAACTGCATCAGTTCGGAAAGCTCGGCTTTCGGGTTCTCCAGCAGGTGGGCACAGGCGTTGGCCACCTCACGGGCATTGTGCGGCGGAATGTCCGTCGCCATGCCCACGGCAATGCCGGTAATGCCGTTGAGGAGAATGTGCGGCAAGCGAGCCGGCAGGGTCTTGGGCTCCTTCAGGGTGCCATCAAAGTTGACGCCCCAGTCCACCGTGCCCTGGCCCAGCTCCGACAGCAAGACCTCGGAGAAGCGGGACAGGCGGGATTCGGTGTAACGCATCGCAGCGAAAGACTTAGGATCGTCCGGTGCCCCCCAGTTGCCCTGACCATCGACCAACGGGTAGCGGTAGGTGAAGGGCTGGGCCATCAGCACCATCGCTTCGTAGCAGGCGCTGTCGCCATGCGGATGGTATTTACCCAATACATCGCCGACGGTACGGGCGGACTTCTTGTATTTGGCGGTGGCATTCAGCCCCAGCTCGCTCATCGCATAGATGATGCGGCGCTGTACCGGCTTGAGGCCGTCGCCAATAAAGGGCAGGGCCCGATCCATGATCACGTACATGGAGTAGTTCAGGTAAGCCTGCTCAGTAAACTGGCGCAGGGGCTGTTGTTCGACGCCCTCTAAGCTCATTTCGCTCAGTTCAGTCATGGTTCTCACTTGCCGGCACTGCCGGAGTTAATACAATTCAGTCTTGCGTGTTTGCGTAGGTCAAACGGTAGATCCGACCTTGATAATCGTCGCTGATCAACACCCCACCATCGGGGTGGGGTAAAAACGCCACCGGTCGGGCCAGGGGCGTTTCGCCATCAAGCCAGCCCTCCAACAGCACCCGGTAGCCGGCGTTTTCCAGCCCGGCCTCACCACGGGGATCGGTCAGCGCGCTGATCCGGTAGCCCACCTTGCTCGAGCGATTCCAACTGCCGTGCTCGGCGATCAGCAGCGCACCGCGCCAGGGGCTGGGAAAATCCTCGCCCTGATAGAAGTGCACCCCCAGCGGCGCCACATGAGCAGGCAACCGGGCGATGGGAGCCACCAAGGTGTCCTTGAGCGCGCCTGGCAGCACAAAGTGGGGATCCTCCACCACCCCGCCATGCCGATAGGGGTAACCAAAATGACTGCCCGGTGTCGACACCCGGTTGATCTCATCGGGCGGCAGATCGTCCCCCAGCATGTCACGGCCATTGTCCGAGAACACCAGCTCGCCCCTGACGGGATCGAAATCAAACCCCACCGAGTTGCGCACACCCCGGGCCAGTACTTCTCGCTCCCCGCTTTCCAGCTCGATGGCCAGGATACTGGCATAGGGCAGTTCCGGCTCGCAGATGTTGCAGGGCGCACCCACCGGCACAATCAAGCGTCCATCGGGGGCAAACGCCAGCACCTTCCAGCCGTGGTGTCGGTCCTCTGGCAGATCGTCGATCACCACCCTGGGGATCGGCGTCTCACCTTTTACCAGCGCGGCCTCGATCCCGTCATAGGCCAGGATCTGTGACACCGCCGCCACATAGAGCGTCCCCCCCCGCACCGTCAGGCCCGAAGGCATGACAAGATCCGAAGCCAGGATCTGCACCCGCACCGGCCGCCCGTCCACATGACGCACGGCGTACACCCGCCCTGCCTTGCGGGAGCCGACGAACAGGGTGCCCCGCTCACCCCAGGCCATCTGCCGGGCGTTGTCGATCCCCTCGGCGTAGAGCTCAAGGGCAAAGCCCTCGGGCATTTTCGCCGCAGTGATCGCCGCCGGTGCCGCCCAGATCGGGGCCGATGTGGTCAGCAGCACGAGTGCCAAGATCCGTCTTAGCATGGGGATTCTCCTTAAGGCTGTGCGAAACCGCTCAGTCCAGCTCCGCCAGATCGCCGTTACGCTCCAGCCACTCCTTGCGATCGCCGGAGCGCTTCTTGGCCAGCAACATATCCATCAACGCCATGGTGGCTTCGGCGTCATCCACCGTCAGCTGCACCAGGCGGCGGGTGTTGGGATCCATGGTGGTCTCCCGCAACTGGGGCGGGTTCATCTCACCCAACCCCTTGAATCGGGTGACCTGCACCTTGCCCCGCTTCTTCTCGGCAGCGATCCGATCCAGGATCCCCTCCTTCTCCGACTCGTCCAGGGCGTAAAACACCTCTTTGCCGATGTCGATGCGGAACAGGGGCGGCATCGCCACATAGATGTGGCCACGCTCTACCAGAATCTTGAAGTGCTGCATAAAGAGGGCGCACAGCAGGGTCGCGATATGCAGACCATCGGAGTCGGCATCCGCCAGGATGCAGATCTTGCCGTAACGCAGGCCGGAGATATCGTCCGAATCCGGATCGCAGCCGATGGCCACGGAGATATCGTGTACCTCCTGGGAAGCCAGTACCTGGGACGCATCCACCTCCCAGGTATTCAAAATTTTACCGCGCAGCGGCATGATCGCCTGGAACTCCTTGTCCCGGGCCTGCTTGGCACTGCCACCGGCCGAGTCCCCCTCCACCAGGAACAACTCACCCTTGCTGGCATCCTGGCCGGAGCAGTCGGTCAGCTTACCCGGCAGGGCGGGGCCCGAGGTCACCTTCTTACGGGCCACCTTCTTGGCCTTACGCAATCGGCTCTGGGCATTGTTGATACACAGCTCCGCCAGCAGTTCGGCCTGATCCGTGTGCTCATTGAGCCACAAACTGAAGGCATCACGCACCACACCCGAGACAAAGGCACTGGCCTGACGGGAGGAGAGGCGCTCCTTGGTCTGGCCGGAGAACTGGGGATCCTGCATCTTGGTGGAGAGCACGTAGGCGGCCTTGTCCCAGATATCCTCCGGCCCCAGCTTGATTCCTCGGGGCAGCAGGTTACGGAACTCACAGAATTCACGCATCGCCTCCAGCAGGCCCTGGCGGAAGCCGTTGACATGGGTGCCGCCCTGAGCGGTGGGGATCAAGTTGACGTAGGACTCGCCGAGGCTGTCCCCCCCTTCCGGCAACCAGAGCACGGCCCAGTCCACCGCCTCCTTATTGCCGGCGTAGTTGCCGACAAAGGGGGTTTCCGGCAACTTGGGCCACTCTTTCACCGCATCGGTGAGGTAGTCGCGCAGCCCCTCTTCGAAATACCACTCATGCTTTTCGCCTTTCACCTTGTCTTCAAAGCGAATGCGCAACCCCGGGCAGAGGACCGCCTTGGCGCGCAAGCCGTGGGCCATACGGCTGGCGGAAAAGTTACCGGAGTCAAAGTACTTGGCATCGGGCCAGAAGTGTACGCTGGTGCCGGTATTGCGACGCCCGACACTGCCCGTGGTCGTCAGATCTTCCACCTTGGCACCATGCTCGAACGCCATCTCATAGATCTGGCCATCCCGGCGAACCTTGACCTCAACCCGCTTGGACAGGGCGTTGACCACGGAGATCCCGACCCCGTGCAGGCCGCCGGAGAACTCATAGTTCTTGTTGGAGAATTTACCGCCTGCGTGCAACCGAGTGAGGATCAACTCGACCCCGGGCACGCCCTCTTCGGGGTGGATATCCACCGGCATGCCACGGCCATTGTCGATCACCTCCAACGACTGGTCGGCATGCAGGATCACCTGGATATCATCGGCATGCCCGGCAAGGGCCTCATCCACACTGTTATCGATCACCTCCTGACCCAAGTGGTTGGGGCGGCTCGTCTCCGTGTACATGCCTGGCCGTTTCTGCACCGGCTCCAGACCACTGAGGACCTCAATCGCATCTGAGGTGTATTGACTGCTCATCAACTTATCCAATGTTTCGCGTAATGGGGCCATCATAGCGAGGCCCGAGGAAAAGGTTCAACCGCGACTCAACCGGCGGGTTCAAGCCCCAGGAAGGTCAGCGCATCGGCCAAATGGTTCTCAAAGCCAACGAAACTGTGATCACCACCGGGCTCGAGCACCATCTGGCTACGGGGGTATTTGGCCACCGCCTGTCGATAGTCCAGCACTTCGTCACCCGCTTGCAGCAAGACCTTGTAGGCCTCGGGGCGACGGATCAGCGACTTTTCTAAAGCCTGGAGTTCATCCATATGCTGCAGCTCGACCCGGTAACGTTCACCGGTATAGTCGTTGATCTGCTCACCGATATAGTCGCTGAGCAACTCATAGGGGCGGATCGCCGGATTGATCAGCACGGCTCGAATGTCGGCCTCGGGGTGCGCCTCACTCAGGCTTTCCAGCAAATAGGTCGCCAGATACCCCCCCAAAGAGCTGCCCATCAGACGCAGCGGTTCACCGACGGCCACCGCCGAACGGGCAATGGGCAGCAACTGGGCCACGGCCTCGGCAGGGCCCGTGGCCAGCTGGGGAATGGACAGGGGTTCATCCGGATGATGACAGGCCATATGGTGCGCCACCTGTTGTGCCTTAGTGGAGCTGGGGGCGCTGTTGAATCCGTGCAAATATAGCAACATGCTGATCGACTCTTATCGACGTAAGGCGGTACGCCAGCACGAAGGCTCAATACCCGGAGGCACTGGGATCGGGAACAAACTGGCCGCCGATCAGACGTTTGACTTGAGTTTCGATGCTACCATCGGGGAAAAGGCGCAGCAAACGGTAGCCGGGCTGACGGGGATCCAGGACGAACCCGGCGCTCCCCGGCAGGAACTGGATGCTGGTGGAGGGGACCGCCAACAGGCGGGCATTTCCCTCCGGTACATCCATCTCCTGGTGAACATGGCCGAACAGCACCACCTTCACCTGGGGATAACGGCGGATCAGGGCAAGAAACTCGGCACCATTATCCAGGCTGTGTTGATCCAACCAGGCACAGCCAGTGGGCACAGGATGATGATGCAGGGCCACCACGGTCGGCGTGTCTGGTGTGGCTTCCAATGTCTCTTTTAACCAGCGCTGCTCCGCCAGGGGAACATGCCCGGAGGGCAGGCCAGTGACCGCCGAATTGAGCATCAGCATCTGCCAGGCACCGAGGCGGACCTGGCGCTGGGTATGAACCGAAGTTTGGGCCAGCACAGCCTCCATCCGCTGGGGCAGATCATGGTTGCCTGGCAGGGCAAAGACAGGTTTATTCAGCGACGAGATCAACTCGGCGAACAGACGGTAGGAGTTTTCGGAATGATCCTGACTGAGATCCCCGCTGGCCAGCACGGCGTCCACCCCCTGCTCGCGCCCCAGTTGGGCGATCACGGCAGAAAGGCTGTTGTGGGGATTGATCCCCAAAAACACATTATCCCTGTCGGCAAACAGGTGGGGATCACTCAACTGCGCAAGCAGCACGCTGCCGTCGGCGGCGACGGGGCTCACATGTTCCAGGTTCCGGGTCAAAGTCCGCGACTCTCCTCGCTTGGGGTTACCAGATGCCATTCCCGTTGGACAAACTGGGCCAACAACTCGGCTAGGAATAGGTTAACCTGAAATTTTTCATCACGCTGCAGCATCCTTGCATTGGGATACTCATAACGAGGCAGCAGTCGCAAAAATGGCCGCCCGGCCAGCACTTCTGCCAGGTTGGCATCGTGGTAAAGACGCACCTCCAGGCAGGGAGGGTCCACCAGAGGCAGCGGAGGCGCCTGTCGACGCAGGCGGATCACTTCCGTGTAGCGGGTCCGCTCCAGCACCTCAATCTCCAGCTTCACCGACTCTTGGGGGTGCTGCCAACAATACCTTTCCTGCTGGCCCTGCCGTTGCCGAGCCGTGGACAGCAAGCGACTCAAGGCCGCGTAGTTGCGTCCACACACCCGCATCAGGGCATCCAGGCTTGGGGCATAGCGACTTGGGGCAGAGCGACGGTGGCCCACCTTAACCCGCCTTTAACTTGCCGTGATTCAAAGCCAGCCACTGCAAACCAATAATGGTACTCGCATTGTCTATCACGCCCTGCTCGACCCAGGCCAGCGCCTGACTGCGGGAAACAATGTGTCGACGGATATCTTCATGCTCATGGGCCAGACCAAACAGGCCTTCCCCCTCCCCCTGCAAAGCGACTTCTGCCAGATAGAGATAGAGACGCTCACTGGTGCCACCAGGGCTGGTCAGGAAACTGGCGATCGGCGTTAAACAGGTCGCCTCAAGACCGGCCTCCTCCATCAGCTCGCGACGGGCCACCTCATCGCGGGATTCACCGGGCTCGATGATCCCGGCAATCAACTCCAGCAACCAGGGAGTCTGACTGGTGCGCAGCGCCGGGATCCTCAGCTGCTCGATCAGCACCAAGGCATCCAGTTTGGGATCATAGGCCAGTACCACCACCGCATCCCCCCGCTCAAACACCTCGCGACACACACGTTCACTCTTGCCACCGGCAAACAGGGGGTGTCGGTAGCAAATACGCTCCATCTTAAAGAAACCCTCAAACAAGGTCTGTCGAGACTCAATCTCTACCGCGGCTCCCCCATACTTCTGTGGCCCAGATTTCATGTTGTTTCCTTTTACAAAGAGTTACAGCTTTGGTTCAGTGTACTCTGTTACACTTGCCCATTGATTGAACATTGACTGACAAGACCCGGATTCGGTTAACTATCGCTGGCAAAGATCCGGTCGTCTAGGGGAGTCGGCATCGTTTTGCCGCGAAATTATGCCACCAGCCCCCTCGGGTTGACCTCTGTAATTGATTAAGGATTGGTAATGAACCTCAAACTGCGCTCCGTGTGCCTGGCCGTTGGCCTTGCCTGCGCTTCGCTGTCCGCCCAGGCGGACGACCTGCTGCAGATATATCAACAAGCCCTGGAAAAGGATCCCGTACTGCTGCAAGCTCGGGCCAGCCGGGATGCTGCCTACGAAGGGATCGGCCAGCGTCGCGCCAGCCTGTTGCCACAGCTGAACGCCACCCTGGGTTACACCAATCAGTTTGGCGACACCGGCAACGATAGTACCAATGCCAACCTGCGGCTGAACCAGTCCATCTACGATCATAAAAATTACGTCAACCTGGATCTGAGCAAGCAGAGTGCTGCTCGGGCCGAGTTACAATACAGCCAGGCCGAACAGGCGCTGATCGTTCGAGTGGCCAACGCCTACTTCGACGTACTGTCTGCCGAGGACAACCTGAATTTCGTCCGCGCCAACAAGCGTGCCATCGAACGTCAATTGGAACAAACCAAACAGCGTTTTGCCGTGGGCCTGACCGCCATCACCGACGTGCACGAAGCCCAGGCCCAGTTTGATCTGGCCATCGCTGACGAGATCAACGCCGAAAACAACCTGGAAAACCGCTTCGAGGCCCTGCGTGAGATCACCGGGTTGAGCCACGAGCGTCTGAACATCCTGGATACCCAGCGCTTCAGCCCCAGCAAGCCGACCCCAAGCGGCCATGAGCAGTGGCTGTCCATCGCCGAGGAGTCCAGCCTGCAACTGCTGATCAATCGCATCAGCGTCGAGATCGCCAAGCAGCAGATCAGCCTGGCCAAGACCGGCCACCTACCCAGCGTGGCTCTGACCGCTAACGTCGGTCAAAACCGCACCGATCTGCCTGGCGGGTGGGAATCCGCCGATACCGGCAATGTCGGGGTAACCCTGTCGGTGCCGATCTTCTCCGGTTTCGGCGTTACCAGCCAGGTCAAGCAGGCCCAGGCCAACTATGTGGGTGCCCAGCAGAATCTGGAGCAAAACTACCGCTCCGTCGTGCGCAACACCCGCGCCAGCCTGAACAACATCAATGCGTCCCTAACCTCCATCCGCGCCTACGAGCAGTCAGTCGTTTCCGCCGAGAGTGCCCTGAAAGCAACCCAGGCCAGCTTTGAGGTAGGTACCCGGACCATCGTCGAGGTGCTCGACTCCACTCGTCAGCTGTACCAGGCCAAGCGTCGACTGGCGGATGCCCGCTACGGTTACATCCTCTCGGTGCTGACTCTGAAACAGGCCGCCGGCACCCTGTCTGAAGAGGACATTGTGATGATCAACCAGGGCCTGCGTCCCGCGACCGAAGCTGATAAAGACGGTGATCAAAAGTAAGAGACACCGCGGGTCGCCTCGTCAGCTTACGCGGCTGCGCCGCTAAGCTAACCTACGGAGCTGATCGCGCAAGAGACAAAAAACCCGCCAAATTGGCGGGTTTTTTCATGGTTCAAATACGCAGTTAGAAGTGCAGCTCGGCCCCCATGAACCAGCCATCCTGGGTCACGTCGGCGGTGATCCCGTTGAAACCGCGAACATCAAAGTCATGCTGGCGGTAGCCCGCCTTGAGGTTCAGATCCAGGGCCACCAGGCCCACACTGAAGCCCATGCCCAGCTGGTAGTCACTGATCGCCTTGCTGTTGTAGTTGGTCAGGCTGACGTCGGCAAAGGCAAACAGGCCGGTGCCCACCAGGTTAAAGCGGCCACGGGCATAGCCCATGAACACGCCCTTATCCAGATCGTTATAGCTTGGCGTAAAGCCACTGCGATCGATCGCCTCACCACTGTACAGTCGGTAGTTCAAACCCAGATCCAGCTCCAGGCCCGGGTTGTCCAGCAGCTCGTAATAGAACACGAAATCGGTGTTGGACAGATCCAGCTCATCCCCTTCTCCCTTTGTGCCCATCTGGTTGTGGCGCACCATCAGGTTGGGGATCACCGGAATAAAGTGCTCAAACGCCGCGTAGGCGCTGATCCGGCTCTTGTCATTCCAATCCTGGCTCGCGCTCTGCAGTTCACCGTTGGTGGCGACGAAAAAGAGATCCATCCCCGCCTTTACACCCAAAAAATCCGCCTGGGCCGGCATCGCCAGCCCGGCAGCCAAAGCAACGGCACATACGCTCGGCTTCAACTTCATATTGTCATTAACCCTGTGTCATCAGTTGTTTAAGGTCTATAAGCGCCGCGTTGGCGCGAGAAATGTAATTGGCCATCACCAGGGAGTGGTTGGCCACCAGTCCAAAGCCCCCGCCATTGAGGATCATGGGGCTCCAGACCGTCTCCTGGGTGGACTCCAGCTCACGAATGATCTGCTGCAGGCTCACCCGGGCGTTCTTCTTCTCCAGTACCGGGGCAAAATCCTGCTCTATGCCCCGCATAAAGGCCAGCAGCGCCCAGCAATTGCCCCGGGCTTCGTAAAACACGTCGTCGATCTTCCACCAGCTGGTACGCACCTGGGTCTCCAGGGACTGGCCGGTGGACTGGCGGGCCGCCTCGTCACCGGCCAGATCCGTATTGAAGCGCTCCTGGCCGACACTGGCGGCCAGTCGCTGGGACAGGCTGCCCAGACGCTTCTCGACCATCTCCAGGTAACTCACCAGATTGTCGGCCCGGGCATAGAATTGCGCCTGTTCGTCGGCCCGATCCAGGATCCCGTCCCGGTAGCGCTCCAGCGCCCGGATCCCGGCTCGATATTCGGCCTCGGCCCGCGGCACCATCCAGCTGCGATGATCGATATTAAATTTGGGTTGGGCGAGCTGCAGCGCCTTATGCTCGGTGGACTGGGACTGGGAGCGGGCAAAATCCCGGCGCAGCACCAGGGTCAGATCCCGCAACTGCTCCAGGGCACCAAACTCGAAGGCTGGCATGTTGTCCATCAATACCGAGGGCGGCATGACATCGTTGGAGAGGAATCCCCCGGGTTTATCCAACAGGGTGGTGCCCACCAGAATGGCAGCCGTCGTGGTGGCATAGCCCACCACGGGCTCACGATCCTCAGGCTGCAGCTGCTGGTAACCTATGGGATCAGGCTCCATGCTCCACCAGACCGCCACCAGATAATTCAACAACATCAGTCCCAACAGGGCCCATACAACGCGCTTTACCGTGATCCGCTCCATACCCGCTCCTCGTATCCCGTCGCCTTTCGGTTAATGGTGATGATGGTGGTGATGCTCTTCTGCCTGATTCAGATCCCGCACCTCAAACGCCAGCGTCTGCGACTGGGCCTTGGCAAAAGACAGGGTACAGCTTAGCCGTTCACCCGCTTTCGGCGTGGCATCCAGCCCCATCATCATCAGGTGATAGCCACCCTGAGTGAGCGCCACTTGCTCCCCCTTGGGCAGTGCAATGCGCGCTACCGGGCGCATCTTCATCAGGCCACCCTCATGCACTATGGTGTGCAATTCGGTGCGCTTCACGCCCTGACACTGCACCGCCACCAGGGCATCGTCCTGTGCTTGGCTGATCAACGTCAGGTAACCCGCCGTATTGGGGACCCCGGGCGGCATCGCCCGAACATGAGGCGCCTGCACCAGCACCGACGCCATCAAGGGGGCCGACAGCAGGGCCGCACCTAATCCAAACCAACGTTTCACACCCATATCGCTTCCCTTACACTGACTAACCAATGGAACTGTCGAATCAACAGCACGCTAGGAGCCCCCATGGACACGATCCTCTGCCACCGGGACGGTTCAGTCATGGTACTGACCCTCAACCGCCAGAACAAGCGTAACGCCTTGACGCAACAGATGTATGCCCTGCTGGCCAGCCACCTCGCAGAGGCCGAACACGATCCCGCCGTTCGAGCCATCGTGCTCCAGGGACAAAGCGACTGTTTCTGCGCCGGCAACGATCTGGGTGACTTCCTGTCGCTGGAGACCCTCGACGATGACACGCCAGTGATCCGCTTTATTCGGCTTCTCCCGCAGATCAGCAAACCCCTGATCGCCGCGGTGGCCGGTCCAGCCGTGGGCATTGGCACCACCCTGCTGCTCTATTGCGATCTCATCTACGCCACGGCCGATGCCAAACTGATGCTGCCCTTCGTGAATCTGGGGATAGTTCCCGAGGCGGGCTCCAGCGCACTGCTGCCGGCCCTGATCGGTTACCAGCGCAGCGCCGAGCTCATCCTCCAGGGCAAACCGTTTCGCGGCGAACAGGCACACCAGTGGGGCCTGGTGAATCAACTGCTGCCCGCCGAGCAACTGCTCAATCACGCCCAGGCGCAAGCCCAGGCCCTGGCCGCCCAACCGCCCCGGGCCCTGAGCGCCTCGCTCAAACTGCTGCGCCAATCCCGACCCGCCGATCTGTCGGCAGTGGTCGATCGTGAGCTTGAGCTCTTTATCGAGTTGGTCAGAGGGGAGGAAGCCAAGGCACAGATCCAGGCCCTTATTAACCACTGAACAACCCAAGTTCACTCCTTGAGCAAACCGCAGTCGCATCGGCTTCACGCGGTTTGCCCTAGGCTCCTTACCCTTCTCGAAAGACCAAAGCGCATAAGCCAGGAGAAAGAGGGTGGATCCGCTGTACGAGGGGATGAAAGATCAGAAAGAGTCAAAACTCATGGCCTGCCTGATCCCGTGATAAAGCAACGAGAAGATACAGCTTTAATAGGCACCCACACCATAGGGCATGCCTCGGTTATATTTGTATAAATATAACCGAGGCCATTCACCCACCGGCTTTAAACATTAATTTCACACCCTTTACTCCATTCAAAAACCCAAGCAGGAAAGAACTACACAGTAAAGCCAACCGTCAGTAACTGTTGAATGCCATTTGAGAGCTTCACACGCAAGAACGGACAAACACTTTACTCGATAACACCTAAGTTTTCCGACAAGGTCGCAAAATGAAATATTGCACTTAAGACTCTTGTCATTCTGATACCAAAAAAACGCATTTAAATTTCAAAGGATATATATTTTCAGAATGTGGAGTATATATATGGGGGGGTTGTTCACAATGGATCGCCTGAATGGAATCAATTTGTTTACAATCAAAATCTTTGTCATGGTTTATGAATCCCATAATTCACTTACTGTTGCCAATAGCTTAAACATTGCCCCGTCAAAAGTGAGCCGGTGCCTCTCTGCACTTCGCCATGCCATGGGAGATAAACTCTTTATTCGCCGCCAATACGGATTCGAAACCACGGCCATGGCGGATAAACTCTACCCCTACTTTCAACAAGTCCTAAGCCTGTGCAATCAAGCCAGTGAGAGCTGCGACCAGAGTCTGCGACAAGCCAAACAAAGCTTTGTGATCAGTGCCCCCCCGACCTTATCGAATCGCCTTGCCGCAACCCTGAAACGCAAGGCCATAGAGCAGGAGTTCGATCTGACTCTGAATGTGCGCCCACTGACCACTAATGCCGCCGATGAATTGGTTCAGAATCGAACCGACCTGCTTCTGACCTATAAGTCCATCGATAAAGAGCAGCTGCAATCGCGCTATATTGCGTCGGGCGAGCAAGTCTACGTGGTCGCTCGAGAGAACCATCCCATCTGGCTGCGCCCGCCCAATAACTTGCTCCAAGCCATCATTGGCTACCCCTTCTTGATCACCGAATGCACCGCCTTCAATGATCAAGTTGATCCACTCGAGCTATACGCCATGGATCAAGGCCAACAGCTGTACCTGGCGGGCAAAGCGAGTGCCTTGTCTGAAGTCAGCGAGTTCCTGCTGGAATCCGATGCCATCACCTTTATCGGCTCACACTGTGCTGCCGATTTTCTGGCTCAGTTCCCAGGACTCAAAACCCAAAAAATGAGTTCCGTAGAATACGCTCGGCTGCATCAGCGCGCACCGTGCCCCGAGTACTACTCAGTGACTCGACGGGACGATGACCACCTGCCGAAATGGTTGATTAAAGAGGTAGAACAATTTGTTCAAGAGAACGTGAGTCTGCCCTCTTAAACCAAGAGGCTTCGCCTAAAAGGTTGGAGCCTTCGGTCACCCATCGATACACACAATAAACTGAGTGGCCAGATGTAGATACCTTTCTCATTGAGGTCATCGCACCTCAGCATCTTTCATTAATTCAACAGCCTCCGAACACACCATCCATCGCCATAACATTTAATGGCTCTCCGAAGATGATTTCCATAGATAATCCTTGTACGAAAGATTAATGAGAAGCATCTCGACAAGGAGCTAAAGTCACACAATTACCCCATAGGGAGTAAGCTCTTTACCCCCTCCTTTTCATACCCTTCGATTATTCCGAAAAACCAATGTTACTATTATGGGCCGAGCCCCCATGATGGCAATTCAGAATTGCACAACATAGAATTCAGACTCACCTTATCGCTCGGCGACCGACCGGTTTTGAAGATTTATTTCTTTCTCCTCTATCAACCTGACCGGTTTCATCACGTACAGGGATAAAAAACATCTTTCATCCCAATTTCTCTTTTTTTGTTTGTTGCCCGACTATATCGGCGCAATGCTTCTTTGGCTTGTAAAAGCACCTAATGCAAGGGATGAGATGATGATGAAAAGAAACACACTGAGCTGGCTGATTGCCGGCTCGCTGGCCATTGGCCTGACAGGTTGTGCCGAAGACGGCAAAGATGGCGCTGACGGCACCCCATGGGAGCCACCCGTGGTGATCGCTGGCGTTGACGCGCAGGTGCACAACTGGGCCTTTACCGAAGGCTTGGTAACGGTAGAGTTTGCCGTTCAGAACCAGGATGGCGTTGCCATCGAGAACCTGGATCGCGTCCAGCTGTATGCCACCATCACCAACGAAGATGGCAGACTGGGCCAATCCATCGATAAGTACTTCGCTACCGAGGATGCCGGCTCTGAAGGCACCCTGACCCATGAAGGTGACGGCATCTACTCTCTGGCGATGCCTTGGGATGCGGTTACGGCCGAATCCACCGGTGTGGGTTACATCCGTCCGGGTCGTGGCGCCATCGTGACCGAACGCTCCATGCGCATCATGTTCAACAAAGACTCCGACCAGTACGCCAGCCAGGCCACCACTGACGATGCCAAATGTGTTGCCTGCCACGGTAACTTTGAGGACGCTCCGGGCAACAGTGCGTGGGGCTGGCACCAGCATCACCACGCACTGGAAGCCGATGGCGAAACCGTGACTGTGATGGATGCCTGTCTGACCTGTCACACCCATGTGGAAGGCGAGGGCGATCCCATGGCACTCAACACCATGGCGATGATTGGCCATGGCTACATGTCCGATAAGAATGGCGGTTACGTCGCTCGCGGCCATGCGAATCTGGCTGATAACTACTCGATGGATCAGGGCCGCTGTTCCAGCTGTCACCTGGATGATGTGGTATTTACCGCCAGCATCAACGGCTGTGAAACCTGTCACACCGATCTGCGCGATCCCGAGCGTGGTGGCCGTAATCATGCCAACGACGATAATGCGTCCTGCGCTGGGTGTCACAATGAAGGGGCCTTCAAATACTACGACCACAATAATGGCACGGCTCGTAACGAGGCCCTTAACCGCTACCACTTCGACTTGGTCAGCATTGAGCGCAGCGATGACCTTAGCGCCATTGAAGTGACCGTCAAGGCCACTGACATCAATGGCAAGGTCGTTGATCTCGCCAATATGGTTCCGGTGGATGGGGAAACCAATGCCGACAGTCCACGTGGCTGGGCCTCTGTGGTTAAACATGGTGAGGTTGTACTGCCTGGTCGTGATGCCGGCCATGTCGCCCGCTCCCAGTCCATCGTCGACAACGGCGACGGCACCTTTACCTATGTGGTCACCCATGCGGTAGCCTACGAAGAGGGTGAGGTACTGGTGGGTGGCGTGGATGGCCGCATTTATTACGATGGGGGTAAACGTGCACCGATGACGGTTTCCAACATTCAGGATGTTCGCCGCACCGCCTCTGACGGTGCCAAGTGCCTGACCTGTCATACCGAGGGCCTGGACGGTCACGGCTCCCAGCGCGGTGGCGAACTGGGCGGCGATGCCTGCACCCAGTGTCACACGGCCTACAACTACGAACCGGCGAAAAATAACGAACAGGAAGTGATGGCCTGGGGTCCACTGGTGCACAGCATGCACTTTGGTGCCTACAAAGAGCGTCGTGAACTGAACAAGATGCCAACCGGCAGCAAAGCCTTTGATACCCCAGTGGGCACCCTGGTAGATTGTGCAGCGTGTCACACCGGTGCATTTGATCTGGCTAAAGTTGCTCCAGCGGTCGTGCTGGATGCCGACGCAGACCACAAGGTCTACGGCATCACAGCCATCTCCGCCGCGTGTTCCAGCTGTCACAGCACACCACAAGCTAAAGCCCACATGGAATCCATGGGCGGTGACTTCAATGTCACTGTGGCCGCCGAAGTCATACAGCACCAGGGCGAAGACAAAGATGGGGCCCCTCAGTTCTACGACATCTACGATCCGGCGCCAATCTACGAGTCCTGTGTCGTCTGTCACTCCTCCACTAAGATGGCCGAGTACCACAACTACTGATTCAAATCCTGCAAGATTGAAAACGTATCCAAGGGCGCCGCAAGGCGCCTTTTTTATGCTTCATCGCGGTTCTGCGGGGATGCAAACACTGTTGTAATCCAGGTCCTTTAGAGCCCTATCTCTATCGTGGCAAAGTGTCCAGATAAAGCCGGGTGAGGCACGGTAGAGAGCACGGTGAAATGCCTAAGGTTTAAAGGCGTAAAGCACCACTCTGGTGTGACAGTGGAGCCACCCAGAATACGGGCAAGAAAGGCTAGCTGAGACAGGGGGGGCAACCGAAGATTCAAGCACGCAGGCATACTGTAACCACTCTATTATGACGGAGCTGGGGCAGCTAAGTTAACACGCGACTCTGGCTGATAACGCAGCCGTACCGGGCAGGAGCGAGGATAAGCACCGAATCGAGGCTAAAAGGGCATCAAAAGGGGAAAATGCCCGGCCCCGGCCCCAAGGGGATGCTGCAAAAGTGGGCGTCGACAAGCCCAATCGCCCCAACACGCGGTGTCATCGATTAATCGATAAATTACGGCACACTTATCTGGATTTCTCCCTGTGCACCACGCGTTTGCCCCGTATAATCGCAGCGCAACTTGATTAGAGAAGACACTGTGGAACAACACGAGATCAAACAAGGCGTACAGCGGATCACCTGGATCGGGCTCATCCTCAACCTCGGATTGGCGTTGCTGAAGATCATCGCTGGCACCCTGGGGCACAGCCGCGCCGTGGTGGCCGATGGCCTACACAGCCTGACGGACCTGATCAGTGATATCGCCGTGCTGATCGGCGTCAACATCTGGTCGGCCCCGGCCGATGACGCGCACCCCTACGGCCACCACAGATACGAAACTGCGGTAACCCTGTTTATCGGTTTGATGATGCTGCTGGCCGCCATCGGGATCGGCTTCGACGCCCACCAGGCCTGGCGCGCAGGCGATGTCCGGGAAACCGGCATGATCGCCCTGGCCGCCGCCCTGATCTCCATCAGCGTCAAAGAGTTTCTGTTCCGCTGGACCCTGCGTGAAGGTAAGCGACTGGGCTCCTCCGCAGTGATCGCCAACGCCTGGCACCATCGCAGTGACGCCTACAGCTCCATGCCAGCAGCCATCGCGGTGATCGGCGCCATGCTGCTGCCGGGGATGGCCTGGATCGATCTGATCGGCGCCGCGGTGATCGCCCTCTTCATCCTCCATGCCGCCATCCAGATCTGCCTGCCTGCCCTGCATGAACTGCTGGACCGGGGCGCCGACGAAGAGGTTCGCAATCAGTTGCGCGAACAGGCTCTGTCGGTTGAGGGGGTACAGGGGATCCACCGCCTGCGCACCCGTTATCACGGCGGCCTGATGGTCGACATGCATGTCACCGTCAACGGTCATTTAACCGTGCGCCAGGGCCATGACATCGCCGACCGCGTAGAGCACCAGCTATTGCAATACGGCCCGGAGGTACGGGAAGTGTTGATCCATATTGATCCTTGTGAGGACTCGGCACCGGACGTCCAGCCCGCCCAGTAATCAAAACGCCCCGGCCAAAGGCCGGGGCGTTTTGATCTAACCGCTGATAGCTGATAGCTAACCGCTGATAGCTGATAGCTGATAGCTAACCGCTGCTCTTACTCATACGCCTCCATCGGCACACAGGCGCAGAACAGGTTACGATCGCCGAAGACATCATCGATGCGATTCACCGTCGGCCAGAACTTGTTATCCCGCAGCTCCGCTACCGGGAACACCGCCTGATCGCGGCTGTAGGGGCGCGTATCGAAGTCCGGATCCATAATGTCGGCCAGGGTGTGAGGGGCATTGCACAGCGGGTTGTTATCCGCTGGCCACTCCCCTCGGCCCACCTGGGCGATCTCCTCGCGAATATTGACCATGGCATGGATAAAGCGATCGAGCTCGGCCTTCCCTTCCGACTCAGTGGGCTCGATCATCAGGGTGCCCGCCACCGGGAAACTCATGGTCGGGGCATGGAAGCCGTAATCCATCAGGCGCTTGGCCACATCCATCTCGGTGACACCGGTCTCCTCCTTGAGCGGACGCAGATCGATGATGCACTCATGGGCGATGCGGTCATTGCGGCCGGTATAGAGGATGGGATAGTGCTGCCCTAACTCGGTGGCCAGATAGTTGGCATTGAGCATGGCCACCTGGGTCGACTCAGTCAGGCCCCGGGCGCCCAGCATCTCGATATACATCCAGCTGATGGGCAAGATCGAGGCACTGCCATACTGGGCCGCCGACACGGCGCCATTGTTTTCATGCTCCCCACCGGTCTTCACCACCGCATGGCCGGCAACAAAGGGGGCCAGATGCGCCTTAACGCCGATGGGCCCCATACCCGGTCCGCCTCCCCCGTGAGGAATGGCAAAGGTCTTGTGCAGGTTGAGATGGGATACGTCGGCACCGATCAGCCCCGGGGAGGTGATCCCCACCTGGGCGTTCATGTTGGCCCCATCCAGGTACACCTGACCGCCGTGTTCATGGATCAGCTCGCAGATCGCCCCGATCTGCTCCTCATACACCCCATGGGTGGAGGGGTAGGTCACCATGATGCAGGAGAGCCGTTCGCTGTGCTCTTCGGCCTTGGCCCGCAGATCATCCATATCCACGGTGCCGTCCTTGGCGGTGGCCACCACCACCACCTTGAGGCTGGCCAACATGGCGGAAGCCGGGTTGGTGCCGTGGGCGGAGGCGGGGATCAAACAGATATCCCGGTGGCCCTGCCCCAGGCTCTGCTGATACTTTTTGATCGCCACCAAGCCGGCGTACTCCCCCTGAGCCCCGGAATTGGGCTGCATGCACAGGGCATCGTAGCCGGTGATCGCCAGCAGAGAGTCGGACAGGGTCTGCACCAGCTCTCGGTAGCCCTGGGCCTGGCTTTGAGGGCAGAAGGGGTGCAGATTGGCGAACTCGGGCCAGCTCACCGGGATCATCTCCGCCGTGGCATTGAGCTTCATGGTGCAGGAGCCCAAGGAGATCATGGAGTGATCCAGCGCCAGATCCCTGCCCTGCAGTCGGCGCAGGTAGCGCAACATCTCGGTTTCGCTGTGATGCTGGTTGAACACTTCATGGGTCAAGAATGGGGTGTCACGCAGCAGACGTGGATCCAGCACCTCATCATCCACCTGGCGATCCACGGCATCCACGGTCAAGCCATGCCCCTCGCCCAACAGCAGATCCCACAGCACAGCCAGATCGGCAACGGTGGTGGTCTCATCCAGGCTGATCCCCAAGGTTTCAGGCCTATCGGTGCGCAGGTTGATCCCCGCAGCCTCGGCCCGAGCCAGCACGGCGTCGCGATCCGTCACCTTCAGGGTCAGGGTATCGAACCAGCTGCTGTTCACCGGTGCCACGCCCCGCTGCATCAGACCAGCGGCGAGGATGGAGGTCATCCGATGGGTGCGCTCGGCGATCCTCGCAAGCCCTTCGGGACCATGATATACGGCGAAGAATGACGCCATGTTGGCCAGCAGCACCTGGGCCGTACAGATATTGGAATTAGCCTTTTCACGGCGAATATGCTGCTCTCGAGTCTGCATCGCCATGCGCAGGGCCGGTTTGCCACGGGTATCCTTGGACACCCCGATGATCCGGCCAGGCATGGAGCGCTTAAAGGCATCCCGAGTGGCAAAGAAAGCGGCGTGGGGACCACCATACCCCATGGGAACGCCAAAGCGCTGGGCCGAGCCAAACACCACGTCCGCGCCCCACTGCGCGGGGGCCTTGAGTTTCACCAGAGCCAGCAGATCCGAGGCGACGCAGACCAAGCCTTTCTTCTCGTGCACGGCCTCAGCCAATGCCCGATAATCCTCAACCCCACCCAGTTGATTCGGATACTGCAGCAGGACGCCAAAGATATCGTGATCCGCCGCGGCCGAAGCCGGTCCAACGATCACTTCGATATGCAGCTGCTCGGCCCGGGTCCTGACCACATCCAGGGTCTGGGGAAAGACATCCTCTGCCACGAAGAAGCGATCGGATTTTTTATTCTTCGAAGTCCGCTTGGCCAGAGCCATCGCTTCCGCCGCCGCCGTGGCTTCATCCAGCAGGGAGGCTGAAGCCAGCTCAAGACCGGTCAGATCCAGGGTCAGTTGCTGAAAGTTCAAAATGGCTTCGAGGCGCCCCTGGGCGATCTCCGGCTGGTACGGAGTATAAGCGGTGTACCAACCCGGGTTCTCCAGCACATTGCGCAGGATCACATGGGGGACATGGGTGTTGTAGTACCCCATGCCGATGTAGGTTTTGCGCACCTCATTCTTGCGGGCAATTGCCCCCAGGCGCGCCAGAGCATCCACCTCACTGACCGGAGACGCGAGACCCAAAGGCTCGGCGGCACGGATCGCTTCCGGTACGATCTGGGCCGTCAGATCATCCAGGCTGTCGGCGCCGATGGCAGCGAGCATGGCAGCACGTTCAGCCTCGTCCGGACCGATATGACGCTGAAGGAATTCATCTTGGTTTTGTAGGGATAACAGGGTCTTCATTCGATCTCACTCGTACAGAGGCGAGGCCCGGCTCCCCCGGGCCTCACCGGAGCAGAAAACACAAAGCCCCATAATGAATGGGGCTTTGTCGGGAAACGGGATCAGTCCTCGTCGATGGACGCCAGGTAACCTTCAGCATTCATCAGGTTATCCAGCTCAGACTCATCGCTGATCTTCACCTTGAAGAACCAGCCATCACTGTAGGGGCCGCTGTTGACCAGCTCGGGAGAATCTTCCAGCTCCGCATTCACTTCGATCACCTCTCCGGTGACCGGGGCATACACATCGGAGGCCGCCTTAACCGACTCGGCCACCGCACAATCATCACCGGCACTGATGGTGTCGCCCACTTCCGGCAACTCCACAAACACCATGTCTCCCAACAGCTCCTGGGCATGCTCGGAGATCCCTACGGTGAAGATCCCATCCCCCTCGGGGCGAACCCATTCGTGGGTGGAGGCGAATTTCAATTCAGATGGAATGTTGCTCATGACTTGCTACCCCTTGCTCAAAAGGCTTTGTGACCGTTACGGACGAAACAGGGTTTCACCACCTGTACCGTCACCCGCTTCTTACGTAATTCCACTTCGGCATGTTCACCTATCCCCAAAGGCACCCGCGCCATGGCGATGGCATGGCCCAAGGTGGGAGAAAAGGTTCCAGAGGTGATCACCCCTTCGCACTCTTTGCCATCGATGTCGGTGAAAAAGACCTTGAGCCCGCCACGCAGTACCCCTTTGTCGGTCATCACCAACCCCACCAATTTGTCACTGCCCTCGGCCCGGGCCTGCTCCAGCGCACCCCGACCAATAAAATCACGATCCGCCGGCTCCCAGGCGATGGTCCAACCCATATTGGCTGCCAGGGGAGTGATCCCCTCATCCATATCCTGACCATACAGGTTCATGCCCGCTTCCAGACGCAGGGTATCCCGCGCCCCCAGACCACAGGGTTTCACCCCCGCTTCCAGCAGGGCCTGCCACAAAGCCGGGGCCTGCTCATTGGGCACCACGATCTCATATCCCGCTTCTCCGGTATAACCCGTAGTGGCGATAAAGAGTTGGCCCGCCTGTACACCAAAGAAGGGCTTCATCCCCTCGACGGCAGCATTTTGCTCGGCGCTCAGCACGGTGGCAGCCTTGGCTTTGGCATTAGGTCCCTGAACGGCGATCATGGCAAGACCAGGGCGCTCGGTGAGGGTAACCGCGAAGGACTCGGCCTGGCGGCCCATCCATTCGAGATCTTTGACCCGGGTGGCGGAGTTCACCACCAATCGGTAAGAAGTATCAGACAGGTAATAGGTGATCAGATCGTCTATCACCCCCCCCTGCTCGTTGAGCATGCCCCCGTACAGGGCCTTTCCGGGGGTCGTAAGCTTGGCCACATCGTTAGCCAAAAGCTTGCGCAGGAAAGCTTTGGCCTCGACCCCTTCAACGTCCACGACGGTCATATGCGAAACATCGAACATGCCCGCGTCCTGGCGTACCTGATGGTGCTCTTCAACCTGAGAGCCGTAATGCAGCGGCATCTCCCAACCATGAAAATCCACCAGCTTGGCACCAGCTTGCTGGTGCTGCTCAAACAGTACAGTCTTACTCGACATATCCACTCCCTGACAAGACCGACCCACCCATCACACACTGACCACTGAGCGAGAGATGGATCACGCCACTCTTTTGAGGCGCATTATACCCATCACAAAAAGACTGTATACCGTTTCATCCATTGGTTAGTGCGATCATCTGAGATTCAGCCAGTTTCCCACAGGACAGGGCGATAACGAGAGTCAGGCGCTATCTGGCCTCCAAGCCTAAAGCTCTCTTTAACAGCAATTTTTTTACCGGTCCGGCCTGATTTATCAAACTCAGACCCAGATCTCTAAGACCCTTTTTCAATGGATGGCTGCCGGCAAACAGCCAGCGGAATCCGTCCATAGCCGCCAGCATCTCCTGGGCCGCCGCCTTACGGGCCCGGCCATAGCGCTGCAACAGGCGCTCATCGCCGATGTCCCATTGGCCATTGCGCGCCTCCCCCAGCACTCGAACCAACTCCATGCCATCGCCCAATCCCAGGTTCACCCCCTGTCCAGCCAGGGGATGAATGGTGTGGGCCGCGTCCCCGAGCAGGGCCAGGCGGGGCCGCACAAAGTCCTTGGCGTAGCGCATGGTCAGGGGAAAAACGATCCGCTCAGACGCCAGCGCCAGACTGCCCAATCGAGCCTCGGTGGCCATCGTCAACGCCCCAGAGAATGCCTCGGGTGCTGCCTGTTTCATTGATTCAGCCTGGGCAGGAGGTTGCGACCAGACAATGGAGCACAGGTGGGGATCGGTCAGGGGGAGCAGGGCCAGTGGCCCCTCGGGCAAAAATACCTGACGCGCGATCCCCCCATGAGGGTGCTGAGTGCGCACGGTCGCCACCAGGGCATGATGGCCATAATCACGAAACACCAGGGGGATCTGCGCCTGTTGCCGCAACCAGGAGTGTGCCCCATCGGCCGCCAGCAGCAGGCGGGCGGTGATCATCTCTCCACTGTCCAGGGTCAACCAGGCTTCCCGCTCTCCCAGGGCCAGGCTCTGGGGCGTGGCAATGAAACGACGGATCCCCTCCTGGGACAGGCTACGCTGCCACAGGGCGTGGGCGAGGGCATCATTCTCGATGATATGGCCCAGATCCGGTTGCTCCAGCAGATCCGCATCAAAGCCTATCTTGCCCAGGCTGTCCTTATCCCAGACCTCCATGGCATCGTAGGGTGACAAACGCGCCTGGGGCAGCAGTGGCCAGGCTCCCAGCTGTTTCAGCCAGCGCTCACTGGCGCGGTTGATGGCCGAAACCCGCAGGCGAGGCTCACCACAGACCGCCTGGGGCTCGGCCCGCTCCACCACCGCCACCTGGAAACCCGCCTGGGCCAGCCCCAGCGCCGTGGCCATGCCGACCATCCCGCCCCCTACGACGGCGATATCGACCGAGTGTGTCTGGATCATCCAACAAACCTCTGAAAATGTTAATTTTGGTTCTAGGTGCTAGGTGCTAGGCGCTAGGTGCTAGGGCCTGGACCCTAGCAGGAGCTTACTCAGCTCTTCCCTAGACCCCAGGCTCTTTCCTAGACCCCAGGCTCTTTCCTAGACCCCAGGCTCTTCCCTAGACCCCAGGCTCTTCCCTAGACCCCAGGCTCTTCCCTACACCCCAGGCTCTCCCCTAGACCCTAGGCTCTTCCCTAGTATCTAGGCTTCGGCCTAGCGACGTTCCGCCCGCCAGCCCATCGCTTGATGAGCCAGGCTGGCTTTAAGCCCGGGCAGCAGACTCATCGCCAGCAACCCGGTATTGCGCCCCAAGGCCATGGCACGGGAGTCATTGGAGAAGAGGCGTACCAGCAGGTCCGTCACCCCTGTGGTTCGGCCACGATCGTCTTTGCGCAGCCGCTCATACTGGTGCAACACCCCAAAGGCGCCGGGATCCGATACGCCCTTGAGCAGATCAGCCAGAGTATGTACGTCCCGCAAACCCAGGTTAAAGCCCTGGCCAGCAATGGGGTGTACCGTCTGGGCAGCATTGCCCACCAAGACACAGCGGTGGTGGCGGATCGCCTCAGCCTTGCACAGCGCCAGAGGGTAACTGGCCCTCTGACCAACCCGCTCGATGGCGCCCAAGCGGTAGCCAAACGCCTGTTGCAGCTCCTGGGCAAAGGCCGCCTCCTCCAGCGCCATCCGCCGCTGTGCCTCCTCCGAGGATTGCACCCAGACCAGGGAGTAGCGGTGATCACACATCGGCAGCATCGCCAGGGGCCCCTGCCGGGTGAAGCGTTCAAACGCATCGCCACCGTGATGCTGTGTCCGCACATTGGCGATCACTGCCGTCTGCTGATACGCACTGCGCCTCAGCTCAAGCCCCAAGGCCTGGCGTACTCCGGAGGCTGTACCATCGGCCCCGACCACCAACTTGGCCGTCAATTCCCTGCCCGAAGTCAGCGTCAGACGGACATGGTCCTGATGTTGCGTCAGGCTGGCCAGCCCATCGGGGCAGAAGCGGCTCACCGGCTGCTCAGCCAGCTTCTGCCACAGCACTGGACCGATCCGCTCCAGTTCAACCACCTGCCCCAGCGCCTCGACCCCGTACTCCTCGGCCGTCATGCTCAGGCCACCAAAGTGGCCTTGATCGGACACCTGAATGCGGGTGATGGGAGCACCGTGGGCCGACATGGCCGACCAGAGACCCAATTGCGCCAGACGCTGTACCGAGCCCTGAGCCAATGCAATGGCCCGGCTGTCAAAGCCCGGGTGGGCCAGCTTCGCCGGATCCTGCGCCTCAATCACGGCAATGCGCCAACGCCCACCATCGGGACGAGGCTGGGTCGACAACGCCAAGGCCAGGGTAGCGCCCGTCATGGCGCCCCCGACGATGGCGATATCGAAGCATTCGCTCATGCCCGCGCTCCAGCCATCAAGGCTTCGATCTCGGCGATCTCGGTCGGCACCCCGGCCGTCAGGACTTGGTGTCCCTCGGTGGTGATCACCACGTTATCCTCGATACGAATGCCGATCCCGCGCCACTTGGGATCCACCTCCGCATCGGGCGCGATGTAGAGGCCCGGCTCGATGGTCAGCACCATGCCCGGGCACAGCGGACGACGGCGATCCGCATGGTGGTAGTCCCCCACATCGTGCACATCCATCCCCAGCCAGTGACCCAGGCCATGCATATAGAAGGGCTTGTACGCCTCCTCGGCGATAAGCTCAGCCACATCGCCCTGCAGGATCCCCAGCTTCACCAGGCCCGACACCAGGATCTCCAGCACCACCTCGTTGGCGTCCTTGATGGACACCCCAGGCTTCATCATGGCGATGGCGGCCTGCTCGGCATCCAGCACCAGCTGGTACAGGGCTGCCTGCTCCGGGCTGAAGCGGCCGCTGATCGGGAAGGTCCGAGTGATGTCGGCGGCATAGCCCCCCAACTCACAACCGGCATCGATCAAGACCAGATCGCCCTCCTCCAGCAGATCCTGGTTCTCGGTGTAGTGCAGGATACAAGCGTTGTCCCCCCCACCGACGATGGTGCCGTAGGCCATCTCAGGCGCGCCGGCCATGGCACACTCATGGCGGATCTCCGCCTCAAGCTGGTACTCAAACATCCCAGGCTTTGTCACCTGCATCGCCCGGCAGTGGGCCCGTGCGCTGATCTCCGCTGCCCGGGCCATGATCGCCACTTCCGTCTCACTCTTATGCAGGCGCAACTCGTGCAAGGGCAGACGCAGATCCTGCATGCTTACCGGCGCAGTGAGGCCTTGACGCAACCCGCCACGCAGCTTGGTCAGCAGGGTGGACACCAGGCTATCCTCCTGGGTCGACTGACCGGGGCGATAGAGCAGCACCTGAGCTCCGCTGATCAAGGAGACCAGTTGGCCCTCCATCTCCTCCAGGGGATGGGCCTGCTCCAGCCCCAACACCTTGGGTGCCGCCTCGGCGCCGAGACGGCGACCGTGCCAGATCTCCATCAGTTCATCCTTGGGGCGAACGAAGATCACCGTCTCCGGGATCTGCCCCGGGCGCAACAACAGCACCGCATCAGGCTCATTAAAACCGGTCAGGTAGAAAAAATCGCTGTCCTGGCGGAAGCGATACTCTGTGTCATTGGAGCGGGTGCATTCCGAAGCCCCATGGATCAGGGCCACTGCCCCCTCGGGCAGTTGATCCATCAAACGGCGTCGGTGTTGGGCAAAAAGATCCATCAGGGGCAATTCCTTATTGTGGGTTATCAGTGCAGCGTCTTCGGCGCCGCTTCCTCATCGTCATCCAGGCCCCGGAATTCCCGCAGGCATTCCCAGGCCGCAATACGGGCGTGCTCGACCAATGCGGCAAAGCCCTCTTCGTTCTCCTCGTTATCCTCCACCTCCAGCTCCACCTGAGTAAAGTCGGTCAGATCCTGGATCAACTCCTTCACGTCCGGCGATGCCTTATCCAGGGCGGGCTGAATAAAGGCCAGACCGGTCAGGAAGCTCTGGGTCCAGTTGATGAAGGCCTCCAAGCGATCAGACAGGGGATCGTCCTCATCCGCCAGCAGGGGGGCAAAGATCATCTCAGGATCCACCAGGGAGTTGACCACATCCTTGTAAAGCTCCAGTACGATGCCACTGAGGTGCTCGGACATCGGCTGGCCATCGTTAGTCAGCTCCAGGAAAGGTTGCTGCCAGGCTTTGCCATCCACCGCCACCCCACCGCACACCAGGCCGGTGAGGACACCGTGGATCTCCGCCGGCAGGACCGCAATTTTCTCCGCGTCCAGGGCAGTTTGCAGCTTATTGAGCAGTAAAGGCGTGTTGCATTTCATGGCAAGAAGTTCCGAGGTTATAAGTCGCAGACATGCTATCATGGCGGGGCGACACGCTCCACCAAGGCCCGGCTGCAGGGCCCTTTCAGGCTGGCGGCGTACACACCAGGAAAGAGCAACTGCGGTGCCATCATGAGTAAAGACACAATCGACATCCACGTTCTGGGAAAAAGCTTTACCGTTGCCTGTCCGGCGGATCAGACCCAACAGCTGCAAGCCGTTGCCGGGCAACTGAATCAGCGCATGGACCAGCTCAAGCAGCGTACCGGCCTGGGCAACCTGGAACAGCTGGCGGTGATGGCCGCACTGAACCTGACCCATGAGCTGATGCAGAACGAACAACAGCAACAGCTGGATAAAAGACAAATGCAGCAGAGGATCAATCTGTTACAAGACACGATTGAGCAGGCTTTGTCCGAACGACTGCAAACTCGACCAAAAACGGTTGAACCCGGATCCCAGGCTCCTTACACTGATCTCGACGTTTAGGACAAAGCACCGGCTTTTTCCTACACTCAAATTCGCTCTCTGAGGTGTTCGCCAGTAGCAAATGTCCCTGGCCGATGCTTACAACCCCAGGGTGTCTTAACTGTGCGGCTGTGCATGCTCGGCCTGACCGAGAAGCCGAAAGCACGGATAGGGCTCCCGCCTTGAACTTACGGTTCAAGGGCTTTACGCCGCAGCGGCACTTTGGAGAGCAACTTACCTATCGATCAATTCCCGAACCCCCGCGGTTCAAGGGCACTCCTTACACCACAGCAGCGGCACTTTGGAGAGCAACTTACCTATCGATCAATTCCCGAACCCCCGCGGTTCAAGGGCACTCCTTACACCACAGCAGCGGCACTTTGGAGAGCAACNAGCGGCACTTTGGAGAGCAACTTACCTATCGATCAATTCCCGAACCCCCGCGGTTCAAGGGCACTCCTTACACCACAGCAGCGGCACTTTGGAGAGCAACTCCCCCCGAACTGATAGCTGATAGCTGATAGCTGATAGCTGATAGCTGATAGCTGATAGCTGATAGCTGATAGCTCCGTAGGTTAGATTAGTCGCGCAGCGACGTAATCTGACATCTCAGCGCAGCGACGTAATCTGACATCTCAGCGCAGCGACGTAATCTGACATCTCAGCGCAGCGACGTAATCTGACATCTCAGCGCAGCGACGTAATCTGACATCTCAGCGCAGCGACGTAATCTGACATCTCAGCGCAGCGACGTAATCTGACATCTCAGCGCAGCGACGTAATCTGACATCTCAGCGCAGCGACGTAATCTGACATCTCAGCGCAGCGACGTAATCTGACATCTCAGCGCAGCGACGTAATCTGACATCTCAGCGCAGCGACGTAATCTGACATCTCAGCGCAGCGACGTAATCTGACATCTCAGCGCAGCGACGTAATCTGACATCTCAGCGCAGCGACGTAATCTGACATCTCAGCGCAGCGACGTAATCTGACATCTCAGCGCAGCGACGTAATCTGACATCTCAGCGCAGCGACGTAATCTGACATCTCAGCGCAGCGACGTAATCTGACATCTCAGCGCAGCGACGTAATCTGACATCTCAGCGCAGCGACGTAATCTGACATCTCAGCGCAGCGACGTAATCTGACATCTCAGCGCAGCGACGTAATCTGACATCTCAGCGCAGCGACGTAATCTGACATCTCAGCGCAGCGACGTAATCTGACATCTCAGCGCAGCGACGTAATCTGACATCTCAGCGCAGCGACGTAATCTGACATCTCAGCGCAGCGACGTAATCTGACATCTCAGCGCAGCGACGTAATCTGACATCTCAGCGCAGCGACGTAATCTGACATCTCAGCGCAGCGACGTAATCTGACATCTCAGCGCAGCGACGTAATCTGACATCTCAGCGCAGCGACGTAATCTGACGCCTCAGAGTAGCGCGACCTGATCTGACATCTCAGCGCAGCGACCTGATCTAACACCCCAACTGACATTTCGGCGCAGCGCAGCGACCTGACACAGCAAACCCAACGAGGCGATCCCCCCTCCCTTCACGCCTCCTTGCCTTTCTTCGCTTCAGGTCTCACTCTTAACCAATCCCGAGCCAGCAGAGAACCGGTATGAAGGAACACCGTCACCCGCTTCGCCAAAAATTGCGCCATAAGCGCCGCAGCCTGAGCCATGAACAACAAAAACAGGCCGCCATTGGCCTGGCCACTCACCTGCCGGACCACAGCCTGCTCCAGCACGCCAGCCAGGTCGCCCTCTATATGGCCGCCGACGGGGAGATCGATCCCCATATCCTGGCAGAGGTTCTCCACGCCCGTGGCAAACGCCTGGCCCTGCCAATGATGCACCCTTTCAACGATGAGCAGCTGATATTCCAATCCTACGCGCCGGGTCAACCCATGGTGGAAAACCAGTTCGGCATTCCTGAACCCATTCGTTCAAAGCAGGAGATGATCCCGCTGCAGGAACTGGACGTGATCCTGTTGCCCCTGGTGGGCTATGACAACAATGGCAATCGCTTGGGGATGGGCGGCGGCTTCTACGACCGCACCCTGGGCGGCTACACCGCCGCCCAGCGCCCGACCCTTATCGGCCTGGCACACGGCTGCCAATGCGTCGATAAACTCCATGCCGCAGAATGGGATGTCCCCCTGGATGGCGTCGCCACCCAGGATGGTCTGATCCTGTTTGATCGCTAAGGGCTCAGTGCCAGGTGCCAGGTGCCAGGTAGAGCAGGTGCTAGGTACTAGGAAGAGCAGGTTCTAGGAAGAGCAGGAGCCAGGTACGAGGAAGAGCAGGTCCTAGGTGCTAGGTAGAACATCAAAGCATCGGCTTTTCCTGGAACCCAGGCGCTTCCCTAGTACCCAAGCTTTTCCCTAGTACCCAGGCGCTTCCCTAGTACCCAGGCTTTTCCCTAGTACCCAGGCTTTTCCCTAGTACCCAGGCTTTTCCTAGAACCTAGGCTCTTTCCTAGAACCTAGGCTCTCCCCTAGAGCCTAGCCCGCCGTCACCTCAACCTCATAACCGGTGAACTTGCGGATATTGATCACTCCGGTATCGAAGATCAGGTACTGGCCCTTGATCCCCAGCAACACTCCGGACACGGTCGGTGCCTTATCAAAGTTGTGGGAGGCAATCTTCACCGGGTACTGATCCACCGGATAATCGATCTCAATCTGAGACTCATCCAGTCGCTCTATGCTGCCCACGCCAAACTGAGCACCCAGCTCGGCAAGCTTCTCTTCGATCGCCGGCAGCAACCGGGCCGCCTCGGCTTTCAGATCCACCTCGGCCCCGGCGCCTTTGAGCATGGCGCGCCAATTGGTCTTGTCCGCCACCAGCTTGGCCAGCTCGATCTCCACCAGACCCGACAGCTGGCGGGTCGCCACCCGCAGGATCGGCAGGGCCTGGGTGGCCCCCTGATCCAGCCAGCGGGTCGGCAACTGCCGAGTGATCCCCACCTTGAGGCCCGAGGTATTAGCCAGGTAGACGGTGTGAGGGATCATGCAGTGCTGCTCGCCCCATTCGGGCTCACGACAGGTGCCCTGGGCATAGTGGCAGGTTTCCGGCTTCATGATGCACATGTCACAGCGGGCCAGCTTCTTCATGCAGGGAAAGCAGTGACCCTGGGAGTAGCTCTTGCTGGTCTTGCGGCCACAGGCATCACAGAAGATCTTACCCGTGTAGTTCAGAGTCAGGGGCTGACCGATCAATGCATTGAGGGGGAGCTTCGCTTCACCGACACGGAGGGCGTATTGGGCGGTAGTGGGCGCAGAATCACAACCCAGCGCCACCGCCATCTTGGAAAGGGTGCCTTGCATGGCGCTCGCTTCCTTTAGAAAGAGTCAGAAAACGCCAGTGTATCAAGGCACTGATAAAGGGAAAGTGCCGATCACCGCCATCGGCACGATTGCCCCCATCGGAACACCAGGCTCTCGGCTAATTATCAAAGGGCAACTCGATGCAGCCGCACTCCTCGCCCACGGACTCATAGAAGTCGGTGATCCCCCCCTTTAAACTCACCACCTTGTCCCAGCCCATCTGCTGCAAGGTCTTGACCGCCAGGGCACTGCGCCCACCTGTGCCACAATAGATCACCACCTCCACGTCCCTCGGTACCATCTCCCAGGCCTTAAACTCGAGAAAGCCTCGAGGCAGGTGCAGTTCCTCTTCCGTAATGGTTCTGCCCCGCTCCCGCTCGGTAAAGGTGCGCACATCCAGCACCACGGGAGGCGCCTCACCGGCCAACCGGCTGCGCAGTTGCTCTGGAGTGATCTCCACCACCCCGGCCTTGGCACCGGACAGGTAGCGACTCTTTTCATCCTCAGCTGCCAGCGAGGTGCTCACCAGGGCGATCAACACCGCCGCCATCAACAGGAAAATCAATTTGTTCCGGATCATGGCATTCCCTCTTTCTTTAACGCCCTGTCCTGATCTTAGCCAAGTCCAGAGTAAAGGGGGCGAGGGCGAGTATCAGGCCTTTGCCGTGGCCTTAGCCCTTTCTGCCGTTTTGCGCGGACGGCAACACCAGAAGCAGAAACGGCCGGCACTCTCACAGCCCAGGCTCAGCAACAGGGCCAGGGCCAGACCCCAGGCGATGGCCAGTGGCGAAAGGATCACTCGGTAGCTGTACCCCATCAGCGTCTCCTGGCGCAGTTGGGGATCTGCCCCGGTGGCCAGGTGCCACACCGCAGCCAGGTGCCCTCGGGACATGGCCGCCTGCTCCAGGATCAGGGTATCCACCCGGGCCACCAGGGCCCCGATGGAATCCCCATCCCGACGAAACACGGGATCCGGGTTCTGCTTATAGTGGAGGATCAGATCCCCCAGATCGCCGGCAAAATAGCGGTCCGCCGTGGACTGAAATCCCTGAAGCCCCAGTCGCGCCTCGATCACATGGGCCTCCAACCTCTGCTGGTAGAGATCGACAAATCCCGGGATCTGCACCCCGAGCAACACACAACAGACAAACAGGGAGAGGCGGAGGTAATCCTTGATCATAACGGGGATCCAATCTGGGCTATTGACCCATCATAGCGACACAGTGGGGGGATGACTCAAGCGCCAGTCGGTTTAACGGGTCGGGATATGGCATGGAAACCGCCGCAAAGACTGAACCGAGCTACCGAGGAAATAAAGACTGAAACAAACGCCCCGCTCAACCTTATGGCTGGGCGGGGCGTGATAACACGGGTGCTTCGAGGGGGAATTAGCGCTCCCCCTCCTCAAAGCCGCGGGCCTTGAGGATGGCGTTCTTCCAGTCAAAGTCCTCGACGTAGTCCTTGGCGATCCCGGGGATCATCTTGCCGTCGCCGGTTTCCTGCATCTTCAGGTGATAGATCAGCACGTCGTCGGTCAGCTCTTCCAGCTTGCCATCGAAACCCGACTCCTGTGCCAGCTTGACCAGCATCTGGGCCAGGTTCAGATCCTGGTTTTTCTGCCACACGGGCTCCAGCAGTTCAATCAATTCATCAATGCGATGACAGGACATAGGTACTCCTTCGACCCTGAGGGGGGACATGCCCCAAAACGAAACTTGCCTGGGATTATCCACACGGGGCGCACAAATGACAGAGATTATGTGAGACCGATTGGGTCAATCGCTTTTGCCGAGGCATTGAACCCGGCGTGGTAACGCGCTAGCGGCCGAAGCGTTGTCCCAGGCTGGTATCGATGGGCCAGCGGCGATCAAACTGGGCCAGCAGGCTGGGGTTACCATGTTTCGACAGGGGCACGGCATGGAAGCGGGTGCCACCCTGACGGGCCTGATCGATCCGTGCCAGGCGATCGCTCTGGAAGCGGGGGGCGATAAAGTCCGACACCATCAGCACATCGGCGTTGCTGAACAGGCTCTCCTTGAGGCTGTCACAAGCCTGATCCAGGCAGGGACCCAGATCGGTGCCCCCATGAAACTGGTAACCGAGAAAATCCCGCAACTGACTCAGGCCCGAGGCTCCGGTCAGATCGAACGACACCACGCGGGTGGAGAAGATCAGCACTCGGCACTCCCGGCCATCGCGCACCGCCAGCCTGGCCAGGGCCAACGCCAGTGCCTTGGCACAGCGCTCCGGATAGCCGGTCATGGATGCCGAAGTATCGACACAGAGAATAAAGGGCCCACCATGCTCCATCGCCTCGCTGGGCCGGGCACGAAACACGTTCTTCACCTTGCCCGCCACCGGCTGCTTGCCACGCATCTGGTAGATCAGCAGCTGAGCATCGATCAACTGCTTGTAGAACAGCAGCTCCAGCTCCTCGGTGGAGAGCAGCGACATGGCCACCGCCAGCAGGCGCCCCAGATCTTTGCCCTGCTGCACGCCCACCACTTCCTCTGGCAACGGGCTGGGCCGCACCTCCCGCTTGGGCGAAGCTTCCTTAACCCGGCGCACCCGCCCGGCATTGGCGGCATGAGCCATCTTACCCAGCTCGGCGGCCAGGGTCTGGATCTGCGCCTGGCGGCTGAGCCAGTTGGCCAGCTGACCCAGATCCCGCCGCTGGCGCTGGGACAGGGCCACATCGGCCATATCCCACAGGCGCCCGGCTTCCCCTGGAGTATCCACGGGGATCAGCTCGCTCAACGCCTCGGCGCCCTCCATCCGCTTGTACAGATCTTCGAGCAGTTGCTGACGCTGCTTGTCCAGCATCCCTAGCTGATCCGCCAGATAGCGATGCTCCAGGCTGCTCTGCCACTGATCCAGAAAGGCTTCCTTGGCCGCCGCCTGACGGTGGCTCGGTAATCCCTTCAACTCCTGGGCAAAGCGGGCGAGCTCCTCAGCCATGGGAGAGTGTCCAATCAACTGCAGGCGCACCGCATCCAGCTCCGCCAGGAACTGGGCCACGTCCTGATCCCGGGCCACTTCCAGCAGGGTGATCTCCCGACGCGCCTTGGGAGGCAGAGGCTGCCCCTTGAGCACCGCTTCAAGCTGATGGCCCCACCGGTTCAGCTCATCATCCAGCGCCCGAACCAGGCCGTTGCTCTGGCCGGGTCGCTGTTGCTGGAGTTGGCTACGGATCTGATCCCGTCGCTCCTTGACCAGACGTCCCACCAGACCGCCCAGGGCGATCTGGTGGCCAGGATCGGCCGCGGCGCGATCCACCGGAGAGGGCTGAAAGCCGCCCGCCTCACTGGGCATCGTAGGCACTCACTATGGTGTCCCACAGGCGTGCGCCCTCGGCCATCCCCTGACGCAGAGCCAACATCTGCTCGGCCAGCTCATCCAGGCTCTCCCGCACCATATCGGTCAGATCCGTATCGATGAAGTTGTGGGGCACGGTGCGATTAAACAGAGTCCGTTGCTCCTGCAGCTTCTGCTCCAGCTTGCCCACGGCGCTGCCGATCTCATCCAGGGTATCTTGCCACTCCTGACGGGTCAGGCGACTGACCGGCCAGGGTCCCAGGGCCGCCACCAGCACCTCACGGTTGGCCACATCCTTGAGCACCAGACGATGCTCCGCATCCAACCCCACCTTGATGGCATAGCTCTGTTTGTCGTGATCATTGATAAAACCTGGGACCGTCCCGCCTCCCTGAGCCACCAGCTTCTGCAGCTCACTGGCGGCGATCTGCACCTGCAGCGTCGGCTCATCCAGATCGGCATGCATCGGGCTCTGACCGGTCAGTGGCAACAGCACCACCATCTCACCCACCCCGGCCCGGTTGGTCAGGTTGGCCTCATTGAGATCCAGCTCAACCCGTTCACCGCGAAGACCATTGGTTTTCACCGTACGCGGCGTCAGGGCATCCGCCCGCAGGGCGCCAAGCCGATCGAGCTCGGCGTGCAGGAACAGCAGTTGCTGGCGGATCTCGCTCTGATCGAACGCGACCTCCCGGGCATACTGGCTCATGGCGGTCTGCACCAATTCGCGGGTGGGCAGATCCCGCCACAGACAGTTGCGCAGGATCAGAATATCCGTGGGCGAAACCGTCATGCGGCCGTTGTAGAAAGCGCTGGCCTTGAGCAGCGAGACCGATTTTTTCCAGCGCCGGTCCGAGATATAGAGATCCAGCTCCGGGTGCTCCTCCTGGCGCTCCTCCACCAGCATCTTGAGCTGGTAGATCTTCTCGAAGCAACTGTCGGGCAGGCTGACCGCCTTCACCCCCTGCTGCCAGTCGCCGTATTCCGCCTCGGTGATCTTCAGATCACTGGGCACGGGATCCGCGTACATGTCGGCGCTGTCGTTCACCATCACCTTGAAGTGCTGCTTCTGGGACACCCGATCCGCGTAAACCCTCAGCAGCATGCGATCGTACAGTGGCTCCAGGCTGGAGTCGCCATCGGGCAGTTCGTTGGAGGCGGTGATCAGCAGGCGCATCGGCACCTTCAGGGTCTGGTTGCCATTGCGGTAAACCTTCTCGTTCACCACGGTCAGTAGGGTGTTGAGGATCGCCGGGCCCGCCTTCCAGATCTCATCCAGGAACACCACGCTGGCCTCGGGCAGATAGCCCTCAGTCAGACGCACATAGCGCCCCTCGTCCTTAAGGGCCTGGATCGACAGGGGGCCAAACAACTCCTCCGGCGTAGAGAAGCGGTTCATCAGGTATTCAAAGGCGCCCCCCTCCTCGAAGGCATGCATGATGCGGCGTGCCACCAGGGATTTCCCGATCCCCGGCGGGCCCAGCAGGAACACACTCTCGCCGGTCAGCGCCGCCAACAGACAGAGTTTAAAGGCGCGATCCCGCTCGTAAACGCCGGTGGATAGGGCCCCCACCAAGCGGGAGATCCGAATGGCTAGGCGTTGCTGGTCATCGTACATCTTTGATTACCCCAAAAAATAAACACCAGCCCATCAAGAATGGAGGGACTGGCCATGGCAATTTATTCCAGGCGACCTTCGCCCGCCTGAACACAACTCTTTACGGTGCCTTTGCGCCCAAATCGGGCGGCCGAACCGGCTGCCCCCATGGGCCAACAACCGGATCTCGATCCTTCAATCGCCCTTGAGGGCGGGAAACAGCTCCCCGGCCTTGATCATGGCGATGGTGATCCGGGCCAGGGTGATGGCATCCGCCTCGGCATCATGCTGAGGCTGGGCCAGCTCGACGCCATACTTGGCGGCCGCACTCTTTTGCGAAGCGCGTTCCCGCTTGCTGGCACAGAAACTGAACCGGTAGTAATCCGCCAGGTTCATCAAGCCGTTGTGGAACGGATACGCGACCCCCTTGGCGACAAAGTCCGGCTCCATCCAGGCCCGCTCATCACCCCAGGTCAGCATGGCATTCCAGCGCTGACCCACCCCCCACTTCTCCTTGAGCAGCCGGGCCACTTGATCCAGGGGCATACCGCGCTTATCCAGGGTCGCCTGACCGATCCCGGTCAGCTGGTAACAGAACTTGCTGACCTCATGCCGGGTATTGGTGATGTAGTAACTGCCGGTACGGGCGATGGTCAGGGTGTCGACGTCGATCTCCGCCAATCCGAACTGGAAGATCTCCAGGGTCTGAGCCTTCTGGAACTCGGGATCGTCCCAGCAACTCAGCTCCGTATCAATACAGATGATCCGTTTGGCCATCGTGTCCTCTAAAAAACAAAAAGAGCCGGCCCGCTGCAACGGGCCCGCTCACTAGTATTTCCTGTTTCCGTCGCTTCGCCAAGCGTCGTGCACTCGGTTATGCCGTGATCACAAACAGGCGTCAGGCGCGATGCTCCTGAAAAATGCCCGTCTGCGCAACAAAAACGGCGCCGAAGCGCCGTTTGGGAAGCCTATCTCGAGACTTAACGTTCGTCGGAGGTGGCACCGATCTTGTGAATGGCCAGATCCGCCCCCTGAAATTCATCCTCGGCGCTGAGTCGCAGGCCACTGACAAGCTGAACCGCCCCGTAGATCACGAAGCCCCCAACCACGGCAACCACGACCCCCGCCAGGCTGCCGATCAACTGGGCGGCAAGAGAGACGCCGCCCAGCCCCCCGAGGGCCTCAGAGCCGAAGATCCCGGCGGCCACGCCGCCCCAGACACCGCACAAGCCGTGCAGTGGCCAGACCCCCAACACATCGTCAAACCGTGGCAACTTGTTTTGTGCCAAAGTAAAGATCAGGACAAACAGGCCTCCGGCAACCCCACCGACCACCAGGGCACCCATGGGGTGCATCAGATCCGAGCCGGCACAAACCGCCACCAGGCCGGCCAGCGGACCGTTATGGATAAAGCCGGGATCCCGCTTACCCACCAGCATGGCCACCACGGTGCCCCCCACCATCGCCATCAGGCTGTTCACCGCCACCAGGCCGGAGATCCCATCCAGGGTCTGGGCCGACATCACGTTAAAACCAAACCAGCCGACGGTCAGCACCCAGGCTCCCGCCGCCAGAAAGGGAATGTTGGACGGAGCGAAGGCGACCACACGACCATTGCGATAACGGCCATTACGGGAGCCCAACAGCAAAATGGCGGCAAAGGCGATCCAGCCCCCCACCCCATGCACCACCACGGAGCCGGCGAAATCATGGAACTGGGCGCCAAACTGCGCCTCCAGCCAAGCCTGGAAGCCATAGTTACCGTTCCAGATCATCCCTTCAAAAAGGGGATAAACCAGGCCCACGATCAGGGCCGAGGCGATCAGCAGGGGATAAAATTTCGCGCGCTCGGCAACACCGCCGGAGACGATGGCGGGGATGGCCGCCGCAAAGGTCAGCAGGAAGAAGAACTTCACCAGTTCATAGCCATGGTGTTGAGTCAGATCTGCGGCACTGGAGAAGAAGTCGATGCCATAGGCGATCTGGTAGCCGATAAAGAAATAGGCCAGGGTTGAAACGGCAAAATCCGTGATGATCTTGACCAGGGCATTGACCTGATTCTTATGGCGCACCGTGCCCACCTCCAGGAAGGCAAACCCGGCGTGCATCGCCAGCACCATAATGGCGCCTAATAGAATAAACAGGGTATTGGAGCTCTGAACCAGAGTTGCTACTGCATTATTGATGTTTTCCACTACTGTCCTCTTTCGCTTACCGCTTCCATGTCCCAAGGGCCCCTTTGTCAATGAGGCCAGTTGGCTTTAATGCCCTGAGTCTGGACCTCTTTGTTCTGTATCTGGGCTCTGTGTCGGAGCAACTGAGCAAAACTCAGACCAACTCTCTCCCAAGCGCGAAAACCATTTCGGTGCAGAGCCCTGCACCAGACCCAGACGGTCATGCAGGCTGGGTCCGCACGCTCAACCCCAACGGCAAAAGACAACATTAAAAAACAACAACATAATCACAACATCGCCACCGTTCGACACTGTCCGCAGAACCTGTCCAACCTAAGCTCCCCTGCCACAGAAACCCAGAACGACCATGCTCGGCTCCTCTCTGCTCTATAGCCACGCTCAAAAATGACGCGAAACTTTCCTGAGCCAAGCACCAAAAGCGTGCGGATGCACAGGCCTATGCGCCATTTGAGTGCATGGAAAAATCCTGAGTTGAATCCATGATTGAGAAAGGCGAAAACGGCACCGGGGCAAGGGGCAGGGCAAGGGCAAGGGCAAGGGCAAGGGCAAGGGACAGAAACAGGGACAGGCATTCGGAGCTGAGAAACAACAAGAAACAGAACATAGCCATAGAAAGGAGGGCGTCCACCGCTCATCCTGACATCAACCGGTATCGCGATAGAAAAAGGGGCCTTTCGGCCCCATTTTTACAATCCCAGCACCCGCTCAAACCAGTTTCTTTTTTCACCTGGCTTGTCGGAGGTGCGACTGCCACAGCCCCAGGGATCGGGCCAGCTCTGCCGGTCGGTTGGCGCAGCAACCGCTCCCCGACAGCGCGACGCCACCGGCTCACCGGCGCCATTAAAGTAGCCCTCGGTGATCTGAGGCGGTGGGGTCAGCACCAGGGAGAGGGGCTCACGCTCGGCCAGGTAACGCTGGTAGAGCGGCAGCGCTGCAGAGCTGCCGTAAAGCCCGGCGGCACTGTTGTCGTCACGCCCCACCCAGGTCACCACTACGTCCCTATCGTCAAACCCGGCGTACCAGGCATCCCGGCCCTCCCCCGTGGTCCCTGTCTTGCCCGCCAGGGTAATGCGGGGATACTGGCGCTGCAGTCGCGCCGCCGTTCCCCGTTTCACCACCTCCACCAGGGCGTGGTTGGTCAGCCAGGCCGCGGAAGCGGACAGCACCTGCTCAGAGGGTGGCTTCTGCTCTACCAGTCGTTCCCCTTCGCGGTTGAGCACATGGCCAATGGCATACAGCTCACGGTAGCGCCCCCCGTCGGCCAGGGTCTGGTACAGCTGGGCCACCTGCAGTGGGCTGGCACCCAGGGCGCCGAGCAGCAGCGCCGGGTTGGGCCGCAGGCGGTCCTGCCAGCCCGCCTTGTAGAGGGTGGAGATCACCGCATCCATCCCAACTTCCATGCCCAGGTTCACCGTGGGCACGTTATAGGAGTGGACCAGGGCGTCGATCAGGGGGACTTCGCCACGAAACGCCTTGTCGACGTTTTGCGGCTCCCACACCTGACCGGCACTGCTCTGCATACTGATGGGCTCATCCTTAAGCGACGTCCTCAGGTTATATTGCTCCGGCGCGGCCAGGGCCGTCAGGTAGACATGGGGCTTGAGCACAGAGCCCACCGGCCGACGGGCATCCAGCGCCCGGTTGAACCCTTTGTAGTTGGGATCCTTGTCCCCCACCACGGCCAACACCCCACCCTGGTAGCGATCCACCACCACCATGGCTGCCTGCAACTGATCGTCCTGACGAGCCTGGCCCAGCTGAGCCATCCCCTCACGCACCGCGGTTTCGGCCGCCTGCTGAGCCAGGGGATCCAGGGTGGTGTAAACCCGAAGGCCGGACTCGTGAAGCACATTGTCGCCAAAACGGTCGGCCAGCTCCCGCTGCATCAGGGTACGGAACCCCGGCAGCTTATGACGCTGGCGCCAGTTGGGATCCCGCAGCTGCAAACCCAACGTCGCGTTATCCTCGTAGTCGCTGGCGCTGATCATCCCCTCTTCAAGCATCAGCTTGAGCACCAGATCCCTTCGCTGCTCGGCACGCTTGGGGTAGCGCCAGGGGTTGTAGTAGCTGGGCCCCTTGATCATCGCCACCAGCAGCGCCTGCTGGGCCAGATTGAGTTCATCCAGCGGGGTACCAAAGTAGTGCCAGGCCGCCAGGCCGACACCATGCACGGCGATCGCCCCATCCTGGCCCATGTAGACCTCATTGAGGTAGGCCTCAAGGATCTCATCCTTGGGGTAACGGAAATCGATGATCAGCGCCATCAAGGCCTCGTTGGCCTTGCGGATGTAGGTGCGATCCCGAGTCAGAAAGAAGTTCTTGGCCAGCTGCTGGGTCAGGGTACTGCCCCCCTGCACCGTGCGCCCGGCCCGCAGGTTAACCACAGCCGCCCGCAGGATCCCACTGACGGAGACCCCGTGATGATGATAAAACTCCTGATCTTCGGTACGCAGCAGCGCCGCGACCAGAGTTTCGGGGATCTCCACTCTGGGCACAAAAAGGCGATCTTCGGTCTCACCGGTCAGGATCCGATCCAGCAACAGGGGCTCAAGCTGAACAAAGCCCATGTCCCGCTGATCCGCCACCCGCACAACGCGACTGATCCGGTTCTGATCGAAATGCACCATGATCCGGTTGGCACCCTCAAAACCATTGGGCCCATCAAAGGCCCGACGGAAGATCTCGATGCGATCCACCGCCACACCAAAGTCCCCCTCACGGCTGACTCGTCCGGTATTGCGGTACCCCAACAGCGCCAGTTCATCTTTCAGCTGGCCATGGGTGATGGGGGCGCCGGGGTAGATCGACATCGGTCGAGCAAACACCTGAGCCGGAAGGAAAAATTTCTGCCCCTCAAATTTACGGGCAATCTGGCTGTCCAGGTAGACCCCATAGAGGGCCATGGCCGCCAGCAACACCAGCATCAGTTTAGCCCCCAGCTTCAACAGGGGACGCAGGGCACCGAAGCGCTTGTTTGCTGCCTTGCGCTTCGCCGGGGCCTTTCCTTTAGCCTTGCGTGTTTTGGAGGAGTTGGGCTTCTCCGCGGAAGGGCGCTTTGCCATCGACGTCAAACTCTCTTAGCTGTGTTTCTTGATTCTTCGGGTCGGCTGGGTATTGGCAGGATCGTCCGGCCATAAATGCTTGGGATAACGTCCCCGCATCTCCTTTTTCACTTCCTGCCAGGCTCCTTGCCAAAAAGCGGCCAGATCTTCGGTGATCTGCAAAGGCCGACGGGCCGGAGAGAGGAGCTCCAGGGTCACAGGTAACTGGCCCCGAGCCAGTCTCGGCGTGGCACTCTGGCCATAGATCTCCTGCACTCGGACCGCCAGTCTGACGCCTTCCTCCTGGTACTGCAATGCCAGTTGTGATCCCGTCGGTACCGTCAACCGCTCTGGCAACTCTTCATCCAGCACCCCTTGAAGACACCAATCAATTTGGTTTTTCAATAAGTTATACAGGTCCAGTTTGGTCAGCGCGGCAAACCGGGTAATGCCGGTCAAATAGGGCGCCAGCCACTCCTCCAGAGACGCCAGCAGGCTGGCATCATCCAGAGCCGGCCAGGCCTGATCGGCCAGATAGTGCCTGGCGAGCATCACTCGCTTCTGCAGGGCGCGACTCCGCTCTGTCCAGGGCAGGCAATCCAGCCCTCGACGGCGGATCTCCGCCAGCAGCGCCGACAAATGATCTTCCGGCTGCAGATCCGTTAGCGCCTCTCGAGCCACCACCAGGGCCCCCAACCGACTCTGCCGCTCGGCCCGCAGCACCCCGCTGTTGCGATCATACCTGGCCTCCCTGTGGCGCGAGAACAGGTGGGGAGCCACCCGCTCCAGGGCGGCCAGATCCAGCTCGGCCGCCAGGAAGATCAGGCCATCACTGCGACCGGCCCGCTCACTCAGATCCGCCACCGCCAGATAGGGGGTGCCCAGCAAAGGATCCTGCTCCTTCAGGGTGGCACCGCTGCCGTTGGACAACTGATAACGCAAGCCCTGATCCCGACACTGGCCGATACGATCCGGATAGGCCAACGCCAGCAGCAGGCCAGCCTCACTGTGGTGTGCGGCGACCGGCCGCGCCCGGCAACGGGACGACAACTGACGGAACCACTTTTGCGCCATCTGGCCGTGGCGACCGGAATCGGCGGCACTCAGCCGACGGCCCAGATCCGCCCCGAGATCCCGGCCGCGCAGGGGATCCCCCTCCTCGATCACCGCCGCCACCAGGCAGGCCAGCTTCAGGGCCCCGGGAAGCTCCCCCTCCAACTCGGCTGCCCTCAGCAGCATCAGACCCTGACGGGGATCCGCCCCCAGCTCGTGGACGCGACGGCCCAGCGGGGTGATCTGCCCCTTGTCATCCAGCAGTCCCAACTGGCCCAGCAGTTGCTGGGCTTTGCCCAGGGCGTTATCCGGTGGCGGTGTCAGCCAGGCCAGCTCCGCCGCACTGCTGCCCCAGGCCGCCAGCTCGAGCACCAGGGCGGTGAGATCGGCACGCTGGATCTCCGCCGTCTCGCTCTCCGCCAGCCCCTGCTGCATCGCTTCACTCCACAACCGGACACAGTGGCCCGGCATCAGTCGCCCTGCCCGGCCAGCGCGCTGTGCGGCCGCCGCCCGGCTGATCCGTGCCGTTTCCAACCGGGTCTGGCCGGTGCGCAGGTTGTAACCCGCCCGGCGCTGCAGCCCGGCATCCACCACCACGGAGATCCCCTCGATGGTCAGGCTGGACTCGGCAATATTGGTGGCCAGCACCACTTTACGCTGCCCGGCCGGGGGCGGCTGTACCGCCGCATCCTGCTCCGCCGGGGCCAGTTGACCATAGAGGGGACACACCTGAACCTTGGCAGGCAGCCCCTGGGCCAGCAGTTCGGCGACGCGACGGATCTCCCCCATGCCGGGAAGAAACACCAGAATATTGCCCTCCCGTGTTGCCAGCTGACGCCGCACCTGGGCCACCAGATCATTGAGCCAGAACTGCTGGTTGGCCGGAGCCACATACTCCACCGACACCGGGTAGCTGCGCCCCTGGCTTTCCAGCAACGCCGCTTCGGGCAACAGCTGGGCCAGGGGTTGCCCCTCCAGGGTGGCCGACATCAGCATCAGGCTCAGATCCTCCCTCAGCCCCCCCTGCACCTCCAAGGCCAGGGCCAGGGCCAGATCCGTTGCCAGGTGACGTTCATGCACCTCATCGAACAGGATCAGCGACACCCCTTCCAGCTCGGGATCGGACTGGATCATTCGGGTCAGCACCCCTTCGGTGATCACCTCCAATCGAGTCTGTTTCGACACCTGGGTCTCGCCACGCACCCGCAGGCCCACGGTTTGCCCCACTTTCTCCCCCAACTGGGCCGCCAGGTAGCGGGCGATCATGCGGGCCGCCAGGCGCCTTGGCTCCAGCAGCAGGATCTTGCCGTCGATCTGCGACCAGCCCAGCATCGCCAAGGGCAGGGCAGTAGACTTCCCCGCACCGGTCGGAGCTTGTAAGATCAGCTGGTTATGGCTTTTCAGCGCGTGACGTATGGGATCAAACAGATCTTCAATGGGCAAAGTGGACAAGATGCGGGCTCATTCAATCAAACAGGCCGACAGTTTACTGGCCTGATCCGCCCAGTCCAATCTTCCCACTCCCCCACGCTCAGATCGGCACAGGAGACTCGGTTCACATGGCACAACGACTGTTCTTTGCTCTGCCGGTGCCCCGCACCACCCAGCTGGCCCTGCTAAAACTGCAGAGCCAACTGGCCCAGGCCGGCGTGGTGGGCCGCATGGTACCCGCGGCCAACCTGCACCTGACCCTGGCCTTTCTTGGCCCGGTGACCGCCGCACAGAAGGCCCAGCTGTTGGCTCGCTGGGCGGATCTCACCCCGCCGGCTCTGCATCTCGAGCTGGACACCCTGCAGTATTGGCCTAAGCCCGGCGCCATTGTCCTGGCCGCCCGTCGTACGCCGATCGCCCTGGGCCGGTTGGCCACGGCGCTGCAGCAGGATGCGCACCAACACGGCCTGCATAGCAGCCGCCTTGGGTTCAGGCCTCACCTCACCCTGTTTCGCCGAGCAAACGGTCTGCCTTCCTCCCCACCCCAGCTGGACTCCCCCATCGTCCTGACGCCTCCCTGTGTCGAACTGATGCTCTCGGAGGCGGGCCCCGGCGGGGTGGAATACCACTGTCTGAAACGGTGGAAAAAAACCTAGTATCCGACGAGAACGCAGCGGCGTTAACGACGCCTGGCTGGCGGCCAGCGGCAGGCGACGAACCCCAAACTCCGTAGGTTAGATTAGTCGCGCAGCGACGTGATCTGACATCCCACATGCGACGAGCGTCAGGCGACAAGCGACGATCCCCAAGCTCCGTAGGTTAGATCAGTCGCGCAGCGACGTGATCTGACATCCCACAAGCGACAAGCCCCGTAGGTTAGATTAGTCGCGCAGCTACGTAATCTGACATCCCACAAGCGACAAGCCCCGTAGGTTAGATTAGTCGCGCAGCGACGTAATCTGACATCCCACATGCGACGAGCGTCAGGCGGCAAGCTAAGAGCGCGGTACGGGCCTGGCGGCCCTGAGATAAGCGACAGGCGGGAAGCGGCACTGGCGACAGGCGACAAGCCAGAAGCGACAGGTGGCTTGTGGCTTACGGCCTACAGCTTGTAGCTTGCGGTTTGCGGCCTGCCGCTTACGGCTTGCGGTCTGAAGCTTACCGCCCTTTACTCGCTAAAGAGCGAGGCAATCAACGCAAAAACGCCGGAGCGAGGCTCCGGCGTTTCAATCTTACGCGGGCGGTTAGGCGTGGCGCAGCAGCTCCGCCACGGTCAGCATGCCCAAAGCGGTGGCCCCTTCATGGTTGAGGCCATTGGCCCCGACATAACTGCCCGCCAGATCCAGGTGGATCCAACCTTTGGCCGGGGTGCCAGCGAAGCGGCTGAGGAAACCCGCCGCATTGGACGCCCCCCCGGCACCGCCACCTTTAAGTGACACACTGTTGGCCGTATCGGCAAAGACCGAGCTGCATTTATCGGCATGGAAGGGGGCCAGGGGCAGACGCCACAGCCCTTCATCCACCGCTTCGGCCGCTGCCAGGGCCTCGTTGGCCGCCCCGTTATCGGCACAAAACAGCGCATTGTAGTCACTGCCCACGGCGGTCATGGCGGCACCGGTCAGGGTCGCCGCATCGATGATCCGCTCTGCACCGGCCTCGTTCGCCGCCAACAGACCATCGGCCAGCACCAACCGCCCCTCGGCATCGGTATTGACGATCTCCACGCTGGTGCCGTTCTTATAGTGCAGGATGTCGCCCAGTTTGTAGGCGTGACCGGAGACCAGGTTCTCGGCGCAACAGAGGAACAGCTTGACCCGCTTGGTCAGGCCCCGGCGGATCGCCAGCTTGAGCGCCGCAGCCACCGTCGCCGCTCCGCCCATGTCACACTTCATGGTCACCATGCCGGCCGAGGGTTTGAGGGAGTAACCGCCGGAATCGAAGGTGATCCCCTTGCCCACCAGGGCCACGGACACCGGCGCATCCGCTTTACCGGTCGGGTTGTAATCCAGCTCCAGCAGCACGGGAGGACGATCGCTGCCACGGCCCACACCGTGGATCCCGACCCAACCGGCCGCCAGCAAGGCATCACCGACGATGCGTCGGGAAGTGATGTGCTCAGGCGCCAAGGCGGAGAGGCGTTCGGCCACCTCATCGGCCAACACTTCCGGGCTGAGCGCCTCGGGGCTGGCATGGGTCAGGGACTTGAGCCACAACGCGGCATCCCTTTGTGCCTCCAACTGCTCGGCATCACTGGCCCACTCGATGGTGCCCGGCTCCATCGCTTCGCCAAAGCCACAAGCAAAACGCCACTGCAACTGACGGGTCCAACCTTCGCCGGTCAGTCTCACGTCACGGATCCCCTGAGTGGTCAACTTACGTGCCGCCGCCTGGATTGCCCGTCCCCAATCATCCACCTGGGCCAGGTGCAGGGTGGCGGTTTCCCCGACATAGCTGATCTTGCTCTTGCCCCATAGGGCCGCGGCACGCTCATCACTCAGTGCAACATTCAGTCGACTGCTCATCTCATCTCCTTGATGGTCTTCTTTTGCTATGCCATGGAGTGTACCACCCTCATGACAGAGTGCGGGAGACAGAGCCGGGGCGCCGGGGAACAGGGAACAGAAAAAGCAGGGAACAGGGAAAGGCAGGAAAAGAAGCGCTTCGCTCTTCCTGTATTCTGTCAGCGCAGCGTCCTGTCTTCTGCAATTAAGGGAACAGAGAAAGGCAGGAAAAGCAGCGCTTCGCTCTTCCTGTATTCTGTATTCTGCCAGCGCAGCGTCCTGTCTTCTGTCTTCTGTCTTCTGTCTTCTGTCAGCACAGCATCCTGTCCCCTCCCTTTTCCTTTGCGGCCAACGCGGTGCCCTGCCCCCTGTGCTAGAGTGACCTCCCCTGCGGTACGAAGAAGAGAAGCAATGAAATTTCCTCCCCTGCAATCCGCCACTTTGCTCAAGCGCTACAAGCGCTTCCTGGCTGACATCCGTCTGTCCGACGGCGAAGAGATCACCCTGCACTGCCCCAACACGGGCGCCATGACAGGCTGTGCAGAGCCAGGAGGGATCGCGTGGTATTCCGACTCCAAGAATCCTAAGCGAAAATATCCCTGTACCTGGGAATGGATCCAGACCCAGGCCGGTCACCGTATTATGGTGAACACCACTCGAGCCAACGATCTGGCCGAGGAGGGGATCCGGGCGGGGCTGCTGCCCGAACTGGAGGGCTATCAGACGATCCGCCGGGAAGTGCGTTACGGTGAGGAGAACAGTCGTATCGACCTGTTATTAACAGATAAAGATCAGCAGGATTGCTACGTAGAGGTGAAAAGTGTCACCTTACTGGGTGACGGTGGTCAGGGGTATTTCCCCGATGCCGTGACCAGCCGGGGACAAAAACACCTTCGGGAGTTGATGGCTATGGTAGCCCAGGGTCACAGGGCGGCGATCCTGTTTATCGTACCTCACAGTGGGATCCGCAGTGTGGCTCCGGCGGCGCATATCGATGCTCAATACGCACAATTGTGCCAACAGGCCGCCCAGGCTGGCGTCGCCTTTTATGCCTTGAGCTGTGAGATGAGTTCAGAAGCGATCACGCCAACGGTCCGGCTGCCCGTACGGCTTAATTCGGAATAGTCGGCCGAACAACGCGCCACAACCGACTCAAGTAAGATTGTTTGAACACCCACCACGTGCTATACAGCAGCCCGGGTTTGTTCTAGCTAGCAATCTGGCTTGCAAGGATTTGCGCAAACGGGATCCATCTGATATAGATACCGCCCCAATCAGAGGATTGCCTCTCGTATTTAGTAACAGGAGACGCCTGATGCCGCAGGGCAAGACAAAGAAAATCGGCGTATTGGCCTACGCCAACGTGGAGCCTTACCGCGAAAGTGCCGGTGAGGAATACATGAACGAGAAGCAACTGGCTCACTTCAAAACCATCCTGGAAGCCTGGCGCAACCAGCTCCGTGAAGAAGTGGATCGCACCTTGCACCATATGCAGGATGAAGCGGCCAACTTCCCGGATCCGGTCGACCGTGCTGCTCAGGAAGAAGAGTTTAGCCTGGAACTGCGTACCCGAGATCGGGAACGCAAGCTGATCAAGAAGATTGAAAAAACCCTGGTGAAAGTCCAGGAAGACGATTTCGGTTTCTGCGACTCCTGTGGAATTGAGATCGGGATCCGTCGCCTGGAGGCTCGTCCCACTGCCGATCTGTGTATCGACTGTAAGACCTTGGCTGAGATCAAAGAAAAACAGATGGTGGGTTAATCCCACCCTGGAGTGTAAAACGGGAGGCTGTGCCTCCCGTTTTTGATCCACACCTGGCACCTTAGATGCCGAACCATCCAGAGACCACGGAAGCTGATCGTGTCCACCACCCAAGAGTCGGCCTATATCGGCCGTTTTGCCCCCTCCCCCTCCGGCCCACTCCACTTCGGCTCCCTGGTCGCCGCCGTCGGCAGCTACCTGCGCGCCCGCCACCAGGGTGGACAGTGGCTGGTACGGATGGAGGATCTGGATCCGCCCCGGGAGGTCCCCGGCGCCGCCGATGAGATCCTGCGCACCCTGGAGCGCTTTGCCCTCCACTGGGATGGCAGTGTGCTCTACCAGAGCCAGCGCCATGATCGTTACGAACAGGTGCTGACCCAGCTGCTGGCGCAAAACACCTGCTATTACTGCGACTGCACCCGGAAGCGGATCAAGGGGATCGGTGGGATCTACGACGGCCACTGTCGTAACCGGTGCCTGAATGCTGAAGGAAGCGCCATTCGCCTCAAGAACCAGGTGGCCCAGGCGCGTTTCAATGATCGCCTATTGGGCGAGATCAGCACAGATCCTGCCTTCGCCGCCGAAGACTTTATTCTCAAGCGACGGGACGGTCTTTACGCCTACCAACTGGCCGTGGTGCTGGATGATCATGATCAGGGGATCACCGAAGTGGTACGCGGCAACGATCTGCTGGAAGCCACTGTGCGTCAGGTGTCACTCTACCGCCAGCTGGGGTGGACAGCACCAGATTTTCTCCATCTTCCCCTGGCAGTGCAGGCCGACGGGCAAAAGCTCTCAAAGCAGAACCATGCCCCGGCCCTGGCACCGAGGGCCGTCAGCACCCAACTGGCTCAAGCCCTGACATTCCTTGGCCAGCCCCTGCCCGAGTCCCTGGTGACAGCACCAGCTCAGGAGCAGCTCGCCTACGCCGTTGCCCACTTTCGGCTCGATTCGATCCCGAGGCAGCGCCACCTGCTGGCCCCGGGGATCTCACCGCTAAGCTGAGACGGACTTGCCGGAACCCCTCATGATCTGGGGCTGACAACGCAATCCGGCTTATCATTTAACCAGCCTTGGTATATCATTGCGCGCCAGAATCAACGCGCCTATTTTCACATATTACCCTGCGCGTTCAGAACCAGGCAGAAACTGACGAGGTGTCCCATTCTTAAGCGCCTGACAAAACTGGCTAAACGCCTTATCGGTAACGATACAACGGCGGCCAACGAAGCCCAATTAGCCGTGATCCCCCGCAAAAAACACGGGATCAGCCGCGACGACATCAGCGAAAATGCGCTGAAAGTCCTCTATCGCCTGCATAAAGCAGGTTTTGAAGCCTACCTGGTGGGCGGCGGGGTACGCGATCTCTTGCTGCGCCACCAACCCAAAGACTTCGATATCGCCACCAGTGCCACCCCAGAGCAGGTGCGCAAGCTGTTCCGCAACTCGCGCCTGGTCGGCCGCCGATTCCGCCTGGCCCATATTCTGTTTGGCCGGGATATCATCGAGGTCGCGACTCTGCGGGGTCACCACCAGGAAACCGGCCAGCACAGCAAGCAGGACAACAGCGGTCGCCTGCTGCGCGATAACGTCTACGGCTCCATCGATGAAGATGCCGAACGCCGAGACTTCACCGTCAACGGTCTCTACTACGACATTGCCGATTTCAGCGTCCGTGACTACTTCGGTGGCATGGAAGATCTCAAGGCCCGCCGACTGCGCCTGATCGGAGATCCGGCCACTCGCTATCGGGAAGATCCGGTACGGATGATCCGTGCCATCCGCTTCGCCACCAAGCTGGATTTCACCCTGGATAAGAGTGCGGCCAAGCCGATCCCGAAAATGGCCGATCTGCTGGGCACCATCCCACCGGCACGCCTGTTTGAGGAAACCCTCAAACTGCTGATGTCCGGTAAAGGACAAGCCAACTTCCGCATGCTGCGCGAGTTTGGCCTGTGGGAACCCATGTTCCCGCTGCAGGAGAAACTGCTGGCCAAGGATCCCGGCGGCAAGATGGAGCGCCTGATCGAAGCGATGCTGCAAAGCACTGACGATCGAGTCAATGCCGACAAGCCGGTCACCCCGGCCTTTCTCTACGCCGCCCTGCTGTGGTACGTGGTCGAAGAGATGGCCGAGGCCAAGCGCCAGCGCGGCGTTGCCCCGTTCGATGCCCTCACCGCAGCCTGTGGCGAAGCCATTGGCAAGCAGTGCAAAACCGTCTCTCTGCCACGCCGCTTTACAACGCCGGCTCAGGAGATCTGGCAGCTACAAGGCCGTCTGGACAAGCGCAGCGGTGCTCGAGCATTCCGCCTGATGGAGCACCCACGCTTCCGCGCGGCCTATGACTTCCTTCTGCTGCGTGCCGAAGCGGAGCAGGACGACGAACTGCTGGAGCTGGCCCGCTGGTGGACCCGCTTCCAGGAGTGTGACGAGCAGGCCAAACGCCAAATGGTGCGTGCCCTGGGCAGTGACGGCAACCGTCGTCGCCGTCGCCCCCGCCGCCGCAAGCCTTCCGGCCCACGTAGCGGCCAGGGCGAGTAAGCGATGAACCGCTGCTTTATCGGCCTGGGCAGTAATCTGGGCAACGGCCCGGCCACCCTGGCCCGGGCCCTGGCCGCCCTGCGAGAACTGCCTGAGACGGAGCTGATTGACCGCTCCGGCCTCTATACCAGCCCTCCCATGGCGGGCATGGAACAGCCGGACTACACCAACGCGGTGGCCATCATCGATACGGAGCTGACGCCAACTGGCCTGCTCGATGCCCTGCAAACCATCGAGTTCGCCCTGGGCCGGGAACGTCATGAGCGCTGGGGCGCACGCACCCTGGACCTGGATCTGCTGCTGTACGGTGAGCAAGTGCTCGAGAGCGAACGCCTGACCGTGCCCCACTACGGTATGGCCGAGCGTGCTTTCGTCCTGCTGCCCATGTTCGAGCTGGCCCCTCAACTGGTGCTTCCCGACGGTCGACACCTGGCGACCCTGGTGGCCCAGTGTCCCCCTCAGCCACTCTATCGGCTGAGCTGAGTCGCGATCCCTCCCTGTGCGAGCGGCTTCTATCTCAATATCACTGGCCAGTGGGCCTGGTCGCTCCAACAGAGAGGCGAGCTAAAAACGCTCCCCCTCCATTTGGACATTGAAATCGGTCGGTACTTTGTCATATAACGGGCTTCCTGAATCGGAGGCCCGTTTTGTATGGAAAGCATTACTACATCCACACTGATCCGCTTTAAACAGGAAGGTCGCAAATTTGCCTCCCTCACCGCCTATGACACCAGCTTTGCCGCCGCCTTTGAAGAGCAGGGCGTGCCAGTCCTGCTGATCGGTGACAGCTTGGGCATGGTGCTGCAGGGCCATGACGACACCCTCAAGGTCACGGTCGACGATATCGCCTACCACACCCGCTGCGTCGCCCGCGGCGCCCCCAATGCCCTCGTCATTGCCGACATGCCATTCATGAGCTACGCCACGCCTGAGCAGGCCTATGACAGTGCCAGCCAGTTGATGCGCGCCGGCGCCAAGATGGTCAAGCTGGAGGGCGGCGACTGGCTGCTGGAAACGGTCAAGGGCCTGACTCAGCGCAGCGTGCCTGTCTGTGCCCACCTGGGGCTGACCCCCCAATCGGTTCATGTCTTTGGCGGCTTCAAGGTCCAGGGGCGCAACGCCGAGGCGGCCCAGGCCATTTATGACCAGGCCCTGCGCCTGCAGGAGGCCGGTGCGGCCTTGCTCGTATTGGAATGCGTTCCCACCGAACTGGCCCGGCGGATCACCGATGCCCTGACCATCCCGGTGATCGGCATTGGTGCCGGCCCCCACACCGACGGTCAGATCCTGGTGATGCACGACCTGCTGGGGATCAGCTCGGGCTACATCCCCAAGTTCTCCAAAAACTACCTGGAAGCCACGGGCAACATCCGTGCCGCCGTCGCCGCCTACGTCGAAGAGGTGGAACATGGCCGCTTCCCCGGGCCCGAGCACAGCTTTAGCTAAAGGAGGCGCGATGCAAACCTTTACCGACCCAACCTGCCTGAGCCAGATGATCCGCCAATGGCGCCGTGATGGCCTGACCGTGGGCTTTGTCCCCACCATGGGTAATCTGCACCCTGGCCATATTGAGCTGGTCAAACAGGCCCGTCAGCGCGCCGATAAGGTGGTGAGCAGTATCTTCGTAAACCCCATGCAGTTTGGGGAGGGGGAAGATCTGGATGCCTATCCCCGTACCCTGGAAGCCGATAGCACCCGCCTGGCCGAAGCGGGCTGTGATCTGCTGTTTACCCCGCAGGCCCAGTTGCTCTATCCCGGCGGCCTGTCGGCACAAACCTTCGTGGAGGTTCCCGAGATCTCCAATATCCATTGTGGTGCCAGCCGCCCGGGTCACTTCCGCGGGGTGGCGACCGTGGTCTGCAAGCTGTTCAACCTGGTGCAACCGGATCTGGCCTGCTTTGGTGAAAAGGATTATCAGCAACTGGCGGTGATCCGAGCCATGGTGCGGGATCTGAATATGCCCGTGGAGGTGATCGGCGTTCCGACCGTTCGAGAAGCCGACGGCCTGGCCATGAGTTCGCGCAACGGCTACCTCACCCAGGAGCAGCGCACCCGGGCACCCGCCCTGAAGCGCACCCTGGAGTGGCTGGCCGAGCGGCTGCAGGCCGAAGGCGCCGGCTCGTCCGCCAAGCTGGAACAGGCGGCAGCAGCACAGCTACAGGAGTCGGGCCTGGAACCGGATTTTATCCGGATCTGCCATGCCGACACCCTGAAGCCTGCCCAGGCCGACGACCAGAAACTGGTGATCCTGGCGGCCGCTCAACTGGGCCGAGCACGCCTGATCGACAACCGGACGGTGGATCTTACTCGTTAATTTGGTACCCTACCGCGCAAAACAACTTGTTAACATCCGTTCCCTGGTGGGCGGATGCCGATCTACGGGAGTTAGGAATGCAACGCACACTGCTGAAAGGCAAATTACACCAGGCGCGGGTCACCCACGCCGAGCTGGAATACGAAGGTTCCTGTGCCATCGATCAGGATCTGCTGGACGCAGCGGGGATCCTGCCGTACGAACAGATTGAGATCTACAACATCGATAATGGCGAGCGCTTCAGCACCTACGCCATCTCAGGTGAGCGTGGCTCCAAGATCATCTCGGTCAACGGCGCGGCGGCCCACAAGGCCAGCCCTGGCGACCGGGTGATCATCTGTGCCTATGTTGGCCTGTCCGATGAGGCAGCCCGCCAGCATAAACCCGACCTGGTGTATCTGGATGCGCAAAACAACATGAAAGGGATCGGGGGCGAGATCCCCACCCAGGCGGCATAACGGGACGACAAACCCACAGGCTTCAAGCAGCAAGCCTGTTGCCTGAATACCAAGCCGGAGCCCTCGCTCCGGCTTGCTGATCTCGCCCCCGCGACCGGATTTATCTTCCGACCCGACCGAGCCGCCAGGCCCTTAACCCACGGCCCTGCCCAGGGGTTCAAAATAGGCCAGCAAGGCGAGACGGATCCGCTCCCTATGCTCTGTCTCCGGAAACGCTCCGGCCTTGGCGGCCTCGCTTTGTTGAGTGCCACTGACCAGGTAGTGGTTTTTGATCCGGGGATCGGCCTGGATCACCGCCTCGAACGCCCGAGCCATCATCTCGGTGGGCAGGCTGTAGTAGCGTCGCCCCAGGCGCCTATCCAAGGCGACACTGCGACACACGAAATCGTGTCGATCCTGGCCATCCTCGCTGAGCATCACGGTGGCCATCAAAGCCTCGAGTCGACGGTTGAGGGGATGGGCGATGGCCCGACGACCGTCGAGGAACTGGCTGCTGGCCATGGCCATCAACCCGCGATCAGTAGCCTCGGCGGGGTACAGATGGGGAGCGATATGGTGATCGAAGGCGTGCCACCACTCGTGAGCCAGAGCGCCCACCCCGGCATTCTTGGCCAGCGCCAAGGTTCGAGAGCCGGGTGCATAGTGGGCCTGAACCCCCTTCTGTCCCCCCGTGCCAAACGCCAGATCCAGCTTCCCGCGTAAACCCAGTACCTGAGGAGAGAGATTGAGCAGAAAGGCCAGATCGGCCAGGGCATCAAACAACCGGTTGGCGGCGATCTGCTTTTCATCCCGGGTCACCCAGGCACCTATGGTGATCCCGCCGAAACCAAACTGTGTCTTGATATCACGGAAGGTCACGTCATCGCCATGGCGGTAATCCGGTCCACGACGATAGAAGGCTTTATGCAGTAGGGGGCGGTCAGCAGTCATGGCCGGATCATCCTCTGCCAGATATGGCTTTGCAAGTGATTGATCCTGGAACTCTCCCACCCCTTGCACAACAAGTTTGTGATCCCGATCGCTGAGACGTACGGTCCCCTCTCTATAATCCTCACAAAATTCCTCCGCCCGACGGCGCTACGACGGCACCGTCACCACCATGAGATCCCTGCATGCAAGACCTTGTTGAACTGTCCCCCGAGATCACCGCCCCCACCCCAAGCTACCGCATCGAACATGATCTGCTGGGCAGTCGAGAGGTCTGTAACGACCAATATTACGGGATCCACACCCTGCGGGCGATGGACAACTTTCAGATCTCCGGCAGCAGCATCAACGATGTGCCGGAATTTATTCGGGGTATGGTCCAGGTGAAAAAGGCCGCCGCCATGGCCAATCGGGACCTGCTGGCGATCCCCACCGAGGTCGCCAACCATATCATCGCCGCCTGCGATAAGATCCTCGATAAGGGAGTCTGTATGGATCAGTTCCCGACGGATCTGTTCCAGGGCGGGGCAGGCACCTCGGTCAACATGAACACCAACGAAGTGGTGGCCAACCTGGCACTGGAGCTGATGGGCCATGCCAAAGGCGAATATCAGCACATCAACCCCAATGATCACGTCAACCACAGCCAGTCGACCAACTGCGCCTACCCCACCGGCTTTCGCATCGCCCTGCTGGAGGGGATCGACACCCTGGTGGCCGAATTTGAGCTGTTGCAGCACTCCTTTATGGCCAAAGGGGGCGAGTTCTCCGATGTCCTGAAGATGGGCCGTACCCAGCTGCAGGATGCCGTCCCCATGACCCTGGGGCAGGAGTTCACCGCCTTCGGTGAACTGATGCGCGAAGAGGTGAAAAACCTCAAGCACACCGCCGCCCTGCTCAACGAGGTCAACCTGGGCGCCACCGCCATCGGCACCGGGCTCAACACCCCGGCAGGCTACAGCGAGCTGGCCATCAGCCATCTGGCCCGGATCACCGGCCGCCCGCTGATCAAGGCGCATAACATGATCGAGGCGACCTCCGACTGTGGTGCCTTTGTGATGCTGCAGGCGGCGCTCAAACGCACCGCGGTGAAGCTGTCCAAGATCTGTAACGATCTGCGTCTGCTCTCCTCCGGCCCCCGCACCGGCCTCAAGGAGATCAACCTGCCCGAGCGCCAGGCCGGCTCCTCCATCATGCCCGCCAAGGTCAATCCAGTGATCCCGGAAGTGGTCAACCAGGTGTGCTTCAAGGTGATCGGCAACGACATGACGGTGACCATGGCCGCCGAAGCGGGCCAGCTGCAGCTCAACGTCATGGAGCCGGTGATCGGCCAGGCCCTGTTTGAGTCGATCAAGCTGATGCGCAGCGCCAGCGCCTCGCTGCGCAGCAAGTGTGTCGATGGCATTACCGCCAATGCCGAACGCTGCCGCGAACATGTCTTCAGCTCCATCGGGATCATCACCTATCTCAACCCCATCATCGGCCACCACGAAGGCGACATCGTCGGCAAGATCTGCGCCGAGACCGGCCGCAATGTCAGGGAGGTGGTGCTGGAGCGCGGCCTGCTGACCGAAGCCCAGCTCGATGAGATCTTCTCGGTGCAAAACCTGATCGCTCCGGCCTACGCAGGTAAGCGCTACGGCTAACTGCCCCGCCACTCGCACAGGAATAAAAAGGCCCAACCGACTTAGCGGTTGGGCCTTTTTACTCATGCCACTTGGCTAAAACGCCCCCGGCGCCAGATCCCCGGGCCGGGCCTGATCCCCGGCCGCGTAATCACAGACCCCGTCGGGAAAGATACGCTCCAGCTCCGCCAACCAGGGGTGCATATCCAGCTCACCATAAACGCCGGAGGCAACTGCCCGGGCGACCGGGATCCGCTGGCAGCGGAAGATGGCACCAGCCCAGGGGCCGCCGGACTGGATCCGCGAGTTGGTATAGCTGGGGAACACCCTGGCACACTCCCCCTCAGGCCGCCCATTCCAGGCACCGTCCCATACCCCTTCGCCCTGAGCGATGATCTGCCCCGTTTTACCAAAACAGCGATCATCCAGATGATCCGGCCTGGCTTGCCCCAATTGCCTGGCGTCGAGCCACTGCTCCATCGCCAGGAAGGCTTCCTCCAGCGGCGTATAGTCATAGTCGGAGACCCAGATCAGCTGGTTATCATGGTGGCCATGCCACTCATCGATCCGTGAGCGCGCCTCGAAGGAGGCGGACAGGTGGTGCATATCCAGCTTATCTTCCAGGTAGTGGCGCAAGTCGATCACAGGTAAGGGGTTGCGTCCAAGAAAGATCTGGCCAGTGCGGTAGGCCCGCTCCATGGCGATCTCATCCCCCTGCGTCCTGGGGGCCAGGGGGCCATCACTGACATTATGGTGTCCCCATAGGGTCAGCCATAGGGGCAGGATCTTGCCCAGGGGGGCCCAGATCGACTCCGGGGCCATCTGGGGCGCTGCCACCCAACCACCGATGCGACGGTTCAGGTGAAGAAATTCGGGGATCGTCAACTCCCCCCGACGCAAGGCGACCAGCCCATACTGAACCCCGACATTATCCCAGGTCGAACGGGCAAAGCCCTCCTCGGTTCGTCCCAGCACCTGATGCAGATCTTCCCAGTAACTCCAGTGAGTCTGCTGTTGCACCGCCTCGGAAAACATGGGACGCAAGTAACCCTGATGCGGGTTGTGGATCAGGGCGGAGAGCCCGAACCAGCCATTGATGCATTCGCTGGACCCCGTCGGCCAACTGGGCCAGCGCCCCCGCAGCAACTGGTTGAGCGGCTCAAGGAAGGGGGCGCGTTGAGCAAAGCCCGCCATCGCATTGAGCCCCTCGAGTTCACTGCGTCGCTCAAAGTCCTGCCAGCGTTCGGGATCCCGAGCCCGGAACGCGTAATAGGTATTGAGCAGATCACAATCCAGGCCATACAGGGTCTGGCTCAGCATGTCCGGGTAAGCATAGAGGGCCAGGGCCCCGTCGATCACCTCAGCTCCGTTCTGCATCAGCAGGTATTGGGCCAGCCCCCCACCAGAACCGCCGATCCCTATGGTAAAGCGTGGTGCACCATAGAGGCTGACAAATTGCTGCTTGACCCGCCTGGCCGTATCCTCCGCCAGCACCATGTTGTAGGTGTAAGAGGTTTTATTGCCCGTGGAGGTGATCACTGCCGCCCCCTGGATCAACTGGTCGCGACGTTTCGCGATCACCTTGGTTGCCTTCAACCTGCCCTGACGAAAGCCGATACCACTGCCACCGTGGAACTGGTAGATCAGACGTCGATCCCAGTATGGGGCCTGTTCACGCTCAAGCTCAGGGGTGGCTAACATCACGATGTAATAGGGGTATCGATTGATGGTGCCACTCTCTACCCGGTAGATCTCGGGGATCTTGTTGCCATTGAGCTCCAGCCAGGCGAGCCCCTTCGGCAAGGCGCCTTTGGGCAGGGGCTGGATGACGCCGGCTTCATCGGCGTAGTAGTAATGCAATCGGGTTGGTAACAGGCAGTCCTTGGAGTAGCCGATCACCGTATCCCCCACCTCCCCGTCCTGCTCTTGGTATACGGCCACCCCTTCTCCCTGCAGGTTGTCCACCAGGGGCTGGCCCAGGCCGGAAAACAAGGTCATACAGAAGAAGGGGTACTGGGGGTTACCGGCATAGAGGGGGGTCACAGGACCCACCTCACCGAGGGGGATAGGGTAGTCGTAGGGATCGTCCGGCCTTGGACTCAGGGCGATATGCCGCTCCATGGCCAGAATGCTTGCTTTGCTAACGGACTCAGGCAGTTCCACCACCTGGTGCTTACGATAGGGATGGCTGTAAAACTGGTACTTACCCCAGCCCCATAACGCACACAGGGCAACCAGGATCACCAGAACAACACGCTTGAGAGTTGGCCACATGATCTCGACCTCCGAGCCGACAGTATAGATCCGCTTTCGGCGACTAACGCTCTCCCCATGGCAAGAGGGAGACACAGGTGAGGAGGTACGCTTCCGATGGAAGCCAAAGAATGACGCTAACCCTCAAGATAACAATAAGGCCGGTAGGACCTGACGGGCGCAGGATCTACCGGCCGATGACCACAAGCGGTGCTATTTTGCCTTTGCCCGCACCTTGATCCGTACCTGTCCACAATGGGGATCGCCGTAGTCTGCCACCAGCTCAAACGGCTGATCCGCCACATTGTCCCCCGGTGCATACACCATGGATACCCGCTGGGTCTTTGCCGCCACCTGCCCTGCCCGATCCAGCTGTGTCGAAAACTGCTGGGCCTGACTGAAGTAGTCGTTGGGCCCCGCCGCCGGAGCCGGAGTGATGTTGATCAGGCGACCCACACTGTCCGTCGTCGGGGCATCCAGGCGTTGCTTCATCGACCCCTGCTGCCCCGGCGCACAGATCCCCACCGACAGGGGAGCATATTTATTTACGGACACCCCGGAATAGTTTCCAAACTCCGCATTGACGATCAGAACATCCCCCGGCTGCAGCCCATCCGAGGGCGGCATCGCCCCTGGCTTCCATTGAAAGATCTCCTCCCCGCCAGGCTCGGCCGAGGGAAGCAGGTTGAGTTGATAGACCCCCATAGTACGCTCCTTGTTCTCCAGTGACTGATGGTCTTGGGCTGGCTTCTCAGCGCCAAGGTCAGTAACACTAGGCATTCAAAAACAAGTAGATGGCACTTTGGTGCGAGACGGGGCCCGGCTGCTACGACAAATACACGAACGGGCTTCTCTCAGAACTCGTGTCAGGCAAAAAGCTTCCTTTCGATAAATAGCCAGGCCCCGCCGTATGACGGGGCCTGGCTATTTAGGAGCGGCCCAAGATGGATGGCAGGGGCAATCGTCCTGATCACTGAACCGTGATCCTGGCTGAAGGGGTTTAAGTCGTCTCTATCATCGTCATCTCAATGACTTTACCGCTGGCATGGATGTGGATGTCGAAGCCATGGCCAATCAGGGTTGCTGTCCGAAAGGCGTTACCTTCTATCATACTAACCAACTCCATAGGCGCCCCTGATCCCTCATTACCCTCTAAACGCAAGGTGTAGTTGGCAACGTTTTTACTGACCCAATTATAATGGAGGAACAGGTTGTAGCCCTTTCCCTGATGATCAAACCAGTACTCCAGGCGCAGTGTGGCATCGGTCCAACTGCTGGCACCAAAGTGACCATCACTGGAGGCTCCGGGTGCGATCCATGGAGCCGGCATTGCGTGCGGCTCGATATTGTTCCTAACCGTCACGGCGCCAAATTTGACGCCAATCTCCTTCGTCAGATTATTGAAGCGGACCAGCAGAGGGTCTTGGCTATTAATCAACTGGTTTAGTTCGTTTAGTGTCTCCACCACGGAGACAGCCGCCACGGCAGCTGTGGTCAATGCAACCATTATGATTTCCTTCCTTGTACGAGCGATCCCTGCATTGCGAAGCAGGCTCTTCACATCCGGAACCCAGCTGGCACTGGGCCCGCCCCCCAAAGCCTAGTTCAATCTTGTTGGCACAGAGGCTGGTATTACCCCATCCTTCTGCACTGTCCTATAAACGCCGCCTCCCTTCACCATGCTCCGCCTTGAGGCAATCAGATTGCTGCGGTGCCGCTCCATGGCGTCCGCTCCTGGCATTCGCCCCAATCAAAATAGTAGAGATCGGGCTGATCTATATCGATCAACTCCGCCATCCAGTTCCAGCAGCGCTCAAGGGCAACCCTCTTCGCCTGGGCCATCAAGGGACGTCAGGCTCGTCCCAGGCCCGCGCCAGTTGCGCCCGAACCCAACGCTGAGCGGGATCGGCATGCAGCCTCTCATGCCATAACCCCATCAAAGGCAAATCCGCCACGGGAAAGGGACAGGCACGATGGGTGAGGCCATACTGATGCTGTGCCTGCTGGGCCAACGACAGGGGCACCAGGCCAATCAATGGGCTGCCCTTGATCAGCGCCGGGAGCATGGCCAGACTGCCCACCTCGGTCTGGATCACCGGGGCTGACCGACCCGACTGCACTGCCCGAAGCGCGATCGGATCCAACGCCTCGCCCACTAGGCCTAAGCGGATCTGGGGATAGCGGAACAGGGCCTCCTCCTGCCACTCATGGAGGGCCGGATGGGTAGAGTCCATCAGGCAGCACAAGCACTCCTCTCCCCACTGCTGCGCATACAAACGCCCGGGCGCCCGATGGCCTGCGGCCACAATCAGGTCCAACTCTCCGCGGTCCAGCATTTGGTAGCTTTCCGAGCTCAGGGTTCCGACCTTTAGCCTCATCTGTGGCGACACCTGCTGCAGAAGCACCAGCGCCTTGCCCAACGGCCCGGCCACCAGGAAGTCATGGCTATGGATACGCAGCTGGCCTTGCCACTGCTGCGGTGCAAAGATCGTGGGCTTAAGCAACGCGCTCAGTTGTGCCAACGCCTGGCACAGGGGCTGCTTCAGCGCCTGTGCCTTCGGGGTCGGGCTCAGCCCCCGGCCAGTGCGAACAAACAGGGGATCATCAAAGCTCTGCCGGAGGCGGGCCAAGGTGTGGCTCATCGCCGACTGGCTCACGTGCATGCGCACCGCCGCACGCCCGACATGCTCCTCCTCCAGCAACGCATTCAGTGACTTGAGCAGGTTAAGATCCAGCCCCATCAAGTTATCGATATCACTCATACCAACCATGAAGAGTCATCATTTTTAATCATAATGACCTAGGGCTAGGCTAAGAACCAGTTCATTGAGGTATCTATTATGTTTCTGACTCTCCTGCTGTCGGCCTTTTTCCTGTTTGCCGGCTCCATCAAGCTGCTGGGCTGGCAAAAAGCCATCTTTACCAAACAGCTGGAATTCTTCCATCTGTATGGCCTCAACCGCACCATCATGGCCCTGGTGGGGGCGACGGAGCTCCTTGGGGCCACGGCCCTCTGGTTTCAGCACAGTGTCGCAGTGCCACTGGGCGCCCTGCTGCTGATGGGGGTTTCGGCAGGCGCCCTGCTCTGTCACCTAAGGTTCGACACCTGGAAAGATGGGATCCCCGCCATGATCACCGGCCTGCTCAGCGGCTACCTGGCGCTGCGCGAGATCGAGCCCCTTCTGACCCTGCTGCCACACTAACCCCCTTTTCACACGCCCCACTTTGACAGGGTGGGGCGCTCTGCTTCAGACTCCTTCCATCCCCTTCCCAGACTCTGGCTCCCATGACTCAAGCCCACGCCCTGCTACAACAACACTTTGGATTTTCTGAATTTCGTCCTGGCCAGGAAGCGGTGATCCACACCCTGCTGGCGGGCCAAAGCGCCGCGGCGATCTTCCCCACCGGCTCAGGCAAGTCCTTGTGTTATCAGCTCCCGGCGCTGGCACTGCCCAACCTGACTCTGGTGATCTCGCCGCTGCTGGCGTTGATGCAGGATCAACTGGCGTTCCTCAAGGACAAAGGGATCCCTGCCGCCACCATCGACTCGACCCAGACCTATGACGAAGCCCAGGCGGTGATGCGTCAGGTGCGTGACGGTCAGATCAAGGTGCTGATGATCTCCGTCGAGCGCCTCAAGAACGAACGCTTCCGCCGCTTCCTGGCACAGGTGCCGCTCTCCCTGCTGGTGGTGGATGAGGCCCACTGTATCTCAGAGTGGGGCCACAACTTCCGCCCCGATTACCTCAAGCTGCCCGCCTACTGCCATCAGTTTCGCATTCCCCAGGTGTTGCTGCTCACCGCCACGGCTACGCCCCAGGTGATCAGCGATATGGCCGCCAAATTCCAGATCCCGGAGCCCAATATCACCACCACAGGCTTCTACCGGCCCAACCTGGATCTGAGCGTCGAAGCCGTCGCCCCCCACCAGCGTTTGGGCCGCCTGGCCGAATACCTGGACAGCCGCCGCGATCAACCCACCATCGTCTACGTCACCCAGCAGCAGACCGCCGAAACCGTGGCCGATAGCCTGGTGCAGGGGGGCCACAGTGCCTGCGCCTATCACGCAGGCATGGATCATGAACGCCGGATGCAGATCCAGCAGGGCTTTATGGCCGGACGGCTCAATACCATCGTCGCCACCATCGCCTTCGGCATGGGGGTGGATAAGGCGGATATCCGCCAGGTGATCCACTACGATCTGCCGAAATCCGTGGAGAACTACTCCCAGGAGATCGGCCGTGCCGGACGGGATGGCCAGCGCAGCGAGTGCCTGGTGATGGCCAACCAGGCCAACCGCAGCGTGCTGGAGAATTTCGTCTTTGGCGACACGCCGGAGCGCAGTGGGATCGAGACGGTACTGGGTGAGATCGCCCAGGCCGGGCCGCAATGGGAGCTGATGGGCAACGCCCTCTCCACCGCCAGCAATATCCGTCCTCTGCCCCTGCGTACCCTGTTGGTGTATTTGGAGATGGCCGGGCTGATCGCCCCTCAGTACAGCTACTTCGCCGAGATCAAGTTCAAGCTGCTGGTGAGTGACAGTGAGCTGTTGGGTCGCTTCCAGGGTGAGCGGCGAGCCTTTGTTGATGCCCTGCTGGCCAATAGCCCCAAGGGGCGCACCTGGTACCAGGCGGACTTTGAGGCACTGCATCAGGCTTACGGCAGTGAGCGCAGCCGGGCCCTGACCGCACTGGAATACCTGGCCGATCAGAAACTGATTGAACTGCAGAGCAAGCAGATGACCGAGGTGTATCAAGTCGCCCAGCCTCTGCCGGACCTGGCCGTACTGACCGACCAACTGCTGGCTCAGTTTGAGCAAAAGGAACACAGCGAAGTCGCCCGTATCGAGCAGATGCTGGCACTACTGCAAACCGATCAGTGTGTCAGCCACGCCCTGGCCCACTACTTCGGCGATGCCAATGCACCCGCGCACTGCGGCCACTGCTCCGCCTGTCGCGGCCAGGCCGCCGTCCTGCCCCAACCCAATACGCCAGCCCTGCCTACGGCCGAGCAGCTGCAACACTGGCTGGCGCCATTACGGGAAAAACTGCAGCGGGAGCTTGGCCATCCCCTGAGCGCCACCCTGGCGGCCCGTTTCCTCGCCGGTCTGCCAAGCCCCTGGCTCACGAAACTCAAGGCACGACAGCTCGACGGCTACGGCGTGCTGGAGCGGGTCCCCTTCACCACCATGAGAAAACAAGTGACTCCCTTCACCTAGCACGGCTGAACCTGTATATCGATTTTGACTTCAGTCCACGGCGAGCAGGATGATCTGTCCATCCTGATTTTCCACCTTGATGTAACGATCTTCGCGCCAGATCTGATAACGGTCGCCGTGACACCGAACTTCCGTTCTGACGTTTCTCGGCACGACCTTTACATCGCCACGGCAAGACAGATCGTATCGATGCAGCATGGACTGAACCACGGCGGGTTCCATTTCGATCAGGCCCAAGGCCAATATCATTGAGATCATGGTTATCCTCCTTAAATGTACGAAGAGGATAGCCTGTCAAAAGTTGTTCAGATATGGGCAAACGCCGTTGAAGTTGGGTCGAATGCCATCTGGCGCAGACTCACTACAAGTGACTGAATATAAAGAATATATAACTACTGCAAAGTACATCAACTTATCTCTGACTGCACCACTCGAACCTAAGCCTACCCCAGTGCAGTGAGCTTCCCGAAGTCGCGGATCAGAGCACCAATTCATGACACTTAAAGTCCCCTGCGGGCTCTTTGATGGCGACGTCGTTCCCATATCACCCCAAGGGCGAGCCAGCCCAAGACACTACCGAAGAGATCTCCAGATTCGGTGTTTTCATCCGTTCCCAAAGGTATTGCCTCTTTACCGGCTTGTTGCTCTTCTTCATGCTCACCACCGCCTCCCTCTTGCGGCGACGGATCCATCCCGCCCTCTGGCGGCCAAACATTGCCCTCCACCTGGACAGTAAAGATCACCTCCGAACTCACGCCCTGAGGGGCGCGGCCTGAAACCGGAATAACGGCTCCTCCGAGCAGGGAGAGGTTCCCTGCAAACGGCATCGACCAACCCCACCAACCCATCCAGTCCACTGATTTTGACGAAGGTCCATCGAACCCTCCGATCCGGCTCACATCCGTCTCGACGCCGAATGTCTGCCGTGTCGCATCATAAACAACGGCGAGCCGTCCTTGGTCACAGAGGTACGGTCGACCAGCACCAAGCTAGTTGCGATGGTTGTTTTTCCACGATTGATGCCTCTTCTGACAGGCTTTGGGGCTTATCAGGCCGGCATCAGCGATACGCTACCAGGGTGCTCGTCACTCTCCCTACCTGAGGGATGGGGCTGTCATCGCACGACACCGAGCAATAAGAAGTCCGCAGCGATATCCTGAACATTGAATGGGTCATCCGTTTTTTCGCCCTGATAACCGGCAGTGAAAGTCCAAACCGGACCGTCCCTATCGATCCCCGCAAACGCAGCCAGCGCGATCAGGGCCTGCTAGAAGAGAGCGGCAAGGGATCAAGTCTGCCACCAGGAGGGACTAACGATGCCCCGTTGAACCGGGGCATCGGTACCGACCCTTCTCAGTCGCGATGAGCGATTAAGATTTAAGGTGCAAGCAGACTGAAGTCATCCACAAAGGCCCTGTGATTCCATAGGTTCCCATTTTTCGAAAAGCGTATCCTCAGGCTCGGAGCCCCATCCGCGGCGGCAGGCAGATCAAAGCGCTTTAGAAGCCAATCGGTATCCTCGGTGGTTTCCAGCAGTTCCCACTGCTCACCATCGACAGACCAGTGCACCGACAAGGCCAGCCCCGGGAAGGGCTCTGTGGACTTGTTGTCCACCCGCCGCGCATATTGAACGGACACATTGCTTCGACCCGTCAGATCAAATACCTGCTCGACCACCGCTTCCTTACGCATCCGCAGTGCACTGTTGCCGGTGAATGTACTCGCTCCATGGATATCTGCGTAGTTTTCCAGATTGGCCACCCAGCCTACGAGCGCCTCCCCTTCGAAATCATCCACAAAGAAAGCCGTCTTGATATCGGGCTCGCCGTCGACGGCGAGCAATAGCGTCGCAGACGAGGAGGCCCCCTGGGGATCCGTTACCTGCACCAGGAATTCATGACTGCCTCCGTGACTTGGCGTGCCTTGCAGTCGACCATCCGGCAGCAGTGTCAACCAGTCCGGCCCCTCCAGCTTGGTAAAGACCAGTCGGTCCGTCATATCGGGATCGTAGGCATCCAATCGCAACGAATCGGTCCACAGCTGGCCCGCCTCAGCGCCAGACTTGTTCAGCGTCGGCGTCATAAACAGCGGCGAGCTGTTTGCAATTGAAGAGGCACTGCCAACCAACGCCAACTCATCCACATAGCTGCGCTGATTCCACAGGGTACTATTGGTGCTAAAACGCAGCCACACAGTGCCTGCCTGTTCGGCTTCCGGAGGCAACGGCAGGGCAACACGCTGCCAGCGAGTGTCCGAAATGGTCTTCAGCGGCACGTAATCCACGCCATTAATCGACCAGGCGACATTCAGTTCGGGCTGCGCCCACTCTGCGTCATTTTTGATCTCATTGCGCGCCATAAACTGCAGCTCTATGCCCTGCTCGCCTTGCAGCGGAAAGGCGCGAGTCATCTCTCCGCCCTTCTGCAGCATGGCCCCGGTATCCCCGGCGAACGCCCCATCGCTGTGCAGTTTGACCCAGTTCTCGTTATTAAGCTGCCACTGGGCCAGCGACTCGCCATCTAAGGGATCGAACATCAGCACCTGCTGACGCTCGCTGGGCCCCACTACGGTCAGGAACACTTCGACCTGTTCCGACTTGCCGCCCTGGATTGTACTGGCTTCATAGACAAAGCTGTCGATACCATAAAACTCCGGATCGGGCCGATAGGTAAAGCTGCCATCGGACTGCAACTGCAGGACGCCCCCACTGACATCCCGGACCAGGCTCGCCGTCAAGCCCAGCTCCTCTGCGGCAAAGTAGTCATTACCCAGCACCCCCAGTCGCTCACTGAGATCGAGCGCCTCTCCCTGCCACAGGTTGTAGTAATCGTTGCGGGTGAGGAAGAAAGCCGGATTCAGGTTGCCCCGCCCCAGGCTATGGCCTCCCAGGTTACTGTCCTTCATCTTGCTGCCTTCGAATTCCTGCTGCCCAATCCAGTATTCCATAAAGGCTTCATTATCCTGGTAGAGCATGGCGGCCAAGGCCGGATCATCGGTCTCCACCATCCATTGCAACAACTGGGCTCGTAGAGCGGACAGCACTCCCTGATGACCCGGATCCGCGATCAGGTTGTCCAGTTCATAAAAGTCCTGCTCCAGATCAAACAGCTCCTCCATGGTCCGGTAGCGGTGCAGATCGACCCGTGCCTGCATCGCCGGATCGGTTTGCGCCATCGACTCCATTGCGGCAAAAGAAGCATTGGTCATCGCCGCCGAGCTCATCTCCCGAGTGCCATTGGCCCAAGGATTGAAGATGTAGTTGTAGCGCTGAGATTTCACCGAGCGCATCGGCCGCCGCTGGGAGCCGGAATTTTCGTAGTAGGCGCTGAACGCCAGGGTCCGATCATCCTCCAGATCCGGCTCGCCCTTGAGCAGTGGCAAAATGGAGGTGCCCGCCACCAGCTCGGGATACTCCACCCCCGCGGCATCCAACACGGTAGGGAAGATATCCAGCATGCTCACCATGCCATCGCTTATGCTGCCCGGCTCAATCACCCCGGGCCAATGGACGATGAGCGGGGTGAGCGTCCCGGCGTTGTAGACATTGGCCTTGGCAAAAGGGAAGCCCCAACCATGGTCGGCGTAAAAGACCACCAGGGTATTGTCGGCCACGCCGGCATCCTCCAGTGCCGTCAGCATCTGGTTGATGTAGTCATCCCCTCGGCGCAGGCTGGCCATATAGTGTTTCACCTCCAGCCGGATATCCGGGTGCTCCGCCATGGAGGGGGGGATCTTCACATCCTCCAATTCATAGACATAGGAGGGGCGGGGCGTGGCACTCTCATTGATGGTCAAATCGCCCTTCAGGCCCCAGAACGCCCGGTGTGGATCATGGGTATTGAGCACGTAGAAAAACGGTTTTTCTAATGTCTTGGCACTCTCGAAGGCCGCCAGTGACCAACTGTACACCTGCTCCATCTCAGGCGACTTGTTCTTCTCACCAATTTCATCCCATAACGGGTAGGGGATATAGGGCGACTGGTGCTCCTCCTTGCCGAGGATCCCGGTATGGTAGCCTGCATCCCGAAGCAGTTCGGCCAGGGTTTGGGCTCGGGAGCGGTACACCTGCTTAAAGCCGTCCACACCATTTTGGTGAGGATAGGCCCCGGTGAGGGTGGCATTACGGGAGGGGACACAGTTGGCCGACACCACGTGGGCATTGGTGAAAACCATGCCATCCTGGGCCAGTTGATCCAGGGTCGGGGTCGTTCGCTCTGCCAAAGGGTTCGGCAACGTTTCGCTGTTGCCGAAGGCGCTAAAGTGCTCCTGATTGGCGTCATCCATACTGACGATAATAATATTGGGCCTGGGCGCTGCGAAGGCAGCGGCACTGCTCAGCACCATGGCAAGGTACAGCGGGGTCTTTCTCATAGGGGTAGATCTCCAGTTGAAGGCTATCTCTACTGCATTCCTCCTACCATCAGAGCCCACTCATTCCACTTCCAGCCCTGCGCCAGATTGAAGCAGTCCGCTGCCATTCTATCGGTAACGAAAGCAACGCCATACAACACAAAGCGCAAAGAAATGTAACCTTTCAGTCACATGCGTATTGACCCGACCATCTGGCACCGGCTTGATTCGCGTTCGAACCACGGAATGGATCACATCCTGGTCGTCAGCTGGTCGACTTAGAGAGGTGATCCGGGTCTTCCCGCTACCCTTCTTATGAGGTTTACCATGAACGCGCTCATCAAATGGCTTCTTCCGCTCCTGCTTTCTACCGTGGCCCTCCCAACTTGGGCCAGCGCGGCGGAGCCGCCGCTCCACTATGTCAGCCGGATCGATCCCCTCACCCAGCAGCAGGATCTGATCGCCCATGTCGGCCCCGAGAGTCCCTGCCTCATTCTGCAACTCGAGGAGCAGATCCACGAAGTGTGCAAATTTGGCCCACTGGAACTCGATCGCCCCACATTTCAGGCCAGCATCATCAGCCTAGAGCTTAAAAAGCGGGGCCTGCAGGTGATCGCCAGCTCCCCCAGCCAGGAGTGGCGTTGCCTGTTTCACGCACCACCTTCGGCCCCAACCTGTGAACCCACGGGACGTTGAACGCCCACTCAGGCCCCACTGGCCGCGGGCGCCAGCAGCGCTCCATAGAGCCCAAACGCCGAATTCAAACCCAAAAAAGCCCGCCCCAAAAGGGGCGGGCCGATTCAGCACGCAAGTCGATTACAGCTGAGCTGCCTGCTCTAGGAAATCAATGGAAGGGGCGAAATACGCCGCACCGGTCACCGCCTGGGTGTACTTGAGCAGGTGATCATAATGCCCCCCCTCACCCACCACCATGGAGCGCAGCTGCTCGGTGAAGTGGGTTGGGGTCTTACAGCAGGCGATGAAGAACAGCCCCTGCTCCTGCATATTGCCGTAAGGCATGCTCTGACGCAGGATCTCCATGCTACGCCCCTGCGTATCCTTCAGATTGGTTCGTTTGATATGAGCAAAGGCTGGCTTCGCATCACTGGCATACTCGACGTTGTCCATCTTGGTACGGCCGATGGTGTCTTCCTGGGTCTTCAGTGACTGCTGCTCCCACAGGGCCATGTTGTGGACATAGCGCTGAGTGTGGAGGTAGCTGCCATTTTTAAACACGGGATCTTCGTCACCCACCAGAGCCACCGCTCGTCGATTCGCTCCTGCCGGATTTTCCGTGCCGTCGACAAAGCCGGTCAGATCCCGATTGTCCAGGTAACGGAAGCCCCGCACCTCCTCCACCAGCTCGGCCAGACCGCGCAGGCGTCGACACACCTCCATGGCCGCGACATGGTTGACGTCCAGGCGATCACTGCGGATCTGGACAAACAGATCCACCGGCTGGCTGGGTGCCTGACGATCTTCCGCTTCGAACTGAGGAAAAGGGGCCAATTGCGCAGGTCGCGCCTCGGGGTAGAGGGTATCCCAGTAGTTGGCACCAATGGCGACAAAGCCGCTGAAGGCGCAGTCGGCGTTGCGATCCGCCGATCCCTGCAACCAGGCCGCCAGCCCGGCTAATGCCTGAGGCAGGGCCGCTTCGCCCCCCTCACAGGCATTAAACATCAAGTACAGTCCGTGCAGATTTCCTTCCGCGCAGATCCCGCCCTGCTCCCTTGGCATAGTATTGTCCTTATTGTGTTTTTCAGACGCCATTGTGCGCATCATCCTCAATTCAATCCAGCCACAAGTGTGCGCAGCCAGGACGCCGGTGACAAGCACTTGCGCGGCAAAATTTGTCGAGCATCAAAGGGTAAGCGGGCCAAGCGAACAAAATTCTTAAAACAACACCAGGGCATGGGGCAGGGCCGCCACCGCCACACGCTGACCCAGGGCCAATTCGGTGTGACCCGAGCGTACCGCCAGATCCACCGGACCCACCTTCACCTGGTAATCACAGTAGGTGCCGGCAAAACGACGTTGAGTCACCACACCACTGCCCGCACTGTCCGGTTCCAACGCCAACTGCTGAGGACGCAGCAGCAGGGTGCCTTCATATTTAGCCGGGTAACTCAGGGCCGAGGCACTCTGGATCGCCCCCAGCTCGGTATGCACTTCGTGGTCACTGGCGACGGTGGCGGGCAGATAGTTGCCGCCGCCGAGGAAGTCCGCGACAAAGCGGCTGGCGGGACGATAGTACAGCTCCTCGGCGCGCCCCGCCTGGGCCACCGCGCCCTCGTGCAGGATCGCCATGCGATCGGCGAAGGCAAACGCCTCCTCCTTGGCATGGGTCACGAAGATGGCACTGATCCCCTGGGAGTGCAGGATCTGGCGGATCTCCAGCATAAGATCGCCTCGCACCTGGCTGTCGATATTGGAAAAGGGCTCATCCAGCAGAAGCAGACGAGGTTTATAGGCCAGGGCCCGGGCAATGGCCACCCGCTGCTGCTGGCCGCCGGAGAGCTGGTGAATGTAGCGATCCTCCAGCCCATCCAGCTTCACCAGGGCGATCATCTCCGCCACCCGCTCACGAGTTTCGGCACGGTCCCAGCCACTGAGACCAAAACCTATGTTGTCCGCCACCGTCAAATGGGGAAACAGGGCGTAATCCTGAAAGATCACGCCGATCCCCCGCTGCTCCGTGGGGACCAACTGCTTGGCGCTGGAGAGACAGTGGCCATCGAGCACGATCTCCCCGTCACTGATGGGCAACAGGCCGGCGATGGTACGCAGCAGGGTGGTCTTGCCGCAACCGCTCGGGCCCAGCAGGGCCAAAATCTCATTTTCAGCCAGGTTCAGCTCGAGTGATTGGAGGATGGGTTTGCCCTGGTATTCACAGGCCAGGCCCCGGATCTGTAATTTCGACATCTTTTTACTTCAGGCTAATGTGCCTGCTCCAGGCTCCGGTTCAAAAAGATCACCGGCACCAATCCAACCGCCACGATCACCAGGGCCGGCAGGGCACCCAGTTCCAGCATCTCGTCGGATACAAACTGATAGACATAGGTGGCCAGGGTCTCAAAGCCGATGGGCTTGAGCAACAGGGCCGCGGGCAGCTCCTTCATCGCCTCGATAAAGACGATCAGGCCCGCCGCCAGCATCCCTCGGCGCACCAGGGGCAGATGGATCCGCTTCAAGATCCCCCAAGGACCTTGTCCCATGGTGGCGGCAGCCATATCCAGAGAAGGACTGATCCGCTTAAAACTGTTCTCCACCGCCCCCAGGGCCACGGCCAGGAAGCGGACCGTGTAACCAAACACCAGGGCCAGCATGGAGCCGGAAAGGATCAGCCCCGGCAGGGGTTGGCCAAACCATTCGAATAGATCATTGATGGCAAAGTCGGCAGCGATGAGTGGGATCAGGACGCCGATGGCCAGGACGGTACCGGGCAGGGCATAGCCGAAACCGGCCACTTGTCCCGGTAGGCGATCCCAGCGTCGCGGGCTGATCCGCGCCAGGTACTGTAACCCCAGGGCGATCAACACGCAGGCCAGGGCCACCAGGGAGGAGACCATCAGGCTGTTGAGGCTGTACTGACCAAATCGGCTCAATGCGGTCGGATCAAAATAGTGCCAGGCGTAATCGAGGAGGATCAGGGCTGGCAGCAGGAAGGAGAAAAACAGCAACAGCCCGCAGTAGAGCGAGGCCCCCCAGGCACGCCAGCCGGATAGCTTGTAGAAGTAGTCCTCACTCTTGCCCTCGGCCTTCTGGAATCGTTCCTGGCGGGAACGGGCGAAGCGTTCGGCAAACATCAGCACGGCGATCACCAGCAGCATCAGGGTCGACAGACGCGCGGCACTGGCCATGCTGCCAAAGCCCAGCCAAGTGTCATACACCGCCGTGGTCAGGGTATTGACGGCAAAATAGTGCACGGTAGCAAAATCCGCCAGGGTCTCCATCGCCACCAGTGACAGCCCCACCGCGATGGCCGGGCGCGCCAGGGGCAGGCTGAGACGAACAAAACTCTGGGCCGGGGTACAGCCCAGGGTACGGCTGGCCTGGATCAGGTTGCTGGCCTGCTCCAGAAAGGCGGTACGGGCCAACATAAAGACATAGGGGAACAGCACCAGGGCCAGCATCAGGGCTGCGCCGCCCAAAGAGCGGACTGCGGGGAAGCTGTAGTCCGCCGGGCTTTCCCACCCCATCAGCGCCCTCAAGGTGCGCTGGACCGGTCCGGCGTAATCGAGCAGATCCGTATAGACATAAGCCACGATGTAAGCGGGCATCGCCAGGGGCAGCAACATGGCCCACTGGAACACCCTCTGCCCGGGGAAGCGGCACATGGCCACCAGCCAGGCCGCCGGCAAGCCAAACAGCAGGGCCCCTAGGGCCACCAGGGTGATCAGGAGGACAGTGTTGATCACATAATCGGCCAGCACCGTCTGTTTGAGGTGTTCGAACACCGCCTGATCCGGATCCAGGGACTGGAAGATCAGGGCAGCCAGAGGCAACAACAGGACGGCTACCGTCAGGTAACCGCCCAGGCTCCAGCGTCGGGATAACGTTTGGATCAAAGATCGAACCTTACTTCATCAAGCAATTTCATCGCCGTCGCGTGGTGGACGGACAGTTGGTACACCGGCAGTTCATCTGCCTTGAACTCGCCCCAGGAAGCCACCATTTCAGACGGAGCCACCTCGGGATGCACCGGATACTCGGCATTGAGCTCGGCATACACCGCCTGAGCCTCAGGCCCGGACAAGAACTCGATCAGGGCCTTGCCGCCATCGACGTTCTTGGCATGCTTGGCCATCACCGCACCGGATACATTGATGTGGGTACCGCGATCGGCCTGGTTGGGGAAGTTGATCACCACCTGCTCGGCAAAAGGCCGCTGCTTGGGATCTTCGAGCATCTTGCCAAAGTAGTAGCTGTTGCCGATGGCGTAATCACAAACGCCTTCCGCCACTGCGGTGATCTGGGCCCTGTCATTGCCCTGTGGCTTGCGGGCCAGGTTGGCCTTCACCCCTTCGAGCCAGCTCTTGGCCTGGGCCTCACCGTGATGGGCAATCATGGACGAGATCAGGGCAACGTTATAGGCGTTCTTCCCGGAGCGCATGCAAATTTTACCCTGGTATTCGGGCTTGGCCAGGTCTTCGTAGCTCAGGGCCACAGGGCCGATCCGCTCCTTGCTGCTGTAGACATTACGCGCCCTCAAGGTCAGGGCAAACCAGTGGTGATCCGGGGCCCGGTACTGGCTCGGAATGTTGGCGTTGAGCAGCTCGCTCTGCACCGGCTGGGTCAAGCCCATCTCCACCAGAGCCGCCAGGCGGGAGATATCTGTGGTCAGTACAACGTCCGCCGGTGACAGGCGGCCTTCACGCTGTAGGCGCTCCTCCAGTCCGGTCTGGGCAAACACCACCCGGGTTTTGATCCCGGTCTGCTCGGTGAACATATCCAGCATAGGTTCTACCAGGAACGGCTGACGGTAGGAGTATACGGTCACGGTTTGGGCCAGGGCAGCACCACTGAGCAGGACCATAACGGCAGCAAGCAAAGAACGATACATAGTCTCTCCGGGTTGCGTAATGAGAATAATTCCTTTTAGCAGTTAAAGGGTACTCACTTCGACCCGGTCTCGCAATGGAGCCAGATCAAAAAAGCCCCCAAAAGGGGGCTTGTTTTGCAAAAACTGGGATCTTCAGCTGCCAGTTTTTACTGTAATGAACTCTGGGTAAGCATCAATACCACAGTCGGAAGCGTCCATCCCTTGGTACTCCTCCTCTTCCGTGACGCGAATGCCCATCACCGCCTTGAGGATGGCCCAGGTAACGAAGCTCGCACCAAAGACCCAACCGAAGATCACTGCGGCACCAGACAACTGGCCAAACAGGGTGGCATCGGCATTGGAGACAGGTACCAGCACCAGACCCAGCAGACCACAGACACCGTGCACCGAGATGGCACCCACAGGGTCATCCAGCTTGATCTTGTCCAAGGCGACGATGGAGAACACCACCAGGCTACCGGCGACCGCACCGATTGCAGCGGCCAAACTCAGTGACGGTGACAGCGGATCTGCCGTGATGGCCACCAGGCCAGCCAGGGCGCCGTTCAAGATCATGGTCAGGTCGGCCTTGCCCCAGGTCAGCTTACAGACCACCAGGGCGGCGATGGCACCGAAGGCGGCTGCAGAGTTGGTGTTGACAAAGATCTTAGCAACAGCCGTGGCGTTTTCCGCGTCGGAGACCAACAGCTGAGAGCCACCGTTGAAGCCAAACCAACCCAGCCAGAGGATAAAGGTACCCAGGGTCGCCAGTGGCATGTTGGAGCCCGGGATTGGGTTCACACTGCCATCTTTGTTGTATTTGCCCTTACGAGCACCGAGAAGAAGCACCCCGGCGATCGCCGCAGCCGCACCAGCCATATGCACAATGCCGGAACCAGCAAAGTCCACAAATCCAAGTTTCTCCGAGACAAAGCCACCCCCCCAGGTCCAATATCCCTCAACCGGATAGATAAAGCCGGTGAGCACCACGGCGAATGCCAGGAATGCCCAAAGTTTCATGCGTTCCGCCACGGCACCGGAGACGATGGACATCGCCGTTGCCACAAACACCACCTGGAAGAAGAAATCCGACTCCAGCGCGTGATCCGCCCCATCCGCCTGGGTGCCAATCAGGCCACCAAAGCTCGGCAGCCAGCTGCCTTCAGGGTTATCCACGTACATGATGTGATAGCCCACCAGCAGGTACATGGCACAGGCAATCGCGTACAAACACATGTTCTTAGTCAGGATCTCCGTGGTGTTTTTGGAGCGGACCAGGCCCGCTTCCAGCATGGCGAAACCCGCCGCCATCCACATCACCAGCGCACCGGAGATCAGAAAATAAAAAGTATCGAGCGCAAAGCGCAGTTCGGTGACCGTGGCACCCAGTTTGGTGATCTCTTCCATGGTATCCCCCTTAAATCGCTTCTGCGTCCATCTCGCCGGTACGGATCCGCACCACACGATCCAGATCCGTCACAAAGATCTTTCCGTCACCAATCTTGCCGGTCCCGGCCGCCTGAACGATCACCTCGATCAATCGCTCCACGTTTTCCGTCGCGGTGGCGATCTCCAGCTTCACCTTGGGCAGAAAATCCACTTGGTACTCGGCACCACGGTAGAGCTCGGTATGGCCTTTTTGTCGGCCGAACCCTTTCACCTCGGTGACGGTGAGTCCATCCACACCCAGCTCGGCCACGGCCTCCCTGACATCATCCAACTTAAACGGCTTAATAATTGCGCTGACCAGTTTCATCCCATTCTCCCTCACATCGATGCACGGGTTCGTGCCAACAGATTTCCTCGTGCCATAGCTATATCAACACTCGTGCCACCTTTTTAAACACAATAAAAACAACAACTTACCCATGTGACACCTTTCATCGAGAAAGGGAGTGCACCGATTTGACTCAACAAAACCCTCATAAGCACCAAAATGGTGCAACCTCTCGGCAACATGACACCAACTTTCCCCATGGCCAGGCGATAAGGCAGAGAAACGCCAACTTGCCACCTCCCATCGCTCCATCGACACAGCCATAGCGACACCTCCCCCTTGCCTTCTCGCAGCCGGCTCCTGTCGTATGCAGACGGCCCTGAGTTGTACTCCCCAAAAGGCCATTCCTCACTGGCTGGTGCGGCTAAACGTTTTTGAAAAAAAAGCTAAAACTCCATGCCCCACTCGGTATCTTCGTCGACTTCGAGGAGGATGCCTGCACGTAATCACCAGGCTGCGCGAAGACAGGAGAGGGGCAAAAGACGGAAATTCGTATCCCGTATCGCCCCCAATTCAGGTTTGCCGAGGAAAACGAAGAGTCTGAGCGGGACACCCAACCGGGACGAGGCCCCTTGGGTTGCTGTCGCCCACGCGACAAGTAGGGTCATGGCTAAGTCTATAAACCGCTGCAGGCTCGTTCAGGGCGCCGTTATTCGGGACACAGCCAAAAAAAACGGCGCCCGAAGGCGCCGTGATTTAATGGTCAAACAGGGTTACTGCTTATCACCGCCATACTTCTTGTTGTAGGCCTTATCCCACTCGGGCACCAGGTTCTTCTGGAAGGTCGCCTTGTCCGCTTCCATCTTCTCCATATCCATCCCCAGGGCAGCCTGAGCGGCGGCCTTGGTGGAGATATCCGGAATGGCAACCACCTCGGTCACCCCGTTCGTTGCCAGTACACGGGCCAGGCTGGCACGGGCATCGGCACTGCGCTCCAGTGAGGAGGCCAATAAACGCAGGGCTTCCGATGGGTTGTGGGCATGGATCCCGTGGGAGGCGATGGCCATATCCCAGCGCCATTGGGCGTGGCGAATGGCGGTCAGGGCCTCGGCCATCTGAGCTTCGCTGGCACCGGCATCCCAGGCCGCCTTGGCTTCGAAGTGGGCATGTACCAGTTGCTTCTCGGCCTTAAGCTTGGCTTCGGTGACCATCTTCTTGTAGTTGGCAACCACGGACTCCAGTTCGGCCTTATCCTGCTCGTGACAACGACCACAGGTAAATTCGAACTGATCGAAAGGATTACCCACGTTGTGATCCGTGTACTTACGCCCCTCCTCGTTCGTTACCCGAGGCATATGGCAATCGGTACAGGACACATCGTTTCGTCCGTGAGGACCGGTCAGGCTGGTTTCGAAGCCGGGGTGCTGAGCCTTGAGCATCTTGGCTTTGGACACGGCATGGGTCCAGTCGGCAAAGTCGATGTTGTCGTAGTAGGCCTCCATGTCCTCAGCCGCCAGGCCGTTATCCCAAGGGAATTTCACGAAAACATCGCCCTTGGTGAAGTAGTACTCCACGTGACATTGGCCACACACCATGGACTGTTTCTGCGACTTGCTGGCGTCATCCCATTTCCAGCCAATGGTATCCATGGCCCGCTGGGCAAAGGGCACGGAGAGGCGCAGGCGGGTATTGTTGTCGTGACAGTTGCCACAGCCGATCTCATTGGTGATCTCTGGGCCGCCCTTGGCCCACTTACCGGTGAAATACTCTTTCTCGCCGTTGGTTTCGATGTAACGGGGAACATCCGGTGACTTACAGGACCAGCAGGCCATGGGCATGGGGCCATCGTCCGGCCCGGTAGGACCGCCGGTTCTCAAGGTGTTACGCAGATCGGTAACCGTATAGTGGTGACCACGGGCCTTATTGTAATCCTTGGCAAAACCGTAACCGGCCCAGAGCACTACCAGGTTCGGATCCTCTTCCAGCGCATCCACCACCTCGCTGCTCTCACTGGTGGCATGCCAGCTTTCATATTGACGCTTAAACTTCTTAAACTTGCTGCTGTCGGCTTCGGTGATCTTGCCCGCCGCCGAAACGCCTGTGCAGAGCAGCGCCAAGGCTAACGCCGTTGCCAACCGTCCTTTGAACTTCATCATCCTGTGTCTCCCATTTCCGGCAATACCGGTGAATTATTATCAGACGAAGCTAGTTTAAAGCGGAGCAAGTTACCAGTTCAAAACCTTCCGGCAACAATTAAGCAAAGATTGATTGCGATCAATTTGATGCTTCTAATATACCACTTTGGTGGTATGACAAATTCACCGTCCCTGGATAAACAGCAGCCAGCGGCTCAAAAGATGCGCGAAATCCTCAATGCCACAAACGGCCATGGCTTCGGCATCATAGAGCGACAGCTCGCTCTCTTCTGGCTCCTCGCCGCCATGATGCAGGCTATGATCCTGCACCAGCACCTCATCCTCCTCGGCCAACAGGGTCTGCTCACTGCCCTGCAGACAATAACGCGCCTGCTCTCCGGAGAGCACACGGGCTAGCCCCGCCTGTACTAAAGCGATGGTGGCCGGTTGTTGCAACTCATCCTGAAGGAAACGTCCCAAGGCTTCGTGGCCCATGGAGAGCAGGGCTACGGGCACCCCACCCAGATCGCGGCGAAATTCAAACTCCATCGTTCTCTTGCTCTGTTAATTTTTGAAAAACGTTCATTAGTGTAACGCTAAAGCTGGGGCCCAGCTCAGATCTGTGCCACCAAGCTGTGACCGGATCGCCTTTCTGAAACCTAGTCCAGTTCCAGCCCTCTTTGGTAGACTGAGGGTTTAGGGAAACTTCCCACCAAACCCACTAAGGAGTCGCATGAGCGATCACGGCGAACGCCTGCTGGAACTGGAGACCAAAGTGGCCTACCAGGACAGCACCATTGAAGAACTTAACGATACGGTGACCCGGCTCAATGCCCTGGTGACCAAGCAGGCTGAGCAGCTGCGCTTATTGGCCGAGCGGGTCAAAAGCCTGCCCCAGGCCGGCGTGGCCGACAACAGCGACGAAGCACCGCCCCCGCATTATTAACCCAACACCAGGATGACAAGGAGTGCCCTATGAGCGTCGCCATTGCCCAGTTGGGTGAAGCCGTGCTGGCCAGTATCGCCCAGCCAGTCACCGAATTTGATGCCCGACTGACCACACTCACCCAGGAGATGCTGACCACCATGGCACAGGCCAATGGCGTCGGGATCGCTGCGCCGCAGCTCTTCGTCCCCCTTAGGGTGCTGATCATCGCCTCTCGCACCAATGCCCGCTACCCAGATGCGCCCCAGATGGCCCCGTTGATCCTGGTCAACCCTGAACTGCTGAGTGAAGGCGGCCCCGAGTGTGACGCCTGGGAGGGCTGCCTGTCGGTCCCGGGGATCCGTGGCCGGGTGCGCCGCCGCAGCGAAGTAACGGTGCGCTTTCAGGATCTGAAGGGGGAGTGGCAGGAGCGGGCCTTCTCCGGCTTTGTTGCCCGGATCTTCCTGCACGAACTGGATCACCTGGAGGGGCGCACCTTCCTCGACCGCGTCCGCAGCCCGGCCGATCTGATGGCCAACACCGTCTGGGAGCGCCAATGCCAGGCCGGCTAACCCGGTTCCCATCCCAGGGGCAAAGGCGTTTGCGTATGCCCAGCCCCAGCCGATGCCTCCGTGTCCTGTTCGGCGCCGTTTTGCTGAGCCTGCTGACCGGCTGTGCTGGCAGCAACCTGTTTGTCTCCTACCCCAGCCGCATCGCCGAGGTCGTGACGGCACTCAAACAGGGCAAGGAGCAGGCGGCACTCAAACAGCTGAGCCGCCACATCGACGGTGCCGACGGCCTGCTCTACGCCCAGGAAGCGGGAAGAGTGGCCGCCCTGATCGGCGATACGGACGCCAGCCTGCGCTATTACCAACAGGCCATGGCCGAGTACGAACGCTACGACTGGAAAGCCGTCGTTTCCCTGACCGATATCGGTGCCCAGCTGGGCGGCGCCACCGTGTCGGACAACCTGATCCCCTATCGTGGCCAGGGATTCGAGCGGGTCATGCTGCACCAGCAGCAGTCCCTCAACTACCTGTGGCAAGGCAATATGGAGGGCGCCTTGATCGAGGTGCGCCGTGCCGATCAGGCCCAGCAAAAGGCTCAGGCCGCCTACCGGGCCAGCCTCAAGTCGCAACGGGCGATCAGCAACGCCACCATCGATGCCGAATTGACGGAACTGGATCGCCAGGCGGGCAACGCACCGGATTCCTTCATCAACCCCTATGTGCTCTATTCCAACGCCGTCCTCTATGAAGCGGCTGGCCAGCCCAACGATGCGCTGATCGACGTACGCAAGGCGCTGCAGCTGAGGCCGGAAAACCGTCTCTTGCAACGGGAAACCGTCCGTCTAGCCTGCCAACTGCGGATCGACTGTGACGGTGCCCGGCGCCAGTTTGGGCCTGCGGATCCGGTCGATGCCAGCCAGGGCCGCCTGGTGGTGCTGTATGAAACCGGCACCCTGCCGCCTCGCCAGGAGATCCGGGTTCCCTTCAGCTGGGATGGCTATATTCAGCAGATCGCCCTGCCCACCTATCGAGACAATCGTCCCGTACCCGCCCCCCTGACTCTGGAGGTGGGCGGCCAAGAGCTGATCACCGAGCCGCTGGCCGACTTGGATCAGATGGCTGCCCGCTCGCTGCGGGAGCAGTATCCCTTTATCCTGATCCGCCAGGGGATTAGACTGACAACCAAGCACAATGCCAATGACTGGGCACAGCGCAAAGGGGGAGACTGGGGCGCCATCTCCATGCAACTGTTCAACCTGGTGACGGAGCAGGCCGACCGACGCAGCTGGCTCAGCCTCCCCCGCCAGGCTCAGGCCTGGAGCGGTTACATGACACCGGGCGAGTACCAATTCGACCTGGATGGCCAGGCAACGGCCTTCACACTCAGCGCAGGACAGACCACACTGATCTGGATCGCCCGCCAGGGCGGCGTGCAGCAAATTCGAACCATACTGATTTAACCGATCTGACGAGGGATCACCGATGAAATCATTGAAATACCTGTTACCACTGTCGTTGGCACTGATCCTGGCTGGCTGTCAGTCCAAGATCGAGTACCGGGATGCCACCGAGGTAGAAACGGTTGACGTCAGCTTTGGCTCCAGCGATCTGCAGGCCGTCGCCAGCAAGATGGTGGACTCCATGCTGACCACTCCCTCGGTCATGACCCTGACCGCGGATGACCGCCCCATTGTCTTTGTGGACCGGATCACCAATAAGACCTCCGAACACATCGACACCGAGTCCATCACGGATACCATACGTACCCGCCTACTGCGCAGCGGCAAGTTCCGCTTTATCGACATGACCCGAGTGGATGCCGTCCGCAAACAGCTGGATTATCAAAACAGCGCTGGCCTGGTGGATCCCAGCAAGGCGATCCAGTTCGGTCGCCAGGTCGGTGCCCAGTACATGCTGTACGGCAACCTCTCCTCCATCGTGAAGCAAAACGGTTCCACCAAGGATGTCTACTACAAGATGACCATGAACCTGATGGATCTGGAGAGCGGCCTGCTTGAGTGGTCCGACGAGAAGGAGTTGCGCAAGCAGCAGTCCAAATCCTTCCTGGGCCGCTGAGTCCAACCGTCGGAACGAAACAGGCCACGCATCATGCGTGGCCTGTTTGCTTTGGGGGCTAGGTGCTGGGCGCTGGTGCCAGGTGCTAGGTGCTAGGTGCTAGGTGCTAGGTGCTAGGTGCTAGGTGCTAGGTAGAGCATCAAGACATCGGCTTTTCCTCGAGCCCAGGCTCTTGCCTGGAACCCAGGCTCTTCCCTGGAACCTGGGCTCTTCCCCAAAACCTGGGCTCTTCCCTAGGATCTAAGCGTCCTGCTGAGCGCCATGATCTGTGGCCCGCGCTGCGGCTTCCGACAGCTTGAGCAGCACCCGACTGGCGGCGGCAAACCCAAAGGCACCGGTCACATGAGTCACCGCACCAAAGCCACTGGAGCAATCCATCGCCTTGGGGCCCTCGGCGCCGGACTTCGCCAGACAAACCGTGCCATCGGCACCCGGATAGCGCAACTGCTCGTCGGAGAAGACACACTCCACCTGGAAGCGACGCTTGGGGTTTTTCGAAAAGTGGTACTCCCGGCGCAACAGGTTACGCACCTTGGCCGCCAGGGGATCCTGGTAGGTTTTGGCCAGATCGGCCACCTGTACCCGGGTCGCGTCCAGCTGGCCACCCGCGCCGCCCACGGTGACGATGCGGATCTTGCGCCGCTTACAGTGGGCGATCAGCGCGGCCTTCGGCTTGACCGCATCGATGCAGTCCACCAGGTAATCCAGGCCTGCCGGCAACACCTCATCGAGATTATCCAGATCGACGAACTCCTCCACTTCGTTGACCCGACAGTCCGGATTGATGGCCCGGATCCGCTCGGCCATCACCGCCACCTTGGACTGGCCCACGGTATTGCTCAGGGCGTGGATCTGCCGATTGGTGTTGGTGGTACAGATATCATCCAGATCGATCAGGGTGATCTGGCCGATCCCGGAGCGAGCCAGAGACTCCGCCGCCCAGGTGCCAACCCCGCCGATCCCCACCACACAGACATGTGCCCGCGAAAACGCCGTCAGGGCCGTCATGCCATAGAGACGGCCGATGCCGCCAAATCGCTGCAGATACTGTTCGTTCATTACCACCTCAGGCCGAGAAAACCGACGGAGTATACCAGCCCCACCTTCCTATGGGCCATGGGTGGTCGCCACCACATCAAGGAAGCGAGCAAAAATTGGGGCAGGCGCTCCTGGAGCACACCGCCTCCACAGGGCTGAAGTTAACGCCGCACCAGTCGGTAAGCCACCTCATGCAACCAGGTCACCCCCCTGGCTTTAAAGCGTCCATTACCCGCCAGCACATCGGTGCGTTCAAGCAGCTCTATCTCAAAGTGGTCGCCCAGTAGCTGCTGTACCTCGCCCTGCAAGACTGCAAAGGGCGGACCCGCCAACTGCGACTGGGGATATTCCAGGGTGATCAGCAGGCCTTTCGCCCCTGACGGAAGCAGAGCCGCCAGCTGCGCAGCGTAGGCTCGACGCATCGTCGGCGGCAGGGCGATCAACGCCGCCCTGTCGTACAGGCCGGTGCACAAGGGCAGTTGCTGAGCCGTCAGGGTCAGGAAGTCCCCTTGCCAGATCGCCAGCTCACCGCACTCGAAGCGCTGATGGCCTTCGTCCCGGCTCTGGCTCAGTACCAACCCGGATTCGGCAAACAGGGCCCGAACCGCCCGCTCATCCAGTTCGCTGCCACACACCCCATGGCCCTGCTGCAGCAGCCAGGGCAGATCCCGGCTCTTGCCACACAGGGGCACCAACACCCGCCCGCCATCGGGACCACAGTGGGACCAGTGCTGCACTAGCAGGGGGTTGGGCTCAGGAAGGTGAAAACCGATCTGGTCGGCTTCCCATTTATCGTGCCAAAACTGTGGTTCCATAAAACAGCCCATCTCTACCGGTTGATGGGTGACAGGCTAGCAAGACCGAGAGGCAAACCCAATAGCCGAGAATAAACAACAAAGCCCCTCCATGCTTGCCGGAGACTTTTGTTATGGCCTGGATTGTAAAAATACATTTTAAAACCAAGGCAATTTAGTTAAATGCCATTAAATAGAATATATCCATCATCGACTAAAGTTTCCTGATAGATATAAAAAGGGGAGGCAACATCCTCCCTTTTTTATATCATGTCTCAACTGACGACATTAAAAATCGAAACGCACACCGAGCTGAATTTCTGACAAGTCCTCACCGGTACTTGGCGTACGACCCGCATCACTGTTAAGGACTTCGTAAGAGGTCCATAACTGCATCTGCTTGGTCAGGGAGTGGACATATTCCACCTTGATGGAATCCGTGTCGCCGGACAGATCACAGCTGTTGAGGGCATAGCGCCCGTGGATCTGATGGGCGCCACTTTGCCAGCTGGCGTAGAAGGCCGCGGTGGAGCGCTCCTCACTGGTGCACGAGGTCACCCCTTTGACAGTTTCACCGTCATCGCCGGTTCCCACCACATTGCCGCTGGAGTTACCGCCGTAGATATCGAAGTCCTCCTCGGCCAGGTGGTAGAAGGCCGACAGGGTGATGGCATCGCCAATCTCGTACCAGCCCCGTACCCCGTACAGGTTACCGTTGTTGTCGCCGCGTTGATCGAAGATGGTAGCCGCCTGCAGCTTCACCGGGCCGATCACGTATTGACCCGCCACGGAGTACTGATCCACCGAGTCGCCATCCTGGTTCTTGGTCTGCAGCCCGGCCGCCAGCTTCCAGGCCTGGCCAGCAAATTCATAGTGCAGCAGATCACTGTCGATCAGCGAGCCCTGGCGCATGGAGTCGTTGCCGTCGGAGAAGTAGGCACCGCGCACGTACTGGTGGAACAGAGTACGCTGGGTACCATAGCTCACCTTACCCCAGCCCCCTTCCAGGCCGACAAACAGCTTGCGCAGCTCCGGGGCGGTTCCCCGATCGATGTCGGTAAAGTTCTCATTCTCCGACATCCCGTATTCGATGGTACCGAACCCACGAAGGTTATCGCTGATCTCAGCGCTGGCCCGAATGCCCAAATAACTCACGAAGTCCCGGCCATTCCAGGCATCGTTACTGCTGCCGGCATCCACATAATCTGCGCCTAAACGCAGTGAACCATAAAACTGGCTGTCCACGTCCGCTGTCGCCGCCCAGGCTCCTGCCGAGCCCATAGCCATAACCGCGCACACACCTGCCAATTGACCACACGATCGCCCACTCATCATCACAACTCCTTTGTCATTATTTGATATTTGGATGTTTGGAACATTACTTAACCGCTGTCTTTCTGGTTCACTCGATTTAGGTATATTAAGTGAACTTGGCCATCACCATACTTTGCTTAATCTTCATCCACATTGATCACGATCATTAATAAAAGAATAAAGAAATCGTGATATAGCTCCCGACCTCAAGTTATTTTTGAATCAATTTGAGCACAACCAAGCCGGCCTTACTCACAGGTTAATTGCCGAGTGGAATATAAAAAGGGGGAAAGTGTTCGGACGGGATCACTGCCGCAGCAAAAAAGGGAGGAGGCGCTGCGGCAAAGGGATCAGGCTTTGGGGAGCCGGAATGGATGCTCAGTTACTGACGGCCAGGGCAAGACGCACCTCGTTCAGCCAGGCGCAGTTGTCGCAGCCACAGGCTCGACGGTTGAGGTGCGCGGCGGTCAACTGGGCTTCGACATAATCCATCGCCTTGGTCAGTTCACGGCGCAGGTCCGCCAGTGACTTGTCCTGTGTCGCAACCATTTCGTCGTTGTGATTAAGCCACTTGCACTCCATATCCTGCTGACAGTAGAGGCAGCGCTCATCCACCGGGTTATAAAACACCGCATGGGGACAGAAACGCACGTCCATATTGTCGCGCATTTTTCGACGAGGATAGGCCAGCAACTCGGCCAGCTTGGCTTTGTCCGTTAACAACTCTTGCGTTTGCATCCGTTTTACCTCAGGGCGCTTCAGGATAGGGCTAGTCTGTCATAAGTTGAGGGCTTGCCCATGACCAAGATCAAGCGAATGTGGATTGGATCACGTTCTCCACCCTCCCCAAAGAATGGGGTATGCTGAGGTAAAATCGGGAGGGAACAGGGTGGACAGAGCCGGCACACTGCAACACTTCTACATCGCCGAAGAGCAATCCATTTACCTGTTGAAACAGGATGATGCCCGTAAGCTGCGGCAGTGGCTGTCGCTGTGCCGAGCGCAGCTGCACCGGTTGGGCTATCGCCGAGTAGAGCATCTGGGAAGTGGTGTTTTTGGCTTTGTTTTTTCAGGATTTTCCGGCGGTTCTGAACAGGTGTTTAAGTTCAGCCGACGCACCCTGCCCCCACACTTACAGCAACGCCTGGCGGAGGAGGCCGAGATCCTGGCCAGGCTGGACCACCCTCATATCCCCGCCTTCTCCCACTATGTCCTTGCCTCGGGCCAACCCATACTGCAGATGGCCCGTGCTCCTGGCCAGGACCTGTCCCAACTGGCGCGGCAGCATGGCCCGCTGCCCGTGACCTGGCTTGTCCCCATCGCCGCACAACTTGCGGAACTCTTGCTCTATCTGAGACGACTCCCTCACCCGGTGGTGCACGGCGACATTAAACCCTCAAACCTGATGTTCGATCCCGACTCGGACCACCTTTCCCTGGTGGACTGGGGCTCGGCGGTGCTGGCTCAACGTGACCATAATGACCATCCGGTCGGTTCGGTGCTGGGATTGTGTGACGGAGACCAGGGTTCCAACGCCCGCATGGGAGATGTCTACTTCCTCGGCCAGGCACAGCTTCGCGGTGCGCCATCCAGTCCCAGGTTCGATGAACAGGGCGCAGCCGCCACCCTCTATGCCCTGGCGTCGGGCCAGGATAGCCGTTTTGGTAAGGGGATCCTGCCAGCCAGCAGCCTTGGCCTGCCCCGCCCACTGGCCGAGATCCTGGACGCCATGCTGTCGGACGATCCCCTCACCCAGCGCCAGGGAGGCGACCATTTCCTGCAAACCCTGCCACAGAGTCGCCATTGGCTGTTGCTGCCTCCTCCCCTGCCGGCCCTGGCCCCGCTATTGCCCCTGGGGGATCAGCCAGCAAGCCGTGCCGTGGAAACCGTCACCTACAGCTCGCGTCGCTCCTTCCTGAGGGAGAATCAGGCTCGCCCCCTCACGGCCGAACGCCAGCAGGATCTGCAGATTGCCCGTTACTACCGGGACTTTCTCGAGGGAATGGGCGACAAGGAGAAAGCCTTCGTGATCGCCGTCAACCGCCTGGGTCACTATCCCCTGCTGGGGGGGCTTGCACTGCATTGGCGACATGGGGGCGTGGAGATCGACTCCAGCCTGAACCTGCAGGATCCGACCTTGAGCGCCTCGCTGATCCAAGCCATCAACACCTTGGTACAACTGGCCCGCGCCCTGACCCCCAAAGACAGCCAAGCCGTATTCAAGGCCTGCTTCTTCGATGCTCGTACCACCCTGCACCTGGAGCGTAAGGATCCCAACACTCCCTTTGTGCCCACTCCCCAACAGCAACTTACCTTTGAACTGGGGCCAGATACCGGCCACGAAGACAGGAGTCGACTGCACTCCTACTTCGAGGATGGCCGGGATCCCGATGAAAATCTGCGCCTGCCTCCGGGGATCCTCAACGAGCTGGCCAAGCTCAACCTGATCCACCACACCGGCTGCATCATCTTCGAGGTACTGCCGGATCATATGAAGATCCACTCCTACTTGAGGCTGCTTAACCACCGCAAGGAGAGGGAGTTTCGCGCCTGCCTGGAACGGATCCTGGCCCAGGTGAGTCAGATCGAGGATCTTGGCGTCTCCGGCTTTATGAAGCTGCCCTTTAAGAACACCCGACGCTTCGAATTCCAGGCCAGCCAACCACCTCGCTTTTACCCCAAAGATCCCAGGCGGCATGACTGGCAGGCCGAGCCCGGCGGCTGCACATGAACCGCCCTCGTCGACGCCGCCAAAGGCATTAGATAGGACCCCCCGGCGGGATCGGCAAGGGGGTCGGGATCATGCGGATCGTGGCATCTTCCAATCCAGAGCGAGCCACGTTTGCCAGCATTAAAAGATGCGCCCCCAAGCGGTCATCAACCCGGCGGGCACGCCGCTCCAACTGTTCGGCGTCGGCCAACAGGCGCGCTCGGATCACCCCTCGAACTTCCGGAGCCAGCGCATCATCGTGGTAACAAGCCAACAAGGTGTCCACCAAGACCGAACGCACCCTGGCCTGGAGGGCGGCGTCCAGATCCCGCGCCTGCTCCCCAAGCAGCACCTGCTCCGACAGGGCACTCAGCAACTCCTGGGCTCCAAGCTGCTCTGGATCAACCCAGCGTTGCGTCCATAGCCGGTTGAGGCGCTCGGGGGTCAACAGGGCCTGCAACACTGCCTGGGAAAAGATCTCCGCCAGCCCCAAGGGATCGGCCACCACTCCCTGGCGCCCGGCAAACCGCTCGGAGTGCCCACTTTCACCGTATGCCAGAGGCACCCAGATCCGTTGCAGGCGCTCCGGAAGACGCATCACCTCAGGTTGCAGTAGCGCCAGTAACGCCTGCAATGCCGCTTCCTGCCATTCAGGAGCCAGGACATGCTGCCCCAGCCCCTGGTAATCGTACTCCACGCCACCGAGGATCTTGCTGACCGCTTCGATTTGATAACGAGGTAACAGGTAAACAGGCACCAGCAATGCCCCCAGGGCACTGGCCGGCTCCCCCGCCAGCAGCGCCTGGGGACCCAGCTCGCTCAGAGCCTTGCGGCGGATCTTCAGCAGCTCAGTCAGGCGCGCCAATGGATCCCCACCGTTATCCCAAAGGTGGGCCGAAGGGTGGGCACTGGCCAGCCCCCGGGCGTCCGGATCCGAGAGAAAAACCAGCCCTGCACGCCGGGCCTGCTCGATCCGGGCTAGCAGGGCGGCTTGGGAGTGATCCTCGCCATAACCCAGGGCGATGGCGTGCCGGTCCCAGTCACCGAGCCCTTCGCCATAGGCCTGGCTCAGCTCGACTCGCCCGTCTCGCAAACGCAGATCGGGATGGGGATAATCCATGACCGAGGCATCACCGCTCATGGAGGCGGCAAAGTTATGGGCCAGACCCAGGGTATGGCCCAGCTCATGGGCCGCCAATTGCCGTAAGCGATCCAGGGCCGCCCGCTCCGTCGCCCTGCGTGCCTCAGCCCTGTCCGGCCAACCGGCGGTCAAGGCCCGGAAGATCAGGTGATCTTGACGTACCCGTAGCGCTCCCAAGGTGACATGTCCCTTTAAGATCTCGCCACTGCGAGGATCGATCAGAGTATCGCCATAGGACCAGCCCCGTGTGCTGCGGTGCACCCAGGCGATGGTGTTGTATCTCAGATCCTGGGGATCCACCCCCTTTGGCATCATCTCGACCCGGAAGGCGTCTAGGAAACCTGCCGCTTCGAAGGCCTCACGCCACCAGTTTCCCCCTTCCAGCAAGGCACTGCGCATGGGCTCCGGAGTGGCGGGATCCAGGTAATAGACAATGGGCTGCCGTACCTTGGAGGGCTCAGATCCGGGGGTGATCTTCTCCAGTCGGTGGCGAGGCAGGTAACGCACCTGCATCGATCGCTCCAGTGGCTGAGCGAAATCTAGGTAGTCATAGGCAAAGTAACCAGACTCGGGATGAAATGGCCGAGGTGCCATTACCTCCTCAGGCAGCGCCACCAGGGAATAACGGACCTGCAGGCTCACCAGGGTCGGGTCTACCGCCACACTGCGCAGCGCCCCCCCCGGATCCGCCCCGACAAAGGTCAGCAACACATCTACATCGGCGTTGCGGGGAAACGCCTTAACGCCGTCATGGAGGATCAGCGAGCGCTCACGGTCGAGACGGAAATGCCCCTGTTCGGTCTGGGCCAGGCGCTCGATGATCCCGTGCCAGTCCGCCATCACCAGCTCGGTCAGATCGATCCGTTCATCATCGATGGTACCGATCCACAGCACAGGTTCGGCAAACGCGCGGTAGACCGCCTCCCGCGTCGCCGCCTCCTTCGAGACCGCCCGAAAATCGCTATTGAGCTGACGCAACAGCAGACGCTCGCCATGACGCTCGAACTGCACCAGACGCCGGGTACCCAGCTGCCCCCGGTCCAACCCTATCTCATTGGAACCAAGGCCCGACGGCAGGCTGCTCACCAGCAACATCGGGGTGTTGAGTGGCGGCAGTGCAGCCGTCAGTTGCCCATCCCGATCCAACCGCCAATCCAGCCACGCAGAGAGCTCCCTGCCCTCCTTGGCACCTGGCGATGTGGCACACAGCAAGAGAGTGATGCCCAGCAGGGTGCGATACAGTGGTTTCCAATCCATTGGAATGACCCGGTTTTGACAATGTTCGCTCCAACCTACTGGGCAAGAGCCATAGACTCAAGAGGATAAATCCTGAGCGAACCGAAAGTTCCACGCCCACCGACGATCCTCGACTTCGCACCTGCGTCTGCATGTTGGTCCCTATCCTCTGGGCTCCTCGCCAACATCGCCAAGCGAGTCCTCCAGACGATCCATGCGAAGCAGATAGAGAGTGACCGCCACTGCAATCAGCAATAAGCCGATGCGGACAGCCAGCACCGGGGCCAGATAGATCGCCAGCCCGATCCCCAGCCACTTGCCGATCAGGCAGCGTTGCAACTGGGTTCGGGTCAGTCCGTTTCGCTGCAGGAAGTTGCACAGGTAGGGTCCCTGCCGTGGATGATTAAACAACCAGGCCCGCAACTCGGGTGAGGCTCGGCTGAAGCACCAGGCGGCCAACAGGAGAAAAGGCACGGTTGGCAACATGGGCACGAAGATCCCGATACTGCCCAGCACGATGGAAAGCCCACCGAGTCCGATCAGCACGGGCCGTAACAAGGGGGGTACCAGCCCGCCCCCATTCATCAACCTTTCGTCAACATCGAGGCAGTTAGCCCCACAATCACCGCATTTCACCTTCATGTTTTCGATCTCTATCACGGACACACATCCTCACAAGTGCAATTCTAATTAATAGTTATTCTCATTACCATTGCGATTCTATAAAATGCCGCCTGTATCACTGACTGAGCAGATCACCGGACGACACTGCAACGAGCCCATGGTTGGGGCCTTCACCCGCAAAGAAACCGCCCACATCCAGGTGATGGGCTCCCCCGTGTTGCCGGATGATCAAGCGGGCCTGTGGAATAGCCTGTGCCAGCAGCCCCCTCAGGCGGGGCCACGCCTGGCCTATATCCATATTCCGTTTTGCCGCACTCGCTGCAGCTACTGTGCATTTTTCCAGAACCGTTCCAGCGACGAGAAGATCGACGGTTACCTCAAGGCCCTGCTGGCCGAACTGGCCATGGCCAAGGACAGTCCGGGGATCGTCGGTGCCCCCTTTGATGGGATCTACGTCGGTGGCGGTACACCCAGCGACCTGTCTCCCCGGCAGATCCTCACCCTGGGGGAGGCGATCCAGGATGTGCTGCCACTGAAGACCGATGCGGAGATCACCTTCGAAGCACGTTTCCACGGCTTTGACGACGACCGTTTCAGTGCCTGTCTGGACGCGGGATTCAATCGTTTCTCCCTGGGATTGCAGAGCTTCAATACCGAGCTACGTCAACGGCTGGGTCGCATCGACGACGGCGATACCGTTCGGCGACGCCTGGAGCACTTTACGGCACAGGACCGCGCGGTGATCGTGGCCGATCTCATCTATGGCCTGCCGGGCCAGACGGTACAACACTGGCAGGACGATCTGGACACCCTGGTCGATACAGGTGTCGGTGGCGCGGATCTCTATCAACTGATCCTGCTGCCAGAGAGCAAACTGGGCCGTGGCGTCAACAAGGGGCTGGTGACACCGCCACCGGGCACCGAAGAGAAGGCGCAAATGTTCAAGGCGGGCGTTGAGACCCTGAGCCGGCATCACTTCAATCGCCTGTCGGTCAGCCATTGGGGGCGGGATCGCCGCGAGCGCAACCGCTACAACCATCTGTCAAAAGCCGGTGCCGATCTGATCCCCTTCGGCTCCGGGGCGGGCGGGCGCATTGCCGGTCATGGCGTGATGACCGAACGTAAGCTGTGCCACTACCTGGATCGGATCACTGCCGGAGAAAAGCCGCTGGTGATGATGACCCGTCCCCACCCGGAGCAGGCATTGCGCTTCGCCCTTGGCGGCGGCTTCGATCTGGGTTACCTGGACATGGATAAACTGGCCAACAGCACCGACACGGATCTGCATACCCGCACCGCCCCCCTGTTCGAGGCCTGGCAGCACAACGGCCTGATCCGAAGGGATGGCCGCTACCTCAATCTGACCCAGGCGGGTCAATTCTGGAACATCAACCTGCAGCAGGCGATCACCGCCTACCTGGATAACCAGCTGAAAAGCAAAGAGAGTGAGCAAGCCCAAGCCATGAATGACCTTTTAAATCAGATCAACGCCCTGTCCAAGAAGCAGCCTATGTCCTCCCTGGCCCAGGTGGGTCGTCAGTTGGGTCTTTCCGAGTTGGCCACCATCCAGTCTCTGCCGTTTGAGGAGGCCCGCGTGGTCGATGGCCGTCACTTCGACCGCCTGATGGCGGCCCTGACCGACTTTGGCCCCACCACCACGGTGATCGAGGTAGCGGGCCAGATCCTGGAATACAAGGGGGGCTTCCCGGAAGGCAGCTATGGCCATGGTTTCTATAACCTCAAGGGCGAGCACCTGCGCGGCCACTTAAACCCCAAGGCCGTGGCCAAGATCGCCTTCTGTCAGCGCCCCTTTATGCGCATGGACACCCGCTCCATCTGGCTGTTTGACGACAAGGGCCAGTGTAGCTTCAAGATCTACCTGGGCCGTGATGACCAACGTCAACTGTTGGCCGATCAGGTCGCCAAATTCCATGCGCTGGAGAGCGAGTTTATGGCCGCAGATCAGCGCGACAACATCGACAACGGCTCCCTGCTGCCGAATGACACCAGCACCACATTCGAGCTGAAAACGGACACACAGACCGAGTGCCCGGCAGAGGTGGTCGAAGCCGCCCATGCCGAGCAGCAGGAAGTGCCCAAGGCCTGCCCCATCAGTGGTTTCAAATCTGATGCAGTGGGGGCCGCCAATGACGGTGGCAAGGTGCGCCGCTGCCCCATGAAAAGCCTGCTGCGCTTTAAGGGCTAGAGCGGCCTTTCGGCCTGCGAGGAAGGAGCCTAGGGCGGGCTACGCCCTGCTAGGTTCTATGGGCAAGCGCCTTGGCCCTTCCTTAGCTCCTAGCTGCTGGGTGCTGGGCGCTAGGCGCTGGGCGCTAGGAAGAGCAGGTACTAGGTCCTAGGAAGGGCAGTGCCAGGTACTAGGAAGAGCACTGGGCGCTAGGAGCTGGGCGCTGTGTGCTGGATTCTAGGTGCTGGATGCTGGGTGCTGGGTGCTGGGTGCTGGGTGCTGGGTGCTGGGTAAGAGCTTACCAAGCTTTACCCTAGAGCCCAGGCTTTTCCCTAGAACCTAGGCCTCGTTCTCCTCAATTCGCTTCATCCGCAGCAAATGAATGGTCACTCCCGCGCAGATAAAACCCAGGCCTATCTTTACCGGAATCACCGGAGCTATATAGATGGCCAAGGCCATCCCCGCCCACATGCTCAACAACGATGAGAGCAACTGACGCTTAGTCAGCCCCTTACGTTGCAGATAGTTACGCAGGTATGGGCCCAGCAGCCGGTTATTGAACAGCCAGATCTGCATGCGTGCCGATGAACGACTGAAACAAAAGGTGGCCAGCAGCAGAAAAGGCACGGTCGGCAGCAAAGGAACAAAGACACCCAGGGTCCCCAGGCCGACGGCCAGGCAACCCACAGCGAGCAGCAGATAGCGCAGGGGGCCCCGGACCATCCCGGCCTGTTTAGGCAGTGGCGCCGTCACGACGACCGCTCCTGATCCGCCGTCAACCAGCGCTTCACCGTATCAAACAACTGGAGCAGATCGATGGGCTTGGTGATGTGATCGTTCATGCCCGCCGCCAGACTCTTTTCCCTATCGCCGGTCATGGCATGAGCCGTCATGGCGATGATGGGCAGGGTCACCCCTTTCTGACGCAAGGTGCGTGTGGCTTCCAGGCCATCCATTTCCGGCATCTGGATATCCATCAGCACCAGATCAAACGCCTCTCGGTCTATGATATTCACCGCCTCCAGGCCATTATCAACGACGGTCACTTCGTAGCCGGCACTCTTGAGCAGTTCGGTGGCCACCTGCTGGTTGATCAGGTTGTCCTCCACCAGTAGGAGTCGGGCACCCGCCACTGGCTGTTCTTCCACGGGTTGCGGAGCCTCCGGGGCTGAGCTGATCTCACCGGCAAAGGCATTGACCACCTCGTCGTAGAGGGCCGAGGCCTTGAAAGGCTTTTGCAATAGGGCGGCGATCTCCCCCTGCTGCACCTTCTCCATCACCGGCTGGCCGGAATAGGCCGTCATCATGACGATCTGCGGCCTGCGCTCCAACTTGCCCTCGTCAACCAGGTCATCGATGGCACTGACCACCTCCAGGCCATCCATGCCCGGCATCATCCAGTCCAGCAGCACCAGATCGGGCTGAAGCTGAGTCATAATTGCCAGGGCAGCCTGACCCGTTTCCGCGGTCTCCACATGGAAACGGAAATCCCGCAGGAAGGTGGAATATATCTGCAGTGCGCTGTGGTTGTCGTCCACCACCAGAGCGGTCAACTCACCAATGTTGGCAGGCAGGGCTGGCAGGGTACGTTCCGGCGCCGCCACCCTCTTGGCGTCGATGGTAAAACTGAAAGTGGTGCCCTCCCCCGGAGTGCTCTCCACTTCGATATCTCCCCCCATCAGGGCCACCAGATGCTTGGAGATGGACAGACCCAGGCCGGTACCACCAAACTGGCGAGTGGTGGAGCCATCCGCCTGACTAAAGGCATCAAACAACCGACGCTTCTGAGCCGGCGAGATCCCAATCCCCGTATCCCTGACCCAGAACTTCAGGGTGATCCGCCCCTTCTCCTCCTTGATGTCCTCGCAACCCAGTTCCACCTCACCTTCGTTGGTGAACTTCACCGCATTGGAGAGCAGGTTAACCAGGACCTGTCCCAGCCGCAGGGGATCCCCAACCAGGTGCAAGCCGGCACTGACCGGGGCATACAACAACAGCTCAACCCCCTTCTCCTGTGCCCTGATGGCGTTGATGGAAAGGGCATGCTCAAGCACCTTGTCCAGGGCAAATTCCGTCTGCTCCAGCTCCAGCTTGCCCGCTTCGATCTTGGAGAAATCCAAGATGTCATTGATGATCCTCAGCAAGGATTCGGCACTGAGGCGGGCCTTATCAACGTAATCGGACTGCCGCTCATCGAGCTGAGTACGCAGGGTCAACTGCAGCATCCCCAGTACCGCATTCATTGGGGTACGGATCTCATGGCTCATGTTGGCCAGAAACTCGCTCTTGGTCCGGTTAGCCAACTCGGCGTCCTGCTTGGCTTCCAACAGCGCCACTTCATTCTCTTTTTGCCGAGTGATGTCCTTATGGGTCCCAAGCAGGCGCAGCGGCTCACCCAGTTCATCAAATTCCACGGCCCGCCCCCGGGAAAGGATCCAGTGGTACTCGCCGCCCTTGCCCCGCAGGCGAAACTCGATGGTAAATGCCTGGTCGGGATGGTCCAGATAGTTGTCGATATAGCGCTCTACCCGCTGACAGTCATCCGGATGCATCAGTTCGTAGTAAGTGTCGATCAGCAGTGGAAACTCATCGGGTTGATAACCCAGCATGGTGTAGTAGGCCGGGTTACAGATCAGCTGATTCGAATCCAGGTACCAGTCCCAAAGGCCATCTTCCACCGCGTCCATGGCCAGGTGGTAGCGCTCCTCGGAACGTTTGATCTGCTCCTGCTGCTCCGATTCCCGGGTAATATCCCGGGAGACGGAGATCAACCCCAGCAACTCTCCACGGCGGTTGTAGAAGGGCAGGTTCAGGGAGTCCAGCAACAGGGTCTTACCCTCGATATCCAGTCGCTCCTGATAACGCTCAGGCGTGCGCTCCTCCAGCAGGCGCCTATCTTCCCGGGCGATCCGTGCCGCCCGTGCCGACGGATCCAGCTCGGTGACCGTGCAGCCGATGATCTCGGACTCACAATGACCCAGCATCCGCTCCGCAGCCTTGTTACAGCCCAGATAGCGGCCCTGAGTATCCTTGAAAATGATCGCCTCGGGGATGGCATCGATCAGGCTGCGCATCAGGGAAAAATCACGCTCACGTCGCTCGTTAGCCAGGCGCAGTCGTTTTGTTCGCTTCGCCACCAGTTTATCCAGGCGTCGATTCTGCTCCGCCAAATGGTGGGTATACTGCTGATTTTCTTCGAAGATCCTCGAGATCAGCTCAAACCATGGCTCCCAGCCCGACTGAAGCTTCTTTGGCGGAGGTTGTGGATGCTGGGCACTGAGTTCCAGGTGATGCAGCAGACGGGCGGCTGGGCTGACAAAGGCGCGGCGGGTCAGGTAATGCACCGCCGTCACCAGCACCGACAGCGCCAGGATCACCATCAGGAAGGTGATCTCCAGCTTATCCCAGGCGTCGTTGACCAGATCCTGCTCAGACTGGATATAGAGCAGACGCCAGGGAGCGTTCTCCAACACCACACTGCGCACATAGTGCTCGTTGAGCAGACGCCCGTCAGTGGCCTCCAACAGTTTCTCCACCGGCAGGTTATGCAGGGCCGGGGGGATCTTCTGGCTCAGCTGGTAGGTACGGGGCAGGCCTTCCAGGTGCATATCCGGGTAGGTCAAAATATTGTTGTCTTCATCCAGAAGCAGCACGGTCCCTGGCACCTCGAAGTAGCGTTCGATCTGCTGTGCCAGCATCGCCAGTTCCAGATCCAGGAACACAGATGCGATAAATTGATCGTTGAAGTAGACCGGCAACCCCAGGGTGGTGATCAGCTCCCCCTTGGCATTGCGCCGCACCTCGGTCCAGAACAGCTCCCTGTGCGGGTTGTTCTCCGGCTTGGCGTGCTTGAACAGGGGGGAATTGAGGATCCGTCGATTGAAGTTGTCATCGGTTTCCGGCCAGGGAAACACCGACATCATGCGTTTCTGGGAGATGTAGTAGATCTGAGAGGCCTTCGGTGCCATGCGCTTGGCCACCGGAAAAGACATCGACATCTGGTAGAGCATCTCCAGCTCATGGTAGAAGGAGAGTTGACGGTTTTCGAGCTTGCCATAGCCGCTGATCCGGCCCATGGCTTCAAAGCTGAGACCCGTGTCTTTGTACGTCGGCTCGAGGGCGAAATAATTGCCGGTTTCATCAAAACGGCCGATGGCCGGAAAGCGGTCGATACTGCTTACCTCACCCAGGGTCATATGGGTGGTAGCAAAATCCCTCAGGGATTCCAAGGCACGGATACTGGCCTCGAGCAACATCTCGATCTGCTGACTGTGGCGCGTGATATCGGCATGCTTCTCGGCGAGCAGGGTATTTTTTTGTCCCACATACACAAACCAGACCACCAGCAGGGAAAGCAGGACGACCACCAGATAGGTGGAAAAGACGGCCTTGTTGTATCGGCGTAGGATCGGCAACTTCACGAGGGTTATATATCCGTTGATTCTCGGTGTGGGGCCAGTGTATCAAAACAAATCCACCGGGCGAAAAACCCGGTGGTAAAACGAGATACCCAGCGGGAGACCCGGCGCCATCCAGGGGGCTGGGCACAAAAAACAGGCGTTCAGGGGCTAGGAAAAGCCAGTCCTTGATGCTCGATCTGGCCCCGAGCACCGGGATCCGCCGGATCCAGGAGGCTGCGCTCACGGGGAGCAAAACACGGGGGCTCCCTCACAGCCCCCGTTTCCCGGCAGTTTCTTGTTACCCGGCGCCTCGTCGCTACAGATTCTCCTCCGCAAAGGAAGCGAGGCGTGAGCGCACCACCCCATTGAGGTAGACGTTGGCACTGCCATCAAACATCTTGAAGCGCTCCACCAGATAGGTCAGCCCCGAGGTCACCGCCGTCATATAGTTGGAGTCGATCTGCGCCAGGTTACCTGAGCAGACCAACTTGGTCCCCTCGCCCATCCGGGTAATGATGGTTTTTACCTGGCTGGGCGTGAGGTTCTGACACTCATCCAGCAGCACGAAGCTGTTCTGGATTGAGCGTCCCCGCATAAAGTTGACGGACTTAAACTGGATATTGGCCTTATCCATGATGTACTGCAGGCTGGAAGCGGGACTCTCATCATGCTTGTGCAGTACCTCCAGGGTGTCGGTCACCGCCGCCAGCCAGGGCATCATCTTCTCCTCCTCGGTGCCCGGCAGGAAGCCTATGGACTCGGCAATCTCCGGCGTATTTCGAGTCACCAGCACTCGATCATAGCGCCGCTGCTCCACCACCTGCTCCAGTGCCGCAGCCAAGGCCAGCAGGGTCTTCCCAGAGCCCGCCGGCCCGGTCAGGATCACCAGGTCAATAGTAGGATCCATCAAGGCCTGCAGCGCCATCCCCTGGTAGATGTTCTTGGGTGAGATCCCCCAGGCATGGTATCCCATCAGCCGATCCCGCCCCAGATCCCTCAGGGTCACACTGCTCTCCGACAGGGCTTTCACCTGGCCGCAAAAGTCCTCGCCCTCATCGATCAGATACTGATTCAAGTAGAGGCTCTCCTCACCCAACTGTGAGCGCTCCAGGGTATGCTCGGTAAAGCGACCATGCTGATAGCTTTCCACCTCCCCGACCCGCAGCCACAACTCCCCTTCCAGTTCAGCGAACCCCTTGGCCAGGTAGCGGATATCATCCACCAGCTGATCGCTCCGGTAATCCTCCACATGGCGCAGACCGGCCCCCTTGGCCTTGATCCGCATATTAATGTCCTTGGTGACCAGCACCACGGCTTTGTCACCCTGAGTCTTTTGCAGGTAGAGCGCAGAATTGATGATGTCGTTGTCGTTGCTGTTACCGGGCAGGGCCACCCGGTTGTCAAATTCGACTTGATGATCGGGAAATATGGCCAGGGTTCCGGCCGGCTGGTCAGGATCAACGCCGCTGAGGGGGACCCCTGACAGCAGTTGCTCCGGTGAAGCGCCGCTGACGGCATCTTCCAGTGCGCGAATGGCAACACGCGCATCCCGGGAGACGTCCTTCTTGCGGTCTTTGATCTGGTCCAACTCCTCCAGCACGGTCATGGGGACCACCACGTCGTGCTCGTCAAATGAATAGATGGCGAGGGGTTCATGCAGCAATACATTGGTATCGAGCACGAACAATTTTTTCTCCACCTGGACCATGGCACCTCCGCTATGCTTGACCTTCAGATACGTCAGGCGGGGGCAACATCTGTCGCCATTGGCTAGGGCGACTCATGCGCCCCTCGCAGTTCTAACATGACAGATCGAACAGGCTTTGACCAGCCCACTTTCTGTCTGTTCCGGGCAGGTGTTCACAGGGGTAATTTGCTGTAATATACGCGCCTTTTTCCGCCCTACCGCTTCACTTCAGGAGTCGTGATTTCTATGTCCTTTGCTTTGGGTCAACGCTGGATCAGTGATACCGAATCGGATCTTGGCCTCGGTACCGTCGTAGCGCTGGAAGGCCGCATGGTCACCGTGCTGTTTCCCGCCACCGGCGATAACCGTCTGTTCTCCATCAATGAGGCCCCGCTGACCCGGGTGATCTTCAACCAGGGGGATGAGATCACCTCCGCCGAAGGGTGGAAACTGGTGGTCACCGATACGGAAGAAACCAATGGTTTGATCACCTACTTTGGTACCCACAGCGAAGATGGCAACGAAGCCTTTATTCGGGAAACCATGCTGGATCACCAGATCCGCTTCAACAAGCCACAGGATCGCCTCTTTGCCGGTCAGATCGATCGCATGGAGCACTTCGTCACCCGTTATCTGTGTCAGCAGCAGCGTCACGCCATGCAGCAAAATCCGCTGCGGGCCCTGCAGGGCCCACGTGCCGGCCTGATCCCGCACCAGCTCTACATCGCCAACGAAGTGGGCAGCCGCCATGCTCCCCGCGTCCTGCTGGCCGACGAAGTGGGCCTGGGCAAAACCATCGAAGCGGGCCACATCATCCATCAACAGTTGCTTTCCGGGCGAGCCGAACGCGTGCTGATCGTGGTACCGGAAACCCTGCAGCACCAGTGGCTGGTCGAAATGCTGCGCCGCTTCAATCTGCGCTTCGCCCTGTTTGATGAAGAGCGCTGCATCGAAGCCCTGGCCGACTGCGACAACCCGTTTGAAACGGAACAACTGGTGATCTGCTCATTGGATCTGCTGCGCAAGAAGCGTCGCTTCGATCAGGTTGTCGAAGCCCCCTGGGACCTGATGGTGGTGGATGAAGCCCATCACCTGGAGTGGAGCGAAGATAAGCCCTCCCGCGCCTACCAGGTGGTCGAGGCCCTTGCTGAAGAGGTACCCGGCGTCCTGCTGCTGACCGCCACCCCGGATCAACTCGGCCACCAGAGCCACTTCGCCCGCCTGCGTCTGCTGGATCCCGACCGCTTCTACGACTACGAAGCCTTCCTCAAGGAGGAGCAGGATTACCAGGCGGTGGCCGATGCCGCCGAGTCCCTGCTGGAACAGCACGCCCTCTCTGAGCCGGAGATCTCGGCACTGACCGCCCTGCTGGCCGAGCGGGACATTCGGGAGCAGCTCACGGCGATCCAGGCCGGTGACGAGGCCGCCCGGGACAAGCTGCTGCGGGATCTGCTGGATCGCCATGGTACCGGCCGCATGCTGTTCCGTAACACCCGTGCCGGGGTGACCGGCTTCACCGAACGCAAACTCAATCGTCATCCCGTGGCGCTGCCTAAGCAATATGCCACCGCCATCAAGGTCAACAACATGTTTGGCAGCGGTACCGTCCCGGCGGCGACCAAGGTGATGAATAACCTCTACCCGGAGAAACTGTATCAGCAGTTTGAAGGGGAGAGTGGTGGCGGCAGCTGGTGGCAGTTCGACCCCCGCATCGACTGGCTGATGGACTTCCTCAAGAGCAACCGCAGCAAGAAGGTACTGGTGATCGCCTCCCAGGCCGCTACGGCATTGCAACTGGAAGAGGCCCTGCGCACCCGTGAAGGGATCGCCGCCAGCGTGTTCCATGAAGGCATGTCGATCCTGGAGCGGGACAAGGCGGCCGCCTACTTCGCCCAGGCCGAGGGCGGCGCCCAGGTGCTGATCTGCTCAGAGATCGGCTCCGAGGGCCGTAACTTCCAGTTTGCTCACGATCTGGTGATGTTCGATCTGCCACAAAACCCGGATCTGCTCGAGCAGCGGATCGGCCGACTGGACCGGATCGGACAGACCCAAACCGTACAGATCCATGTCCCCTATATCGAAAACAGCGCCCAACAGCACCTGCTTGACTGGTTCGATAAGGGAATGGACGCCTTCGAACACAACTGTCCCGGTGGCCATCTGCTGCACGGTGAATTTGCCGATACGCTGATCGACGTGCTGGCGGGGGAGATCGATGCCCTGGCTCCGCTGATCGCCCAGACCGCAGAACGGGCCGCCGAGCACAAGGCCGCCATGGAAGCCGGTCGAGACCGCCTGCTGGAGATCAACTCCAACGGCGGAAAAGCCGCCGATCACCTGGTCGAGGCCATCAATCAGGCGGACGATGACACCGACTTCATCAGCTTCATGCTCAAGCTCTGGGACGTACTCGGCGTGCATCAGGACGATCGCGGTGAGAATGCCGTGGTGCTGCGTCCCACCGAACAGATGCTGTACTCCTACCCGGGTCTGCCTGATGACGGTGTCTCCGTCACCTTTGATCGGGACACTGCCCTGTCCCGGGATGACTTCCAGTTCATCACTCCGGCCCACCCCATGGTGGCTGCTGGCATCGATCTGATCACCAGCTCGGAAACCGGCTGTACCGGTGTGTCCCTGCTCAAGAACAAGGCCCTGCCCGCCGGCACCCTGTTCCTGGAGATGATCTACATCGCCGAAGCGATCGCCCCAGCCGAAGTACAGCTGGGCCGCTTCCTGCCGCCGACGCCAATCCGTCTGCTGATGGATAAGACAGGCAAAGATCTGGGACAAAACATCAGCTTCGATGCCTTCAACCGTCAACTGAGTCCCATCAACCGCCATACCGGCTCCAAGCTGGTCAATGCCTCCCAGAGCGTGCTGCATCCACTGATCGCCGCCGCCGAAACCCAGGTCGCCGAGCAGCTCGCCGAACTGGTCAAGAGCGCCGAGCAGAAGATGGAGCGCGAACTGGGGGGTGAGTTGGAGCGTCTCAAGGCCCTCAAGGCGGTCAACCCCAACATTCGGGATGCCGAACTCGATGCCATCAGCGAACAGATCAATATGGCCCGCGCCCACCTGGGCCGTGCCCAGATCCAGCTGGACGCCATCCGGATGATCGTGGTGACGCCGGAGTAATCCCTAGGTTCACAGGAATAAAACAACGCCCCGCATTTGCGGGGCGTTTTAATTTATGCCCACTGAAGACACTCCGTCTCCCTGCTGAAAGTTCTGCAAAAACAAGGTCGCAGGTCACAGATCAGGCATCTGGCACACCGATGGGGACCATCTTAACTATCGGTTTTTCAGTGAATTTTCTTCGCACTACCCTGTGCGCAATTCTTGAGGGAGATCTGCTGATGAATACCACCGTTACCCTGACCGCCATCGCTGCCGCGCTGGCTTCCAGTCTGGCCACTGCCAGCCCGATCCAGATCATCGAGCCGGCGGTGATCACCGAGCCGGAGAAGGTTGAGCTGGGGAAAAAGCTGTTCTTTGAACCGCGCCTGTCCCAGTCCGGCTTCCTCTCCTGCAACAGCTGCCATAACCTGAGCCTGGGTGGCGTGGATGCGATCCCCACCTCCATCGGCCACCACTGGCAGGAAGGCCCGATCAATGCCCCCACCGTGCTGAACGCCAAATACATGCTGGCCCAGTTCTGGGATGGCCGCGCCGCCGATCTGCAGGAGCAGGCGGCTGGCCCCATCGAAAACCCGAAGGAGATGGCCCTGCCCCACGATATTGCCCTGGAAGTACTGCGCTCCATTCCCCAGTATCAGGATGAGTTTGCCGCCGTATACGGCGATCAGGGGATCACCATGGAGACCGTCACCGACGCCATCGCCGTGTTCGAAGAGACCCTGGTGACCCCCAACAGCCGCTTTGACCAGTACCTGCAGGGCGATGAAAAGGCTATCACTGCGTTTGAGAAGGAAGGCTACGAGCTGTTTAATCAAAACGCCTGCAGCGCCTGTCACAACGGCCCTGCTGTGGGGGGCACCTCCTTCCAGAAGATGGGTCTGGTGAAGGACTACCTCACCGACAACCCGGAGCAGGGTCGCTACAACGTGACCGGCAAGGAGAGCGACAAGATGGTGTTCAAGGTGCCGACCCTGCGCAACATCGAGCTGACTTACCCCTACTTCCACGACGGCTCGGTGTGGGATCTGACCGAAGCGGTCAAGGTGATGCAGGAGGTGCAGTTGGGTCTGCCTCTGTCCGATGAAGACGCCGAGAAGATCGCCGCCTTCCTCAAGACTCTGACCGGCGATCAGCCACAGATCACCCTGCCGATCCTGCCACCTTCCAATCGCAACACACCACGACCCGCGCCATTTGCCAACTGAGGTTGTAGCGCCCTGTCATGGACAGGGCGGTTTTCGTTTGGCACTTGCTCTTGGGCTCAGTGTTTAAGGAGCGGACGCAGGAGCTGCCACAGGGCATGATCCCTGGGCTGAGGGGAAACCACACCATAGAGGCGTGAACGGCCATCGACCTCGCCGGGCTGCAGATCCAGGTAGAGCCGCTGGGGCGCCCCGGTGACAAAGGGCTCCACCCAGTCCAGTTGGGCCTGGTAGCCACCCAGAACCGGATCCAGCACCAGGGAGACCCCCTCGGCGGGGCATACGTGCTCCCGATCCTCGGCGACGGTCTGACACAGGCCCCGGTAATACTCCAGCAGCAAGCGTTCCACCCGATCCGCCGTCAGCCGCTGGCCTGGCTCAAGATCGAACACAAACAGGTAGGTGAAAAAGTCCTCGGCCAAGGGATCGTACATGCCCGGGGCAAAACGCATCTCCTCGACACCACGAAATGCCATCTCAGGGGCAAACTCCGGCGGTAACAGGATCCGCTCACCGCGCCACTGGGACGGCCCGGGCAACAGGGTCAAGATCTCACTACTCCCCCGGGGGGGATCCACGGTTTCATCCACTTTCGGCTGGGCAGCCTGGCTGGGTAAACCCAGGGAGAAAATGACCAATAAGCTCGCTAGGGGGTGCTTCATAGAGTCTATCCTTTGACATGCGGCTGTCTCCACTTGGTCAGATTCTAACTAAAAAGCAATAACTTTCGCTAATTGTTCAAAGCAAAAGAGAAATTTGAGCGGATTTCTCATTAGGTCTTGCTTAGCGCCAGACAAGCGCCTAAGATCGCGGCGGAAATTTTTACAGGAAGCCCTTTATGGACCCCGTTCCCAGTCCCAGGTGGGATTTGAATAACTACACAAATCAACATCATAAACTGGTGCTCAGAGTCCACACCCGATAGGGACACCCTCCCTGCTACTCTGTCACCGGTTAACGGAGGTGGAGTATGCAAAAAGAGCAACTTTTTGCCGCCCTGAGCCAAGCGCTCACCGCCAACGATAAGCGCGCCATTCGCGCCGAGTTGGATCAAATGCACGCCGCTGACTTTGCGTTGGCAGTGGAAGAATTTAACGCCCCCCTTGCAGCCAAGCTGCTGGATCTGCTGTCCCTGCCGGACCACGCAGAGGTGTTTGCCTACCTGGATCACCAGTTGCAGGCGGACATCGCCGAAACCATGCCGCGCAATCAGTTGGCCGCCCTATTTTCCCAGATGGAATCCGACGAACGGGCCGATCTGTTCAATCAATTGAGTAAAGAGCAGCAGCAAGCCCTGCTGCCTGGGCTGGCCCAGGCGGAGCGGGAAGACGTGCGCAAGCTGGCCAGCTACCCGGAAAAAACCGCCGGGGCCATGATGAGCAGTGACTACGCGACCCTGCGCAGCCACTGGACCGTCCGCAAGGCACTGCAGCGCCTGCGCCTGGAAGCCCCGGACAAGGAAACCATCTACCAGACCTATGTGATCGATGGTGATCGCCACCTGGTCGGTACCATCTCCCTGCGAGAGTTGATCCTCTGTAACCCGGAAACCCTGATCGCCGACATCATGCTGACCGAGGTGCTGTTTGTCCGGGTCGACGAAGATCAGGAAGAGGTCTCCGAAAAGATCCGTCACTATGATCTGCTGGCCCTGCCTGTACTCGACAGCGCCGAACGCCTGGTCGGGATCGTCACCTACGATGACGCCATGGACGCAGTGGTCGAAGAAGCCACCGAAGATGCCCAGAAGGCCGGCTCGGTTTCTGCCCTGGAAACCACCATGGATCGGGTTGGCTCCTGGGAACTGTACCGCAAACGGGTTGGCTGGCTGGTGTTACTGGTCTTTGGGGCCCTGCTGTCCGGCGCCGGGATCGCCCATTTCGAAGAGATCATCGAGTCCCACGTGGCCCTGGTGTTCTTTATGCCGCTGCTGGTGGGCAGTGGGGGTAATGCCGGCTCCCAGTCTGCGGCACTGATGGTGCGCGCCCTGGCCACCGGTGAGGTGGAGATGAAGGACTGGGTCAAGGTACTGGGCCGAGAGGTCTTTGTCGCCGGCTCCCTGGGGCTGACCATGGCCTTTGCCGTGTTTGGCTTAGGGCTGATGCGAGGCGGTCCGGAGATCGCCCTGACCGTGGCCCTGGCGATGGTGTGCGTAGTGCTGGCCGGCTCACTGATCGGCATGTGTCTGCCGTTCCTGCTGTCCCGGGTCAATCTGGATCCCGCCACCGCCTCCGGCCCACTGGTGACCACCATTGTCGATGCCACCGGCGTGGTGATCTACCTGGGCTTTGCCGCGATGATCCTGGATATCGCGATCTGATTCGATGCAAGAACAAAAAGGCGAAGCCCTCCGGCTTCGCCTTTTTTTGTCACTCGCATTCGGCCAACCGCCCGCCTGGACCCCAATGGGACGCTGCGCTTACCGGGCACATAAGACAGAAGAACCCGTCCCCCCTGCCCCGCCAAGCCGCAAGCCGCAAGCCGCAAGCCGCAAGCCGCAAGCCGCAAGCCGCAAGCCGCAAGCCGCAAGCCGCAAGCCGCAAGCCGCAAGCCGCAAGCCGCAAGCTGCAAGCGGCAAGCGGCAAGCGGTCGCCCGTCGTCAGGAGCCTGGAGCTTACCGCGCTCTTAATCTGCCGCTTGCCGCCCGCCGGAAACAAAAAAGGCCGCACGCGGCGACCTTTCCTATGACTGAGTGAGGGCTTTAGGCACCCAACAGGCTCACCGGCTTGGCCAGCACGCTGCGCTGATCGACATCCACCTGGGCGATCTGCACCTGGATGGGATCGGCCACCTTCAGCGCCACGGTCCCGTCGAAACTGGCGATCCCGGTATCCCCGCTGATCTCCAGTTTCTTCTTATCGACGCTCAGGGTACTGGCAGGAATAAAGGCCACTGCGCCGTTCTCCAGCAGGCGTACCCGGGCACCACCGCGATTGATGTCCATCACTTCCGCCGCGTATTGACGCTCGGAGCCGGCTTCCGCCGCCAGGTAACGGGCGTACAACCAGTCCCCGACATGACGTTCGCACATGCGGTGCAACTTGCGCATCTGGGCCAACTGCTCCAGCAATGCTTCGTCTACGCTCTGGCTCGCCTCGCTATCGGCGATCATCGCCTTGAGCAGACGATGGTTCACCATGTCCGAGTACTTACGGATCGGCGAGGTCCAGGTGGCGTAGCCGTGAAGGCCCATCCCGTAATGGGGCATGGGGACACCGGCCATCTCGGAGAAACACTGCATGCGGCGAATGCGCGCATCCAGGTAACCGGTTTCCTGCTTGTCCAGATCCCGACGCAGCTCACAGTACCCCTCCAGGGTGCCCAGACGTTCTGCGTCATAGCTCAGGCCATGCTCGGTCAGCATCTCCACCGCCAAGCCGATGCGCTCCGGATCCAGTCCGGCATGACTGTTGAAGATCCCCTGGCCCAGGGTCGATCCCAGGCGCTCGGCACAGGCCGCGTTGGCCAGGATCATGCACTCTTCGACGATACGATTGGCCGTGCGGCGGTGATCCACGTGGATCGCCAGCACATTGCCCTGATCGTCCACCTCGAAGCGGTAATCGGGACGATCCGGGAACACCAGGGCGTGATCATGGCGCCAGGCCGTGCGGGCATCCGCCAACTTGTGCAGGGTATCAACCTGCTCGGCGATCACCTCGGACTCTGGCTGCCAAGCATCCGCGACGCCCTCCAAACGATCGGAGACCTTGTCATAGGCCAACTTGCCCTGGCTTCGAATGGTCGCCAGGAAGAACTCGGCGATCCCCTGCTGACCGCCGTCGGCGGCGAGCTCGATGCGGGCACACAAAGCCGGGCGATCCGCCCCTTCCACCAGGGAGCACAGCTCATCCGCCAGCTGACGCGGCAGCATGGGGACGTTGTAACCCGGCAGATACTGGGTATAACAGCGCTTGAATGCCTCGGCATCCACCGCATCACCAGGCTGAACATAGGCGGTCGGATCGGCAATGGCGACGGTCAAAACCCAGCCCGTGTCCGTGGCTTCGACATGCAGGGCATCGTCCATATCCTTGGTGGACTCGCCATCGATGGTGACAAAGGGCATGGCGGTGAGATCCCGGCGCAGGACCCGATCATCCAACTGCCACTGGGCCGGATCTTCTGGCTCCACCTTGGCCAGGTTGTGCTTGGCCAGGATCACCCACCAGGGCACGTGGGGATCATCCCCCTTGGCCACCAACTCCGAGACTTCGGCGATAAAGCTATTGTCCCCTTCGCGCAGGGGGTGACGCTTGAGGTGGGCCACGACATAGTCACCATCCTGCAGCGCGGCTTCATCGACCGCCTTCTTACAGCGCGCCTTGATCCCGTCACGCATCAGCGGATGATCCGGCACCACATTGAGGCGCCCCTTGAAGCGTTTCACCCGGGCGATAAAACGATCCAGTGCTGGCTCCAGCAGTGCCTCCGGCTCGGCGGAGGTTTTGTCGTTCTCGGTACGCAACACCGCACTGACACGGTCGCCATGCACCACCTTTTTCATCATAGGTGGCGGCACAAAATGGCTTTCCCCCTTGTCGGTTTCAATAAAACCAAACCCCTTGGCGGTGGCCTTGATGGTGCCTTCGACCGTTGGCAGGGTCTCACGGATCTGCGCTTTGAGTTGCTGCAGCAGCGGGTTGTCTTGGAACATCCGGAATTTACCGTCTCTTGCTGGCTAAAACAGAACTGGCCGCCCTGGTAGGGCGGCCAGAAAAACGGCAATTGTACGGGATCCCGGCCCCTGGGGCCAATCGGCTTTGCCCGGTGGCTGGGCTCAGTGAGTCGGTCGGTCCTGAGTATGATAGAGAGAGCAGAGGTACAGCCAACCCAAGGGCAGTAGCAACACCAACACGGCCCCCCAGATCAGACCCAGAATGGGATGGGCGAGCTTCCGAAAACACAGGTATCCCACCAACGCTAGAGTGATCACAACCAGGCTCAGGTAAAGGGTTCCAAACATCACTTTGCTCCTTCTTTATCTTTCTTGTCGTTCGCAGCCAAAGCTTGCCCTCCAACCATATCGAACCTACAACGGCACCACGTTTCGACCTTGGTCCAATGGCATTCATAGGCTTGCCCATGGTGGGAAGATCAAGCGCAAGCAATTGATACAAATGGATAAAGTGCACGCAACGAAGAGTGAACAATAAACAGATCGCAAACGCTACCGGCTTGCCCAAGCAGCAAAAAGGCAGCCCGAAGGCTGCCTTGATTCTGTATCCCAGGACTCAGTTGACCCGGTTTCTAGGCGTGCCCGCCAGGTATGCATGAAGGTTACCAAGCGTAATATCCAGCAGGTTCTGCCTCGCCTCCCGCGTGGCCCAGGCATTGTGAGGCGTGATGGTGCAGTTGGGGGCGGCGAGCAGGGGGTTATCCGCTGTCGGCGGCTCAGTGCTGAGCACATCCAGGCCAGCACCGGCGATCACCCCGTCATGCAGCGCTGCCGCCAGATCGGCTTCATTGATCAGCCCACCGCGGGCCGTGTTCAGCAGCAGTGCCGTGGATTTCATGGTCGCCAGCAGATCCGCATCGACAAAGCCAGCATTATCAGGTGTCTGCGGACAGTGCAGGCTGATCACATCCGCCTCGGCAAACAGTGTCTCCCGCTCGACCCAGCGATAACCGTCGGGGAGGTCCTGGCGTGGCTGGCGCGTGCTGACCAGGATCTCCATGCCAAAGCCACGGGCCATACGGGCCGCCGCCTGGCCGATTTCGCCAAAACCGACGACACCGAAACGACGCCCGGCCAGGGCTGACAGGGGCGCATTCCAAAAGCAGAAGTGGGGGCTGTCACACCACTGACCCGCCTTGACCGCCACATCGTGCTGCGCCACGCGACTGCAATGGTGCAACAGGTGAGCCATGGCCATCTGTGCCACGGACTCAGGACCGTAGCCCGGCACATTCGTCACCAGGATCCCCTGCCGCCTGGCCGCATCGAGATCGACCACATTCACCCCGGTGGCCAGCACCCCGATGTATTTGAGTTTGGGCAGTTGCGCCAGGGTCTGAGCATCCAGGACCACTTTATTGGTGAAGAGGATCTCGGCCCCCGCCGCCCGTTCGAGCACCTGTGCAGGCGTTGTCTGCTCATGCACCGTCAACGGGCCAAAGGCCCCCAGGGGCTCCCAGTCGAGGTCCCCCGGATTCAGGGTTACCCCGTCCAACACCACAATCCGCTTCATGCACACTCCTCTAGTCCAACCGCCGCCTCAATCTGGGATCAGAACCAGATCCGAAAACCCAGGGCATAATTGAGTTCCAGATCCCCGGAGTTACCGAAGGTCACCGTGGGAACGGCTTCACCAAACAGCTCGGCAAAACCGGCCCGGGCAGAAAGGCCCACCTTACCACGCACGCCGATGGGGGCATTGCTGTTATCGGAAACCTGACCACCGAAACCAAAGTAGAGGTTAGGAAACTCACGGGTGGTAAAACGACGATCCAGGCTCACCGTAAACTGGTCAACACCAACGCCAATGTCCCAGCGGTTCACACCGATGGAGACCCCCTCCTGGCTACCCAGTTGGTAACCGATCCCGATATCGGCCTTGGCAACCATCGGCATCAGGGGCAACATCAAGGCAACCACTGCAGCGAAAACTTTTTTCATCTCTTTCTCCAGAACACAAAGCCCGCCAGAGAAATGGCGGGCGAACAATATTGCTAACCCATAGCGGTCAGAAAGGGAGCGAACTTAATCGCCTTAAACCAGGCTCAGAAATGCAGCCGCATCCCCAGGGCATAATCCAGATTGAAGCCGCCTCGGCTACCAAAGGTGACGTTAGGCACCAACTCACCGAAGAACTCCACGTTGTCGATCCGGCTGGACAGTCCCGCCTTGGTGCGCAGACCCAGCGCCTCTTTGCTGCGATCGGAAATGGAAGCACCGAGGCCGAAATAGAGATTGGGGTGGGCACTGCTGTCAAAGCGGCGATCCACATTGACTTTGAAGTGATCGACGGCGATCCCGAGATCCCACTGCTGGTATCCCAGGCTGACGCCATTGTCACTGCCCAGCATCAGGCCGACGCCGACGTTTGCGTGAGCCGAAACGGAGACACTCATCATCAGTGCCGCCAAAAGCGACAGAACTCTCTTCATAACAGCCTCTTTACAGCACAAACCCAAAGATCACGGCAGTGTATCTGCGCCGTTCGGTTTTCCCAAGCGGAGGCCACGCAGAGTGTGATAAGACACGCCGACATACCGAGGAGCTAGTGTGTTGCAAGCGGTTCTTGCATATCCTTATTCCATGGCGCATCCTGCGCGCCCTTGCGGATAAAACCACACTGGAAACCCGACCCCATGAGCTTTGATCCTAACGATCTCCGCCAGCAGTTCCCGGCACTGGACCAGTCGGAGCTGGTCTACCTCGACAATGCGGCGACAACCCAGAAACCCCTGGCGGTGCTGACTGCCATGGATCACTTCTATCGTCAGGACAACGCCAATGTGCACCGAGGAGCCCACCGCCTCTCCGCCCGGGCGACCCGCGCCTTCGAAGGCGCACGCCATAATTTGGCCCGCTTTATCAACGCCCCGGCCAGCGAAGAGGTGATCTTCACCCGGGGCACGACGGAATCCATGAACCTGCTGGCCAGCAGCCTCGGCAGCCTGGTGCTGAGCCCGGGTGACAGGGTTTTGATCGACCAATGGGCGCATCACGCCAGCATCGTCCCCTGGCAACAGGCTGCCCTGCGCGCCGGCGCTACCCTCATCCCCATCCCCTTGAGTCCCCAGGGCGATCTGGATGAAACCGCCTTCGATGCCCTGCTCGCAGAGGGGCCCAAAGTGGTGGTGCTGACGGCGATCTGCAACGCCCTGGGGGCCCGCGCCCCCCTAGCCGACTGGCTGCCCAAAGCCTCTGCCGCCGGAGCCGTCACTGTGGTGGATGGTGCCCAGGCGGTTGGTCATGAGATGGTGGATGTACAGGCCCTGGGCTGCGACTTCTACGCCTTCTCCGGTCATAAAATGTACGGCCCGACTGGCATCGGGGTGCTGTGGGGACGGCGGGATCTGCTCGATGCCATGCCGCCCTACCAGTTTGGCGGCGAGATGATCCACAAGGTCAGCTTTGAACACACCAGCTTCAACACCCTGCCCTTCAAATTCGAAGCCGGCACCCCGTCGATAGCCGAAGCCATCGGACTGGGGGAGGCAGCCCTCTGGCTGATGGCCCAGGATCGCACCGCCCTCGCTGCGCACGAGGCGTCCCTGTTGGCTCACGCCCGCGCCCGGCTTGCCGATCTGGACGGCATCACCCTCTACAGCGCCTTTGATAACAATGCCGCGGCCCTGGCATTCAATGTGACGGGGGAGCACCATCAGGATGTCGGCGTCTGGCTCGACCAGGCGGGCATCGCCATCCGCTGTGGCCACCACTGCTGCCAGCCGCTGATGAGCGCCCTGGACGTCAAAGGCACCTGCCGCCTCTCGGTGGCCGCCTACAACACCCTCGAGGAGATCGATGCCTTTGTCGCCGCCCTCAACGATTATCTGGAGTTTCTCTATGACGATGCCTGATCCCAGTCTGTTTCTGCAAAGCCCACTGGGCAGTGAGCTCAACCGGGAGGCTCTGGATCAGGAGCTGATGGCCGAGGGCCACTGGCAGGGGCGCTATCGCATCCTGATGAAGCTGGGCAGCCGCATGGATAAGCTGGCCCCCCAGTGGCAACAACCCGACGCCGAGGTCGCCGGCTGCGAGAGTGCGACCTGGCTGTACCATTATGAGCAGGGGGATCGGCACTATTTCCTGGCCGACTCCGAAGCCCGCATAGTGCGAGGCCTGCTGGTACTGGTGCTGGCGGCGGCCAACGGCAGGACCGCCGAACAGTTGGCTCAGCTGGATCTGCCCGGCTGGTTTGCTCGCCTGGGCCTGTCGGATCACCTCAGTCCCTCACGGGCCAGTGGCCTGAATGCCGTGGTTAACGGGATCCTGAGTCACGCAGCCTGATCAGTGACGACGACCGAACTGGGCTTCCAGGGTCAACCTGGCCTCCCAATTGGTCTGGTAATCGTATTGACGCGGCCAGGTCAGCTGAGGCTCTAACTCGTAATAGAGCCAGCTGCGTAGAAAGTTACGCCGGTAGTTGGTGCCCAGACGATAGATCTCACTCTGGATCTCCTCATCCCGGGTTGCCCCCGACGCGGTAACGAACAGGCCAATGGCACTGACCTCGCTAAGCTTGAACCCTTGAGACAGGGTCAGGTTCCACTCCATCCCGCTAGTGGATTCACCGAACTTGCCCCGGGCCGAAAAGCGATACCCCCGCTCATCAAACAGCCGCTCCCAGACCAACCGGGTGGTTTCACTCCAGCCATCCTGGGCCTCCCCCTTGATCTCCTGGCTGAGGCGGATCACCGTCCGCTCATCCAGCGCATAAAAGTGGCGGGCCCGGGAGCGCACGAAGGGATCCAGCCCCGAGTCCAGTTTCAGACCTACATCAAAAGAGAGATCCCAGGTACGGTGATCCCAGGGGGTCCAGCGTAACGCCGCCTGGGTGCTGCTGGTACCATTGCTACCAGCTTCACCCGGTTCGATGCCATCGCTATCCGGCTCTGACTCCACCAGGAGCTTTAAGCGCTTGCGTGTGTTGGGCAGATGATAGGAAGCGGAGATCCTGGCTTTGAAACGATTGGCGTCGCGCTCGAAAAACTGCTGCTGTAACCGCAGGCGAAACCAGGCCTGCGCCTGATCGGCACCATCAGAAGGCCCGAAGAACCCATCAAACCAGCGGGCAGAAGCCTCACCGGAGCCGGAAAGGAGGGTATGCGCCTTATCAAACCAGCGCTGCGCCTCCTCCTCCCCAGGATCTTCGATAACGGATGATACCGCTCCGGATTCCGCCACGGGCCGGTGATCCCCCGATAGCAGGGTCGCCGCCAGCAAGGCATAAGACAGCACAATCGCCCCAACGCCAACATTTTATTAACCAAATGATATACAAGCTCAAACACAAGGTACAGACGGATCCTAGAGGCGGCTGTCAATCAGGCTTGAATACCCCAATCAGCTCGCCACCACCGGAACCTTGCTGGGCCGCATCGCTGCCCTGGCGCTGGCGGTAGCCACAGGCCACACACTCCATCACCTCGACCCCGGCCTCCCGGTAGAGTTGAATACTGTCTGCCTCCTGACACTTGGGGCAGGTGGCCCCGGCGATAAAACGTTTCTTGCTGCGGTTCATACTGCGTTGACTCCCTGTTGGGCCAGCCCGGTAAAATGGGCTATCATCCGGCCAATTTTTCCAATTGAAGTGTCCCCATGATAACCCTGGATCAGGTCCAACTCATCCGCGGCGGCAAACGTCTGCTGGATAACGCCAGTCTTACCCTCTACCCCGGCCACAAAGTGGCACTGGTCGGCGCGAACGGCGTGGGCAAGTCGAGCCTGCTGGGCCTGCTGCGGGGAGAATTTGGGGTGGATGCCGGAGATTGCCGAGTCCCCGCCAACTGGCGCCAGGCCTGTGTCGATCAGGAAACCCCCGCCAAGAGCTGCAGTGCCCTTGACTATGTGTTGGATGGGGATCAGACCTATCGAGCCCTGGAGCAGGAGCTGCACCATGCTCAAGAGGATGGCGACGGCCGCCGCATCGGCCATGCCCACGACAAATTTGAGTCCTACCACGGCTACCAGGTGCCCGCCAAGGCCGCCGAACTGCTCGACGGCCTGGGGTTTGATAATGCAGCACAGGGCCAGCCGGTAAAGTCCTTTTCCGGTGGCTGGCGCATGCGGCTTAACCTGGCCAGAGCCCTGCTGATCCCCTCGGATCTGCTGCTGCTCGATGAGCCTACCAACCACCTGGATCTGGACACCCTGATCTGGCTGGAGGGCTGGCTCAAACGCTATGAGGGCACCCTGTTGCTGATCAGTCACGACCGGGACTTCCTCGACGCCGTGGTGGGCGAAGTGGTTCACCTCGAGCAGCAACAGCTGAACCACTATAAGGGCAACTACAGCCAGTTCGAGCGGGTGCGTGCCGAGCGCCAGGCCCAGCAGCAATCGATGTTTGAAAAGCAGCAGCGGGAAAAGGCGCATATGCAGGCGTTCGTCGATCGCTTCCGCGCCAAGGCCAGCAAGGCCCGCCAGGCCCAATCCCGACTCAAGGCCCTGGAAAAACTGACCCTGTCGGCCCCAGCCCATGCCGACTCCCAGTTCCATATGACTTTTCGGGAGCCCGCTTCCCTGCCCTCTCCGCTGTTGCGACTGGATCAGGTCCAGGCCGGCTATGGTGACGTCACCATCCTGCGCCAGATCAAGATGAATCTGGTGCCCGGCAGCCGCATCGGTCTGCTGGGCCGAAACGGCGCGGGTAAATCCACCTTTATCAAACTGCTGTCCGGCGAACTGACGCCTCAAGCCGGAGAACTGGCCGTCAGCCATGGCGTCAAGATCGGCTACTTCGCCCAGCATCAGCTGGAAGCCCTGCGCCTGGATGACTCGCCACTGGATCACCTGATGCGCCTGGCACCCGACGCCAAGGAGCAGGAGCTGCGCAACTTCCTTGGCAGCTACGGCTTTGCCAACGACAAGGCCCTGGCCCCGGTACGCCCCTTCTCCGGCGGCGAGAAGGCCCGCCTGGTGCTGGCCCTACTGGTGTGGCAGCGCCCCAACCTGCTGCTGCTGGATGAGCCCACCAACCACCTGGATCTGGAGATGCGCCACTCATTGACCATGGCGCTGCAGGGCTTCGAAGGCGCCATGGTGGTGGTCTCGCACGATCGTCACCTGTTGCGGGCCACCTGCGAAGACTTCTATCTGGTGGATGCCGGTCAGGTACAACCCTTCTCCGGCGATCTGGAGGATTACCACCAGTGGTTGCTAAAAAAAGAGACGCCACAAACCGACGCTGCCCAAGGCGTTGCCCCAGACCGAAAAGCACAAAAGCGTCGCGAAGCCGAATTGCGCAAAATCCTGTCGCCTTATAAGAAACGCCAGGAACAGATCGACAAGGCGATGGCCAGCGCACAAACACGCTGGGAAGAGTTGGAAAATCGCTTGTCAGACAGTACCTTATACGAAGAAAACAACAAGTCAGAGCTGACCGGGTTGCTCAAGGAGCGGGGTCAGATCCAGCAAGAGCAGGAAGAACTGGAGATGGAGTGGCTTGAACTGCAAGAGCAGATCGAGACCCTAAGCCAGCAAGATCAGGAGTAAGGATGAGTATCACCGCAGAAGCATACTGGCAGTTCAGCGAAAAGATCTGGTGCCAACCGGGTGCGCGCCACACCGCACTGGAGCTGCAGGACCGCTATGGTCTTGAGCCCAATTTGCTGCTATTGGGCCTGATGCTGGAGCAGCAGGGCGCGTTCCTGGACGAACACCAGTTCCGCCTATTGGAGTTGGCCCAAAGCCAGTGGCGCAGCCGCATGCTCGAGCCCTACCGCGCCCTGCGTCGCCTGGCCAAACACAACCTGCCCCAGGAAAGCTATCAACAGATGCTGGATGTCGAGCTGGTGATGGAAAAGCGCAGTCAGCAGCTGATCCTAAAAACCCTTGCCCGCATGAAGTATCAGGGTGACGGCGACAATCTGGCGGCCTGCCTGGATGCCCAGGGTATTGAGCCCAACACCCTGCCGGGCAATCTACTGGAGCAACTGAGCCACCTGTTCCAGCTGTGCGCCGCCGACGATCTGCCCACCTACAACCTCAGCTGATCCCAGCAGGCTCGGCGCCCAATCGCCGGGCCAGTGCCTTGGCATTGCGCCGGGCCAGGCCATAGAGGGTCAACTGGGGGTTCGCCCCCAGGCTGGTTGGCAGGGTCGAGCCGTCCATCACGCTGAGGTTCGTCAGCTGAAAGTGCCGTCCCAGGCTGTCCACCGCCCCCTGTGACGGACCGCCCCCCATGGCACACCCTCCCATGATGTGCGCACTCACCACAGTGGTGCGCAGCGGCCCCAGCGCCATCTGCTCTATGGCCGCTTCCGCCTCAAGTGCGCTGTGCCACCACAGTGCCCTGTCACCCGCCACCATCACCGCCTCGGCCCCCGCCGCAAACTGCTGTCGGGCCATCTGAATCATGGCCACCCGGGCGATCTGCCAGAACTCATCGGTCAAGGGATAGTCCAGCACCGGATCCCCATGGGGATCCAGCTCCACCCGTCCCCCGGGCAGGGCTTCACTGAAGCCATCCCGGATCAACGCCAAGGTCGCATGAACATGGTTGAAGATCTGCATCAGGGCCCGGTGCTCCCGCCCCAGGCCGGGACTCTTCATCGCCAGCAGCACAGGGTGCAGGGGGGCGGTTTCCAGCTTAAAACCGTGCTGCAGAGGATCGTCGGGCCAAAGGAACTGATCGGAATAGACACTCTGGGGGGCCCCCGCATGGGCCCGGATCGGCTCGGCAAAGCGCGCCATGCTGATCACCACGGGGTGCAGGCAGGTTCGCCGGCCCAGGTGTCCATGGGGATCCGGCGCCTGGGAGCGCAACAGCAGGGCCGGGGTGTGCAACGCCCCGCCGCACAACAGGTAGTGGCGTGCGGTGATCCGCACGGTCACCGCACGCCGCTGATGCTGCGGATCCCGAGTGCGACAGTGCAGTGCCCGGATCCGCTCGCCGTCATGCTCCAGCTGCCAGGCTTCGGTACGACTGAGCAGGGTCGCCCCCGCCGCCAAAGCCGCCGGGATCGTGGTCACCAGCATGGATTGCTTGGCGTTGAGGGGACACCCCATGCCGCAATAGCCCAGATTGGCACAGCCTCGGGTATTGCGCCGGATCACCGTCCAGTCCCAGCCCAGGGCCTCACAGCCCCGGGCCAGGGCGGCATTGTTGCCATTGGCGGGGACCGGCCAGGGGTGAATATTGAGCGCCTGCTCCGCCTGCTCAAAGTAAGGGGCCAGGCTTTGGGGCGTCAGTTCGGTCAGGCCATAGTGGTTGCGCCAATGGGCCAGGGTGGGGGTGGGCGTGCGGATCGAGGTGGTCCAGTTGACCGTGGTGGATCCCCCCACGCACCGTCCCTGCAGCATGCCGATGGCTCCATCCTTGGTTTTCATGCCCGCGGAGTGCTGATAGAGATCCGGATAGGCCACCCGCTCCTGCAGCACAAAGTCCTTCGAGGACTTAAGGGGGCCCGCCTCGACGATCAGAACGCGCAAACCCGCTTCGGCCAGGATCTGCGCCGCCGTGCCCCCCCCAGCACCACTGCCCACCACCACCACATCGACATCGAAGCTTCGAGGCTCGTTCAGGGTACTGCCATCGATATGCTGCCAGCCTGACGCCAGCCCTAGCTGGATCGGATCCGGGATCATGGGGCTGCCCCCAGAGACGGGGGCGCATAGTCCAGTGCCGACCAGTGTCGTGGCTCCCCGTACCAGACCCCAAGAATGGGATCCCGCAGGGCACCGTAGGCGATCCGCAACAGATCGAGGAAGTGAAAACGCCAGTCGGCCAGCATCGCCGCGAGGCGCTCGGGATCTTGTCGATACAAAGGCAGACGTGAGCCGGTCAGGGCCAGTTGAACCAGTCGATTGGAGAGCAGCCCCAGCAACTGCTGCAGCTGTGCCTGTACGCCTGGGGGGAGAGTGGCGATCAACGCCGCCACATCGGCCACCAGGGCCGGCGTCGCTTCGGCCAGCTGCTGCTCCTCGGCCACCCCCTCAAGCACCACAGGCACCAGGGCGGCAAACAGCCACTGCTGCGCCTCATCCAGCCCGCTTTCTGGCCCCTCATCAGAGTCCGGCCACCAGGCCAGGCCCAGGGTCAATGCCGTCGCGCTGGCCAGGGCCCCGTAGAGAAACTGGCGTCGTTCCACCTTGCCTCCTTGGCATCCATCGCCAGAACTGAGTTAAAGTAGGGCGGTCAAAATTCAAACGCTCGTTCTAGTATGACCACAAAAAACGTATTTCGTCCAACCCGTTGGTGGCGTAACCCCCACTTGCAAACCATCTGGCCGGTGTTGATCCGATCCCAGAGTGCCCAGACACTGAAACGCCAACGGTTGGAGCTGGAGGACGGCGATTTTCTCGATCTGGATTGGCAGGGGACGCCGACGGGCCACGCCCCGTTGCTGCTACTGGTGCACGGACTGGAGGGCAGCGCGGACTCTCACTATATTCGGCGCCTGCTGACCGCCGCAGCCCAAAACAACTTGGCTGCCGTAGTGATGCACCAGCGCTCCTGCTCCGGCGAGCCGAACCGCCTGCTGCGCAGCTACCACAGTGGGGCCAGTGAAGATCTGGCGGCGGTGATCGACGAACTGAAACGACGCCATCCGAACAACCCTCTGTGGGTGGTGGGCTACTCCCTCGGTGGCAACCAGCTCAGCAAATACCTGGGGGAGCGAGGAGCGAAGTGCTCCGTGGCAAGGGCCGTGGTGGTGTCGGCCCCACTGGATCTGGCCGCGTGTGCCCGTCGCATGGAGCGAGGATTTTCCCGTGTCTATCAGCGCCACCTGCTCAAGACCCTGCAACGTAAAACCGCCGAAAAGCTCGACCGCCTTACCCTTAACCGGGAAGCCCTGTCACGCCTGAACACCTTCTACCACTTCGATGATCAGATCACGGCGCCCCTCAACGGCTTCCTCAATGCCGATGACTACTATCGCCGTGCCAGCGGCAAACCCTATCTCACCGCCATCCGGATCCCAACCCTGTTGCTGCACGCAGAAGATGATCCTTTTATGGACCAGGGCGTTATTCCCCACGGCCATGAACTGGCCCCATCGGTCGAGCTGGAGCTGTGCCCGTATGGGGGCCATGTCGGCTTTATCGAGGGGGGCTGGCCCTGGGCCCCCCGCTTCTATCTGGAACGCAGGATCTTAAGCTTCCTCCGCTCAGGCTGATTTTTTCACCTAAACTTGGCTGGCTTCCGATGCGATCAGGACAGATATGGACCCATGGCGAAAAAGGGGACTGATATTTGCTGCTTTACTGGGCGGCACGCCATATGGAATGGCCTTTGATCACGAACCGATCCAGGTGCGCTCTGCGGCCCCGGCTCAGGCACTGATCCTGAGCCCTGGGCCTAGAACGAGTGCCTACCGCCCGGGCTGGCAGCTGGCGCTGCACGCCCAGGGGGCCTCCATATTCGCCCAGAACGATGACTTTGAACTGGACTATTACCGCGGGGATTACGGATTCAGCCTCGCTGCCACCCTGGCGGCCAACTGGCAGATCAGCCTGAACTACAACCAGGCCCGCAGCGACAACCTGCACCTGGATCAGCCAACCCTGACCTTCCATAAACTCACCGGCCTCAGCCAAAACGGTCGCGACCAGGTAGCCAAGCACCGTTTTGTCGCCCAGTTCCCTCGCTACGGACTGGATCAAACCAACTTCGGCAATCAGTTACTCGCCCACCAGATCAACCTCGCCGCAGGATATCAGTGGCTTCAGCAGGAGCGTCACAGCCTGAGTACCACAGCCTCTGCCCAGTACAACGATATCGCAGCGGTCTGGCGTCAGGGCAGCCGTTGGGACGCTGCCCTGCAGCTGGATTACGGCTACCGTCGAGGCCGTTATCAGCTCAGTGCCATGATCGCTGCAAGCCATAACGGCGCCAAGCGTGTGCTGGGTGCCCCCACCCATGCCAATCTCTGGCATATGGATCTGGGTTACCGCCTCCATTTTTCATTCCGCCATAGCTTTGCGCTGCACTACCAGATCTCCCAGGGTGCGCTCAAGCAGGCAGGCGTGCTGAGCAAAAGCAGCCACGAGATGGCGCTGGGTTATCGCTATCGGCGAGCCCGCTATGCACTGGATCTCACCCTGATGGAAAACCTGATCAACGCCGACAACTCCGCTGACTACGGACTCCAGGTGCGCTACCGCCTGCAATTTGACTGATCCCCGGCCAAAGGCAACAATGGCAGGCCTTTTTCCCCCGGAAGCCATCATGCTGATCGATTACCCCACCCTGTGCCAATCCCTACCCGTTGAGACCGTCGACAACCTGATCCGAGAATACCTGTTGACCCAGATCGGCGACGAAGGGTTCGACCAGATCGACGCCGCCCAGTTGACCAACAGCATCGAGCAGGCGAGGAGCGCCCTAAAGAGAGGGGAACTGGTGGTGGAGTATGCCGAGGAGAATGAAAGCGTCGCGATCCGCCGGGCCGATGATCTGGTCCAAGGGGCAGATGCTTGACCCCGCCCACGGCGGCACCGTATAAAAGAAAGATTCATCTGCGTCGAGATTGAGGGATTATGTCGGCCAAGCACCCCATTATAGCGGTCACCGGCTCCTCCGGTGCCGGCACCACCACCACCACCACAGCGTTCAAGCATATCTTTCGCCAACTGGAGATCAATGCGGCCCTGATCGAAGGAGACAGCTTCCATCGCTATACCCGGGGTGAGATGGAGCTGGCGATCCGTAAAGCACGGGATGATAGACGGGCCATCAGTTACTTTGGTCCCGAGGCCAACGATTTCCAGGCACTGGAGCAGTTCTTTGCCCAGTACAGTGCCACCGGCACCGGCCAGTTCAGACGTTATCTGCACACCTTCGACGAAGCCGTGCCCTTCAACCAGATGCCCGGTACCTTCACGCCTTACCAGGACCTGCCGCAGGAGAGTGAACTGCTTTACTACGAAGGGCTGCACGGCGCCGTGGTAACGGACGAAGTGGACGTCGCACAACACGCCGACCTGCTGATCGGCATGGTGCCCATCGTCAACCTGGAGTGGATCCAGAAGATCATTCGCGACACCAACGAGCGCGGCCACAGCCGCGAGAAGGTGATGGATTCCATCGTCCGCTCCATGGGTGACTATGTGGCGCATATGACGCCTCAATTCTCCCGAACCCATATCAATTTTCAGCGGGTACCCACGGTCGACACCTCCAACCCCTTCTCGGCCAAAGACATACCCAGCCTGGATGAGAGCTTTGTGGTGATCCGCTTTCGTGGCATCGAGGAAGCCAATTTTCCCTTCTATCTGCAGATGATCGAAGGCAGCTTCATGTCCCGGGTCAATACCCTGGTCGTGCCTGGCGGCAAGATGGCACTGGCCATGGAGCTGATCCTGACCCCACTGATCCGGAAAATAAAGCAAACACGGCAACAGTGCCTATTGGCAGAGCAGGCACAAAGCCTGGGAACCAGCGAAGCCAATAAGAGCTAAATGCTGACAACATCGTGAAAGTGCGAAAATGTGCTCTGGATCGCCACACAAATTGTAAAAACTGGACCTGATTCAAAGTGTCGGGTACTTTACGCCATTAACATTTAATCCTAGAATTCTGAATTAAGTTTCAAGCGTTTTATCCTACTGAAAGGAATAAAGACTATGGCGCTGATTGGCAAGCCCAAGCCCGATCCGACCCTGGAGTGGTTCCTGTCCCACTGCCACATTCATAAGTACCCTGCGAAAAGCACTCTGATCCACGCAGGCGAAGAGTCCGACACCTTGTACTACATCGTGAAAGGCTCCGTAGCGGTGCTGATCAAAGACGAAGAGGGCAAGGAGATGATCCTGTCCTACCTGAACCAGGGTGACTTTATCGGTGAACTGGGCCTGTTCGAAGAGCAGCCTGAGCGCACCGCCTGGGTTCGTGCCAAGTCTCCGTGCGAGATCGCCGAGATCTCCTACAAGAAATTCCGTCAGTTGATCCAGGTGAACCCGGACATCCTGATGAAACTTTCTGCCCAGATGGCCAACCGCCTGCAGTCCACTTCCCAAAAGGTTGGGGACCTGGCATTCCTGGACGTCGCAGGTCGTATCGCTCAGACCCTGCTGAGCCTGGCTCGCCAGCCCGATGCCATGACCCATCCGGACGGCATGCAGATCAAGATCACCCGCCAGGAGATCGGTCAGATCGTCGGCTGTTCCCGCGAAACCGTGGGCCGCATCCTCAAGATGCTGGAAGAGCAAAACCTGATCCAGGCCCATGGTAAAACCATCGTGGTCTACGGCACCCGCTAATACGGCGCTGTACCATGAAAAAGGCACCCCAAGGGGTGCCTTTTTCTTTATAGCTGATAGCTGATAGCTTACCGTACATTGGTGGATTCAAAGATCCTGTCCGCCGAGGCGGCCACAAAACCTCGGTACAGGCGGCCATCCGCCATCGGATAGCGCAACGCAAACTCGTAGAAACAGGCCGGGATCACCAACACCCCATCGCTAAAGCACACCGCCACCCGGTCCGCCAGGGTCGAGGACTGCTCCAGCAGCACTTGTGGACTGCCTTTGATCTCGCCACCACTGGCATTCAGGGCAAAGCCCGCCTGCTTCAAAGCCCCATTAACCGCCTCGATGCGATCAAACTGGCTCAGCGCGTTGATCCCGACCGTGAAATGGTTCGCTCGATAGCCGAAGGCCGCCAGCCAGGCGGCATACTCACTCTCCGCCAGCAGGCGCTGATAGCTGGCCTGATCCAGCTGCCAGCGGGCACCACTGTAGAGGAAATCCGGTTGCTGCGCGGCCCCTTCCGGCAGCTGGGCGACCAGCGCCCGAGCCATCGCCTGCAGCGACTCAGAGCATTGCTCCAGCAGGAGTTCCGAGATAAATACCAGGGGCGCATCGTGATCCGGGTGCTCGAAGTGGCGAGCAAACAGCTTCTTCTGTTTGAACTCATACTCCCCCTTGGCCTCATAGCCCAGCGCCAGGAAATGGGCCGCCAACTTGTCCAGCCCCACCTCGGGCAGATTAAAGGTCCGAAATGCCACATGATCATTGATCACCCGCTCCCCTCTTCCCAGCAGGGCGTGGATGGGTTTGGCACTGGGGCACTGCACCAGATAATCCTGCCACAGGGCGTCAAACAGGCTGTCGATGGTGTGACGCATACCGCCTCCTACAGCATGAGTCCCGGTGCCAGGGTCCCCGGCACCGTGAGCGTGTCCGCCTCGACCGAGGCGACCGGATAGGCACAGTAATCCGCCGCATAGTAGGCACTGGCCCTATGGTTGCCACTGGCACCGATCCCGCCAAAGGGCGCCGAGCCCGCCGCTCCGGTGATCGGTTTGTTCCAGTTGACGATACCGGCTCGGATCCGGGGCCAGAAATAATCCCACTCCTCCTGGCTGTCAGACAACAGGCCCGCCGACAGGCCGTACTGGGTGTCGTTGGCCAGGGCGATGGCCTGATCAAAGTCGTCGTAACGGATCACCTGCAACAGAGGGCCAAAATACTCCTCATCGGGCAACTGGGCGATCGCGGTCACATCGAGGATCCCGGGTCGGATCAACCCGGTCCCCAGCTTGATCAGCCGCAGCGGCTCCAGCACCTCAGCGCCCAAGGCTTCCAGCCTTTGCTGAGCCGAGATCATCCCCAGTGCCGCATCGGTGGAGATCATGCTGGCAATGAAGGGAGCGGGTTCGGCATCCGGCTCGGCCACACGGATCTGTCGAGTCGCCTCAATCAGCCGTGCCAGGATCGCCTCTCCCTGAGGAGTCCGGGGCAGATAGAGACGCCTTGCACAGGTGCAGCGCTGACCACTGGAGAGAAACGCCGATTGAATGATGTCATGAACCGCCGCCCGCTCATCCGTCACCTGTCGCACGACCAGCGGATTATTGCCGCCCATCTCCAGTGCCAGGATCTTACCGGGCTGGTTGGCATACTGACGGTGCAACAGGTGGCCGGTACGGGAGCTGCCGGTGAAGAACAGGCCGTCGATCTGAGGATGCGTCGACAGTGCCTTACCGGTTGCCACTTCGCCCTGTATCAGGTTGATCACCCCGGCGGGCAGATCGGCGGCCTGCCACAGTTTCAGCACGGCCTCAGACACCAGGGGCGTCAACTCGGAGGGCTTGAGTACCACGGTATTACCGGCCAGCAGGGCCGGAATGATGTGGCCGTTGGGCAGGTGGGCCGGGAAATTATAGGGGCCAAACACGGCCACCACGCCATGGGGCTTATGGCGCAGTACCGCCCGGCCTGTGGGTAACTCGCGGCGGCTCTCACCGCTACGCTCGGCCTGGGCCTGAACAGACAAAGCCACCTTGCCGATCATCGCCGCCACTTCGGTACGGGTTTCCCACAGGGGTTTGCCCGTCTCCTGGCTGATCACCTCGGCCAGGCTCTCTTTGCTGTGCTCCAGTTGGGCCTTAAAGCGCTCAATGGTGGCGATGCGGGCCTCCAGCCCCGATAGGTACCACGGGAGTTGGGCACTTCGAGCAGCAGCAACGGCATCATCCACCTGCCGTTCACTGGCACTACGCCCCCGCCACAGCTCCTGTGCGGTCGCAGGATTCAGGGAGACCATGGCCTCCCCCTGCCCTTCTGTCCAGCAATCATTAATCAAATGGCTCATGGTGTCTTTCCTTACCTCCAGGAGCGCAGCCAGGACACGGCCGGCTCGGTTTACAGGGGGAGTACCCAGACCGGATCCCCGGCCTTGATCTGCAAGGCCAGCAGACTCTGCCGACTCAAGCCGACACTGTCCCCGCTCTGACCCATCATGGCAGCGGTCCGGATCACCCGGTATTCCGGCAACCTGCCGTTACTGATCAGGTACTCTCCCTCCAGTTGTGCCCCTTCCACCTCCAAGCTCCGCCGAGATTGACATTGTTGCACCCCAAGGATCTGATCCCGCTGGCACTCGACGGTCGGTCCCGCATCGAAAATATCGACATAGTTTTTATAGCGAAACCCCTCCGCCTGCAGCAGGGCCAGGGCGGGCTCGGTTTTGGGATGCACCCGGCCCACGACGGCCTGGGCCTGAGGGCTGAGCAGATTGACATAGATGGGGTGACGCGGCATCAACTCGGCGACGAACACCTTGTCACCGATCCCGGTCAGATAATCTGCGGTCGGGAAATCGATACCAAAAAAGTGATCCTCCAGCCACTGCCAGAAGGGAGAGCGCCCCGCCTCATCACTGATCCCCCGCATCTCCGCGATCACCGTTTCGCCGAAGCGCTCAGGAAAAGCGGCCAGCATCATAAAGCGGCTGCGCGACAGCATTCGTCCGATCTGATCCCGTCGCCACTGGGGCAACAGGAACAGGGTGCACAGCTCAGAGGCGCCCGTGTAGTCATTGCACAGGGTCAGGGTCTGCACCTCTCGGCGGATCCCCAACTTCTCGGACACATGCACATCCTTGCCAAGCCGGTAGTGGTAGAAGGCATCACGGCTGCCCACAGCTGCTTCTAATCCACAGGTGCCCACCACCTGGCCCGCCTCCTCCAGCACCATCAGATAGCCTTCATCCCCGGGCTGGATCACCGCCCTGGCAAAACTGGCCTCCGAACGGGCAATTTTGCGCTTCAGCAGGGCCTCATCCACCGGCAGTGAGGTGAAACCATGGCCCGACGCCTTGGCGATGACCAACAGGGCGGGATAATCAGACTGGCGGATGGGACGGATGATCAGCATGGCAGACTCCGGAGATTAGACGGCAACGACCGTGGCCACGGCCTGCTCGAACCGGGCCAGCCCCTCGGCCACTTCGGCTTCGGAGATCACCAGACTGGGGGCAAAGCGCACCACATCGGCCCCGGCGACCAGACACATCAGGCCCGCATCGGCACTGGCCATCAGGAAGTCCCTGGCACGGCCCTTGTAGTCATCATTGAGCGCGGCGCCCAGCAGCAGACCCATGCCACGCACTTCGGCAAACACCTTAAATTTCTCATTGATCGCCTCCAGCCCGGCGCGGAATTGAGCATGACGCTCCCGCACATTCGCCAGCACCTCGGGCTTGCGGATCTCATCGATCACCGCCTGAGCCACGGCACAAGCCAGTGGATTGCCGCCGTAGGTAGAACCATGGGTGCCCACTTTAAGGCTGGCGGCAATCTTGGCGGTTGTGAGCATGGCCGCGACAGGAAAGCCCCCACCCAGCCCCTTGGCCGAGGTCAGGAGATCCGGTACGACACCAAATTGCTCATAGGCATAGAGGGTGCCAGTTCGCCCCGCCCCGGTTTGCACCTCGTCGAAGATCAACAGGGCATCGTGTTGATCACAGAGCTCACGCACCCGCCGAATAAAGGCCGGTTCGGCGGGAATGATCCCCCCTTCTCCCTGCATCGGCTCCATGATCACGGCACAGGTACGTGCACTGATGGCCGCCTCGAATGCTTCGATATCATTGTAAGGCAAGTGTTCAATGGCACCGGGTTTGGGACCAAAGCCATCGGAATAGGCCGGCTGGCCACCAACCGTCACCGTGAAGAAGGTGCGACCGTGGAAGGACTGATCGAAGGCGAGGATCTGATCCTTTTGCTCGCCATGATGTTCCAGGGCGTAGCGACGTACCAGCTTCAGAGCCGCTTCATTCGCCTCGGCACCCGAGTTGGCAAAATAGACCCGTTCAGCAAACGTGTGCTCCACCAGGGTCTGGGCCAAACGCAATGCCGGTGCATTGGTAAAGACATTCGACACATGCCATAGCTGGCCCCCTTGCTCATTCAGGGCAGCGACCATGACTGGGTGACAATGGCCCAGGCTGTTGACGGCAATGCCACCGGCAAAATCGATGAATTCACGCCCCTCGCTGTCCCAGATCCGGCTGCCTTCACCACGTATAGGAACGATATCGGCCGGACAATAATTGGGCACCATCACCTGGTCAAATTGAGCCCGAAACGGGGCATTTTGCTTACTCATTTAATCTCTCCTGTCGACCCCGAAAGCCAAAGCCCAAGGGGCAGCCACTCCTTTGCGTTAACAACAAACCCTATAAAAATACACATCAGTAGTCAAAATAAGGCACTAAAGTCCATTTTTACATGTTTTGCGTATTTATTCATGAGTGCAAGGCCACTCGCAGGGAGAGAACGACAAAATAAACACCCCCAAACGGCACAGTTTCTTCCAACCAAAGGCTACCCAGGCGGGGCAACGGCGATCACGGCCAGGCGTCCACCTTCCGGCGAACGCGAACTTATGCTTCGAGTATGATGAGATATGCACCCACCCCAAGGGGAGGGGAGCCAGGGAACAGGGAGAAACTCACATCACGGGAACAGCGACAGGAGGCCAAGGAGTCATTCGCTGCAACAAGGTCTCCTGCCCCGCTCTGCCCCCTGCGCCTGATCGCATGTGATTAACGGGGGCACTCTTCAGGCAGATAAGCCAACAACCAATGCTCCAACGTTTTTTCGGGTACCAGCTGCTGTTTACGCGCCAGTTCCAGCAGAGCAAGAAGATGGGCACGGGCCACCACGGATGACGAGGGAGACAGCAATGCAGGATCCGGGTGCGCAATCTCCGTTAATAGCGCCAGTGTTCTGTGCTGTTGCATATGCGCCAACAGCCGCCGAGACCAGCCAGGATGATGTTGCAATGGTGCCAGCAGTACCCGTCCAGGGAGACTCAACCCCAGCACGGCCTGGTGGGTGGTATTGTCTCCTCGCTCCTGAGAATACTCCAGCCAATGCTGATGCAACTCATGAAACAGGGACTCCCCGGTATTGATCAGTAGCAGGAGATCCAAGCCTTGCAGGACCGCCAACACCGCCACGGGACCAATGGGCAGCTCGCGGGCTCGCGCCAACAAGATCGCGCGTTCGCTTTGTCGCTGGATCAATCGCCAAAGCTTGCGTTTTCGCCCGCCAACCCCACCATGCTGGCTCCAATACTGAAACAGCAACCAAGGGATCACCTCTTGCAATTGGTCGATGCCAAGATAATTAAATGCCAGCCTGGGATCATGCACGGCGGGACGCTCCTGCTCTCGCTGGATCCGATTGACATGACGAAGCAGTCCTTCACAAAGCCAGGGGAGGGGTAACGCCAAGGCGAGCAGTTTTCGCCGATCGACCTGATCGTCCAGCAGGAGCTCGAGGAGCACCAAATGTTCCTGACGCACTAGAGTTCGCTGCAGCATCTCCTCTGGAGAGTTCAACGCGTCTCCCAACTCCTCGGACAAGTGGAGCCAAAAGCACTCTCGGATCCCTTGCGCCTCACGGTAGGCCCGTCGCCATTCGAGCAGACGGGTGGCCTCGGCCTCCTGCTCACACCCCAGTTTGCTGCGCCAGTAGCTCTCATCCAACAGGCTTGGCATCTCATCCCCTGCTGACGGTTTCGGCCCCATAAGAAGGAATTGCCAGACGCTCTGGTGCAGCGCGCCGGTATCGTAAAGAGGGTTTACCCCGGCAAGTGGCCTATTATCATGGCTCATGCATTCCTTGCTCCCTGAGCAGAGTCGGCGGCAAAGTGGCCGACGAAAGAGTTCCACCTCAAACTCTAGATCTCAACTGACTGCTTCGTAAATACTTTACGTTGATTTTCCTTTTCAACTTCCCCGGAGCGAGGCGATATTCTCTCGTCCCAGGCAGTACAAGACTGAACTCTGGCGCACCAAGGGAGCAGGGTCGGGAGGGCGAGAAAAACTCAACAAATCCCGAGGGGATTCACAGGAATGAGGAGAGACGCTCGCTACTGGGCCTGCTGACTGACATTACGGAGAAAGTTACCAAGCAGTTGAAGCCCCTGCTCGGTCAGGATCGACTCCGGATGGAACTGCACCCCCTCCAGCTCCAAGTGCTTATGGCGAAGGCCCATGATCTCCAGGGCGCCACTGGCCGACCGACTCCAGGCGGTCACCTCCAGGCAAGGGGGCAAGGTGGCGGGATCCACCACCAGGGAGTGATAGCGCGTCACGGTCAATGGCTGGTTCAGGCCCTGGAACACCCCCACATCATGGTGCTTGATCTCGCAGGTTTTGCCGTGCATCACCTTCTCGGCCCGCACCACGGTCGCACCAAAATGCTGGGCAATGCTCTGATGACCCAGGCACACTCCAAGGATCGGCAGCCTACCGGCAAAGTGTTCGATCACCGCCAGGGAGATCCCTGCCCGATCAGGATCCTTGGGGCCAGGCGAGATCACAATATGATCCGGTGCCAGGGCTTCGATCTCCGCCACACTGGTCTCATCATTGCGGCGCACCACCACCTCCTGTCCCAGTTGTTGGAAATACTGCACCAGGTTATAGGTAAAGGAGTCGTAGTTATCGAGCATAAAGATCATAGGGCGAAAGCTGTCGTATGGCGCTGAATCAAGGTTTGGCGGATTCTAACAGGTTTGCGACACATTGCGCTCGAACGATCCCGGGTAACACTAGCCACCTTGCCCCCTCTCCAACACAAAACCGGCGCAGCCATGGCTGCGCCGGTTTTTAGGTAAGACCACTCAATCCGGGAATTCGACGGACACATCTGGGCTCATGGGGCGCCCCTGACAGGCCAGGGTCCAGCCCTCCTCCACCTCTTCGGGTGAGAGCACATCATTGATGTTCAGCTTCACTTCACCGCGCTTCACCTTACACATGCAGGCACCGCAGAACCCCTCCTCGCAGGAGCGCGGCGCATCGATCCCCGCCTTACTGATGGTTTGCAGCAGAGTATCGCCGGGCTCGTAGTCCAGCTGATGCACTTCATCATCCAGTAATACTTCGATGGAGGTGGCACTGGAGTCGGCGGCCGCCTCCCGCGCCATCGCTTCGATCTCCGCCGCCGCCTTGGGATCCTGCGGCGAGACAAAACGCTCGACGTGGATGCGGTCCTTCGCTTCGCCACGGGCCAGCAGCGCGTTTTCCACCGTGTCCATGAAGGGGCCGGGGCCACAGATGAAGTACTCGGGGTTACAGTGCCCCGCCACCAGTTGGTCGACCTGAGGCGCGCTCAAATAGCCGTGGATGGAGTCGAGCAGATGGACGATCTCCAACCGCTGCCAGTTGGCCTGCATCAATTGGCGCAGCTCGGCATTGAACACCACGCTGTTGTCGTCGCGGTTGGCGTACACCAGCTTGATGTTGCGCGCCGTGGTGGCCAGCGCGGTCTTAAGAATGGAGATCACCGGGGTGATGCCGGAGCCACCGCCAAACAGCACAATGTCGCCGTCGTCGCTCTCTTTGCCCAGATGGAACAGGCCGGCGGGAGGCAGTACCAGGATGTCATCGCCGGCCTGGACCTGATCGTTGATCCAGTTTGAGATCCGTCCGTCCACCACCCGCTTGATGGTGACCTTGTGCTCGTTCTCCGTGTCCGGTGAGCTGGCCAGCGAATAACAGCGGATCAGTTGCTGATCGCCATAGGGCACTTTCAGGGTCAGAAACTGCCCGGCCTTGTATTGGAAGGCGGCCTTGAGCGCCTCGGGAATGGCAAACACCAGGGACTTGGTGTCGTGGGTTTCCTCGATCACTTGCGCCACAGTCAGGCGGTAATAGCCGTTTTCTTCTGCCACCGGCGTGGCCACCAACGTCTGTGCTTCACTCATCACGCTCTCCTTAAAAATCGCCGACTGTGTGGGCGTTGTCGATCTTCAGCTCGGCACCGTTGATAAACTTGGATTCATCCGAGGCCAGGTAGAGCACGAAGTTGGCGATCTCCTTGGGATCGCACATTCTGGCGTCGGCCCGCTGGCCGGCCTTGATCATCGCAGCGGCTTCTGCTTCGCTGCGCGGCTTGGGCACCTTGGCACGCAGCGCCTGAGTCATGGGGGTATCGATCCCATCCGGATGGATGCTGTTGCAGCGGATGTTGTAGCCGCGCTCTTTGCAGTGTACGGCGACGTTACGGGTCAGCGCCGCTACCGCACCTTTGGAAGCCGAGTAGGCGCAGAACTGACTCATGCCGTGGATGGCCGCCAGGGAGGACATGTTGATGATGGCCCCGCCGCCGGTTTCCTTCATCGCCAGGATGGCGTACTTACACCCCAGGAAGTAGCCGTCACTGTTGATGGCATTGACCTTGCGCCACACCTCCAGGGAGGTTTGCTCGATATTGGCGGGCACCAATATGCCGGCGTTGTTGACCAGTACATCCAGTTTGCCAAACGCTTTGAGCGTCTTCTCTATCAACATCTGCCAACTGTCTTCGCAGCTGATGTCGTGACGGACAAACAGCGCCGCCTCACCGAGCTCGGCGGCCAGCGCCTCCCCGGCCTCAACATTGAGATCGGCGATCACCACCTTGCCGCCCTCCGCCACCAACAACTTGGCATCCTCCAGGCCGACGCCGCTGGCACCGCCGGTGATGATGCTGACTTTCCCTTGAACTCGTCCCATGACTGACTTTCCTTTTTAGAATAATGTTCCGCAGCACGCCTGACTCAGGCCGCGCTGCTGCTCTTAGCGCAGGTGTCGGTGCGGCTCGTGTCGCGGCGCCCTTGTGCGGCCGCATGGGCCCCGGCCCGGCGACCGGAGAACACACAGTCAGCAATGGATATGCCACTGACGTACAGGTTGGAAGCCACGCCGATGGCGTTGCGACCGGCGGCGTAAAGCCCTTCGATGATCTGACCGTCCGCGTCCAGCACCCGACCACTGTGTTCACACACCTTCAATCCGCCGAGGGAGATCATCGGACAGGGGAAGGTCGGGCTGTCGAAGGAGACATTGATGCCGTAATAGGGGCCCTGCTCCATCGAGCTGAGAAACGCCTCGGATTTGCCGAACCGATCCGCGCATTCCCCGCGGGCGGCGGCATTGTAGTTGTCCAGGTTGGCGCGAAGGGCTTCGGCCGGCAGCTTCATCCGCTTGGCCAGCCCCTCGATGGTGTCCGCCTTCTTGGCGTTGAGGAACAGATTCATCAGCGCCGGCATGATCTGGAAGATCTGCGCCTTGCCCGGCACACACTGCTTCAAGGCTTGGGCACGCAGGGCATGGTTGATCACCAGGAACGCCCGGCCGTCGTTGTGTTCGCACATCTCATGGCCCAGTTTGGCGCCGTACACCTCTTCGTTGCAGTAGCGTTCGCCCTCGCCATTGACCACCATGCCCTGTGCCCAGGCCAGCGGCGGATTGATAAAGCGCCAGGCACTGAATTTTTCCATTCGCTCCAATGCGCCGCCGACGCTGTGACCCAGGCCGATGCCGCTGCCGTTACAGCCGGTGGTGCCCAGGGGCAGTCCTTTGCGGTATTTGTCGTTGTAGCGCTCCACCATCTTGCGGTTGAAGGCAAATCCCCCGGCACTGAGCACCACGCCATGGCGGGCACGGATCCGCTGAACCTGGCCATGGTCACGCTCCAAGACACGCAACTTAGCGCGCAACTGAAAGGCCCGTCTCGGACTGTACAGATGCAGCTTGCCGATCAGCGTCGTCAGCCACTTGTGTTTGAGACTGGGCCAACCGGCGGGCAGGGTGCGCAGCTCGACGCCGATGATGCGGCCATCGGCGTCGGTCAACAGACTCCGTACCTCGCTCTGGGTTTGCAGCTTCACCCCTTTGGCCTCGGCGGAACTGCGCAAGGCCCGAAACAACGCCTGACCGGACATACCGGCCCCTTTGACTCTATGCCCACGCGGGGCCGGGTTGGCGTATGCCTTGTAACTGTCGACCGCTTCGTTGCCGGAGTAGTAGAGGTAGTACTGGTTGGTCGGGTAGGAGGTTTTCACCGGCGGCACATTGCCGGCAAAGCCCACCCGATTGGCTTCCAGCCACTTCAGGTTGTCGTTGCTCTGCTCACAGAAGCGGCGCAGCGTCTCGTCGCTGACCGCGTCGCCGGTTTCCTGTTTAAGGTAAGCAAACATGTTGTCCGGCGTGTCATCAAACCCCGCGTCCCTCTGGTATTGGGTCCCGCCGCCGGCATACACCACGCCGCCACTGGCTGCGGTGGCGCCACCACCGGCAAAGCGATCCAGCGCCAGCACCGAGGCACCGGCGTCTACCGCCTCGATCGCGGCGCAAATTCCCGCCCCGCCATAGCCCACCACGACCACATCGTATTCGCCCTGCCAATCAACCGCCTCCGGCACTATCTGTTGCGGCGGCTGGGTGTCGGTCAGTTCCAGTGGCTGCTCGTAACTCATCGTTGTCTTCCTTGCGCGGTTATTTCGGCTTGGGGCATCGGTTTGGCGATCAGGCGGTCGCGGCTTCGGCCGAGGTGGTGTAGACGCCATCGACGTAGATCAACGGGCTCACGGTCTCGCTGTTTTGGATCGATTCAATGCGGCCGATAAAGATGGTGTGGGTGCCGTACTCAAACTTGCCATCCTGCTGGCAGATCACCACCGACTGCGCGTCTTCCAGATAGGGCAGACCGCCTTCGCTGGTGGCCCAGTTACCCGTTTCGAAACGTTCCTCGCCCCTGGCCTTGCCACCACACATGACAGAAACCTCCTGCTGATCCAGGCCAAGAATATTGATGCAAAAATTCGTGCCCTCTGAGAGCAGGCCGTGCATGGCGGTACTCTTATTGACACACACCAACAGAGAGGGGGGATCCATCGAAAGGGAGGTCACCGAGGTCGCTGCCATGGCATGACGCTGCTCACCATTGCTGGCGGAAACAATGCTGACGGAGCTGGCCAGACGGCGCATCGCCTGCAGCATGGATTCTTTCAAGGGGTGGGCCTGAGACATGAGACTTCTCCTGACTGTTCATCTATGGGCAGGGACCAAACAGAGTATTGGCACTGCCCCCATGGTCAGCATTCTGGGATCCCCCTCTTGGAGCGGCATCGTCTGAGGGGACTAGCCCTGCCCGAGCACAGCCCTCTCGTTGAATCGAGGAGTTAACTTGATCCATATCAAAAATCCTTCGTTTTCAGCCGGGTCCCCTTCCCAAAGCCCAAGCCCTAATCCATTTGAAGGATGTTGCCACCCCGGCCCACTGATTCAATCACAATCATGATGCGGCATGGCCGCCGCCCCCTAGCCAAAACGGTGCGGGACCGATCATCAGGAGAACACCAGCATGAATGCCACGATTGACGATAAAGATGCAATCCGCCAACGCTTGATGGAGCGGGCCAACGAACTGGTCCCCGTGTTGCGCTCCAGGGCCTCTGAGACCGCCAAGCTGGGACGCCTGCCGGATGCGACCATTGCCGAGTTCCAGGACGCGGGCTTCTTCCGCATCCTGCAGCCCGCCAAGTGGGGCGGCTTCGAGCTGAAACCCCACGATTTCTTTGATGTGCAGCTCAAGCTTGCGGAAGGGTGCATGTCTTCCGCCTGGGTATTGGGTGTGGTGGCGATCCACAACTGGCAGTTGGCCCTGTTTGATGACCGCGCCGCCCAGGATGTGTGGGGCGAAGACACCAGCGTCTTGATCTCCTCCTCCTACATGCCGGTCGGCAAGGTGGAACATGTCGAGGGCGGTTATAAGCTGTCCGGGCGCTGGGGCTTCTCCTCCGGTTCCAAACATTGTGACTGGGTCTTCCTTGGCGCCATGGTGCCCCCCACAGAGCCCGGTGGCGCCCCCGACTACCGAACCTTCCTGGTGCCCCGTGCCGACTATGAGATCGTCGACAACTGGGATGTCACCGGGTTGCAGGGCACCGGCTCCCACGACATCGTGGTCGCGAATGCCTTCGTCCCCGAGTACCGGACCCATCGCTCCATCGACGGCTTCAACCAGCAAAGTCCAGGCAATGAGGTCAACACCCATCCGGTATTCAAACTGCCCTTTGGCCAGATCTTTGTTCGCGCCGTTTCCAGCTCCGCCATCGGTGCCCTGCAGGGGGCGGTGAACGACTTTATCGAGCTGGCGGGTACCCGTGTTGGTGTCAACGACGGTCGCAAGTCCATCGAAGATCCCGGCACCTTGCGCGCCCTGGCCGACACCCTTGCCACCATCAAGGAGTGTAAGGCCGTCCTCTACAACAACTTCGACATCATGTACGAACGTGCCGTCAAGGGAGAGCCCCTGACCATCGAAGAACGGGTCGAGTGGCGTTACGACTCCGCTCGCGTCGCGGGCCGCTGCAATGAAGCCGCCAACAAGATGTTTATGTACTGCGGCTCACGTGCCATCTTCGCCAGCTACCCGCTCAATCGGATCCAGGCCGATATCCAGGCTGGCCTGACCCACGTCGCCAATGTGGCCGACAAGTACGCCTATAACCTGTCCGGTGTACTGCTGGGCAAGGAGAGCACGGACTATTTCCTGTAAGTAAACCCTGTCAAAGCGCAGAACTCCCCTTCTGCGCTTTTTTTGCCTTTTTTATTGAACGGCAAATCAATTTAAAAACCTGCAGCGGCATCTAGCGGTCCCGGCAGTCGCAGGCAATCACAAGGAAGAGATGATGATGACTGAGCTTGGCCAACTGCCCTTTCGCCGCACCCCGGTGTGTGCTGCCCTTTTTCCGCTGCTGCTGGCGCCTCATGCCCTGGCAGAGCAGAGCCCGAGTGACGCCGATGCCCCGCAACACACAGGCATCGAAAGCATCGAAGTCACCGCCCGACGCAATGTAGAAAGCCTGCAGGCCACGCCCCTGTCCATCACCGCCCTGGACACCGCCGCCATCGAGCAGAAAGGGATCCGCACCAGCGTCGATCTGACCGGCTTCGTGCCCACACTGCAGATCCAGGCCAATGCCCAGGCCTCCAACGACATCACCCTGTCGATGCGCGGCCTGCGGGTGTCGGACTCCATCGCCACCGCAGACTCGCCCATCGGCGTCTATCTGGATGGGGTGATCCAACCGCGGATCTCCGGTGCCCTGGTGGACATGCTGGAGCTGGAGCGGGTCGAAGTGCTGCGCGGCCCTCAGGGCTCGCTGTATGGCCGCAACAGCACAGGTGGGGCGATCAACTTCATCAGCAAGAAGCCCTACTACGACTTTGGCTTTACCCAGGACTTTACCCTCGGCTCGGATGCCCTGTTTACCACCCAGACCCGCATCGATTCTGGCGTGCTGGGCAACAGCGGACTCTCTGCGGCCTTTACCTATCGCAACAGCTCTCGGGATGGCCTGCTCGACAACGTCCATGCACCGGATCATAGGGATGGCGGCGCCTTTGACGATCAGGCCTACCGCATCGCCCTCAACTGGGAGATCACCGACAACCTGATGCTGGACTACAGCTTTAACCGCATCGAATCCGAGGGCACCAAGACCCATTCCCAGACCGTCGCGGTCAACCCCAGCTACCTGGCCGGCGAAGTCACGCAGGTCGACGGCAGCCCCATCGTCGTCTCCCAGGGCCGCGCCGACACCATCGCCCTGAACAACAATGGCTACGGCACCTCCGAGGCAGATCTGCACACCCTCAGCATCGAGTGGGAACTCAATAACCGTTTCAGTCTGCGCAGCATCACCGGCCTGCGTGACTGGGACGGCGTGGAGATCGGCAACGATCTGGACGGCAACGATACCTTGCAGGCGAATGTCATCGTCGATATGACGACCCTGGATACGGCATTGCTGCCCATCGATGGCCTGTTCTACTCCCCCCGCACCGATCGCAAGCAGGAGCATCTGTCGCAAGAGGTACAACTGCTCGGCCAGTTAACCAAGGACCTGGATTTTGTCTTTGGCCTGTTCTACTTCGATGAAGAGTACAGCGAATACAACCCCACCAGCTTCTACCTGTCCCAGGCCGTGACCTCCGGGATCTTTGGCTTTGCGGCCCCCGGCGGCATGCTCGCTACCAACGTCCTCGATTACAACGGCACCTCCAAGTCCAAGGCGGCCTACAGCCAGTTTAACTGGCGGCTCAACGACCAACTGAGGCTGACCGCCGGCATTCGCTATACCGAAGATGAAAAATACCTGGAGCAGCGCGTCGCCAGCTTTGTGCCCCCCTTCCTGCCGCTGTCGGCCAATGACACCAAGAAATACGACAACGTAAACTGGAACCTCAGCGCCGACTACAAGTTCAGTGACACCACCTTTGGCTACGCCCGCGTCGCCACCGGCTACAAGGCCGGCGGCCTGACCGCCCGCAGCGCCAGTACCGACAACCCCTTTATCGATGACTTCGATGAGGAGACCCTGATCGGCTACGAAGTGGGACTGAAAAACGATCTGCTGGATCGACGCCTGCGTCTCAACACCAACCTGTTCTACACCCAGTATGACGACTTCCAGATCGACTCCTTCCTGGCTGGCAGCGGCGGTGCCACCTCGGTGATCGAAAATGCCGGTGAGGCGGATCAGTGGGGCGTCGAGCTCGAGTACGTGATTGCCCCCACCGACACGCTGCGCATCGACGGCAACGTCGCCTGGTTGGATATGGAGTTCCAGAAGTACGAAGTCCTTAACCGCTTCTCCGGAGAGCTGGTGGACGTCGCCGATGCCGCCGAGTTCCCCTATGTCTCCGAATGGACCGCCGCGTTGGGCATTCAGTATGAGTTGGCCGAACTGTGGGGGGGGCAACTCTCCCTGCGAGCCGACGTGCGCTACATCGGTGAGCGGGTCTTTACTCAGGTCAATGCCGTCCCCGGGCCAACGCCGGAGTTGACCGACTACCACAGCCCCTTTAAGGACGCCATCGCCGCCGATGCCTACACCATCACCGACTTCCGGGCCACGCTGGAGGGGGTTAGCACCGGCATCGGCGAACTAAAAGTGAGCGCCTGGCTGCGCAACGCCTTCGATGAAGAGTACGTCACCCAGGGGATCGATTACGGGGCACTGGGCTTTGGCAGCGTGATCTACGGCGATCCCCGCACCTTTGGCCTGGATCTGCGCCTGCAGTTCTAAGCCAAACGATAACGGGCACATGACAAAGCGCCCGGACTCAAAGAGTCCGGGCGCTTATCCTCTGCTCAGGAACGTTCACCCCAGATAGGAGCAGCAGTAATCCACGACCTCCGCCAGCTTAACCCGAAAGGTGGCGTTGGCGGGCACCGGGAAGGACTCACCGGCGGCCACGGTTTGCCACCCCTGGGCCTCTGGCAGAAGCACCTCCAGCGTTCCTGCGGTGATCTCCATCAACTCCCGCTCCGACGTGCCAAACTCGTACTCTCCGGGCAGCATCACCCCCAGGGTTTTTCGACTGCCGTCAGCAAACTCAATGGCGCGACTGGTGACACCGCCATTAAAATACACATTGCTCTGCTTAGCGACACTGACATTCTCAAACGTCGGCATGGAACCCCCTTAATCTGTCCGATCACAATCCGATTGTTGTGACCATTAGACCCTAAGGTGGGCCAAGCGCACAGCTGCAATGTTCTTATGAGGCAATAAGAGAGTGGGCAGGGAGGTCATAGGGGCAGGTGATTCAATTCAACCCCCTCACCAAAGCGTTGCAGCCCCCGCAACAGGGCGCCGTACTGCTCCAACCCCACTACCAACACAACCCTCCGGCCCGGTGCCTCCTTAATCAGCTTCAAGCTGTTAGCCAGCAAGTGACGATCGCGGCGCCGTTGCTGCACCGTCAGGTACTCGAATCGACTATGCTGGCGCAACATCGCCAGATGCTGTTGCTCCAGACGCTGCAACCTGAGGAACTCAGGTCCCATCAATTGCACCGGCGAAGCCGATAAACGCCAAGTCAAAAGCTGCTGCTGGATCGCCTGCAATTCCGGGCACCCATGCTCCTCCTCCACCGTAAGCCAATACTCCTTACGACGCTGATGGAAATCGTCGGGGATCAAGACCCCTTCCACCACCCGATCCAACCACCCCAACCCCATCGCCTTGTCGCCATAGCGAATGGCTAGTTTGACCATCTCCTCGGGATAGTGGTGCTGCAGATAGCTCACCGGCTGAGCCATATCTTCCGGTCTAATAGCCAAGCCAACCACATCCGGCCGAAAACCGGAAACCAGATTATACAAGTGCTGATAACCATAGGCGGGATTGTATTCATGCAGTTGTTCAATACTGCCGATCAGCAAGACCTGAGTGGGCCGATGTGGCGATGCCGACGACACGGTGAATGCCATCAGCAGCCCGGGTAAGGCGCACAACCACGCCCATGCCATTTTCCGCATCACATCCTCTGTGTATCCGTATTGGGCTCAAAAACAGGGGCCGCCTCTTTGGCTTTCTCGACAACGCCCTGATTATGCTTAAGAAGGCAGTCTAACCGGAATGGCCGACAATTAAATGGCTGACGTCAAAAAACCGCCACAGGGGCATGAGATTAGGCTTTGCCTTTGGGCTCATGGGATCAAGACAAGAACCCCTTAATGACATTGCCCCCCTAGGGCTGCAAAGCAATGTCAGCGCGCCACAGGGCTCCGTCGGGGGGATGGGGATCCAGCAAGCGTTCCCCACACTCTCGCCTCTGCTCACCTGGGCAACTCGGATCCAGTGCTGGGAGAGCGGGCCGTCGCGCCCTTGGGGCTGGAGCCGATGATGCCTCAGAACATGGTGTCACCAGGCATCCGGGCTTCGCCCATTTAAGACTCAGCTCCTTTGCCCCGCCGAAGCTGCCTGGCCACTGGGGTTCAACATCAGGCACTCTCACCACTGGCCAGGTAGCGGGCGATCCCGTCCCCGCCCACCCGACGCTGCAACCGACCGTCATGCACCAAGCAATTCAAGTGTGCCAAGCATTCGCCTGTGGCCATCATCAGCTCAGTGCCGACCAGCTCCCGATCAAACAGCACAGGTAATAACGAGAGCGCCGACCTCGGAGAATTACAAGCCGCCAACAGGGCACAGAGATGACCCTTATGATGGCTAAGCAACTGCTCCGTACGCATCGCCAGGCCGGTATAGGGCAACTCATGGCTGGGCAGAACCAGTGTCTCTTCCGGCAGTTGCCCTAAGCGCTGCAAAGAGCTCATAAACTGCCCCAACGGGTTCCCATCGGGCGTCAAACTCGACAAAGTCACATTGGGGGTGATCCCGGGCAGAACTTGATCGCCGCCAATCAGCAGATCCAACTCGGCACAGTGAAGACAGACATGGGCCACGCTGTGTCCGGCGCCGATCAGCACCTGCCAATCATGTTCACCGATGCGGATCAGCTCACCATCCTCCAACTGCCGGTATGCATAGGGCAGCGGTGTCACCATGGAGGCGAAGCCATCGGCATTAGCCTGGAGTTTTGCCACCTGTTCAGCATCCAGTCCGGCCTGGAGATAAAACTGAACCGCCGACTCGGAGCGCACCACATTGGCCACATCCTGGTACAGGTGGGCAGAGAGAAATTCGCCCTGGCTCATCCACAGTTGGGCCCCGGTCTGCTGGCACAACCAGCCGGCTAATCCTATATGATCCGGGTGTTGATGGGTCACCAGCACCGCCTTAAGAGGGACTCCTCCCAGGCCTTCGGCCAGCACTCCCTGCCAGTGCTCTCTGGTCGCCGGATTGGCCAACCCCGTGTCCACCGCCACATAGCCATCGTCATGGCGCAACAGGTAGAGGTTGATGTGATCCAGCTTCATTGGCATGGGCATCCGCAACCAGAGCAGTTCGGGACGCAAGGCGAGGAGTTGCCCCGGCTCCGGGGCAGGGAAGGGAAAACGCAAAGAGATCACACACGCTCCTTATGGAAACAAAGGCGCCGCCCGCAGGCGGCGCTCAATCCCGGCCTTAGCCAACCCTAGAGGTAAAGCTCCCGCACCTTGTGCTTCTGGATCTTCAGCATGGCGTTACGAGGCAAAGGTTCACGGGCAAAAAACACCTTGGTCGGCACCTTGAAATGAGCGAGGTGAGCGGCGACATGAGCTTGGATGCTGCCAACATCCTCATGACCTCCGGGTTTCAGCTCAATCGCGACGGCCAGTTCCTCCCCGAGACGCTCATGGGGCAGACCAAAGACAGCACAGAAATCGACAGCAGGGTGTTCCAGGATCACCGCCTCAACTTCGGCGCAATAGATGTTTTCCCCACCGCGGATCACCATGTCCTTCTTACGATCACTGATGTAGAGCAAGCCATTCTCATCCAGATAGCCAACATCCCCGCTATACAGCCACCCGCCTTTCAGGGTCTCGGCTGTCGCATCATCCCGCTGCCAATACTGCTGGATCAGGGTCGCACCACGCATGCAGATCTCCCCGACTTCCCCCTGGGGAACCTCGTTACCCTGCTCATCACAGATCTTCAGCTCTACGCCGGGCAGGGGCAGGCCAACACTGTTGAGGTGATCATGATAACTGGCCCCGCTATTTAGTGTGGCGAAGGCATTGGTTTCAGTCATGCCATAGCCAGTGCCAAAGAAATTCCCGGGGAACCTGACCTTGATATCGTCCACCAGCTGAGCCGGTTGCGCGGTCCCGGCACTGGCCAGGTTGATGATGCTGCTGGTATCAAACTGCTCAAATTGGGGATGTTCGAGGATATCCCAGATCTGGGTCGCCGCTGCAGTGATCGAGGCAATCTTCTCCCGCTCGATCGCCTGCAGGGCTTTGAGCGGATCCCACTTGTACATAAACACCACCTTGGTGCCTGTCATGATCGAAGTGAGGATCCCGGCATGCAAGCCGCTGACATGAAACAGGGGCAAGCAAAGGAGGGTCGCGGGCTGCAGGCCACGCTGCGCAATCGCCTGCATCGTCTGAGGATGCATCGCTGCCATACAGCCACTGGCCGCCAATCCATTCATAATGGCTTGGCACAAGGCATCATGGGTGGAAGTGGCTCCCTTGGGGCGCCCCGTCGTGCCCGAGGTATACATGATCATCGCCAGATCTGACGGTTCCAGCTCGATCTGGGGAAGCATCTCCTTGCCTTCCCCTGCTAAGAAGCTGTCCCAACCCAGACCCAACTCTCCCCAATCGCCATCCTCTTCGACGACAATCGCCCGAGCATTGAGCGCCGGCAACTTGGGTGCGAGTAGGCCAAACCGACGAGGGTCGACGAAGACCAATTGAGCACCGGAATCACTGACACCGTATTCCAGCTCCTCCGCACTGCCCCAACTATTGAGGGGGACGGCAATGGCACCGAGCTGAGTAATGGCCATAAACGCCAGGGGCCACTCCGGAGAATTACGCATTGCGATGGCCACCCGATCGCCTTTGCTGACGCCTAGCTGATGGTGCATCCTGCTCGCCAACTTGCTTGCGGTGGCATATGCCTCGCTGAAGCTATAGGACCGGGTGTCACTCACCAGGTAAGGCGCGTCACCATGCTGCAGGGCTACCTGATACAACATCGGCAGTGTGGAGACAGCCTGTTTAAACCTGGGGCCGACGTCGGTTTGCAGAATTTCAAAAGGCGCACCGGGCTGAGTGAGCTGGTGCCACACGCCTTTTAACTGGGTGACAGATCCTGACATGATACGCTTCCTTGTTTCGTTACCGTCCGGCGCCCTGCCCTATTGGGGACAACGCTATCCTACCTGACCTCAGTCATCACCGGACCCGAGTAACATCCAGTGTCAAATACAGGGCAACTAGGTTCAATGGCAAAACCGGCCAGCAAAACTGACAATAATTTGCCCTTTCATGCCCACATTTGTGACAAAGCGCACAGCAGCACTCTCTTCGCAAGGGTTGTGAAAGAAAAATAATCATTGAAAATAAAGTGTTATTTTTCGAGAATGGGGCTTCGAAGCACGCCTAACTTCACAACAAAACAATAAGAAGGCCAGGATGACGGAGTATCTTGTCCCCGCCCGCTATGCTCGTTTGCTGCTGAAAGTTGCGGCAGAGCAGGGCTATAACGTCAATGAACTGCTCGACCAGGCAGAGCTACCTTTTAATCCACTGTCCTTGGGAGAGTCAGAAGAGCTGGAGATCAGTGCACTGACCTTTTCCAAGCTCTACCGACAGATCTCCCGAATGCTTCAAGATGAAGCCTTTGGCTTGGGCACCCGCTACAAGTTCCCCCCCGGCACCTTCCGCATGATGTGCTACTGCATCATTCACGCGCCGGATCTTCAATCGGCACTGGAACGCACCACAGAATTCTACGCCCTGTGCCACCATCTCAAGGGCAACCCCAGGGAGCTCTCCAAGTCCTATCGGATCAGCCCGGACGGTAAAGACGTCACCCTCTATTACTCATCCCACTCGGCGGACGATGAGGCCAGCTGCCATCCTTCACGTCAACTCACCCTACTGAACAGCCTGTCCCTGTGGCACCGTTTCTGCAGTTGGCTGATCGGCACCAATATCGCCGTCAAGCAGGCCGGGATCCCAGGAGAGCAGATCCTGACCCGCAGCGGTTACCGATACTATTTTGACTGTCCGATGCAATTCTCCCAGACTCACTGCACCATGACCTTCAGCGCCCATTACCTTAATGCCCCGCTGGTTCATAATGAGGAGTCACTGGAACAATTTCTGGAAACGGCCCCCTTTCAACTCTTCGCCCTCAGCAACGAAGCCGCTTCCGACAGCATCATCCCCAGGATCCGAGCCCTGATCGGCTATAACTTCACCAAAAAAATCCCCGGTTTTGATGAGATGGCCACCCTGCTCAACACCTCCAGCCGCACCCTCCGCCGTCGCCTGGAAGCCGAAGGCACCAGCTATCAGCAGATCAAAGATGACTGCCGCCGGGACGCCGCCATCGAGTATCTAAGCCGCTCGGAACTGTCGATCAACGCCGTCGCTGCCTTGATGGGGTTTGATGAGCCCAGCGCCTTCCACCGCAGTTTCAAGAAGTGGACCCAGATCACCCCGGGGGAGTTTCGCCGCCGCGGCCTGCCGGAGCCGGAGCGAGAAGAGTGTGGATAGGGGCCGGCTCTAAGCGACCGACCCAATTTGCCAAGAAAATTTGACCGTATTCATCATTGTCTGTCGCAGCCAGTGCGATAGCTTGAACCTATTTATCCGCTTCGAGCCGTCCACCAATGACAATGAGTTATTGCTCCATCAGCCGCGACGCAACCCAATCCACCCTGGACCGTCAGGGAGCGGCGGTACTTCGCCATACACCAGAGCAGCACTACACGGTTGCCGACCGTTTCGAGGCACTGGCCACGCAGCAGGGCGACGCCCCCTTTCTGATCGAGCAGGGCATAGAGATCAGCTATCGCGAGATCAACGCCCGCGCCAACCAATTTGCCCACTACGTCTTGGCGCAGGGCCTGAAAGCCGGTGACAGCTGCGCCATCATGATGGAAAATCGCGCGGCCTTTTTTTCTGCCTGGATCGGCCTGGCCAAGATCGGGGTGATCGCCGCTTTGCTCAATACCCAGACCAAGGGTGAGCCGCTGCGTCATGCCCTGGGAGAGACTCAGGCAAAGTTGCTCCTGGTCGGCAATGAGTGTCTGGCTCAATTCGATGGCACACCGGATCTGCTGGCTCAGATCCCCCATCGGGTGGTGGCGGATCCGGATCTCGCGTCACTGGTGGATCAGCCTCTGGACAATCCCGACATCGCCCTGCGCGGCTCGGTGGTGGGGGCAGATCCCCTGTTTTACGTCTTCACCTCGGGCACCACAGGACTGCCCAAGGCGGCGATCATCAGCCACATGCGCTGGCTCAGTGTCGGCGATGGCTGGGCCGAACTGATGGCCACCCAACCCAGCGACGTGTTTTATTGCTTCCTGCCGCTGTTTCACGGCGCTGCGGGGATGTCGCTGGTCTCTAATGCGCTGGCCGCTGGCGCGTCCATCGTGCTGCGCCGCAAGTTCTCAGCGCGAGCGTTCTGGCCAGAGGTACGCCAATACGGCGTAACCCTGACCCAATACATTGGTGAGATCTGCCGTTATCTACTGGCACAGCCGTCCCATAGCCAGGATCAACAGCACTCGCTTCGGGCCATGACCGGCGCAGGCCTTTCCCGAGAACTCTGGCTCGCATTTCAACAGCGCTTTGGCGACATTACCCTCTATGAGGGCTGGGGCTCCACCGAAGGCAACTGCGGCATCATCAATGTCGATGGGGTCCCCGGATCCGTCGGCCGGATCCCCTATCCAGAACGCTCTAACATTCGTTTGGTCCGCTATGATCTCGATAACGACTGCCACATCACCGACCGGAGCGGCAAACCCCTGCTGTGTCAGCCCGGCGAAGTGGGGGAGATCCTCGGCCAGATCTACCACCTGCCAGGCTTGAGTGTCGGCCGTTTCGAGGGCTACACCAACGCCGAAGCGACTGAGAAGAAGATCCTACGGAACCTGTTTGAGCCTGGTGACGCCTGGTTTCGCTCCGGCGATCTGTTTACCAAAGATGAAGAGGACTATTTCTACTTCGTTGATCGGATAGGCGATACCTTCCGCTGGAAAAGTGAGAATGTGGCCACCACGGAAGTGACCGACGCCCTGTCAAGCTATGAGGGGGCGGCGCTGATCAACGTCTACGGGGTTCAGGTACCCGGCCATCCAGGTCGGGCAGGCATGGCCTGTATTCAGATGAAACCCGACACCGAGTTTGACGGCCACAGACTGTATCGAATAGCGGCACGCCAGTTGGCCCCCTATGCCCTGCCACTGTTTATCCGGCTCAGCACAAAGAGCGATCTCACCGCCACCATGAAGCTGCGCAAGGGGATGCTGCAACGTCAGGGCTACCACCCGGCCCTTTGCGGCGACGACGCGCTGTTTGTCCTGTCACCCCAGCATGCGACCTATCTGCCCTACAGCCTGGCCGCACTGGATGCACTCAAGATACCGCCCCAAACACCGCAAGAGATGCCGACCATAAACGTCCCCTCAGGCAAGGCAACCGGCGATGCCGATGCCCTGCTGCAAGCTCAGCCCGGCCTAACTGGCAATGGTAACGATAAGCCCACTAGCCAAGCTGGCACAAAGCTTGATTTGGTTTGCTATGAACGCCCTACGAACTCTTCAGCCCAATGTTCAGGCATAGCCGGCGGGGAGAGCGACAAGGCCCGCTGAAGACTCATTCCGCCGCAGACGCAAAAAAAAACACCGCCCGAAGGCGGTGTTTTTTCAGCTCGAGCAATTAAAAAAATTACTCAGCAGCAACTACTACGATCTTGGCGGTAGCAGTTACGTCGCTGTGCAGTTGAACAGCGATGTCGTACTCACCGGTCAGACGCAGGGCGCCTTCAGGCAGACGTACTTCGGACTTAGCCACTTCAACGCCAGCCGCAGTGATTGCGTCAGCGATGTCACGGGTACCGATGGAGCCGAACAGCTTGCCTTCGTCACCGGCTTTGGAAGCGATTTGCACGCCTTCCAGAGCAGCGATTTTCTCGGCACGAGCTTCGGCAGCAGCCAGAGCTTCGTTCAGGTTCTTTTCCAGCTCAGCACGGCGAGCTTCGAAAACTTCCAGGTTAGCAGCGTTAGCTACAACCGCTTTGCCTTGTGGCAGCAGGAAGTTACGAGCATAACCGGCTTTAACGGTTACTTTGTCACCCAGACCGCCCAGCTTGGCGATCTTATCCAGCAGAATTACTTCCATTACCTTAACCTCTACTTAAGTAAGTTGGATCCGCAGGCTTAGCCTTGCAGGTCGGTGTACGGCAGCAGAGCCAGGTAACGAGCACGCTTGATAGCGCGAGCCAGCTGACGCTGGTACTTTGCGCTGGTGCCAGTGATACGGCTCGGTACGATTTTGCCACTCTCAGTAACGTAGTTCTTCAGAGTTGCGATGTCTTTGTAGTCGATCTCAGTTACACCTTCAGCGGTGAAACGGCAGAACTTGCGACGACGAAAATAACGTGCCATGGGGCAGTCTCCTAAATCGGTTCGATCGTGTCGGCATGCAATACCAGTCGGCTTTGGCCACTGCGGCCCTGTTGCCAGGCGAGGAACCCGCCTACATGGATATTGCTTCCCGGCTCGAGATATCTCAGTAAGGATTGTGATCCTTCGCCACTGAGGACCACCTGGATCTTGCAATACACCGGCCGGTTAAGGCCCGCTTCCTTCTGCATGGAGCGGTGCTCCATCAGAAAATAGCTATGGGGTATGCCATTGATCCCGGTGACCGTCTTAGCTGGCCGAATAACGTGTCCGGCCAACTCAAGGCGATTGGTGATCACGAAATCCGATTACTCAGCGCTGGCTTGAGGAGCCGGCTTAGCGTCAGAACGCTCGCGGCGATCATCACGCTCGCGACGCTCTTCGCGCTCACGACGCTCTTCTTTGGCCTTGGCCATAGGAGAAGCTTCGGTTACCGCTTTCTTGGTACGAATGACCATGTTGCGGATAACAGCATCGTTAAAGCGGAAAGCAGTTTCCAGCTCGGCAACAGCTTCAGCAGTGGCTTCAGTGTTAACCAGGATGTAGTGTGCTTTGTGCAGCTTCTCGATCGGGTAAGCCAGTTGACGACGGCCCCAGTCTTCCAGACGGTGGATTTTACCGCCGTCTTTTTCCAGGATGGCGCTGTAGCGCTCAACCATACCAGGTACCTGTTCACTCTGATCAGGGTGAACCATGAAGACGATTTCGTAATGACGCATGATCGCTCCTTACGGTTTTGTAGCCTCAAATGGCTCGGCCGGGCCTATGAGACAAGGAACAAAAAGGGTTTTGGCCGATTAGCCGGCGCATTCTACAAGGTTCTGCGGCTGATCACAACGTGTTCAAAATTCCCCTCCGGGGGATTGTGACAGGCAACCAACGCCCGGTACACTGAGACGCAACAATTCCAGTTCACTAACGTTAGTCGGTTACGCTCCTATGCGCCTGTTGTTCCTCGCATTGACTTTGATCAGTGCGCCCGCACTTGCTCTGGTCCCACCCAATTACAAAGAGCCCGCGACCAAATTTCTGGCGGAGTTAGAACTGGGGATGCAATACAACAGCGGCAATACGCAATCCTCCAATCTCAATAGCCGAACCAAGTTGATTTACGATGGTAATGAGGCCAAGCATGACCTTGTGCTGCGCGCCTATTTCGCCTCAGACAACGAAAATACCACCGCCGAGCAATACCAGACTCAATATCAGGTCGACGTAAAAATGGCCGGAACCCGCTACCTCTTCGGCCGGACAGAATTGCAATGGGACAAATTTGGCGCCTTCGAGCAGCAGCACACTGCGTCGGTGGGTTATGGCTACACGCCCTTGGACGTCAAAAACACCAAACTCAGTCTGGAACTGGGTGGCGGGTACCGTTACAACAAGGCCAGCAACCGAAATAACGACAACAATGCGCAGCGGGATGATGAAGCCATCTTGCGTCTGGCCAGCAAGTTCGAGCACCGACTCCAGGAGTACACCAGTTTCAATGCCGATGCCAATATCGAATACGGCGAAAACAACAGCATTTCAAACCTCAATCTCAGCTACCGGAACCAACTCTGGGCCGACCTGGCACTCAAGATTGGTATGGACATCAAATATACGGGGAAAGTCCCGGAGAATTCCGAGAACTTGGATATGGTTTCGACGGTAAACCTGCTCTATACCTTCAGATAGCTGATCGCTGATCGCTGATCGCTGATCGCTGATCGCTGATCGCTGATCGCTGATCGCTGATCGCTGATCGCAAAAAGAAAAGCCGCATTATCCCTGAGGACAAAGCGGCTTTTACTTTAGGTACCCAGCAACTAGCGGGCGTTTTTATCCCTGACGCTGACGCACCGCCTCGAACAGGCAGATCCCGGTCGCCACCGAGACGTTCAGACTGGATACGGCACCGGCCATAGGGATGGAGATGAGTTCGTCACACACCTCCCGGGTCAGGCGACGCAATCCCTTGCCTTCGGCCCCCATCACCACAGCCAGAGGGCCATCCAATTTGCTCTGGTACAGATCGTGGCTGGCTTCACCGGCAAGGCCCACCACCCAGACCCCGCGCGCCTGCAAGTGACGCAGAGTACGAGCCAGGTTGGTAACTTGGAACAGCGGGGTGCTTTCGGCCGCCCCGACCGCCACTTTACGGACGATACCGGTCAGTCCCACGGAGCGATCCTTGGGGACGATCACACCTTGAACACCCGCCGCATCGGCACTGCGCAGACAGGCCCCCAGATTGTGGGGATCCGTCACACCATCCAGTACCAGCAGGAAAGGGGGTTGGTCCTCTTTCAGGCTGTCCAGCAACGCATCCAGTTCGTGCTCACCCTGGGTAGGCTCCGCCACCGCCTTAACCACAACCCCCTGATGCTGGGTCGATCCAGCCTTCTCATCCAGCACTTTGCGGGCACAGATCTGGGCCTTAACGCCGAACTGGGCCGCAGCTCCGGCAATGACCTGCAGCTTTTCGTCGTCCCGGCCTTTAAGCAGCCACAGTTCCTTAACGCGCTCAGGCGCCCGGTTCAACAGGGCCTCCACCGCGTGGAGGCCAAACACCATTTCGTGCTTCATTTATCGCTTGTTCCGACTTCTGCTGCGCTTCTTATCCGCGCCTTTATCAGTGCCTCGCTCGCCGTCACGCTTGCCGCGACCGCCCTTGGCACCTTTACCACCTTTGTCATCACGGCGTTGCTCACCCTGACTACGCTTTTTACCGCCCTTGCTCCCTTTACCACTGCGGGAACGCTTGGGCTGACTGGCCGATTTACCTTCACTGCCATCCACCAGACCCAGATCGATCTGGCGCTCATCCAGTTTCACGGCCATCACCTTGACCGCAACAGGGTCGCCCAGACGGTAACGCTTGCCCGAGGCTTCTCCCACCAGGGAGGCACGAACCGGATCGAAGTGATAGTAGTCATTCGCCAGGCTGGAGATATGAACCAGGCCGTCGATGTGCAGATCTTTGAGGCGGACAAACAAACCAAAGCTGGTCACGCCACTGATCACGGCCTCGAATTCATCGCCGACGTGATCCAGCATGTACTCGCACTTCAACCAGTCAGCCACATCACGAGTCGCCTCATCGGCCCGGCGTTCGGTCAGGGAGCAGTGCTCACCCAGCTCCATCAGTGGCGACTCCTCGTAGCCGAAGGCACCATCCTGCTGCAACTGCTGAAGCGGCAACTCCGGGTTCTCCTGCTTGGCCAACAGGTAACGGATCACCCGATGCAGGATCAGATCCGGGTAACGACGGATCGGTGAGGTAAAGTGGGCATATTTGTCCAGTGCCAAACCAAAATGTCCCTGGTTATCGGCACTGTAGACCGCTTGCTTCATGGAACGCAGTACCATGGTCTGGATCAACTCGGCATCCGGACGCCCTCGGCTCTGCTCCAGCAACTTGGCCACGTCCTGCGGCGTCGGCTCCAGGCCGCCCCCCAGGGACAAGCCTTGTTGGCCAAGGAAATCACGCAGGGTGGTCAGCTTTTGCTCACTCGGCCCTTCATGGATCCGGTACAGGACTTCACCTTTGTGTTTTTTAACGAACTTGCCGGCGGCCACGTTCGCCAGGATCATGCACTCTTCGATCATCTTGTGGGCAACATTGCGCTCGCGGGGCACGATCTTATCGATGCGACGTTGCTCGTTAAAGATGAACTGGGTCTCCTCGGTGTCCAGCACCAGAGCCCCCCGCTCTTCGCGGGCATGATCCAGCGCATTGTAGAGCTGGAACAGCTCCTCCAGATCCGGCACGACCTCGGCATACTGTTCACGCAGGGTTTCATCCCCCTCCAGCATGGCCGCCACCTTGGTGTAGGTAAGGCGAGCATGAGAGTGCATAACCGCCGGGTAGAACTCGTAACCGGACAGCTTACCCGCCGCCGAAACCGTCATCTCACACACCATGCAGAGGCGATCGACGTGGGGGTTCAGTGAACACAGGCCATTGGAGAGCTTCTCCGGCAGCATGGGGATCACCTGAGCAGGGAAGTAAACCGAGTTACCGCGGGCACGCCCCTCCGTATCCAGCGCCATGCCGGGACGAACATAGTGGCTCACATCGGCGATGGCTACGAACAAGCGCCAGCCACCACTCTTTTTCGCCATGGCGTATACGGCATCATCAAAATCGCGGGCATCCTCACCATCAATAGTCACCAGGGGCAGATCGCGCAGATCACGGCGACCCTGCTTATCCTGCTCCTGGACCTCGTCCGGGATGGCGGCCGCTTCGGCCATCAGTGCTTCGCTAAAGACGTGGGGGAGATCGTGGCTGCGCAGGGCGATCTCGATCTCCATGCCTGGGGCCATCTCATTACCGAGCACCTCGGTAATGCGACCAATACCATGGGTATGGTGAGCGGGGCGCTTGACCAATTCCACGACCACAACCTGACCCGAAGTGGCCCCATTGCGGCCATCTTCCGGGATCAGAAAGTCCTGGGAGAGGCGGTTGTCGTCCGGTACCACGTACCCGATGCCATCTTCATTGAAGTAGCGCCCAACGATGGGCTCAGAGCGGCCTTCGACGATACGTACGATGCGACCCTCTTTGCGGCCACGGCGGTCCTGACCATCAACCTGGGCCAACACTCGATCACCGTGCAGCACGGAGAACATGGAGCGTTCGCTCAGATAAAGATCGTCACTGCCGTCTTCCGGACGGAAAAAACCAAAGCCATCGCGATGGCCCATAACGGTGCCGGTCAACAGATCCATCCGCTCAGGCAAGCCATAACGACCCTTGCGGGTATAAACGAGTTGACCATCGCGCTCCATGGCACGCAAACGACGGCATAGGGCGATGTATTGATCACCCTCAAGTTGAAATTCGGCCGCGAACTCTTCACGCGACACCGGCGCCTTCTGCGCCTTGGCGTAGTCGATCAAGAATTCACGACTTGGGATCGGGTTGGCGTATTTCTCCGCCTCCCGCTGAAAATGGGGATCCTGACTCATGGGTCTACCAAAGGATTGGAAATCGTTGGAAAGTATAACGGAAACTGGGCTCAGCGCCCTAAGACACTGCGCCGGGTCTGTTCCCGTACGCTGGGCGGCAATTGCATTGCCAGTTGCTGCTTGTATGTTTGGGCCCGTTGACGGTCATGCTCACTCTCGTACTCGGCTTCATGAAGCCAGCGGTACACTTGAGGATAGTCCCGGGGGCTCCCTTTGCCCTCGACATAATGTCCTGCCAGAGACAGGATGGCCCGTTGGTGACCCATGGACGCCGCAATATGCAGCAAGCGCAGCCCATGAGGTTCATCCACCACCACGAATCGACCTTGAATATAATAGCGTCCCATCTGCTCCAATGCATCCGGCAAGCCCTGATCCGCCGCCTGACGAAGGAAATCAAATCCCTGGGACACCTCCGGCTCGACACATACGCCATACAGCAACATGTCGGCCCAAAGCATTTGATAGGCCGGCACCTTGAGCACCGATGCCCGCGCCTCGATGTCCTGTACCAGTTGGCAGTCGTCCTCGCGGACTCTGGCTAGGTGCGCATTGGTTCGCAACAACGCCAGCAATTCATCCTGACTGTACAGCTCCACGGCGCGCGATGGCTCATTCGCCCTGACCGGGGCTAATATCAGGAACAACGCCAGGCAAAGTATTATCCTTTTCATACTCTCCCTATCGGCATCACCATCGGATACTTTAACGGGGCCCGAAGGCCCCGTTTCTAATCGCTTCCGACGCTTAGGCGAACGGGTGGCGCAGGATCATGGTTTCAACACGATCCGGTCCGGTGGAGATGATGTCCACGGGGACTTCCAGCAACTCTTCAATACGAGCAATGTAATCCAGCGCTGCTTGAGGCAGCTTGCTGTGCTCGGCAACACCAAAGGTGTTGTCGTCCCAGCCAGGCATGGTCTCGTAAATTGGAGTCGCGGCTTCATAGCCTTCGGCATCCATCGGTGGAACGTCACGCACGGTGCCGTCCGGCATCTGGTAACCGATACAGATCTTCAGCTCTTTCAGACCATCCAGAACATCCAGCTTGGTCAGACAGAAGCCGGTAATGCCGTTGATCTGAACTGCACGACGCATGGCAACTGCATCAAACCAACCGGTACGACGCTTACGACCTGTGGTCGCGCCAAACTCATGGCCCTTCACGCCCAGGTGTTGGCCCACTTCGCAGTCCAGTTCGGTCGGGAACGGACCACCACCCACGCGAGTGGTGTAGGCCTTGACGATACCCAGAACGTAATCGATGTGGGTCGGACCAAAACCAGAGCCGGTGGAGACACCGCCCGCCGTGGTATTGGAAGAGGTCACGTAGGGGTAGGTGCCGTGATCAATGTCCAGCAAGGTGCCCTGGGCACCTTCGAACATGATTGGCTGGCCCGCTTTACGCGCCTTATCCAGGATGTCAGTGACGTCGACAACCATAGGACGCAGCATCTCTGCCAGTTCCAGTGCCTCTTTCAGCACGGTGTCAAAATCAACGGCGTCGGCGTTAAAGTACTCGGTCAGCATGAAGTTGTGGTAAGCCAGAACTTCTTTGAGCTTGGTGGCGAAACGTTCGGCGTCGAGCAGATCGCCAACACGCAGGCCACGACGAGCCACTTTGTCTTCGTACGCAGGACCAATACCGCGACCAGTGGTACCAATGGCATCATTGCCACGGGCACGCTCACGGGCCTGATCCACGGCAACGTGGTAAGGCAGGATCAACGGACACGCATCGGAGATCTTCAGGCGCTCTTCCACCGGTACACCACGCTCTTTCAGCATGGTCAGCTCTTTCTTCAGGGCTTCCGGAGAGAGCACCACGCCGTTACCGATAAAGCAGGTAACGTTGTCGCGCAGGATGCCCGACGGGATCAGGTGCAGAACGGTTTTCTCGCCATTGATCACCAGGGTGTGACCGGCGTTGTGGCCGCCTTGATAGCGAACCACGTAGTGGGCTTGGTCGGTGAGAAGGTCAACAACTTTACCTTTGCCTTCATCACCCCATTGGGTGCCCAGGACAACTACATTTTTACCCATGTTTCGATCGCAGTTAGTGGTTAAAGCGGGATTCTAGCAGATCCGAGTTGGTCAAAACACCGCCTAGGGATAAAAAATGTAGAACAGCACCAGGCCAGCCGTCACCAAAGCGCCACCGATACGCCTTAACAGCGCGGTTTCCTGAGCGAACAATGCAGTCAGCATTTCTTTCCATTGGCGAGGAAAGAGCAGTGGACCTATCCCCTCTACGATCAAGACCCCAGCAAAAATCAGCATAAAAGTGGTCATATTTCCCCTCCTAAAACGACAAAAGCCCGGCCAATAAGGCCGGGCTATATAAGGGTATTCCCTTAACGTGTCTTGCTCTTCATGTACTGGAAGAACTCGGAGTCCGGAGACAGAACCAACACGTCCTCTTTACTGCTGAAGGAGGTGCGATAGGCATCCAGACTGCGCAACAGGCTGTAGAACTCTGGGTTCTGACCATAGGCATCGGCGTAGATCTTGGCCGCCAGGGCATCCCCTTCCCCTTTCAGGGTTCGGGACTTACGCTCGGCTTCTGCCACGGTTACTGTCGCCGTGGCATCGGCACCGGCGCGGATCACTTCGGCCTTCTCCTGACCTTCGGAACGGTGTGCACGGGCAACCGCCTCACGCTGAGCACGCATTCGATCATAGATGAACACCGACACCTCACGGGGCAGGTTGATCTGCTTCACCCGAACATCGATCACTTCCACCCCAAGCTCTTTGGCATCGCCACGGGTCTGACGCAAGGCCTCCCGCTGCAGTTCGTCACGACTACCCGAGACGATCTCACGGATGGTACGAGTACCAAACTCGGAGCGCAAACCGTTGTTGATCTTGGCCTGCAGCAGGGACTCTGCCACCAGTTGGTTACCCTGAGTGGCCAGGTAGTACTGACCAAAATCGACAATGCGCCACTTCACATAGCTGTCGACCATCAGATCTTTCTGCTCGGAGGTTACGAAACGATCCGCCGGGGCATCCAGAGTCAGGATCCGGGCATCCATGGTTTCCACATCATCAAAGAGTGGCAACTTGAAGTTCATCCCAGGCTCGTAAACCCGGTAGTTACCTTCGGCGTCGACTTGGATCACCCCAAAGCGCTTAACGATGGCACGCTCACCCTCTTCCACCACAAACAGGGACATAATACCCACGACCAGCACCAGCAGGGCGGGGATCAGCAATCTTGGACTCATGAATTAATTTCTCCCCTGACGAGTGGTATTGCGGCCTGTGGTGCGATCAGAGCCCGGCTCATTACGAATGATACGCTCTGGCTGACGAGCAGGCTGCTGAGCCGGTGCCACCTGGCTCCCTGCGCCCTGGATGATCTTATCCAGAGGCAGATAGAACATGGAGCCCCCGTCTTTGTTATCCAGCATCACCTTGGAGGTGCTGGAGTAAACCTGTTCCATGGTCTCGAGATAGAGACGCTCACGAGTCACTTCCGGTGCAGCTTCATACTGGGGCAACAACAGGGTGAAACGGGCCACCTCACCTTCCGCTTCCAGCACGACACGCTCCTTATAAGCGGTGGCTTCACGCAACATACGCTCCGCTCGACCACGGGCCTGTGGCTCAATCTGACGGCTGTAAGCCGTGGCCTCCTGAACGTAACGCTCCTCATCTTCCTGTGCCGCAATGGCATCATCAAACGCGGGCTTCACCTCTTCTGGCGGACGCGCTTCCTTAAATGCCACATCAACCACCTGCAGACCCATGTCGTAAGGCTTGATGATCCCCTGCAACTCTTCCCAGGTGTCGCGACGCACCTGATCACGCCCCACGGTCAGGATATTATCCATAGTGGTGTGGCCGATCACGTAACGCAGGGCACTGTCCAGCGCCTCACTGAGAGACTGCTCGGGGTTGGTCACGGCAAACAGGTATTTGCGCGGATCGGCGATGCGGTACTGCACCTCCATCTGCACGCTCACCACGTTCTCATCCTGGGTCAACATCATGCCAGCTGCATTGATCTTGTTGATCCGCTGGATATTCACCGGATAGACGGTATGAATAAAGGTCGGCTTCCACTTCAAACCCGGCCCGACCAACTCATGGTACTGGCCAAATTGCAGCACGACGCCACGCTCGGCTTCTTCGATCTTATACAGACCGGACAAGCCCCAAACGACCAGCGCACCGATCAATACCAGCAATACCCCCATCTTATTGAGGTTGCCGCCACCGCCGTTACCGCCAAAGCGAGAAGAAAATTTGCGGAATACTTCGTCCAGATCAGGTGGCCCCTGATCCTTGCCGCCTCGGTTGCCCCAGGGGTCTTTGCCTTGATTGCCAGGCTCGTTCCAGGCCATTAACACTGCTCCATAGATGTTGGATCGTTAGGATTTTTTCTAACTCTAGCTAATTTATCAGCCAATTACTCGCGGATAAAGTCGGCCAGTTGTCCCTCGGACGCCTTTAGCAGGCGTTGCCAGTCGCGCTCCTGCAAGCGCAAACGGACCAAGGTCTGGCCCAACTCATCGTAATCGATGTCCAATACGGCATTGAGCTCGTAAAAACGAGACAGCCAACGACCGGCCTGAGGCGGCACTGCCAGGGTCATCTCTATGATGGCCTGGCCGAGCAACTGCGTCAGGGCTTCAAACAACAACTCGATTCCCTGATCCGCCTGAGCACTGAGCCAAACTCGGACGGGCTTGCCGTCTTCATTCCAATCAATGCGGGGAACCGCCTCATCGAGTCGGTCTATCTTGTTGTAGACCAGTAAACGTGGGATCTCGTCGGCACCAATCTCACTGAGCACTTCGTGCACCGAATCGATGTTCTCTCCGGCACGCTCGTCGGCACAGTCCACCACATGCAGCAACAGATCTGCCTCTCGAGTTTCCGTCAAGGTTCCCTTAAACGCGGCCACCAGATCGTGTGGCAGGTGCCTAATAAACCCTACGGTATCGGCCAGAATGGCGGGACCGATCTCGTCGAGCTCTATCCGACGCAGGGTGGGGTCCAAGGTTGCAAACAGCTGATCTGCAGCATAGACACCGGAATCGGTAATACGATTAAACAGGGTGGACTTGCCAGCATTGGTATAGCCAACCAGAGAGACTGTAGGCACCTCGCGACGCTGTCGGGCACGGCGGCCCTGCTCACGCTGCTTAGCCACCTTCTCCAGACGCTTAAGGATGGTCTTGATCCGCTCGCGCAACAGACGACGATCGGTTTCCAACTGGGTCTCCCCCGGGCCACGCAGACCAATCCCGCCCTTTTGGCGTTCCAGGTGGGTCCATCCCCGGATCAAACGGGTGGAGAGATAACGCAGTTGTGCCAACTCAACCTGCAGCTTCCCTTCGTGGGTGCGGGCGCGCTGGGCAAAAATATCAAGGATCAGGCCAGTGCGATCAAGCACACGACACTGACAGAGATGTTCCAGGTTTCGCTCCTGAGCCGGGCTCAAGGCATGGTTGAAGATGATCACCTCAGCCTGTTCGGCTTGAACAAAAGCCGCGATCTCTTCCGCTTTACCTGTACCACAAAAATATTTTGGATGGGGACTCGCACGGCGGCCTGTGACGACGCCACAGGATTCAACTCCGGCGGAGCTCACCAAAAGGCGAAGCTCCTCCAGATCTTCCCGTTCACCGTCATGTGAGAAATCGATGTGAACAAGGACCGCACGTTCGCCTGCTTCGTACCGCTCAAACAAGCAGACTTACTCCTAAATAAGGATCAGGCGTTGTTGTCACCGTGATCATGGTTGCTCTGGCCACCACCGTGAGAGTGGTGGTTACCCTGTGGTGCCTGGCTCTGACCCATATTAAAGTTACGGCCAGGTACCACCGTAGAGATGGCGTGCTTGTACACCATCTGACTTACCGTGTTCTTCAAAAGAATGACAAACTGGTCAAAAGATTCGATCTGACCCTGAAGCTTAATGCCATTGACCAGATAAATAGAAACAGGAACACGCTCACGGCGCAGTGCGTTCAGAAACGGGTCTTGAAGAGATTGCCCCTTAGCCATTCTGTAATCCTTATAAATTTATTTTTGCTTTCAACAAAGTGCGAGTGGCGTTTAGCATACCCAAGCGCAAATAACTTATAGCCCAGAGTGATTTACTAGGCTAATTTTCTCAACACTTTGTCTACATTATCATCATCTAGAGAATCGAGCCACTCAACCCCTTCCCAGCCTCTCAGCCAGGTAAGTTGTCGCTTAGCCAATTGACGAGTCGCAGCCACACCTTGCGCCACCATCTCGTCGTAGTCGATCTCGTTATCTAAATATGACCACATCTGACGATAGCCGACACAACGCATCGATGGCAGGCTAGGGTCCAGATCGTCTCTTTGGTAAAGTTGACGAACTTCTTGCTCAAACCCTTGTTCCAACATCGCCATAAAACGTTGTTCGATGCGTTGATGGAGGGTCTGACGCTGTTGCGGTGCAATGGCGAATTGAACAGCACGGAAAGGTAAGGGAGGCCTTTTTTGCCGAGTCAGAGTGGTCAAGGTCTGGCCCGATATCTTATAGACTTCCAGTGCCCTCGACAATCGTTGGGGATCATTCGGATGAATACGATTTGCCGACTCGGGATCAACCGCTGCCAACTGGTCATGCAATGCTTGCCAACCTTTCTCCTTCGCCTCCTGCTCGATCGCCGCCCGAACAACGGGATCGGCACCCGGTAATGGCGATAACCCTTCGAGCAGAGCCTTGAAATACAGCATGGTTCCCCCAACCAGCAAGGGTATTTTCCCTTGCTCATGGATCGCTTCCATCTCTTTCAGGGCATCCGCCGCAAAATCCGCCGCCGAGTAACTCTGGGCAGGATCCCGAATGTCTATCAACCTATGTGGCGCCCGGGCCAACTCGTCGGCACTAGGCTTGGCCGTGCCAATATCCATTCCTTGGTAAATCAGTGCCGAATCGACACTGATCAGCTCCACCGGGAGGTGATCACGCAGGGCAATCGCCAGATCCGTTTTACCGGAAGCAGTGGGTCCCATCAGGCAGATAGCCAATGGGCGCTGATCAATCATTTAAGTGCTCCAACAACGTTTTCCAAGGCAGGACCAGGCCTACCCGTGAGACAAATTCGTCCCGTTCGCCAATGCTTAGCTGTTGCCACAAGGCTTTTCCCTGCAGTTCCGGCTGGCTCCATTGAGCCAACCACCGTACCAGCGCTTCCGGCGCAGGAGTGTCTTGCTCCAGCCAATGGAGCAGTTCGGTCATCGTTGTGACCAGATCAGCCTGACGCAATACCGCCGGAACGGTACGTACCACCAGGCGTTGTCCCTGAGAAATCACTTCGATACCCAATCGGCGAAGAAGTTCCTGCTGTCGCTCTAGCACCTCGATCCATTTGGGATCTTTAGGGATGCTCACGGGCAGCAATAAAGGCTGCCCAACAAGGCCCTGAGGAAGCCGTGCCAACAATCGCTGCCGCTCCATTGCTTGGTGCAGGGCGCTCAGAGGCAACAGGCGTAACTCGCCAGGCTTACTCACCAAGCCCGTTTCCGGGTCCAGCTCCGTCAACCACTGCCAATCGTTGGCGCCAGCTTGGGCTTGGACCTCACCGCTGCTAAGCAGTTCGCCATAGGCACTGACCGCTTGGGCTCCAGAAGAGGCCGCTCGCAACGACGGAGGACTATAATGCCCGCCGGATGCTGAACCCCGGCTGACGCTCGTGCCATAGGCCCTGGGGTGGCGCTCGCCAACCCCTTTCGGCCCCTCGGCACGAGTCTGCGGGCTAGGCAGATCCTTGGCCTCACTGGATATGGGGGCGGACTCCTCCGGTTGCAATACCGGGACAACCTCCGCCCCGTGAGGCACAAGGGTCGATGCGCAAGGCCGCTGAGCCAGTGCCTGCTTTAGCGCAGTCAGAATAAAATCGTGGACATAGCGTGCCTGGTGAAACCGGACTTCATGCTTGGCCGGATGAACATTGACGTCCACCTCATGGGGATCCAGGGTGAGGTAGAGGACATAGCCAGCAGCGAAAGAGAGACCCGCCTCCTCCAGTGCCTGGCGCACCGCGTGATTCACCAACTTATCCCTGACCACCCGGCCATTGACGTAGAAGTACTGAACATCTGAGACTCGCGCCTTATCATCATCCAGCGCAAGAAAACCTGTCATGGCCAGCTCGTCATTACTGCAACACAGGGTGAAGGCGCGCTGTGCAAAGGCCCCCCCACAGATAGATGCCAGCCGCTGATGTTTTTGCCGCTCATTGCGGGCGGGTCGATATTGCCGCACCAGTTTGCCATTGTGGCGTAGGCTAAAGTGCACCTCATCCTGAGCCAGTGCAATACGCCTAAGCTGTTCTTCAATATGGGTAAATTCGGTTTTGTCTGCACGTAAGAAACGACGGCGGGCAGGGGTGTTAAAAAACAGGTCCACCACCTCCACCGTGGTCCCCTGGGGATGGGCGGTAGGCTGAATGCGCACGTCCATCTCACGCCCTTCGGCGTAAGCCTGCCAGGCTTCATCGGCATCCGCCGAACGAGAACTGAGGGTCAGACGGGCCACTGAGCTGATAGATGCCAGTGCCTCACCTCGAAAACCGAAGCTTAAGATGGACTCAAGATCTTCCAGGCTGGCGACTTTGGACGTCGCGTGGCGAGCCAACGCCAGCTCCAGCTCCCCTTTGGGGATCCCTTTCCCGTTATCACGGATCACGATGGCTTTACTGCCACCGCGTTCAATATCGATCTCGATTTTACTGGCTCCTGCATCAATGCAGTTTTCCACCAGCTCTTTGAGCACCGATGCCGGTCGCTCCACCACTTCCCCGGCGGCGATCTGGTTGGCCAGCTGGGGAGGTAAAATCTGAATGGGCATAACCCCTCCTACAATCTGGGGATCACCAGCTCCTGACCGATCCGGATATTATCCGAACGAAGCTGATTTGCCTGTTTAAGGTCCGCGACAGAGATCCGGTAACGACTCGCGATCCGGGACAGAGACTCTCCGGATCGAACCTTGTGGACCTGTCGCTGGGCCAGCATCGAATCACGAGGCGGGTTCGCGGTAAAGTGCGCGACGATCGAATCGTATAACGCATCCGCGAGTTTTTGCTGGTGGGCCTTAGTGCGCAGTAGGCGCTCCTCTTCCGGATTGGAGATAAACCCTGTTTCGACCAGCAAGGAGGGGAAATCTGGTGACTTAAGTACGGCCAGCGAAGCGGACTGTGGACGGCTCTTATGAAGCCGGGTCACGCCGCCCAACTTTCTAAGCATTAGACCGGCGAGCTGCTGACTCTCCATCATGGAGTTCTCTCGTGCCAGATCCAGGAAAGTACGCTGCAGGTGGGGATCATCCTGACTGGTCTGGGAGATCACTTCACCGATCCCTCGCAGCTCAGACAAACGATCATCTCGCTCCAGCCAGCGACCCATTTCTGAGTTGGCCCGACGCAGGGACAATACCCAGACAGAAGCCCCCCTGGGTTGTGGCGACGAGAAGGCATCGGCGTGGATCGAGACCATCAGATCAGATTTCGCCTTACGAGCCTTGGCGCTGCGATCGTCCAACCCCACAAAGTAATCCCCACTGCGCACCAATACCGCATTGAACCCTTCCCTTGCATTCAATCTGGCCTGTAATTTTCGTGCAATGGGCAACACCACATTCTTTTCGTAGGTGCCGCTAGGGCCGATCGATCCCGGATCTTTGCCACCATGACCCGCATCGATCGCGACAACGACCTGACGCCCAGGCTGAGCACTATTGCCCTGTACCGGGCTACGACTACTGGGAACCAGATCCAAGACGATTCGATGGCTGGCCGTGTCAGTCGGCCCCAGTCGGAAGGCTTTATGGCTGGCCGAGTGAGCCATATCCAGCACCAGGCGCAGATGCTGTGGCGCCGTCGGTGAGCTGGTTCGGATCCGCCTAAGCAGCGGAGACTTTTGCCCCAGCTCATCCAGCGAGGCCTTCAAATTGGTATTATCCAGATCCAGCACTACCCGGTCCGGCCCGGTCAGACGGGAAACCGCATAATTGGCCTGTTCGGAGAGATCCAGCACCACCCGAGTCCGCTCTTCGCTATGACTGATACGGATCTCACTGAGTTCGGCCGCCCTCAGCGGCATCACCAGCAGCCAAAGGAGGAAACACGAAAAAAAGATCCGAGACAAACGCATGCTGTTCATGGCTTAAGGCTAAAAACGCTCTAACAATTGGCGACCCGAATCGCTGCCCGCCGTCAGTTGAGCCTGACGCCCGGAGTCCTGGTATGCCATTTTAATGATCAGATCTGCCGGCGGCAGGATCCCCTCTCCCTTACTTGGCCACTCAACCAAAGCCAGGGTGTTGTCCGCAAAGTAATCACGGATCCCCATAAATTCAAGCTCTTCCGGATCTGACAGGCGGTATAGATCGAAGTGATAGATCTGCATCTCAGCCAGTTCGTACGGTTCAACCAGCGCATAGGTGGGGCTCTTAACCGCACCAAGGTGCCCCAGGGACTGGATCAATCCCCGAGTCAAGGTGGTTTTACCGGCGCCAAGATCACCGTGCAGGTGCACCACTAGTGGTGGCTTGATCACTTTCGCCAGTCGTTGACCCAGTGCCAGCGTGGCCGATTCATCGGCTAAAGTCATGGTTAGGGGAGTCATAACACCTCAAAGTTCACCCATTGTCGAATATGGGGCAGCAGATCCGATGGCAGAAGGCCCCGTGGACCCGGCGCAACTGCCAGATCCGCCGCCTCGCCATGAATCATCACCCCGGCACAAGCCGCTGCCATCACTGACAGCCCCTGAGCGAGTAAACCGCCGATTATACCAGATAAAAGATCACCGCTGCCTCCGGTGGCCAATCCAGGATTACCGACGGTAGCCAAACAGAGTCGCTGTCCATCGCAGATCAACGTACCAGCCCCCTTGAGAACCACAACGCCGCCATAACACTGCTGGAGTTTGCGAACCGCAGTCAAGCGGTCCTGCTCTACCTCGGCGACGCTACACTGCAGCAGATGGGCCGCCTCACCTGGGTGGGGCGTCAGGATCCAGTTATCTCGTCGCCGAGGAGACAACGCTAAGAAATACAAGGCGTCGGCATCCAGCAACAGGGGGCGATCGTACTGCTCAATACGTTTCCAAAGTGTTTCCCCCCAGGCTTCACGCCCCAGGCCTGGCCCTAACACCACTGCATCTGACCAGGTCAAGCGCTCAAAAACGGCCTTCGGCTCGGCCTGACGTACCATCAATTCGGGTCGACCGAGTTGGATCGGCAAGGCGCTGGCGGGGGCACACAAAACCGCTACCAGACCCGTACCGATCCGCAACGCGGCCTCCGCCGCCAGACGTGTCGCTCCGGCCATGCCTTCAGCGCCTCCAATAACCGTCAGTCGACCGTGTTGACCCTTGTGGCTATCCAATGCCCTTATCGGCAACAGCGCTTTCGCCGATTCCGGCTTAAGCAAGAACAGATCCGGTGCTTCCTGGGCCAGAAGGGGACCTAATTGGAGCGGCGCCAAATGCAACTGGCCAATATGGGCCAGCCCCTTTCCCGTTAACAGGCCCGGCTTCACGCCAACAAACGTCAGCGTGTGCGTGGCATGAACTGCCAGCCCCTCGACTGCACCGCTCTCACCATTGAGGCCAGACGGAATATCCAAAGCCAGGATCTGAGCCTGTAAGCCATTAAGACGTTCAATCACTTCGACCAGCGGCCCACGTAACGAACCGGTCAAACCCGTGCCCACCAAGCCATCCACATACAACTGAGCACAAGGCCAAATACCTTCAATATCATGGATCTGCCCACCGGCTGCCAGCCAAGCTTGTTGAGCACACCGCGCATCGCCGTTTAAAGCTCGATCAGGGTGGAGTTGTGCCAGGTACACCTTGACTCCAGCTTTTTGGGCCAAACGGGCCAAAACGTACCCATCTCCGGCATTGTTGCCCCCCCCACACAACACGCATAGAGAGCGCAGCTCGGGCCACAACTGCCTGACCAGGGCCCAGGCCTGGGCACCGGCCTGCTCCATCACCTCATAAAGCGGGATGGCCAGGGCGCGGGCAAGACTGGGCTCAGCGTGTCGGATCCGAGACGCCAGAAAGAGTTGTTCAGGTAGTGCGACCAGATCACTGCGCATATGCAGCCCCTCGCAATGCAAAGTTAAGAAAGCTAACTACACTTTACTATCAATAACTTCAGACCACGAAGAATAGACTGAAGTCATCAAATACGGCGGATAAGCAAAAAGCTGAACGGTTAGTTGAACTGTACTACAGCATTAGAACAAGGAGTCACCTGATGATGTTGATGACACTGTGCCTACTTTTTACGACGGCGATGCTGATCAGCCACCCTCAAACCTCTCCTTGGCTCATCAACCTCTTTGTCTTGTTCTGCATCCTCGCCGTCGCCCTAAACCTGATCGCAGTTGTTCGCACACCGCCCAACGGTCGAGGAAAGTCTTAACTTCCATCCTCCCTTTCAGGCTCCAAACCAACCTCTCATGCACTCGCCCTGGGAACGAAATTGCCCCCTGGTTTATTTTGCGCTACATGTCAGCCCCCAGATTTGGCAGAGCCTCCGGCCCTTGCAGCCCTACGACACATACGATAACACCACCCCGAAGGATGGTGTTTTCCTGCTCTTGGAAAGAGCGGAGCGGCACACGAGCTTCTCTATTTCAAAAGAGCGGGTGACCTCACCTTGGCAAGACATCACCACTCGGTCTCTGCTAGCAAACAGGGCCCATCCACAGAGCCCAGATACGAAAACACCACCCCGAAGGATGGTGTTTTCCTGCTCTTGGTAAGAGCGGAGCGGCACACGAGCTTCTCTATTTCAAAAGAGCGGGTGACCTCACCTTGGCAAGACATCACCACTCTCTCTGCTAGCAAACAGGGCCCATCCACAGAGCCCAGATACGAAAACACCACCCCGAAGGGTGGTGTTTTCTTTGTTTGGAGCGGCACACGAGGTTCGAACTCGTGACCTCAACCTTGGCAAGGTTGCGCTCTACCAACTGAGCTAGTGCCGCTTATTGTTGCCGCATCAACCTGTGGGGTTCATCAGGTAACGGGTTGCGCTACTCTCATCAACCGCACTGAGCTAGTGCCGCATATTGTCGCCCGAACACTGTCCGAACCGCTTCTTNAACTGAGCTAGTGCCGCTTATTGTTGCCGCATCAACCTGTGGGGTTCATCAGGTAACGGGTTGCGCTACTCTCATCAACCGCACTGAGCTAGTGCCGCATATTGTCGCCCGAACACTGTCCGAACCGCTTCTTGCGAAGACTTTGAATTGGAGCGGCACACGAGGTTCCCGATCTTCATCGAGAGTGTGACCTCAACCTTCACAAGGTTGCGCTCTACCAACTGAGCGTGCTCTCTTACCCGCCGTAGCGAACAATCTAAATTTGGAGCGGCACACGAGGTTCGAACTCGTGACCTCAACCTTGGCAAGGTTGCGCTCTACCAACTGAGCTAGTGCCGCATCACTGTTGCCTCTTACGAGGACTTTTAAAATTTGGAGCGGCACACGAGGTTCGAACTCGTGACCTCGACCTTGGCAAGGTCGCGCTCTACCAACTGAGCTAGTGCCGCTTTTTGTCGCCCGAACTTTATCCGAACCGCTTCTTTCGAAGACTTGAATTTGGAGCGGCACACGAGGTTCGAACTCGTGACCTCAACCTTGGCAAGGTTGCGCTCTACCAACTGAGCTAGTGCCGCTTTTTGTCGCCCGAACTTTATCCGAACCGCTTCTTTCGAAGACTTGAATTTGGAGCGGCACACGAGGTTCGAACTCGTGACCTCAACCTTGGCAAGGTTGCGCTCTACCAACTGAGCTAGTGCCGCTTATTGTTGCCGCATCAACCTGTGGGGTTCATCAGGTAACGGGTTGCGCTACTCTCATCAACCGCACTGAGCTAGTGCCGCATCACTGTTGCCTCTTACGAGGACTTTTAAAATTTGGAGCGGCACACGAGGTTCCCGATCTTCATCGAGAGTGTGACCTCAACCTTCACAAGGTTGCGCTCTACCAACTGAGCGTGCTCTCTTACCCGCCGTAGCGAATAATTTAAATTTGGAGCGGCACACGAGGTTCGAACTCGTGACCTCAACCTTGGCAAGGTTGCGCTCTACCAACTGAGCTAGTGCCGCTTATTTTTCCTGCATCAACCTGTGGGGTTCATCAGGTAACGGGTTGCGCTACTCTCATCAACCGCACTGAGCTAGTGCAGCATCGACCGCAAGGGTCTCGCTTTACTATCGACAGTTTCCCGTCAACAGCGAGGGCGCATTATAAGCAAATCCTTTTGCTCCGCAACCCCCACAAAGAGAATTTTGTGCTGACTGGTCAAATTTTGAAAACCGTCTCGCGATAGAACCTCAGCTCAGCGATAGACTCGCGGATGTCATCCAGGGCCTTATGGCTGCCTGATTTGCTGAATTGATCCAGCAATTCAGGTTTCCAGCGACGCGTAAGCTCTTTCACCGTACTCACATCCAGGTAGCGGTAATGAAAGTAGGACTCTAACTCCGGCATGTATTTCACCAAGAATCGGCGATCCTGCGCAACGCTATTGCCGCAGATGGGTGACGCACCTAAAGGCACCCACTGTTTAAGAAACGCCAGTGTCTGGGCTTGGGCCTGAGCCAGGCCGACAGTACTGCTCCTTACCCGTTCGATTAAGCCACTGGCACCATGGGTATTGACGTTCCATTCGTCCATCTTGGCCAGTTCATCCTCACCCTGGTGCACGGCGATCACCGGCCCCTCTGCCAAAATATTGAGTTGGCAATCGGTCACGATCGTAGCGATCTCGATGATGGTGTTCTCTTCAGGATCCAGACCGGTCATTTCCAAGTCAATCCAGATCAAATTACTGGGATCTTGTGTCATCAAATCCTCTGGTCACGGGCTTTTTCATCAGAATGGGGTATCATACGGGTTTATTTTACTTTAGACACGGTATTGCCGGGAGCACAGTGAGCAAGGGCAAGAAGAAGTTGACCAAGGGGCAGTTGCGCCGAGTCCGAGCCAACCGCGACAAACGCTTAGATAAGCGGAATGAACCTCAGTGGGATAACAACCTGCTCGGTCCCCAGATCCCCGGTCGTATCATCAGCCGGTTTGGCCAACACGCCGATGTGGAAACGCTCGAAGGCGACGTATTTCGCTGCAACCTGCGCCGCACTGTCGGCAGCATTGTCGTGGGCGATAACGTCGAATGGCGCCAAGGCAACGAAGCGATGGCCGGGATCGCTGGGGTCGTGGAAGCGGTTCACCCCCGCAAGAGCGAATTGAAACGACCGGACTACTATGATGGCCTCAAGGTCGTGGCGGCCAACATCGATCAAATCCTGATCGTCTCAGCCGTGGTACCCGAACTCTCCTCCCAGATCATCGACCGCTATCTGGTTGCGGCCGAAGATACCGGTATTCCACCGATCCTAGTGCTCAACAAAGTTGACCTTCTGGATGAAGAAGGCCATGCCCTGGTCGAAGAGATCCTCGCCCCCTACCGGGAGATCGGATATCCCATCTACTTGGTCTCCAGCGAGAGCGGGGATGGCATCGATGCACTCAAGCAATGCCTGCCAGGCAACATCAGCATCTTTGTCGGCCAATCTGGCGTCGGTAAGTCATCCATAATTAATGCCTTGATGCCAGGGGTCGCCTTGGAAACCGGTGCAGTATCGGAAAACTCCGGTCTGGGCCAACACACAACCACAACGGCCAAATTGCTGCGTTTCCCGGATGGCGGCGATCTGATCGACTCGCCCGGAGTTCGTGAATTTGCCCTTTGGCATCTGGAACCTGAACGTGTCTCTTGGGGCTTTAAGGAGTTTCGAGAGTATATCGGGGGCTGTAAGTTCCGGGATTGTAAACATGGTGACGATCCAGGTTGCGCCCTACGTGCCGCCGTGGAAGCCGGCGAGATCAGCGCTCAGCGCTTTGATAACTATCACCGAATTCTTGAAACTATGGTGTCGGAGCGGCCAACCCGCCATTTTGCCGATCCGCTCAACGATAAGTAACAAAGGAAAGAAACGTGTCCTTGGACAAACTGAAAATTCAACTGCAGTACGTGATGCCCAAGCACGCCGTATCCCGTTTGGTGGGCAAGTTTGCTGCATCCCAATCCGGGTTCCTGACAACCACCTTTATTAAGTGGTTTATCCGTCAGTACGACATCAACATGCAAGAAGCCCTGCATGAGGATCCCAAGGCGTTCAAAACCTTCAACGACTTCTTTACCCGCGAGCTCAAGCCTGGTCTGCGCCCCATGGCCGAAGGGGATAAGACCCTGGTACAGCCTGTCGATGGCCGTGTCAGCCAGCTGGGTCCGATCGTTGATGAGCGCCTGATCCAGGCCAAGAACCATGATTTCGGCTTGCTGGAACTGCTAGGCGGCCACAAGGAAGATGCGGCACCGTTCAAGGATGGGCATTTCACTACCATCTATCTGTCGCCTCAGGATTACCACCGTATCCACATGCCATGCAAGGGCACCCTGCGCCGGATGATCTATATCCCCGGCGATCTGTTCTCGGTTAACCCTCTCACTGCGGAGAACGTGCCAGGCCTGTTCGCCCGCAATGAGCGCGTCGTCACCCTTTTTGATACCGAGCATGGCCCCATGGCCATGGTATTAGTGGGTGCCACCATCGTCGCCAGTATCGAAACGGTCTGGGCTGGCACGGTCACCCCACCGGCTGGTGGCCAGATCATGGCCTGGGATTACCCGGCCGACGGCGATAACGCCGTAATCCTGGAGAAGGGCCAGGAGATGGGCCGATTCAAGCTCGGTAGCACAGTGGTGGCTTGCTTCGGCAAAGAGATGCTGGAGTCCTTTGATGCCGACTTCTGCATAGACAGCCAGACCCGGTTGGGTCGCGCCATGGCAAGGTGCCAATAAGCATACTGAACCTCCATTGGGGTCGGGCTAGCCAAACGGCTGGCCCGACTTGTTTCAACCCCTTTATTTTCTTCTGACATCTCCATGGTCAGACGAGATTTTCTTCGATAAACTGGCGCCGTCCCCTTCGCCCTTAGTCTAAGTTAATCACCATGTGGCGCATTCTACTCTGTATCTTCACTCTCCTGCTCGCTCCCATGAGTCAGGCTAGCTCTACGTTCTCCTTCGAACGTCGGCTTATGCCCTTTGGTAACTCCGAAAATCAAACCATTAGTGTCGAACAGTGGCAGACGCAGCAGGCTTCACTGGAAGCCCAGTCGGCTCAGCATCAGGAACTGCTGGATCAATTTGAACTGCGAAAAGAACAGCTCAAACGTCAGTTGACCCAGCCCATGAGCGCCGAGGTCGATCCGGAACAACCTTTGAGCCAGCAGCAATCCTGGACCCACCTGCAGCTCCAGGAGCTGAAATCCAGTGCCAGTTCCCTCGACCAGTTGCAAAGCGATCTGCGCCAGCGCCTGGCCCAATTACCGGATATCGAGCAACAAGCCAACCAACAGCTCACCCTTGCCCGCAATGACAGCAACCGCGCCGCCACGGTCATTGCACGTCAGCAATATTACGCAGCCTTGGTCACCATGCTCCAACTGGAGCAGCGCACCCTGCCCCTGGAGCAGCAACTGATCCAGTTGCGCCAGCGAGTAGTGCAGAGCCAGCAGTCGGCCATGGAGCTGCGCCTCACCCGACTCAACCGAGCCGCCTCCGATCAGCGCCGACTACAAACCCGCAGCGCCATCGATGAAAATCTGCCCCAAGAAAGTGGCAACGACAGTGATCCACGGCTGAGCCGCCTGAGCGAGGAAAATGCGGCTCTGGCCCGCAGCCTGGCGCAACTCAATGGCCAGCTTGAGACACTGAGCCAGGCCCTGATCAGGGCAGAGCAACGTTACCAATCTCAGGCCAGCGAGTATCGAGAAACCCAGGAGCACCTGGAGTGGGGCGACGCCAGCGCTAGCTTCGGTGGCTCGCTGATCCGCCGCCTGAAGCAACTGCAGCGTTCAACGGACCGTATCGACACCACAGAGCAACTGAGCCAGTCACGACTCAACCGCTATGAACGTGAACACCAACTCGAACAAGTGCAAAGGGAAAGCCAGAACGCCGAGGCGGATCATCCCCTGCAGACACTCTGGAAGCGACAAATTGAACTGCTGGATCATTTGATCCAGGCCCACGAGCAGCATGTAGTCGAACTCAGTCGGCTCAAGTTGCAACAGGATCAGCTGGACAAACAGCGGGAACGCTTCGAACGCCTGATCACCGAATACCTGTTCTGGCTGCCCAATGCACCGCCGCTGTCGACCACCAGCCTGTCAAACATCGGCCTGAGTCTCAGCTGGATGACGGCCCCGCAAAGGGCGTTGGAGCTCTCCCAAGCGTATGAGAAAAACCAGCGTGCCTGGTCCTTCTGGCTGGTTCTGTTTGTGCTGGTACTGGTGCTGAAGGACCTTCTTCGCAAGCCCTATGCCCGAGCCCGAAAGTATCATGCTCGGTTCGTCGGTAACGTAACTCAGGATCGCTTTGCTGCCTCACTGCAGACCTTGATCTATGCGACGTTGTACGCCCTGCTGCTGCCCCTTCCGCTTTGGGCTGCCGGCGGGATCCTCTACCTGGGGGAAGGTCCGCTGTTTGCCCAAGCGCTGGGGTATGGTCTGCTGGCCGCCACTCTGGTGCTGCAACTGTATTGGCTGATCCACCAGTTAAGCCATGAGGATGGCCTGATGGTTGCTCACTTCCGCCGTAACCCCCCACTGGTGGCGCATTTGCGTCAGTTCCTGGCCAAAATCCATCTGATCGCCGCCCCACTGCTGGCGGTAGTTGCCTTTACCATCGAACTGGATCTCCCGCTGCTGAGCGACAGTCTGGGTCGAATCGCCTTTATCCTACTGTGTCTGCTGCTGGCCTACAGCTTCCGGCGACTCTCCCGTTTTGCCCATGAGTACCATCAACACCACAGCCGAACCGACATCAACCAGCGGTTTATTGAACGCCTGATCTGGCTAACCCTGATCGTGCTGCCGTTCGTCGCCCTCAGCCTGGCCTGGCGCGGCTACTACTACAGTGCCCAGCAACTGCTGGGCCAGACCCAGATCACGGTGACCGTAGGGATCAGCTTCCTGCTGGCCTATCTGATGGTCAAACGCTGGATGCTGATCGAACGTCGTCGCTTGCAATTTGAGCTGGCGAAGGCCCGCCGGGCCGAAGTGCTGGCCCAGAGGGAAAGGGATAAACTGGAGGGCGGTAGCACCAGCGCCGAAGGGCAACTGGACAACCTGGAAGATCCCCAGCTGGATCTGGACACCATCTCCACCCAATCCCTGGGACTGGTACGCTCCTTGATGATGCTGGCATTCGCCCTGACCCTGCTGGGTCTGTGGAGCCAGACCCACCCGGCCATGTTTAGCTTTATGGAGGGGATCACCCTCTACTCCAGCACCCAGTTTGTCGATGGCATCGAGCAGGCCGTGCCCATCACCCTGATGTCGCTGGCCGCCGCCATCATGATCGCCCTGTTCACCTGGATGATCGCACGAAACCTGCCCGGCCTGCTGGAGCTGGTGCTGCTGCAGCGCCTGGAGTTGACGCCAGGCACCGGGTTCGCCATTTCGACCGTGTCCAAGTATGTGGTCTACACCATAGGTCTCTTTGCTACTTTCTCCGCATTGGGACTGGCCTGGAACAAGATGCAGTGGCTGATTGCCGCATTGACCGTCGGCCTGGGTTTTGGCTTACAGGAGATCTTCGCCAACTTCATTTCGGGCCTCATCATCCTGTTTGAGAAGCCTATCCGTATCGGCGATACGGTCACCATCCGGGATCTGACCGGTACCGTCTCCAAGATCCAGATCCGCGCCACCACCATCGTCGATTGGGACCGTAAGGAGATCATCGTCCCCAACAAGGCTTTCATCACCGAGCAGTTGGTCAACTGGTCGCTGTCGGATGCCATTACCCGGGTGATCCTCAAGGTGTCGGTTGCCCGGGACTCCGATCCCGCCCTGGTCGAAGCCGTCCTGCATCAGGCCGTACAAGAGTGCTCCCATGCCCTGACCCAACCTGAGCCTGAGATCTATTTCGGTGGTTTTGGCAGCCACACGCAGGATTTCGAGGTGCGGGCCTATGCCGATGAAATGGGCAAACGCTGGCCGCTGCGACACGACCTGCATATGCGGATCACCGCCAAGTTCCGCGAGAAGGGGATCGTGCTGGCCTACCCACAGATGGACCTTCACCTGGCCCCACAGGAGCTCAGAGAGAGCGGCCTGATCAGGCCCTGACAAGCTGAGCGATAGGAGAAACCTATGTTGATCATCGCCCACCGGGGCGCCTCCGGTGACGCCCCGGAAAACACCCTGGCCGCCATGGCGCTGGCCATCGAACAGGGGGCCGATGCCATCGAACTGGATGTCCACTGCGTAGAGGGTGAGCTCGTGGTGATCCACGATCGCTTCCTGGACAAAACCACCTCGGGGCGTGGGCTGGTGACGCAAAGCAGCCTGGCACAACTGGCCAAACTGGACGCGGGTCAGGGAGAGGGCGTTCCCACCCTGTGGCAGGTTCTGTCCTTGATCCGGGGACGCTGTGCGTTGAACATTGAACTTAAGGGGATGGGGACGGCGGCCCCTCTGCTGCCCCTGCTCGACCGAGCCGAAGCGGAACTCGGCTTTCACCCGGAGCAGTGGCTGATCTCCTCGTTCCATCACCCTATGCTGGTCGAGGTCAATAAACAGCGCCCCGAGCTTAAACTCGGGGCGCTGACTGCCTGCTGTCCCATCGACTACGCCCGCTTTGCCAGCGCGCTCAACGCCTATGCCGTCCATATGGACATCGACTTCGCCGATCCGGCCTTTATCGCCGACGCCAAAAGGAGGGAACTGAAGATCTATGTCTACACCGTGGATCAGCGGACCGATCTGCAACAGATGCAACGACTCGGTGTCGACGGCGTTTTCACCAACTACCCGGCCCGCAGCCGTCAGTGGCTGGCCCTCGAAGGACACAGCAATACCTGGCCCTGAATTGGCACACTACATCTGACGATGACGCTCGGCCCACATACCGATCATGATAAAACTCAGGGTCACCACCAATAACAGCCACTGGGGCGGTAACTGACGCAGTTGGATCGCCAGGTAGGGGGCCACCTTAGTGATCACCAGGCCATAGCCAAACGCCACCAGCAGAATAAACACCAGGGTTCGAAAAACAAACGGCCAGTTGATGATGCGTCGACGAATAAAGCCTTGTAGATCCGGGCTGAGCACCACCAGAGTACAGGCCAACAGGGCTACCGAGATATCTCCCAGGTAGGGATAGAGAGAACGACCAATATGGTGCGTCAGATCGAAGAACCAATTCATTTTTGTTTCCGAAATAAGGACATGGACGTACCTTAACAACGACTCATCATCAGGAAAAATCCAATCATGCCCGCCATTGCCCTGCTCACAGAAGACAACCCTCGGTATCAGGCCTTGCTCGAAGGGCATGGGCTCACGGAGTTTGCCCCACCGAAAGAGGCACCAATCTGGCTAGCCACTCCCGCGCAGGGCGCAGAGTGGCTGAGACGGGGGCATAAGCCACGCTGGCTGGCCAGCACCTTCGCCGGGATCGACACCCTGATGGCCCCCGAACTGCCCAAGGACTACCTGCTGACCAACGTCCGGGGGATCTTCGGCCCCTTGATGGCCCAGTATGTCTTTGCCCATCTGCTCAGTCGGTTACGCCACCTACCCCACTACGCCCAACAGCAATCCGAAGGACGCTGGCAGCCGCACAGTTACGGCTCCCTACAGGGGCAATGCATGGTCATTTTGGGAACCGGTGATATCGGTCGCCATATCGCCCGGGCGGCTCAGGGCTTCGGCATGCGGGTAGAAGGGATCAACCGAAGCGGCACCGAAATCGAAGGCTTCGATCGGATCAGCCCGGTCGCCGATCTGGAGCGTGCCCTGGAGCGGGCGGATGTGCTGATCTCGGTGCTGCCCGCCACCCCGGACAGCCGGCACCTGCTGGATACCCCAGCCCTGGCCGCCATGCCCCGCCATGCCACCCTGATCAACGTGGGCCGGGGCAGCGTCCTGGATGAACAGGCACTGCTCAGGGCATTGGATGCGGGACAATTGGCGCACGCCGTACTGGATGTGTTTGAGCACGAGCCCCTGGCCGCCGACTCGCCACTGTGGCACCACCCGAAGATCACGGTAACGCCCCATGTGGCCGCCACCAGCTTTCCCGAGCAGATTGTCGGCCAATTTGCCGACAACCTGGCCCGCCTCACCCGCAGCGAGACCCTTCACCACCTGGTTGACTTGGAGCGGGGTTACTGAGCAGGGAGAGGCCCCCTAGTCGTCATCCGACGCCAATGTACCGGCGATCCTGTGCTCGAAATCGAGGGACGGTACCGACAGGGTCATCACCACGGGGATCGGCTCCTTCAGCGTACCGGCCGCCTCGGCGTCCTTAAGCAGTTGCTCCAACTCCTGATGAGATTGGATCCCAACCTGCTTGAGAAAGCGCCGAATGGCCCTATCAAGTTGCTCCTGCTCCATAACGCACTCCGGTAAAATAATGGCTGACTTGATGTTTATAGCCCCTGGTTCCAGCCGCGACAAAAAAGGGACGCTGATGCGTCCCTTTTGAGCTGAGGCGATCCCCATCAACCAGGCCACCTGGCGGTCCACAAACGAACCCCCACTGCCACCAAGGCCAAAGTGATCACCACAGTGGCGCCGGAAGGCAGATCCCATCCAGCGGATAACCAGAGCCCGACGCCATAGCCGACGATCCCGGTGGCCATTCCCCAAAGCAAGGCCTGGCGCCCCTGCAGCCGGTTCACCGCCAATGCCGGCAGGATCAAACTGGAAAACACCAGATAGACCCCCACCAACTGCACCGAGAAGGTGATCACCAAGGCGAACACCAGGTAAAACATGGGCCCAGTGAGCAGGGCCGGTCGCCACCACAGCAACAACAACACACCGGCAGTGATGAGCGCGGGCAGGCGCAGCGCCGACCAATCAATCCACAAGATCTGCCCCGCCAATAACTGCTTGAGCAACTCGCCGCCATGGGGATCATTGGCCAACACCAACATCGCCGCCACCGCCGACAACACGTAGAGGCAGCCGATTAAGGCTTCCAGCTCACTCTTGAAATGGCGTTCCAACCACGCGATCAATCCCGCCCCCGCCAGGGCAAACAGCGCAGGCAACAGCCAATCCAGCCCCGGCAGATGGTGATGACCGTCCAGCCCCGCAGCAGGAGAGTGCAACCAATGCTGGGTATGCACCAGTACCGCCCCAAGCGCGGCGATCTGGGCGATGGCCAGATCGATAAAGATGATCCCTCGGGCCAGCACCTGCCGCCCCAGCACCACATGGCTGGCCAGCACCAGCAGACCCGCCGCCATCGCCGGGGCCAGGATACTCAATAGGGTCCAGTCCATCATGAGGACGCTCCGTTATGGGCCTCAAGCAGCGCTGCCAGCACCGCATCGTACAGCTCAAACAGGGTGTCGACGCCCTCCTGACCGGTCGAAAACGGTAAGCGCACCACCGGCAGCTCGGCGCGCTGTGCCAGCCACTGCGCCCCGCGGCGATCCTGATAGCCGGCATGCACCACCGCCATAATGGCTTGTTGCTGAGTCAGTGCCAGCAGCCCGGCCAGATGGGCCGTGCTCGGTGGCAATCCGGGCTTGGGCTCCAGATCCCCCGCCTGATCCATGCCTAACCAGTCAAACAGGTAACGAAAACTGGAGTGGTAGGCAATCACCGCCTGGCCACGCAGCGCTGCGGCCTGTACTTCCCAGGTGGCCGTAGCCGCCAGCCAGCGCACCTCAAAATCCGCCAGGTTGCTCCGATAGGCCTGAGCATTGGCCGGATCCAGCTGCGCCAGGCGCCCGGTTAATGCCTGCGCCACCTGCAACACCCGATTGGGCGAGAAATGCACATGCGGGTTACCCTGCGCATGCAGATCCCCCAGATCCCGGCTGACGCGCTCCAGCCTGTCCAGCGTCTCCACCTGCTCGGCCGCATAGAACATGCCGGGCTGGGCATCCCGCACCTTGGGATTATTCGCCTTCATCTGCAGCATGGGCAACCAGCCCACCTCCAACTCGGCACCGGCACAGATCGCCAGATCCGCCCGGCGCATCTGGGCGATCAGACTGGGCCGGGCCTGGATCTGATGGGGATCCTGCAGTGCCGTGGTGGCACTGAAGATCCGGGCATCAGGCGCCAGCTCCTGCGCCAGCGCCGCATATTCGGGCTCACAGGCAAACAGGTTCAGCGCCCAGGCGTTGGGTGCCAGCAAGACGCCGCACAGGGCAAGCCACTTAGAACTGGTGCGCATCATGGGCCCCCAGTGTCATCACGTATTGCAGGGTGATCAGGTGTTCCTTATCAAACGCCAGTTCCTCCACATCCTGGTGGGTGTACTGCAGACGTACCGTGGAGAAGTGGCTCGAATGCCAGGCCAGCATCGCTTCGGTTTCGGTGATCTTGGCGGCGTGGTAGTAGCTGTGATCCAGATGGGCCTCAATCCGCCCGGCGTTCATCCGACCATAGCGCACGCCCGCAGACCAGGACGGGCTGAACTGATACACCCCGGACAGGTACCAGCCATCGAAGTAGTCCGCCCCCTCTTCCTCTTCGCCATGGTCGCCATGATCATGCTCCTCATGGCCAAAGGGCTCATTGAGGTAGAAGTATTCAGCACTCAGGGTGAGATGGCTGTACTTGTAGTTACCGCCCGGGGCCCACTTGTAGACAGCGGAAACGTTGACCAGATCTTTCCCGGTGAACTCAGCGCCATGGGCATGATCGTGTTCATCGAGCTCGCCATGGTCGTGCTCACCCGCCACACCGTTTTCGTTGCGTAGCCAGGAGACGCCCGCCTGCCAGCTATGCGCCAGGCCAATGTCACCGCCCCATTTGCTGTAGAGGTGGTACACCCCGACAGTCTCGGCGTGACCCAGCCCTTCGGCCTGCAGCGGCTCGCCGCTGAACACTTCCGCCCCCAGCTCCCAGTAGGTGTCGATCGGCGCCACCCAGTTCAGCCGAATGCCGTCATCAAAGTAGTGGCCACCGAGAAACGCCCGGTAGGCCGCCGGCCGCTCGGCAAACCCATCACTGTGCAGGTGCTGATTGTTCAGGTAGCCAATGTCCGACAGGAAACGCCCGGCCCGCACTGACATGCCCCAGGGCATGGCCAGGGTTTGAATGAAGGCCTCTTCGAGCCCCACTTCTATCTCGCCATCCTGGCTTTCCAGTACCGTGGTGAGTTTGCCGTAAAACTTGTCGTCCACCGCCGCGGAGATCGCCAGCTCGGTGTGGCCCAGGCCGAAACCCTCTGGGCGCTCTCCCAAGGCCCGCTCGCCGGACTGATAGTGGCCATCCAGTACCAGGCTGATCTCGGGATTGGTCAGGTTCGCCTGGGCCGAAAATGCGGTGCCCATCAGGGCGGCAGCCGCCATCGCGGTGCCGTGAGCTCGGAATATCAAAGACATGGTGTCTTTCCTAATACAAAATTGAGTGGTGCAAGGTCGATGCGTCAGCGGTCGAAACCCTGCCGTATTTGATCGAAAATTTGCGTTAGGAAAGAAGGGGAGGGGCGCGGGCCAGGTAGCCCTGAATAACGACAGTGCGTTGCTGTGACGGCTCGATCCTGTCCGGGCCCAGAGCCCGGCCATCACTGCCGGTCCAGTGCCAGTCGACGCTGAGCAGCTGGGTCAGTTGATGCTGGTGGACGAAGAAATCACACTGTTCAACGGCGCTATTGTCATGGCCATGGTGGTGAGTCTGGGCGTGCAGCGGAGCCACCAGCGCAAGCGCCAGCATCCACACTGCCATCAGGATCGGCCACACCGATCCCCGCCTTACCGTCTCACACACCATCTATCGAACGACCACCCGATTGTTGAGAATGACTCTTAACCGCACCAGTGTAGCTCAGGCACGCCCGACGGGAAAGGCGATAACCTGTTCAATATGTTCCAAATTGCTCGCCAACATCACCAGGCGATCGACGCCCAGCGCCACGCCCGCACAGTCAGGCAAGCCGTGGTTGAGCGCGTCGATCAGCTGATGATCGATCGGTCGCTGAGGCAACCCCATCTCGGCGCGCTGACGGTTATCCGCCTCGAAGCGTTTGAGCTGCTCGGCGCCATCCGCCAGCTCATAGAAGCCGTTGGCCAGCTCAATACCTTTGAAGTAGACCTCGAAGCGATCGGCGGTGCGGGGATCTTCCACATTAATGCGCGCCAACGCCGCCTGATTGGCGGGAAAGCCGTACACCATGCAAGGCACCGTCTGGCCGATCTGCGGCTCCACCACCATGGAGAACAGCAGCTGCTGCAGTGGCGCATGGGTGGTCTCCTGATCGCCCACATCCTGCAGATCGTGCTCACGACACAGGGCCTGCAACTGGGACACGGACGCCGTTAATGGATCCAGCCCCAGCACCCGCTCAAACACCTCGGCATAGGTCACCTTCTCCGGCTCGCCGCACTTCAGCGTCGCTTTGAGCAACTGGGCCATCTCCGCCATCAGATCATGATGATCAAACCCCACCCGGTACCACTCCAGCATGGTGAACTCAGGGTTATGATGGCGACCCGACTCCTCGTTGCGGAAGCTCTTGCCGATCTGATAGATACAGCCGGATCCCGCGCACAGCAGACGCTTCATATGAAACTCCGGCGAGGTCATCAGGTAGAGCGGCAATCCCTGCGCCGCGCCCGGGCCGACGAAGCGGGTCTCGAAACTCACCAGGTGCACGTCGGTCACCGCCGCCTGGCTCAATGCCGGAGTATCCACTTCCAGCACATCGCGCTGGGCGAAGAAGGTACGGATCGCCGCGATCACCTCGGCACGACGCTGCAGCTGTGCCCGGGTGGTGGTGGGCCGCCAGAGAGTACCCGCACTCATCGGCCCACCGCCCGGCCGGTCTGATCGGCACAGATACAGCTGGGATCACCATGCCCCGCCACACATTCACGCCCCGCCTCGCTACGACAGCTGATCAGGGAACCGGATCCGGGTTGTTGGGAGGGTGCGGTCGCACAACCCGCCAGTCCCAGCAGTAGGAGAAACCATAAGTGTTTCATCAAACTCTCCATACAAAAAGAGTGGGCACCTGGCCCACTCCTTTGACGAGTCGCTGCGCCATTACTTGCGCACGCGCTCCACGTATTCGCCAGTACGGGTGTCAACCTTTACGGTCTCACCGATGGTGATAAACAGGGGAACGCGAACCACGGCACCGGTCGCCAGGGTGGCTGGCTTGCCACCGGTACCCTGAGTGTCACCTTTGAGGCCCGGATCCGTGTCGGTCACTTCCAGCTCAACAAAGTTGGGCGGAGTCACCACGATCGGATTGTCGTTCCATACGGTGATGGTGCAGACGTCCTGCTCCACCAGCCACTTTTCGGCATCACCCACGGCTTTCTTGTCGGCCGCGATCTGCTCGAAGGTGGCATTGTTCATGAAGTGCCAGAACTCACCATCGCTGTACAGGAAGGCCAGCTCGTGGTCCATCACGTCAGCACCTTCCACGGTCTCGCCAGACTTGAAGGTTTTTTCCAGGGTTTTACCGCTGATCAGTTTCTTGATCTTCACACGGTTGATCGCCTGACCCTTGCCCGGCTTGAACATCTCGTTCTCAATGATGTTGCACGGCTCGCCGTCCAGCATTATCTTTAGCCCGGATTTGAACTCGTTCGTAGAATAAGAAGCCATTCTTCGCTCTTCCAGCTTTAACTGTTGATATTAACTGTCCAATGATAACCCGAAATTCTGATCCTTTGCACCGCCAGGCGCGCGGCTGGCAGGCCGATCTTGCCAATGCCTACAGCGATCCTGTCTCTCTGTTGCAGGATCTTGATCTGGATCCCGCCCGGTTCGGCGACGGGCTCAGTGCCCGACAGCTGTTTCCCATGCGGGTTCCCCTGGCGTTTGCCGCCAAAATGCGACCGGGCGATCCCACCGATCCCCTGTTGTTGCAGGTATTGCCCATGGCGGGAGAGTTCATGGATGCCGAAGGGTTTGGCCTGGATCCGACGGCGGAGCAACAGGGGGAGGTTCCTGGTCTGCTGCACAAGTACCGCTCCCGAGCCCTGCTGATGCTGCGCAGTGGCTGCGCGGTCAACTGTCGCTACTGCTTTCGCCGCCACTTTCCCTATCAGGAGCACAAGGTGGACAAGGCACAGATCACCGCGATCGTCGACTACCTCAATGCCGACAGCAATATCAACGAACTCCTGTTATCCGGTGGCGACCCTCTGATGGCAAGGGATGACCATCTGAGCACGCTGTTTGAGCAACTCAAGGCCGTGAAACATCTCAAGCGGATCCGCATCCATAGCCGTTTGCCCGTCGTGCTCCCCAGCCGCATCACCGACTCCCTGGTCCAACTGCTGGCCGAGGCCCCCTGGAAGATCGTCATGGTGCTGCACGCCAATCATGCCAACGAGATCGACGACACCTTCATCGAGGCGATGGACCGGCTGCGCCGTGCCGATGTCACCTTGCTCAATCAAGGGGTACTGCTCAAAGGGATCAACGACGATGCCCAAACCCTGGCACAGCTCTCTGAACGCCTGTTTGATGCGGGGATCCTGCCCTACTACCTGCACCAACTCGACAAGGTCAAAGGCGCAGCCCATTTCGAGGTAAGCGATCAGCAAGCCCGAGAGATCATGGCCCAGCTGCTGGCCCTGCTGCCGGGCTTCCTGGTGCCCCGTCTGGCCCGAGACACAGGTGGCAAAGCGTCCAAAACGCTGATCGATCTGAGACTGGCATAAGTGGCAACAGGTCGTTAGCATAACCGCCTGTATTCCGCTGCCTGACAAGGAAGAGAGATGTCCGCCACCTTGCTGTTTGTTACTGATATCTGGGGCCAGCATGCCAGCCTCGACCCGGTGCTCCAACAATTTGAACGCCACTACGAACACCTGCTAGTGCTCGATCCCTACAGCGGACAACGCTTTCACTTTCGCGATGACACACAGGCCTACGACTACTTCTCCCGCCGTTGCAGCGCCCCCGTGTATCAACAAAAACTGCAAGCCCTGCTAGAGTGCACCCCAAAGCCGGTTCACCTTCTGGCCTTCAGTGCCGGTGCCAATGCCGCCTGGCCACTGCTCACCCACTCCGGCGGTAACCTGCCCACCAAGGCCGCGCTGTTCTACGGCAACCACATCCCCCAGCAGGCGGATCTCAAGCCCGGCTGCGACACTCGGCTGCTGTTGTGCCAGGACGACCCCGGGGTCAATGATGCCGCCCCGGCACTGGCAACCCACTGTGAGCTCAGCCTCTCAAAACAGCCCCATGGATTCCTCAATCCCCGTGCCAGCGGCTACCAGCGTGACGCCGCCCAGCAGGAGATCGACCGCCTGCTCGACTGGCTGAAAGCTGATTAAGTCAACAAGGCGCAGTGCCTACTGACAGCGCTGCGCCCAGCAGTCGGTCACCCCGATGCCCTGATCGGCCAATAGCTTGGGAATGGCCCCCTCTCCCACCAGGTGGCCAGCCCCCACCACGATAAACAGATCACTCTGCGCCGCCATCAGCTCGACGATGCGGTTACCCATGCCCACATTTCGCTCCACCATCAAGCGCTGCCAAAGCTCAGGGTGGGCCTCCAGCCCCTCGGCCATCAACGCACCCAACCGGGCCTTATCACCACTGCGCCAAGCCCCCACCAGGGCTTCGATCTCCTCGACACCCGAGGTTTCAAAGGTGGACGACAGCATGGCGTGGGAGGCTTCCTCACTCAGGTTGCTGAACATCGCCAGCTGGAACGCCATCCCCTCAAGCTCCATGACAGGCTTATTCTGCCACTGTGCCAGCAGTTGGGACTCAACCCCGAATTCAGGACGGTAGCCCTCTTGAGCCATCAGCCCCACCACAATCTGAGAGCTGATGATCCAGGGGCGCAGACGGGGATCGCAGGAGAGCCGATGGGCCTGACAAAAGGCCTCCAGTCGAGCCTTCAAGGGCGCGGGGAGTGGCGTCGGTGCCAGGGCGTACTGCCTCATCAGCGCAGGCAGCTGAGGATCCCGAGGATCGGCCTCCAGTACCAGGCTCTCCGCCTGTGCCAAAGCAGCAGCCACGGGTTCCGGCAAGGGAAAAAAGTCCTCCAGACCAACATGGATTGAGCCCAGCAGCCAGGCTCGATGCTGACCCACCTCAAGCTGATAGAAGACCGGGCGGTCCGTTGGCGCCGCCCAGGCCAGCGAACCGCTGAATCCCACCATGGCCAGCAGCCCCAGTCGGCCCCAGTAAGCCAGGGTCCCGGTAAACCAATTTGTCCTCACTCTCACTCCCTTTTATACTTGCGCCCCAGATCACCGGGGGAAAACCATGTCCTACGACACCATCATTGAACAATACCGCACCAGCCTGCAGGCTGCCTACCGCCAGGCGCTGGACGCCGATGCCCTGCTGGATAGCTTACAGCAGGATGGCAAAGGTAAGTTTGCCGCCATTTTCCGCGCCGATGCAGGCTTTGCCAGCACGGCCAACCGGTTTGTGCCCTACGTCAAGGAGTTGGGCGAGCACCTGCAGCAGTTTGAGCAGCAACCCGATCCCCAGGCACTGCCGACCATGGTCAAGCAGCTGGAGCTGCTGCTGACCACCCTGAACCAGTTACGTCAGCAGCTAAAATAACAAAGCCGCCCAAGGGCGGCTTTCTTGTTACAGTCTCGAAGACGCTCGATGCTTCATTGAGCCGGGATGGCGGCGAGTGAAGGCTCCAACGTCTTGCGAACCCAATCATCGAGCATCCGCATCTCGTAACGCAGCGATTCATTTTGGTAGCGGGTGACGCTGCGGGAATCAAACCCCATGTCGCGCAGGTTTTCCTCGCCCTCAAGCAGCACCTTGCCCTCACTGTCCTTAACTTGGTAGCTAAAGGCGATGCGGGGGGGATAGATGCTCTTGACGATACGGATATCACTGCTGGTGCGGCCAAAGGAGGGGCGCACATCGCCCGCCAGATCCAGATCGGTGACGGTAAATAGCAGGGTGTCGCCTTCGCCCAGTAGTGGCGTAATGCGCTTTTGAAGATGCTTGCCAAGCGTCGCAAACACATGATTCTGGTAGCGGGATTGCACCCCGGTTCCGGTCCGTACGTCTTTGTAGTTGTCCGGCTCCTGCCAGACGATGGTCACATCCCCATCCTGAGTCGGCCAGGTTTCGACCTCTCCAGCCAGGGTGGCCCCACAAAATACGGTTGCCACCAACCAGATCAGATGTTTCATTGCCTACTCCTATACGTAATGGCAGCGATTGCCTTCACTGAGTTAGAAGCAGACTACCGCAAAAGATTCAAAAATAATCGCAATTGACCACTTCTCGTTCAACACTGGTTCAGCCACAGCCCTCTGCCCGCCGCACAGAAACAACAAACCCCCGCCAAAGGCGGGGGTTTGTTTTAGACGTGGGGTCCGGGGAATGGCTTACATCATGCCACCCATGCCACCCATGCCACCCATGCCACCCATATCCGGGGCACCGGCTGATGCTGCATCCTGTGGCAACTCGGTCACCATGGCTTCGGTGGTGATCATCAAGCCAGCCACAGATGCCGCGAACTGCAGGGCAGAGCGGGTCACCTTGGTGGGATCCAGGATCCCCATCTCCAGCATGTCGCCGAACTCACCGGTCGCGGCGTTGTAGCCGTCGTTGCCGGCAGCGGCGCGTACCTGGTTGGCGATCACGGAGGACTCCACACCGGCGTTGTAGGCGATCTGGCGCAGTGGCGCTTCCATCGCACGCAGGGCCAACTTGATACCGACGTTCTGCTCTTCGTTGTCACCGGTCAGGTCCGCGATCTTAGCCGCGGCACGCACCAGAGCGGTACCACCACCGGCCACCACGCCCTCTTCCACCGCCGCACGGGTCGCGTGCAGGGCATCTTCAACGCGGTCTTTCTTCTCTTTCATCTCGACTTCGGTGGCGGCGCCCACCTTGATCACGGCAACACCGCCAGCCAGCTTGGCCATGCGCTCTTGCAGTTTCTCTTTGTCGTAGTCGGAGGTGGACTCTTCGATCTGCTGTTTGATCTGACCGACACGGCCCTGGATCTGCGCTTCATCACCGGCGCCATCGATGATGGTGGTGTTGTCCTTGGAGATCACGATACGCTTGGCGGTACCCAGATCTTCCAGGGTAGCTTTCTCCAGCTCCAGACCGATCTCCTCGGAGATCACGGTGCCACCGGTCAGGATGGCGATGTCCTGCAGCATCGCCTTACGACGATCGCCAAAGCCCGGGGCCTTAACCGCCGCCACTTTAACGATACCACGCATGTTGTTCACCACCAGAGTAGCCAGGGCTTCGCCTTCTACGTCTTCGGCGACGATCAGCAGCGGCTTACCGGCTTTGGTCAAGCCTTCCAGGATCGGCAGCAGTTCACGGATGTTGGACACTTTCTTGTCCACCAGCAGGATGAACGGGGAGTCCAGTTCAACGGTACCGTTTTCGGCGTTGTTGATGAAGTAAGGAGACAGGTAACCGCGGTCAAACTGCATCCCTTCAACCACATCCAGTTCGTTTTCCAGCGCCTGACCTTCCTCGACGGTGATCACGCCTTCCTGACCCACTTTTTCCATGGCGGTGGCGATGATCTCACCCACTTGGGTGTCGGAGTTGGCGGAGATGCTGCCCACCTGAGCGATGGCTTTGGAATCGGTGCAAGGAACGGCCAGCTCTTTGAGCTCGGCAACCGCTGCGACAACCGCTTTGTCGATACCGCGCTTCAGATCCATCGGGTTCATGCCCGCGGCAACAGCTTTCAGGCCTTCAGTAATGATGGCCTGAGCCAGTACGGTGGCGGTGGTGGTACCGTCACCGGCCACTTCGTTGGCCTTGGAGGCCACCTCTTTGACCATCTGAGCGCCCATGTTCTCGAACTTGTCTTCCAGCTCGATCTCTTTCGCTACGGACACACCATCTTTGGTGATGGTCGGCGAGCCGAAGGACTTATCCAGTACCACGTTACGGCCTTTAGGACCCAGGGTCACCTTCACCGCGTCAGCCAGTACGTTCACACCCGCCAGCATTTTCACACGGGCGTCATTACCAAATTTTACGTCTTTAGCAGCCATTGCTTTCTTCCTTCAGAATTCGATACAGAGATTATTCGACGATAGCCAGGATGTCGGACTCGGACATGATCAGCACTTCTTCGCCGTCCACTTTTTCGGTCTTCACGCCGTAGCCTTCGTTGAAGATCACGGTGTCGCCGATCTGCACATCCAGGGCTTTCACTTCGCCATTTTCCAGGATGCGTCCCTTACCGACGGCAACGATCTCGCCACGGGTGGACTTCTCAGCGGCGCTGCCGGTCAGGACGATGCCGCCAGCGGACTTAGACTCAACTTCGGTGCGCTTAACGATAACGCGATCATGCAACGGACGGATTTTCATCTGTGATCTCTCCTAAGAACGGTTCCGTGTTTTTAAGTACAAAAACGGGGTCAGGCAGGCTCACTGCCAACTGATTGGGTATATGGGGGCGACGGGCCAAAGAAAACAAGGGTTAGCCCCCAAAAAAAATACTTTTCACCGCCGGTGGCAGATTTGGGTTAGGCAATCGACAAATCCGCTTTGCTGCCCTTGCCCGGAACTTGCTACCATCGAACCTTCCGGTCGGGTTTCGCCCCGGCTCTGTCAGGCAATAGAGGCGTCAAAATAATGGGAAAAGAGCTGGACCTGCTTAACGGCAGCATTGCCCGTACCCTGTATCGCCTGACCCTGCCCAATCTGCTTGCCGTCCTCAGCCTGCTGGCCTACCAACTGACCGACGCCTTTTTCATCGCTCGCCTGGGCACCAAACCCCTGGCGGCCTATGGCCTGACCCTGGCCCCCACCCTGATGCTGATCTCCATCGCCCTGGGCCTGGGGACCGGCATGTCGGTGCAGTTGGGTCGCCTGCTGGGGCAAGGCCACCGGATCGAAGGGCGTCAATTTGTCACTCATGGACTGCTACTGACCGTGCTGCTGGTGACCGCCATGGGTCTGGGCGGGTTGGCGACCATGGAACCCCTGTTTCGCCTGCTCGGTGCCAGCGACGCCCTCTACCCCCTGGCCAAGGAGTACATGACGGTGTGGTACTGGGGGGTGGGCTTTATGGTCCTGCCCATCGTCGGTAACCAGGCCATACGTGCTACGGGCAACACCTTCACCCCGGCACTGGTCACCGGCATGGTGGCCATTGTCAACGCCATCCTGGATCCCATCCTGATCTTCGGCCTGGGACCGATCCCGGCCTTTGGCCTGCAAGGGGCCGCCATCGCCACCGTACTGGCCTGGGTCCTGTCGTTTCTGGTGGCCACGTACATGTTGGTCTTCAAACATGATCTGCTGGCCAGCCCCTGCTGGGTGCGACTGCGCCAGCACTGGCGAGCCCAGCTGCATATCGCCCGACCGGCGACCCTGTCGAACCTGCTCAACCCCCTGGCCGGGGCCGTGATCATCGCCCTGCTGGCCCGGATCGATACCCATGCCGTCGCCGCCTTCGGCGTGGCCAGCCGGATCGAATCCCTAATGCTGATCGTGGTGACCGCCCTGTGTGGGGCCCTGGCGCCCTTTATGGCACAAAACCTCGGTGCCGGGCAGAGTCATCGAGCGGCCCGGGCCCTGCTGGGCAGCATCCAGGTGATCGTCCTGATCCAACTGGCCCTCTACGCCCTACTCTGGCTCGGCAGCGAACCTTTAACCGCCCTGTTTGCCACGGATCCCATGACCCATCACTACCTGGATCGATACCTGCTCTGGGTACCACTGGGCTACGGCGCCTTGGCCGTGGTGATCATGCTGGCGGTTTCCCTCAATGCCCTGCGTCAGCCCATGCCGGCACTGCTGCTGAACCTACTGCGCCTGGGGCTGCTGCTGCCCAGTGCCTGGATAGGTACCCGCCTGGGTGGGGCAGAAGGCCTGTTTATCGGGATTGCCGCCGCCAACGGCCTGATGGGACTGGGGTGTTACCTGTTTACTCGGCGCCGACTCTCGCCCCATCTTGTCGCCCCGGCGAGTCAACTGGCCCCCCAGTAATCGGCCATTCCATCCCCTGCCAGCGCACTTGCCATTCCCCGGAGTTCCAGGAACAAGACACTTGCCCCATAAAAAACCGGGACGCCCTGGCGTCCCGGTTTTTCTGTGCGTGTTCCGGCTCCTTTTGGACCCGACTCCGCGCCTTTAATCCTTGCGCTCAAAGTCCCCATCGATGGTATTGCCACCATCGATGTCACGACGGGGTGCCTCATTAAAGGGGTGCCCCTCCTGCTCCCCACGCTGCTGATAGCCAAAGCCACCGTGAAACTGGCCCGGCTGCACCATGCGCAGCTGCATCTTGCTCATCACATGGCGGGCGATGGGTGCCCGAGTCGCCGGTGTCAGGATCAGCAGGCCAAAGAGGTCGGTGACAAAGCCCGGGGTCACCAGCAGCACACCGGCCACCGCCAACAGCATGGCTTCCACGATCTGCTGCCCAGGCAACTCCCCCTGGCCCAGGCGCTGCTGCACACTCATCAGGGTCGACAACCCCTGGCTGCGCACCAGGGACGCGCCCACCGCTGCGGTCAGGATCACCAGGGCAATGGTGTTGAAGGCACCCAAGGCGTTGCCAACGGTCACCAGGACATAGATCTCCACGATGGGCATGACGGCAAACAGCAAAAACAGATAAAAAACCAAGGGGACCTCACAAAATGATCTCGGGCAATGAAACTTGGATGGGGTCAAAACGGTCTGATTTCAAGCCAGGCTCATATTTCGTTACACCAGGCTGTGCACTGGCACACACAATCCCGTACCCTGTTGACCATCAAACGAAGCGGGCGTTTACAATCACACCTATGACTGACTACCGAGTGGTGCTGTGCACCTGTCCCGATGAGGAGTGTGGCAAAGCCATCGCCCAAGTCCTGTTAGCCCAGGGCCTGGCAGCGTGCGTTAACCTGCTGCCGGGGATCACCTCCCTGTATCAGTGGGAGGGTAAGCTGTGCCAGGATCGGGAGTGTCAGCTGTTGATTAAAACCCACGCCTCCTGTTTGGCCAAGCTGGAAGAGACTATCCGGCAGCACCACCCCTACGAGGTCCCGGAGATCATCGCCTTACCCATACAATGGGGTCATCAGGCATATTTGGAATGGATAGAGCAACACTGCAAACCATGAAGAGACTGTTACCTTTCTTGCTGATGTTCCTGGCCAGTGCCCAGGCCAGCGCCGCCTTCTCCTTCCTCAAACAGGAGCCCCAGATCCTGCCGGTAGAGGAAGCGTACCTGTTTGATTTCGGCCAACAGGACAATCGCCTGGAACTCTCCTGGACCATGTCCGGCAAGGACTACTACCTGTATCAGGAAAAGTTCACCATCGAAACCGAGGGTGAGGTGATACTGGGTGAGGTGCGCTATCCCCAGGCGGAAAATCACTTCGATGACTGGTTTGGCGACCAGCCTGTCTACTTCAACCAGGTGACCCTGACCGTACCCGTACTGCAGGCCAGCGATGACGCCACCGTCACCGTCACCTACCAAGGGTGCCTGGACGGGATCCTGTGCTATCCGCCCATCAAGAAAACCGTCTTCCTGACCGAGGTCGAGGCCAACGCAGGTCTGCCTGAGGCGAGTGCCCCGGCGGTGCCGCAAACCCAGCAGGATACCCTGGCCGCCATGCTGGCCGGGGATACCCTGTGGCTGGTCCTGGCCACCTTCCTGGGACTGGGCATACTGCTGGCCTTTACGCCCTGCGTCTTCCCCATGTACCCGATCCTCACCTCCATCATCGGCGGTCAGGGCAAACTCTCCACCGGCAAGGCCTTTGCCCTCTCCATGACCTATGTCCAGGGGATGGCACTGACCTACACCCTGCTGGGACTGATCGTGGCCTCCGCCGGGGTCAAGTACCAGGCGGCCCTGCAAAGCCCCGCGGTGCTGATCGGCCTGGCGGTGCTATTCATCGTTCTTTCCCTGTCGATGTTTGGCGTGTACAACCTGCAGTTGCCCACCGCTTTGCAGAACCGGCTTAATAATGCCCAGAATCAGCAGAAAGGCGGCTCCTTTGTCGGTGTCTTCGTCATGGGTCTGATCTCTGGTCTGGTGGCCTCTCCCTGCACCACCGCGCCCCTGTCCGGCGCCCTGATCTACGTCGCCCAGAGTGGTGATCTGGTGCTGGGTGCCGCCGCCCTGTATGCCCTCTCCATGGGCATGGGCCTGCCGCTGCTGCTGCTGGGCACCTCGGGCGGCAAGCTGCTTCCCAAGGCCGGCGCCTGGATGGAAACCATCAAACACACCTTCGGCTTCCTGATGATCGCCGTGGCCCTGATGATGCTGGATCGGATCTACCCCGGAATGATCCTGGATCTGCTGTGGGCCGCCTGGGGGATCGCACTGGCCGCTTACCTGCTGCTGACCAATAAGAAAACCGCCTTCAGCTGGCTCAAGGTCACCCGTACCGTGGTGCTCTCTTTGGGCCTGCTGGGCAGCGTCTCCTACGGCCTGCACGCCGTGATGGCCCCACAGCATTCTGGCCAGGAGCTGGCCTTCGTCCAGATCAAAACCCTGGAGGATCTGCAGCGAGAGGTCGATCAGGCCAATGCCCAGGGCAAGGCCGTGATGCTGGATCTCTACGCCGACTGGTGCGTGGCCTGCAAGGAGTTCGAGCACAAGACCTTCCCTCAGCCCAACGTGCGGGAGCGTACCGACACCATGGTGATCCTGCAGGCGGATGTGACGGCCAACGACGCCCAGGACATCGAACTGCTGGAAGCCTATGACGTGCTGGGCCTGCCCACCCTGCTGTTCTTCACCCCACAGGGGCAGGAGCTCAGCCAGTTGCGGGTCACCGGTTTTATGGCGGCCCGGCCCTTTGCCGAGCACCTGGATGCGGTATTGAGCCAGTAATGTTAATAACGCCCGCATTCGCGGGCGTTTTTTTATTTCCCCCCACCCTCCCCACGAAAACGAAAAAAAGGCCTCCGAGGAGGCCGTTTGGCTGGCTCCCATGGGAAGGTGGGAGAGGAAACAGTTTGCTGAAGCTGGCTTACAGGGCGGCTTCCAACTCAGGCAGGGTCTCGAACAGATCCGCCACCAGACCATAGTCCGCCACCTGGAAGATGGGGGCATCTTCATCCTTGTTGATCGCCACAATCACCTTGGAATCCTTCATCCCCGCCAGGTGCTGGATGGCACCGGAGATCCCCACGGCGATATAGAGGTCGGGCGCCACGATCTTACCGGTCTGGCCCACCTGCATATCATTGGGGACAAATCCGGCATCCACGGCAGCACGGGAGGCACCAACCGCCGCGCTCAGCTTGTCGGCGATGCCATCGAGCAGTTTGAAATTATCGCCATTGCCCATGCCCCGGCCCCCGGAGATCACCACGGACGCCGCCGTCAATTCAGGGCGGTCAGACACCGCCAGCTTATCCTCGACGTGCTGGCTGGTCCCGGCATCGTGGGCAGCTCCAATGCTGTCCAACGCGGCACTGCCCCCCTCGGCCGCCACGGCATCAAAGCCGGTGCTGCGGACGGTGATCACCTTGATGGCGTCCTCCGACTGCACCGTCGCGATGGCATTACCGGCATAGATGGGCCGGGTAAAGGTATCGGCACTCTCGACGCTGATGATCTCCGAGATCTGGTTCACATCCAATAACGCCGCCACCCGGGGAGCGGCATTCTTGCCCCCCGTGGTCGCCGGAAACAGTATGTGGCTGTAGCCACTGCCCAGCTCGGCCACCAGGGCGGCGATGTTTTCGGCCAGCTGGTGTTCATAGGCGGCATTGTCCGCCAGCAATACCTTGCCCACGCCCTGGGCCTTGACGGCCTGCTCGGCCACGGCCTGACAGCCGCTGCCCGCCACCAGCAGGGTGATCTCGTTACCGATGGCCGCTGCCGCCGCGATGGCATTGAGGGTTACCGGTTTCAGTTCGGTGTTGTCGTGCTCTGCAATCACCAGTGTGGTCATAACGTCAATCCTTCTCACTGTCGCCCCGCAGCCTCGGCTGCGACGCCCATATCCATAGTGTCCCGAGGCCTTACAGCACCTTGGCTTCGTTCTTCAGCTTGTCAACCAACTGCTCGACGCTCTCCACCTTGATACCGGCACTGCGGCTGGGTGGGTTGTCGACACGCAGGGTCTTCAGTTTGGCGCTCACCACGACTCCCAACTCCTCTGCGCTGACCACCTCCAGTGGCTTGCGCTTGGCCTTCATAATATTGGGCAGGGAGGCATAGCGGGGTTCGTTGAGGCGCAGATCTGTGGTCACCACCGCAGGCAGGCTCAACTCCAGGGTCTGCAGACCCCCATCGATCTCCCGGGTCACCGTGGCCTTGCCATCGGCAATGGTCAGTTCGGAGGCAAAAGTTGCCTGAGGCAACCCGGCCAGGGCGGCCAACATCTGCCCGGTCTGGTTGTTATCGGAATCGATGGCCTGCTTGCCCAGCAACACTAGGCCCGGCTGCTCCTTCTCCACCACCTTGTTGAGCAGCTTGGCGATGGTCAAGGGATCCATCGCCTCATTCACGTCAACCTGGATGGCACGATCGGCCCCCAGTGCCAATGCGGTGCGCAGCTGTTCCTGGCATGCCTTGTCGCCAACGGAAACCACGACCACCTCGTCGGCAAGGCCCTTCTCCTTCAGCCGCACCGCTTCTTCCACGGCGATCTCACAAAAGGGGTTGATGGCCATCTTGGTGTTGGCCAGATCCACATCGGTATTATCGGACTTAACCCGAACCCGGACGTTGTAATCAATTACGCGTTTTACCGCGACCAGTACTTTCATCGCTTCCACCTGACTTGACTGTTGCATCGCTCGTAGCGCCGACAGCGCGCTTCCATGACGCAGGAAAGATGGAGCCATTGTGTGATCTCAAACACACTTTGCCAATGACCAGATGGGCCAATGAAATAAACAAAATCGGCCACCCTGATTTACAGCGCCGTACGTTTCCCACCGAAAGGCAACGAACTCAAGCAACAATTGTGAGCACTCACATACCCACTAGGCGTTACAAAGCAAGCTTGTGCGATACTCACCCGGGGTCTGTCCGGTCCACTGCCTAAAGGCACGGATAAAGGGGCTGGGATCATCAAACCCCACCAGGTTTGCCACATCCTGAATAGACAGTTCGGGACAGTTAAGGTAGTCCACCGCCGCTTCCTGACGACATTGGCTCTTTAGCTGAGAGTAGCTGGTCCCCTCCTGTGCCAACTGCCGACGCAGGGTCCTGACCGAGATCCCCAACTGTGCGGCGACCGATTCGAGACGAGGTAAGGGGCGACTAAAGTCCCGACCAAACAGCGCACGGATCCGAGCGCTGACCGAGCGGTCCCCATTGACCATCACCATCAACTGGTAGGGAGCCGTTTTCAGAAACCCCCGCCAGGCTGGCTCATCCTGGATCAGAGGCTGGCTGAGCCAACTGGCGGCAAACACCAACCGGTTCTCATCGGCGACAAAATGGAGCTGGGTGTCAAACAGCCATTGGTAATCGTGAAGGTTCGGCTGCTGGGCGAAGGTAAAGGAGGCTTCCTGCAGAGGCAGGCGCTGGCCGATCATCCAGCTCATAAAGTGGTGCCAGATAGACAAAGAGGTGCGGATCAGGGTGGGTGAGCCACTGGACACCACCTGCGCCAAGGTGGCGGCGGGCAGGCTGTCCAAGGCGACAAAGTGGAAGCAGGCCTGCTCTCCAAAGACACGGATCTGAGGTTTGATCCTGGGACCTTTGCAGATCTCGTAGAAATCGCTGCAGCGCTGCATCGCCTCCCCCAGGGTCGCGCAGTGCTCGATGCAGTGACACATCATGCGAAACATGCCATTGGGGATCCGGCCGCCGGTAAGCATGCCGAAGGACTCATCCTGAGCCAGGTTGATCAACTGCTGATAAAGGCGGCCAAACTGGTTTACCGGCAAATCGCTGCGATCCGCCAGCTGCCCTTCAGACAGACCGCTGGCCGCCAGCAATGCAGGGACGTCATAGCCCTGCTGGCGGGCATGATCGAGCAGCAGCTCGATGTAGTCCATGGAAACGGTTTCACCTTTTGCCATCCGCTGGCCTCCTCGCAATCGGTACACCCCACCAAGGTGGCTCCTTCGCTTGATGATCTTATGGTGCCATGAGAGCACGGACCTGCACACCATACCCATTCGGTTCGATAGCGGATCCACAGGCAAAAAAAAGCCTACCGGTTTCCCAGTAGGCCGATGGTCTCTTTGTTGCGAAAGAGCCAAGTTCACGACGACAAGTCCAGGTTGGTAAGGCGGATGCCCATCCGCCTTACCAGCCCTATCGGGAGACCCGATATTGTTTATTTAAAGGGATTTTATTGAGACAAACATCGTCGTAGTGGACTAAGCAATCTTTTTTTTCATTATCAAATGAAGCCGCGCTCCGACAAGCTGCACTCCCAACCGCAACCATCTCGAAGCTGGCTCGTACAAGATGCAACAAAGTGCTAAGTTTGCGGTAAAAATTGGTGCCGTATGAAACCATTTACCCTGCTTTTTGTCCTGGCTAGCCCCCTGCTGTCCGCTCAGGTGCTGGCCTATAATGCCAGCACGCTCTCCCTGATCATCGACAACGATGGGGCGATCGGCAGTGATCGCGATTACTCCAGTGGCCTGTTCCTCGGCTATCACAGCCCCCTGGCCCCTCCCGCCCAGCACGCCCAGTGGCTGGATAGCGTCGTCCGTTATCTGCCCGGGGAGGCAACGCGCCCAATGGGCTGGTCTTTCCGTCTGGGCCAGATGATGTTTACCCCGGAGGCGATCGAAGCCCCCCTGCCCCCGGAAGGGGAACGCCCCTATGCCGGTGAACTCATTACCCAGTTCAGTGTGCACCAGCTAAGCGCCACTCGGCTCGATCGCTATCAGCTCCTGCTGGGCACAGTGGGCCCCAGGGCTCAGGCAGAGCGGGGACAGAAATTCATCCACTTTTTGATCGGCTCTCCCGACCCTCAGGGCTGGGACTCGCAGATAGAAGATCAGTGGCTGTTCAGCCTGGAACACAGAGGTGACCGTCTTTGGGATCGCACTGCTTCCGGCGAAGGCTGGCAGCAGGAGCGAGCGCTGAACTACCGGCTCAAGGCGGGCAATGATCTGAGCGAGCTTGCCCTGGGTGGGATCGCCCGCTGGGGCACGGATCTGTCCGGCAGTTTCGGCAGCGCCGGTTTCACCCCCGGACAGCTGGTGGACCCATCCCCGTTGGCGCAAAGCCCGCAAGGCCAGTTCCTCTTTGCCGGGGTGGAGGGGCGCTACCGATTCAATGACATCACCATCGAGGGGCAAAGACCCAGCGAGGTCCCCGACACCAGGCTGGCGCACTGGCAGGCCAGCGCCATCTTAGGCTGGGTCTACTACCGCCCCCGCTGGGGCGCCAGCATCAGCTTTGAAGCTCACAGCCGCAGCTATCTCGAAGCGCACCACCAGATCGATGGCTACGGCTCCGTCGGCCTGTTCTGGCGTTTTCCCTGATCCCATAAAGAGAACGCCGGGCTATGCCCGGCGTTGCGCGTTAGAGTCGACGTTCACCCTGACCAAATCGATAAACCAGGCGGGCACCAAGCTGATCTTCATGCTGATCCAGGCGGCCACTGTAATAGTGCCGCCAATCGGCCTGCACTGCCCAGTTGGCGTTCAAGCGGTAGTGCAGCCCCAGGCCAGCATTGACCTGAAAGGCCTTACTGTCACGCTTCAGTTCCTTGAGGGTTTCGCCGATCCCGGCGGTCAGGTAGGGACGCCATACCCCCTGACCATTGAGGTAATACTGGCCATCGAAGCTGTAAGTCTCCATGGTGGCGCGTTCACCGCTTTGCTTGTCACGCAACTCGGCACGACTGTAGGCCAGGCGGGCGGAGAAGCTGCGGGTAAAGTAGATCCCCAGAGTCATCGACGGCGCCCAACCCTCTTCAACCTGCCAGTGTTCACCCGCCTGGATATGGTCGCTCCCCAGGCTGATCCCCACCATGCCAAAGTCCACCGGATCCTGGCTGGCGCTGTATCCTGAGTAGTCGGTGCGATGACGGCGTACTCCCTGGCTGGCTTCGCCCCCACCAATAGCATACTGGAAGGTGACTTGAAGCTGCTCATCGACCCGCCCATCATGCAGAGGCACCTGGGTCATCCCCATGTACCCGGTTCCAGCCTTGATCACATCCCGACCAAACAGGTGGTTGACCCCACGTCCCAGGGAATCCACAGGGTCGAGCAGGAACAGCGCCGTGCTTCCCAGGCGCTGGGAGCCCCATACGGTCCCTCCCCGTTCGAGGATCTCCCGCTCCTTGTTGAAAGCCCACTCGCCGTACACCCAACCCAGCGCCGGAGTCACCACCAGATCCTGGATCGCCGGCACCTCGGCAAAGGCTTCGATACCGTACTCCCAGTAGAAGGTGGACATCATGAAGGAGTAGAGAAAAGCGTCCCACTGGCGGTAACCCGATTTACGGGCCACCTGGTAATAGACACCGCCGAAGTATGGATGGCCGATGTAGTTGATGTACCAGACATCACGATCCCAAACCGGTCCCCCCGAAACGTTGTCCCACCATTTGCTGGCCAGGCGATTGTCGTCTTTATCCCAGTTGGTGATCGAGCTGGGCATCAGGGCCAGCGCACCGGCCACACCCAAACCATAACCGCCGATAGACTTGGTCTGGGACCAGAGCCGCTCACTGTCTTCCCCATGCGAAGCAGAAAACAGCGAGACGCTGTAAGGCGAGTCATAAAGGGCAAGATCCCGATCGATCTCCTCCCAACTGGAGTTGGTAAACAGTGACCGTTCGATATCAATCGGAGTGTCTTCGGCCCACACCCCTGACAGACAGGCCAGGCTCCCAAGCCCCAACCACAACCGAGCCCATATTCGCTTCATCACCATCCTCGCAGACGAGCGCCAAAAATCAGCGCATTAAACTATATAAGGCGCGGGATCATACGGTGATTCCTTATATCTGTCTGTAAATTCTGGTCAAAGTTATTACGACTTGGTCAGTGCCTCAGTGCGCCTGGGCAAGATCCTGGCCTTCATAGTGCTGGGCAATGGCGCGAAACGCCGCCGTACTGTCCAGCAGGGACTGGCGGCCGGGATCGTAATACCCGGTATCGGCCCGAGTGGTGACAATAATGGTTTCGGTGGCGGGATCCACATAGATAAACTGGCCGTAGATCCCCTGGGCCTGGAAGTCTCCCTGGGATCCCAGGGGGATCCACCACTGATAGCCATAGCCGAAGAAGGAGCTGGAGCCCGGGTTGTCATAGCCGGGGGCCAGATGCGGCGCCTGCACCGTGGTGGACTCGGTCACATACGCCGCCGGCAGCAACTGTACCCCGTTCCAGTTTCCTCGATGCAGGTAGAGGCGGCCGAAACGAGCATAATCACGCAGGTGTACACTGAGACCACCCATGGCCAATTCCCGATGCCCACTGGCCTCACTGGCCTCGACGGTCCAGTAGGCATCCTGTTCGGCCCCCAGTGGTGCCCAAAGCTTTTGCGCCATATAGTCCGCCAGCCGCTCGCCCACGGCGTTAGCCACAACCATGCCCAGCACTTCCGAGTTGACGCTCTTATAGTCATTAAACGCCCCCGCCGGACGCTCCCGCTCCAGGCTGGGCAGGTACTCGATCAGGGGCATGCCAAACGCCATCTTCAGCGACATCTTGGCCACGTCGGAGGCGGGATCACTATAGTTTTCATTGAACTTCATGCCGCTGGACATGGTGGCCACCTGGCGGATGGTTACCCCGTCCCACTCACTGTCTCTAAGCTCCACCACATAGTCTGCCACGTTGTCGTCAAAGCTTTTGATCTTGCCCTCTTTAAGGGCGATACCCGCCAGCGCCGAGACAAAGGACTTGCCCATGGAGTTGGAGGCAAACAGGCTTAGTTCGCTGCTGCCATGACGGTAACTTTCATGGCGGATCACATCCTTTTGGATCACCAGCAGGCCAAGGGTGGCGCGCTCTTCGAGGAACGGCTCCATCGCCAGGCTGCGCCCCCCACTGACAAACCGCTCGGGCAGCGGCGCCTCATCCCGACCAAACTCGAACACAGCTCCCGTCGCCGGGATCCGGCGGGACGGCTGCAGTACATACATGTTCTGAAAGGTATGGATCAGGTTTTCCGGCTTGAACATCTGCACCATGGTCTGCAGGTTAGTCAGCTCGGCACGGTAGATAAATACCGCCCCACCCAGGGTCAACACCAGCAGCCCCACCATCAGGCCCAATCCTTTCAACAGTTTCTTCAGCATGATCACATCCCTTGGAGATCCGAAGCGTTAACAGCAAAAACAACATACCGAGCGGCCTATCAAAGGATGCTGTTCACGACAAAAATTAGCAACCAAAACAAACACAAAGGTATAAGTAAGGGCACTTATAAGTGCCCTCAATGCTATAGAGTGTTCAACGATCGCAGACCCGGTTACAGCAACCCCTGCTCCTTGGCCATGGTCAGCGCCAGATCTTCGATCATATCCTCCTGGCCCCCCACGGTGCGGCGGCGACCCAGCTCGATCAGCAGGTCCCGCGCCGATACCCCATATTTGGCTTCCGCCCGCTTGGCAAACAACAGGAAGGAGGAGTACACCCCGGCGTAGCCCAGGGTCAGGGCTTCACGGTCTACCCGGATCGGCTGATCCATGATGGGCACCACCCGATCCTCGGCGACATCCATGATCTTGTAGAGATCCACGCCGGTCTCGATCCCCATGCGGTGACACACGGCGGTAAACACCTCCAAGGGGGTATTACCGGCCCCGGCGCCCAGGCCCGCCGCCGAGCCATCGATACGGTTGGCCCCGGCTTCGATGGCCGCCAGCGAGTTGGCGATCCCCATGCCCAGGTTGTGATGGGCGTGGAAGCCGATCTCTGTCTCAGGCTTGAGTTCGCTGCGCAGCAGGCCGATGCGGGCGGTGACATCCGCCGGCAGCATGTAACCGGCCGAGTCGGTGGCATAGATGCAGTTGGCCCCATAGCTCTCCATCAACTTGGCCTGCTCCAGGATCTTTTCGGGCTCGACCATGTGGGCCATCATCAAAAAGCCCACTGTGTCCATCCCCATCTTGGCAGCCATGCCGATATGCTGTTCCGATACATCCGCCTCGGTACAGTGGGTCGCCACCCGTATGGTGTTGACCCCAAGATCGTGCGCCATTCTCAGGTGATCCACCGTTCCGATCCCCGGCAGCAGCAAGGCGGAGATCTTGGCATTTTTCATCTTGGGCACCACCGCCTTGAGGTACGCTTCGTCAGACGCCGCGGGGAAACCATAGTTAAGGGAGCGCCCCCCCAAACCATCACCATGGGTCACTTCGATCAGCGGTACACCGGCCTCGTCCAGCCCGGTGGCGATATTGATCATCTGCTCAGTGGTGATCTGATGCGCTTTGGCGTGCATGCCGTCCCGCAGACACATGTCATGCAGGGTGACTTTCTTTCCATTCAGGTCCATCTCAAATTCTCCTAAGCTCGTCAGATCAGCGCGCAGGCAGGGTCAGCTCGCCACTGGCGGCGTGCTCGGCAAACATTTCGGCGGTACGCAGGCCCGCCGCGGTCATGATGTCCAGGTTGCCGGCATACTTGGGCAGGAAATCCCCCAGCCCTTCGACCTCCATAAAGACCGACACTCGGTTGCCATCAAAGATGGGACCATTAACCAGGCGATAGCCGGGTACATAGCGCTGCACCTCCTCGACCATGTCCAGAATCGAACGGGTGATGGCGTCCCTGTCCGGCTCCCCTTCGGTCAGACAGTGGATGGTATCGCGCATCATCAGCGGCGGCTCCGCCGGATTGATGATGATGATCGCCTTCCCCTCTTTTGCTCCCCCAACCAGCTCGACACCGCGAGAGGTGGTCCGGGTAAACTCATCGATGTTCTGCCGAGTCCCCGGGCCCACGCTGCGGGAGGAGACGGTGGCCACGATCTCGCCGTACTCCACCGGCTGGACCCGGGACACTGCCGCCACCATGGGGATGGTCGCCTGGCCACCACAGGTCACCATGTTGACGTTCATGTTCAGATCTTTGGCCAGGGCCGACAGGTTCACCGGTGGTACACAGAAGGGGCCGATCGCCGCCGGCGTCAGATCCACCATGATCACCCCCAGCTCGTTGAGCTTTCGGCTGTTCTCGGCATGGACATAGGCCGAGGTGGCATCAAAAGCCACGCGAATGTCGTCCTCAATAATATGGGGCAGGATCCCATCCACCCCGGTGGCACAGGTCTTGATACCCATCGCCTCGGCCCGCTTCAGGCCCTCGGACTCGGGATCGATCCCCACCATCCACACCGGCTCGATCCACTCGCTGCGCTGCATCTTCATCAGCAGATCCGTACCAATATTGCCCGGCCCGATGATCACCGCTTTCAGTTTTTTACTCATGCTGCTTTCCTTGCCTGTTCGTTTTGAAGCACTGCGTGGCCTAATCGGCAAAACGCACACTGCAACTGCCTAAGCCCTCAATGGTCAGGCTCATCTCATCCCCGGCGCCCACCGGCTCCAGGGGGACCAGGGAGCCGGACAGGATGATCTCGCCAGCCTTGAAGGGAATGCCAAACACCCCTAGGGTGTTGGCCAACCAGGCCACGGCGGTCAGGGGATCCCCCTGCACCGCACTGCCAAAGCCCTCACTTAACGGCTTACCGTTTTTGCTGACCTTCATCAGCAGGTTGGGCAGATCCAGCTCCCTGGGATCCACCCGGTTATCGCCCAGCACAAAAACCCCACAGGAGGCGTTGTCGGCCACCGTGTCCTGGATCTTGATCTGCCAGTTATCGATACGGGAATCGACGATCTCGAAGCAGGGCATCACGCACTCGGTGGCGGCCAGTACATCCGCCTCGGTGACGCCCGGTCCCTGCAGATCGGCCTTGAGCTTAAAGGCGATCTCCCCTTCGGCCCGCGGCTGGATCAGGCGGTTCTCGTTCAGGGAGATCACCGCCTCATTGCCAAACTGCATCTGTTGGGTAATAAAGCCAAAATCCGGCTGGTGCACCCCCAGCATCTGCTGTACCGGCCGGGAGGTGACGCCGATCTTCTTGCCGACTATGGTGTCCCCCTCCGCTACCCGTCGGGCAATAAAGCGCTGAGAGATGTGGTAGGCATCTTCGACGGTGATGGGCAGCTCCCGCTCGGTAAAAGGCGTCAGGGTCTTGCCGCTTTTCAACGCCTCGAACAGCTCGTCGCCGTAGGCGTCCCTGTGTTGCTTATCCATAATACTTCCTCGTGGTCCCGTTTAACGCTGCGCTTTAGCCGTGGCGAATGAAGTCCAGACACTGACGGTTGAACAGATCTTCGTACTCCACCATGACCCAGTGGCCGCACTCGCTCAGCAACTGCACCCGGATCTGGCGGCAGTGCGCCATCAGGGTCGCCACCCCGTCTACCGGGCAGAACTTGTCATTCTGTCCCCACATCACAAACAGGGGGCAACCGAGTTCGGAGAGGCGTGCGGTCATGTTGGGCACTTCCATGGTGGACAGGACACAGGCGGGCTGAGTCTTCACCACACCGACCCGCTCCAGTACCGTCTCATCGGTCACCTGGCTGGCATCAAACAGCTGCAAACCAAGCAGACGCTTCATACCGGCTGGCTCATTGAGCTCCCCCGCGGCAAACGCCGCCGCCATCGCCTGGATCCCCTCCATCCGCTGGTAATATTCCGCCTTCTCCATCAGGCCACCGGGGGCCATCAGCAACAGCTTCTTGATCCGCGCCGGGTTATCCAGCGCCATCTTGAGGGCGATCGCCCCGCCCAGGGAGTTGCCCACCAGGGTCACCTGGCCAATGTCCAGCCGATCCAGCAGCGCCGTCATGGCATCGACAAAGAGATCCAGGTGATACTGAGTTTCCGGCTTATCACTCAGGCCATAACCCGGCAGATCCGGCACGATGGCGCGATAGCCCGCCTCGCCAAACACTCGGAAGTTGCCCTTAAAGTTGCTGTAGCCGCTGGCACCTGGGCCGCTGCCATGAATAAACAGAACTGCCTCCCCGGCGCCGGCCTCGTGGTAGTGCAGGTTTATCGGCTCATTGCACTGGGGCAGAGCCAACTGCACAAACTGTCCCTGGGGGATCGCACTCATGGGGTGCTCCTGTTACTGGAAAAATGCGGTGTACCGGACAAACCCGGCTCTTGTTGATGTTCGCATTGTGCCAATGCCCCGCCGCCAACTCCTCGTCCCAAAGGACTAAGCCAGCACCGCCCCCAGGGGCTAGGATGGAGCCAGTCATGGAAAGCCAGCCGAGCCCATACTGGATCGGCCCAAGGGGAAGGAGAGAGAATGCACAATCCGGTGGATTTTAGCGGCAAAGTGGTACTGGTCACCGGCGGTGGAAAAGGAGCCGGCAAAGGGATCAGCGAGCGCTTCCTCGAGCAGGGGGCCGAGGTGGTGATCTGCGGACGCAGTGAGCCCGACCAGCTGCCCCAGGGCGGAGGCAAGAGCGCGCTGTTTTTGCCCTGTGATGTCAAAGACGTTAGCCAAACCCAGGAACTGGTCGACGCCATTGTCGAGCGCTTCGGTCGACTGGATGTGCTGATCAACAACGCCGGCGGCGCCCCCCATGCCGACGCGGCCACCGTCTCTCCCCGCTTCTCCGAGTCCATCATTCGACTCAACCTGCTGGCCCCATTGAACCTGTGCCAGCAGGCCAATGCGGTGATGCAGCAGCAGGCAACCGGTGGCAGCATCGTCAATATCTGCAGTGTCAGCGCCAAACGCCCCTCGCCCGGCACCGCGGCCTACGGGGCTGCCAAGGCTGGCCTGATGAACCTGACCGGCTCGCTGGCGGTGGAGTGGGCCCCCAAGGTGCGGGTCAATGCCGTGACCGCTGGCTTAATTCTCACCGAACAGGCCCATCTGCATTATGGTGATGACGCCGGGATCGCCGCCGTCAGCAATACCGTCCCCTTGGGCCGGATGGCCAACCCCAGCGACATCGGCGATACCTGCCTGTATCTGGCATCCGATCTGGCCAGCTACGTCAGTGGTGCCGAGTTGACCGTCCACGGCGGCGGCGAAAAGCCGGCGTTTCTCGATGCCGGCAATGCCGGGCACTGATTGCAGGAGACCTCAATGTTATCCCAAGCCAGTTACACCACCTCTCTCGCCCTCTCGCTTCCCGAGGCCTGGAATACCCTCAGGGATCTGACCGCCGCCCAGCACTATGTGCCCGACGTGCAGGGATGTCAGCTGCACCCGGGGCCAGATCAAGGCATCGGCGCCAGTCGCCGGGTCACAATGGCCAAGGGACGCTGGCTTGATGAGAGCGTCATCGCCTGGCATGAGGGAGAGGGCTTTGTGATCCGCCTGCACAAAGGCGAGGCGGGGGCCCCCGCCCCCTTTGCCGCCGCCGAGTTCCACTACCGGCTCGCTCACGGCAGTGACGGCCAGACCCAGATCACCACCGCCATGCACTACCGCCTGCGGGGTGGGCCTCTGGGCCGGTTACTGGACAAGTGGCTGCTCAACAAGGCGATGCACAAGGCGGTAAGACGGATTGGACGCAACCTCAAACGCTACTACGAGACCGGTGTCCCCAGTAACACCAAACACTAAATAACAAGGATGAGAGTATGGCGACTTACGCAATGACCGGTGGGGCCACCGGGATCGGTGCCGCGATCAAGGCCCAACTGCTGGCCGAAGGCCACGAGCTGATCGTGGTGGATATCAAGGACGCGGAGATCATCGCCGATCTCAGCACCACAGAGGGGCGCAAGGCCGCCATCGACGGCATCATAGCGCGCAGCCCCAATGGCCTAGACGGCTTCGTCGCCTGTGCCGGCCTGGGCCCGGCTGCCCCGGCTCCACTGATCATCCAGGTCAACTTTTTCGGCGCCAAGGCCACGCTGGAAGGCCTGCGAGATCACCTGGCCAAGAAGCGCGGCTCGGCCGTGCTGATCGCCTCCAATTCCGGCGCCATGCCCGGGTTTGATCAGGCCAAGATCGACGCCATGCTGACCGGGGACGAGGACAAGGCCTGCACCCTGGCCGCCCAGAGCAACCATGGTCAGCTCTCCTACCTGAGCTCCAAGCGGGCCATCACCCAGTGGATGCGTCGCAGCGCCGTTTCCTTTGCCCGCGCCGGGGTACGCCTCAACGCCGTCGCCCCTGGCTTTACTCAGACACCGCTGACCGATGCCGCCAAGGCCGATCCCGAACTGGCCCAGGCGATGAGCCAATTTGAGAAGAGCATCCCTCTGGGACGTGCCGGCCAGCCGGAAGACATCGCCAAAGCGGTCGGTTACCTGCTCAGCGACCAGTCTGACTTTGTTCACGGCAGTGTGCTGTTTGTCGATGGGGGCTCCGATGCCATGATCCGTCCGGATCAGTTCTAACGCCCACAGCAACTGCATCAGGCCCGGTCTAACCGGGCCCTCTTTCCTTTAGCCCAAGGAGATCCCCATGGATCTGGAAAGCATCGAATTGATCAAACAGCTCAAGGGCCGCTACTTCCGTGCACTGGATACGGCCGATCTGAACACCATGGAGACCGTATTTACCCCGGACGGTCTGATCCACTATCGAGGCCCAAGCTACGACATTCGCCACCAAGGCTGGGAGGCACTCAAAGGCTTCTTTGTCGAAACCTTTACCGAGCGTCAGTTTGGCGTCCACCAGGCCAATCATCCTGAAATCGAGGTTCATGGCGACCGTGCCACCGGGATCTGGTATCTGCGCGACACCTTCGTCAACCTGGATCACGGCGTCCAGTTCGAGGGCAGCGCCGTCTACCAGGATGAGTACGTCAAGGAGAGCGGCCAGTGGAAGATCCACACCTCCCGCTACCAAAGGCTGTTTGAACAGATCAGTCCAATCCCCAAGGGGACCCAGCACACCGGCATCCCCACCAAGCTCAAAAGCGCCCTCGGCGCCTAAATAATTTGGGGTCAGAGTAAAAACTGCTGTGCTGCGCTCAATCCAGCGGCAGTTTTTACTCTGACCCCAATCCGCTTGATTCAATAAGAAGGGCGCCAGCATGCCACGCAACCCGAACCCGCGACTCACAGTCGGTCTGAGCTTTCTTACGGGCGCCTTTAGCGTTAACCCAGCGCTGGCCGCCCCTCTAGATCCAGCAGTAACGCCCCCTAATGTGGTGATCATGGTTGCTGATGATCTGGGCTTCGCCGATGTGGGTTACAAGGGTTCTCCCATCGAGACGCCAGCACTGGATTCGCTGGCCGCCGAAGGGGTGGAGCTGTCCAGGTTTTACACTGCTCCCATCTGCTCACCGACCCGGGCTGCCCTGATGACAGGGCGGGACCCCATGCGTCTGGGGGTGGCCTACGGGGTGATCCTGCCCTGGGACAGCGGCGGTGTGCACACCGATGAGCACTTTATGCCGCAAAGCTTCCAGGCCGCGGGTTACCAGACCGCGATGATGGGCAAGTGGCACCTCGGTCATGCTCAGCAAGCCTTCCACCCCAATAGCCGTGGCTTCGATGAGTTCTATGGGCATCTCCATACCGAGGTCGGTTTCTATCCGCCATTTTCTAACCTGGGTGGCAAAGATTTTCAGCATAACGGCGTCTCCATCGACGACGATGGCTACGCCACCTATCTCGCCGCCGACGCCGCCAGCCAATGGATAGAGCAAAGGGACAAGGACAAACCCTTCTTCCTCTATATGCCGTTCCTGGCTCCCCACACACCGTTGGTGCCACCGGTGGAGATCGCCGACAAGTACTCGCATCTCACCGATGACCGCCCGCTCGCTCGTAGTCCCTCCGACAAGATGCGACGCAAGGGCAACAACAGCAATGAGCTGCCCAAATACGCTGCCGTGGTGGACGCCATGGATCAGGCCATTGGCCAGATCCTGACGACCCTGGAACAGCAGGGCGTAGACGACAACACCATAGTGCTGTTCTTCTCCGATAACGGCGCCAGTCGTGTCCAAGGTCAGGGCGGGGGCGATAACAGCCCGCTGCGCGGCGGCAAGGCCGAAGTGTATGAAGGCGGCATTCGTGTAGTGTCCCTGATGCGCTGGCCCGGGCAGATCGAGGCAGGCAGTCAACTAAGCCAACCCATGTCGGTGATGGACGTATTCCCCACCCTGCTGACCGCCACCGGCGTAACCTATCAGGGTGACAAGGTCATGGATGGCCTGGACATGTGGCCGGCCATCACCCAAGGCACATCGGTCAAGCGCGAAGGCTACCTCATGTTCGGCTCGGAGATCCCCATCAAAGGCTCCTACAGCTTTACCGCGTTTAATGATGAGTGGAAGCTGGTGCAGTGGGTCGAGCAGGACTTGTATGAGACCAGCGTGGTCAACGAACTGTATAAGATCGATGAAGATCCGGACGAGTATCAGGATCTGGCCGCCGAGCACCCGCAGCGAGTGGCCGAGATGGCCGCCGCCATAAAAGATTGGCGCACCCTGCACCCGGCCAATGGCATACGCGGCAATGTGGTTGCCCCTCCGGGTTGGCACGCGCCGAAAGATTGGGCCGACTTCCCCCGCCCAACCGATACACTACAAGCCCAGCCTGCGCACTCCATGGCCCCCAGCCTGCCGTCGCAGTTTTTTCTCGATATGCGCTACGGCGAACGAGGCCGCCTGCTGTACGACTGCGGCAAACAGAGTTGGCGCGACGGCGATTGCGGCGCCCAGAGGCTGAAGCAAATGCAACAAATGAATCGATCCCGCCAGTCGAGTTTGGGGTCAGAGTAAAAACTCACGATAACCCGGACAGAGGGACGGCTGACAGTTTTTACTCTGACCCCAAATTGCTCATAAGCACTTGCTGGACCAGTTGGCTGGTGTAGTCGTTCACCTTCCAGTGATCCGGCGCCCAGCCATTGAGAAAGCGCTCGAAGTCCGCCACCGCATAGGGATAGAGCGCTCGCCACTCCCGCTCCAGCGCGTCCAGAGCGATGTCAGCCCGCCCCTTTAACGCCTGGCGCAAGCAACGCATATAGGTGTTCAGCCAATGCTCGGTGCGGTCCGCCAGCACCTCGCCGTGATAGATGCTGCCCAGCAGGTAGGCCAGATCCTTCACGCCAACGCCACCACCGACGTACTGAAAGTCCACCGCCGCGACGGCGTCGGCGGCAAAGCAGAAGTTGGCGAGCTTGGCATCGCCATGCACCAAGGTCTGAAACCGGGCGCCATTGAGTCTGGCATCGATGGCTGAAGCCGCTGCCTGCAACTCAGGCTGGGTCATTTCGGCCCACTCCTCGGGGCGGGTATCCAGGTGCCAGTAGGTGCCGATGGTCCAAAGCCCGTCTGGCGACACGCCGATAAACCGGGCATGGAACCGGGCCAACCAATCGACGCACAAGCCCACATCCGCCTCGCTGGCATCGGCCTCATCCACCAGCCGCCGACCGGTAAAACCGGCAGCATCAAGATCCTCCAACAGCAACAAGGCCTCACCATCAAACTCTTCCAGCCCCAGAACGCGGGGGACTCGACAGCTCTGATCACATCTTGAGGCATAGGCTCGGTAAAACTGGCACTCGACCTTGTAACTCAACAGCTTACGGCGGTGAGATAGGCTGCTATTCCAGCCTCTGGGATGCTGGCTCATGCTCGGCGGGGCAACCCGCTTGAGGATCACCGTCGTGCCGGGGCCGAGTGAGCCACCCGACAAACGCCAGCGCTCGATGGCGCCATAGCCACTCCACAGCGACTGCAGGGTATGGAGGTATGTCGCCGACGTGGCGCCTGACGACTCGAGCAATGCAGCGGGGAAGAGCGGGGTCATGGATCCTCAACAAGATAAATGCCTTCAACGAGGGGGCATTATCGCCACCTCAGCGAGTGGCGCCAAGTCAGGATCGCCAGTCATGAACTGTGTAAGGTTAGCAGCCAGTACGCGCCGACAGGTAGCGCGCACAATACCCGGCCATCTCACGATTGATCCTTTGTTTCGACAGACCAAACTCCGCCAAGCTGTAGCCGTGAGGCGGGGTGCCGCGATGGCACTCATGCTCCAACCTGGCGAGGATCAGATCCCAGGCTTCGCCACTCATTGGCAGTTCGATGGCCTGATAGAGATCCTGGATCACCTGCACCGGATCGGCCAGCATGGCGTCAAACGCCACATCATGAAATTGTGCCTCCGCCCCGGCGTCTCGAAACTGGGTGCATTGCGCCAGCCCCTCGATCATCTTGTCGCTCCAGAGTCGGCCGGCCACGCCAGGATAGGCTTTATCACTGTCGATCTGCCACAAGTGGTGGATCAGGCTGATCAGCGACGGCAGTGCCTTTAGCGGATCCCTGTGAGTTTGCACCACATGGGCACCGGGGAAGATCTTAAACAGCACATCGAGATGATGCAGATGGTGGGCCGACTTCAGTACCCAACGTTCAGCCAGCTCGCCGCGCTGGCGCTTCTGCCATTGAAGGAATTGCAACATCGCCTTGAGATAACGGTAGCCTTCGCTGTGATCCTGCCCCGCCAGCCAGGCACCATACTCCGGCAGATGGGCCATCGCTTCTGGATTGGTACTGTAAAACGCTTGCTCCAAAAGACAGCTCTCCTCGTCCACGGCCAGATGGTCCAACGGATGGATCCGATTGAGCTGAGGCACCACCTCCAGCATGGCAGCCATTTCCACTTTGGCCGCGGCGATGCGGGGATCTTTACGACTGCCGAGATCGCCATCGTTGAATGGCACCGGGAAGCGGGTCTCCCACCAAGCCGCCGAATAGAAGCGGGGATCCGCCGCCAGCAGACGATGGAGTAGAGTGCTACCGGTGCGGGGCAGCCCGACGATCACCAGGGGTGCCTCAATGCGCTCCTCCAGGATCTCTGGGAAGCGCTGGCAGTAGGCTTCAAACCTAAGGCGAGTACAAAGGATCTGCAACAGGCGCTGATGCTGACGTACCCGGCCTTCCGCATGCAGGTTCGCTTCACGGTTCAGTCCCTGAACCAGGCGGCGCAGAGAGGGCAGGAAGCGCCAAGGACCAAAATCGGACAAACCGGTCTGCTCCCTGGCCTGCTGCAGCAAAGTCTCCACATCGAGCAGCTTTTCCGACGCCAACAGACGATGCAATCGCGCCTGGCTCTTTTGCCGTGGCCCGGTGCCCGAAGCAGGCCTTGCCCCGGCCATATCCTGATTCGTCATCGCGCCGCTGTCCGCCCTGGCGCCCCCCACCGTTCGCCAATCCGTTTGCGTATTCACCGCACCCCCACTTTTATTGAATGACTAGACAATAAAATCACCGATTTGTGCCCGGATGCTTCGTCCAAATGGACGGTTGTGGACAAAAAGCAATGGCGGGTATTGAAGTAGTAAGCACAAAAAAGGGCCCTAAGGCCCCCTTTTCTCTCCAAAGTTCGGCTTACGCCTCGGGAGACGTTTCCACCATGGAGTGCGGAACAAAACGCGTGGCACTGATCACCCAGCGACCATCAATGCAGCGATACTCGTCATCGTAGAAGCCCCCCAGTTGCCGGGAGGCTCCCGTTCGAGCGTCAAGATTGAAGTAATAGAGGGCCCAGCGCCCCTTCGCTTCATTATCACTGAGCAAAGTGATCTCCGGATTTGCGCCATGGTGCAGATCGATGACATGGTCGTGACAGGCCGCTGTCTGATACAGATCGATGAAGCTCTCCCGATCCTCAAACACCCCAACCGGCCCGTAATCAATGCAAACAGGTCCCTGGGCAAAGCATTGGCGAATGTCCTCGACGTTCTTCTCGTCACAGGCGTTGAGGTAACGATGCTTGAGGGCGCGGATCGCCTCCAGTGCCTCCAATCGGGCCAGACGCTGCTCGAGGCTCAGTTTGGCTGCTTGAGTCATGCTTCGGCCTCCTCAAACTGCTCCAGGAAACGGAAGTTGTCCTCGCTCCAGTAGGCCTTCATCGCCAGGATCTTGCCGTCATCATCGAACCGCATCCAGTCGATGGTTGCGATCACCATGGGTCCCTGCTCGCCATCCAAGATCACCTCGAAGGGCACCAGCCCCTCGTTGACCGTGGTGCTGCGAACCGGCCCCTCCTGCCGTGCGCGAACCCGAGGCAATTTGCCCAGGCCGTCGCGGTAGAAGCGATCGATCGCCTCGATCCCTTCGATCTTCATCTTACCGACCGGATCCTCCACCACCGCGTCCACCGCATACATGGCGACGATCCCGTCGATCTCCTGCTGATCCACCCGCTCAATATACTGCTCCATCAATCGGGCGATCTCTTGGGTTGCTAACGCCATAAGGCCTCCTTACTGCGAAAAGGGACAGGGATGGGTTCGACTCAGGCCACTTCAAACAGCGCCGCAGCGCCCTGACCTCCCCCGATGCACATGCTCACCACCACATACTTCACGCCGCGGCGTTTACCCTCGATCAAGGCATGACCCACCATGCGGGCACCGGACATGCCAAAGGGGTGACCGATACTGATGGCACCGCCGTTGACGTTGAGGCGATCGTTCGGGATCCCGAGCTGATCGCGGCAGTAGATCACCTGACAGGCAAAGGCTTCGTTGATCTCCCACAGGCCGATATCCTCAATCTTGAGGTTATGGCGCTCGAGCAGTTTCGGAATGGCAAACACAGGGCCTATGCCCATCTCATCGGATTCACAGCCGGCCACTGCCACGCCACGGTAAATGCCCAGCGGCGCAATGCCTTTGGCTTCGGCGGCGTCACGGCTCATCAGCACACAGGCGGATGCACCATCGGATAACTGGGAGGCATTACCAGCCGTGATGTGCTGACCCTCTTTGATCCAGTGGCCGTCTTTCCACACTGGCGCCAGACCGGCCAGACTCTCTGCCGTGGTGGAAGCTCGGTTGCATTCGTCCTTCTCCAGCAGCACCTCCTCGAAGGTCACCTCTTTGGTTTCCTTATTGAACACCGACTTGGTGCTGGCCATGGGGACGATCTCATCATCGAACAGGCCGTCGCGCTGGGCTGCGGCGGTGCGCAGCTGGCTCTGCAGCGCATACTCATCCTGTGCTTCACGGGAGATCCCGTAACGCTCCGCCACCACTTCGGCGGTCTCAATCATCGGCATATAGGCCTTGGGATCTTTCGCCAGCACCGCCTTGGAGACGTTACGGTGGGTGTTCTTATGCTTGTTCTGCACCAGGGAGATGGACTCCAGGCCACCGGCCACGGCCACATCGTACTCGTCACACATGATGCTCTTGGCCGCAGTGGCGATGGTCATCAGGCCGGAGGCACACTGACGCTCCATCGCCATGCCCGCCACGCGGGTCGGCAGGCCTGCCGCCATGGCACAAAGACGGCCCAGGTTGTAGGCCTGAGTGCCCTGCTGCGCGGCGGCGCCGATCAGCACGTCATCCACCTCACTGGGATCGATCCCGGCCCGGCGCACGGCCTCGGCCACGACATGGCCCCCCATGGCCGGGGCTTCGGTGTCGTTAAAGGCACCGCGAAACGCTTTGCCAATCGGGGTACGGGCGGTAGAGACGATCACTGCTTCTTTCATGTTGTGCTCCTTGCCGATCCGGATCCGCCGGATCGTCCTTAACTGTGTGGGATCGATCGTTCGATCCCGCGGATGGCCGTGCTCAGGCCGACGCTTCGAGGCTACTTCTCGGGAAAATAGCGGGAGATGGTGTCGACCACGCAGGCGGGGCGATCCTCGCCTTCGATCTCCACCGTGACGCGGACGGTGGACTGGATCGCGCCTTTGATCTCCTCGACCGAGACCAACTCGCCGACGCCACGCACCCGACTGCCCACCTTGACCACGTTAGGGAAGCGGATCTTGCCGCAACCGACGTTGACCCCCATGCTGATCCCCTGCACATCGATGATCTGGGGCAGGAACAGGTTCACCAGCGACAGCGTCAGGTAGCCATGGGCGATGCAGGCACCGAACGGGCCATCCGCCGCTTTGATCGGATCGACATGGATCCACTGATGATCGCCGGTGGCTTCGGCAAACAGATCGATGCGGCCCTGATCGATCGCCAGCCAATCGCTATGGCCCAGCACCTCACCGACACGGGCCTGCAGCTCAAATGGCGTCTTAAATACTTGCGTCATGTTCAAGCCCTCTGGCTGGAAGCGGAGATGATCTCACCGGCCATGTAGCTGGAATAATCCGAAGCCAGGAACATCATGATGTTGGCGATCTCCCACACTTCGGCGGCACGGCCGAAGGCTTCCCGCGAGGCCAGCTCCTTGAGCAGGGACTCCGGTGCCGACTTGCGCAGGAAATCGTGCAGGGCGATGGAGGGGCTGACCGCGTTGATGCGTATGCCATCTTCCGCCGCTTCCAGTGCGCTGCAGCGGGTAAAAGCCATCACACCGGCCTTGGCCGCGGCGTAATGAGCCTGCTCTTTTTGCGCACGCCAGCCCAGTACCGAGGCGTTATTGACGATGGCGCCGGACTTGCGCGCCGCCATCTTCGGCAGCATGGCACGGGTCATCCGCATGGTGCCGGTCAGGGTCACGTCCAGAACCAGCTGCCACTCCTTGTCGGTCATCTCGACCACCCGCTTGGAGCCACCCAGTCCGGCGTTGTTGATCAGTACATCGACGCCACCCAGCTTTTCTTCGGCGGTGTCGACCAGATCCTGCACCTGCGCTTCATCGGTGACGTTGCACACTTTAAAGTGGATCTCTTTCAGGCCCGTCGCGGTCTGGATCTTATCCACCGCCTCGGCCAGCCGGCCTTCGTGAATGTCGCTGATCATCAGCGCGCGACAGCCCTCTTCCGCCGCACGCAAGGCGGCGGAGAAGCCGATCCCCGCGCCGGCGGCGGCAGTGATCAAAACGGATTTCCCTTCCAGCAGGTTGTGGCCTGCAACGTATTGGGGGTTCAACATAAAACACTCCTTGTGAATAAGAGCAGGTCCTAGGTTCGGGCTGCGCCCTGCTAGGTTCCTAAGAGCAAGAGAATTGGCTTTTTTGCTTTTGCTGTTAGAGCCTAGGCTCCTTCCTAGGGCCTAGGCTCTTTCCGAGCAGGCCGTAGCCCGCCCCAGCGTTACCGCCCTTTCGGCTCTTTTGGCATGCCCAACGCCCGTTCGGCGATGATGTTGCGCTGAATTTCGTTGGTGCCACCATAGATGGTGTCGGAGCGGGTAAACAGGTACATGGACTGCAACCGGGTCAGGTTGTAGGGGCCGCTCTCCACCAGCTCACTGTCCGGGCCGAGCACGTCCATGGCGAGCTTGCCCAAGTTGGCGTGCCAGGTTGCCCAGTACAGCTTGTAGATCATCGCCTCACGCTGCAGGCTGCCATCCTGACCGCCGGACAACATGCGCAGGCTGTTGTAGCGCATGATGCGAAGGCCCATCCAGGCATCGGCAATGCGTTGACGCAGGCTGGGATCCTGCGCCGCGCCGTTTTCCTTGGCGATCTGGATGATCTGATCCAATTCGTTTTGAAACTGCATCTGCTGGCCCAGGGTCGACACACCGCGCTCAAAGCCCAGCAGCGCCATGGCGATCTTCCAGCCTTCACCGGGCTGGCCGACAATGTTGGCCCCATCGGTCACCGCGTCGTCAAAGAACACCTCGTTGAACTCGGAGGTACCGGTGAGCTGCTCAATCGGACGTATGGTGACCCCGGCCTGGTCCATCGGCACCAGCAGGAAGGAGAGGCCTTTGTGACCAACGCTGCCCGGCTCAGTGCGGGCGATGACAAAACACCACTCGGACTCGTGGGCCAGTGAGGTCCAAACCTTCTGGCCGTTGATCACCCATTGGCCGCCTTTGAGCTCTGCCTTGGTTTTCACCGCCGCCAGATCCGAACCGGCGCCCGGCTCGGAGTAGCCCTGACACCAGTACTCGGTGCCATTAACGATCCCCGGCAAGAAGCGCTCCTTCTGCTCCTCGGTGCCAAAAGCGATGATAGTGGGACCCGCCAGGCCTTCACCGATGTGGCCAGCATGACCCGGACCGCCGGCGCGCGCGTACTCTTCGTGAAAGATCACCTGCTCATTGATGGACAAGCCACGGCCGCCATACTCCTTGGGCCAGCCAACGCAAAGCCAACCGGCTTTGGCCATGTGCTGCTCCCACACTTTGCGCTCTTCCGGGAAGCTGTGCTCGTCACCCGGGCCGCCGCGAAACCGCAGTTGCTCAAACTCGCCGCACAGGTTCTCTTTGAGCCAGGTGGCGATCTCACTGCGAAACTGCTCTTCCTGCTGACTGAAACGTAACTGCATGCTCTATTCTCCCAGCAGGTGCTTGGCGATGGCTTCGCGGTGAGTGGCCGCGCTGCCCAGGAAGGTCTCACTCGATTTGGCCCGCTTGAAGTACAGATGCGGATCGTACTCCCAGGTAAAGCCTACCCCGCCATGCAGCTGGATCGACTCCGCCGCACAATCAAAGAACGCATCGGAGCAGTAGCCTTTGGCCAACGCCGCGGCCTGCGGCAACTCGGCGCCCAGCGCTTCCCCATCAAGAAACTCCTGTGCAACGCAAGCCGCGTAATAGACCGCACTGCGGGCACACTCCACCTGCACCATCATGTCGGCGCAGCGATGCTTAATCGCCTGGAAACTGGCAATGGCGCGACCAAACTGCTGACGCTCCTGCAGATAGTCCACCGTGATATCCAGGCACTGTTGCGCCCCGCCGGTCTGCTCTGCGGCCTGGGCAATAGCGGCCAACTGCAGCACCTGTTCCAGCACCGGCCAGCCTTCACCGGCACCGCCCAGCAAGGCCTCGGATCCAACATAGCACTGGCTCAAACTCACTTTGGCCTGCTGACGGGTTTGATCCAGGGTCGGTGTCCAGACTCGGCTGAGTCCTTCACTGTCTGCCGTCAACGCAAACAGACTCACGCCCTGCTCGCCGCTGCTGCCTTCGAGGCGAGCGGCGACGATCAGCAGATCGGCGCTGTGACCATTAGGCACGTACTTCAAGTCCCCTTCCAGCACATAGCCTTCGCCCTCTGGCCGTGCTGTCGCCGTCACCGCGGCCGCATCCCATCGGTTGCTGCCGGTGTAAGCCAGGGTTGCGGTGAGGCTGCCTTCGGCGATCTGCGGCAGCCACTGACCTTTTTGCTCTTCCGAGCCGGCCAGTAACAAGGCAGGGGTGGCCAGACAGACCGTGGCATAAAAGGGGGAGCACAGCAGGCGGCGGCCCATCTGCTCCAGCACCACAGCCAACTCGACATACCCCAGACCCAGGCCACCGAACTCTTCAGGAATGGTGAGGGCCTGCCAGTACATCTCTTCGCACAGGCGTTGCCAAGTGTCGGGCAGGTAACCCGGTTCGGTGGCCATGGCGCTGCGCACCGCCTCCGAACTCGACAGCTCTGCCAAATAACTTTCGGCAGTGTCGCGGATCATCACCTGCTCCTCGGTGAAAGCGAACTCCATGTTTGCGCTCCTCGAGTGGGGAAAGAGGGATCATCAGACCCCAGTTTTGATGACCCCCATCATGGCCGGATAAAGCCAGCGCGTGATCGGCCGAATGGACGATGTTGTTGGCCATCGAGAAACAACAAAGGGCACCTTCCGGTGCCCTGATATGGAGTAAGCAGAACCTCGGCTCAAATGGCCAAATGGGTCGCCAGGAAAGTCAGCAAGACCTCATCGGTCTTTGCCTTGGTATCGTCGTCCTGACCGACGACATAGCCGTAATGCACACACTTGTTCATCACCGAACCGCTCTGCATGCGTGCGGCGATCCGCTCGACACGTGTGGTTTCCAGTGGGAAATCAACAATCGGAGTGCCATCCATGCTGGAGTGACCGATGCGGTTGTACTGCACCTCACAACCGGCGACGTAGGGTGACTTGGGTGATAACTGGCGCGGTACCTGCACTTCCCAGGCATGACCTGCCCCTTCATAGACATGGGCTTCCACCACGTTGCCTGCAGCCTGGATCTCTTGCTCCCGCAATGCACACGCCGCCAAATCGTTGGAGGCATCTTCGGTGCCACGCAGCGTCAGCAACGGCCCGCCGGTGATCTTCTCGCTCTGTAAATTCTGGAAACAGGGACCATAGTAATCAACATGGGCGGCAAAGCCCGGCGCATCACCGATCAAAGCCTGACGGATCCGCTCATCCATCCCAAGACGCGCCGCCATACCGCCATAGGAATAGCCACCCACACCAATCTTGCTGCCATCGATCTCTGGGTGGGTCCGCAACAGCTTAAGGGCAGCGTAGGAATCGGCAATCGCATCGAATTCTGTCACCGACAGCACACGGCGCATGTAGTTGATCTCAGTGCTGGCCCCACGGGGGGCATAGTAATCCACGACAAAGGCCGCATAGCCGTTATCTGCCAGCATCTGACCGTACTCCATCTCCCGGCCTGGGGAGATCCCGCCGCTGCCGTGCAGCAAGATCATCGCGGGTACCGGGGCATCTACACTTGCCCCTTCCGGCATAAACAGGGTACCAACGCCGATGGTCGGCTCGGCCTGCGTGCCCTTAGCCAACAACACATCCAGATCAAACGGCGTCTGGGTTTGATAGTAGATCTCCCCCTGCTGGCCAGCCTTAAGCTGGGTCTGTGGTTCAGGAAAGTTCGGAAACTCTGGGGCAATCAGCTTAGCCACCAGGTTCATGCCGCCTCCCAGGTAGAAGCCCCCCACCAGTACCAAGGCAAGCACCGCGATGGATCCGAAGATCCGCACTAACCACTTTTTCATTATTCTTCTCCAATCCTTTATTTACTTAGGGGCTCCATAAATTCAGTCTGACGACATGCCAAGCGGGTCAGATCCTTCAAACGGACTAGAAAGGCGATAAATGCCGATTTTTATTAGATGATTAACCAATATAGAAAGGAGGAAACATAGCGCAAATAGAAGAACCAGGAGCTGAGTGGCCAGGCACTCGTCACCCAGCCTTCGACGCCTCCAGCGCAACGAAGAGCGAGTGGCGTAATTCGGGGTACTCATACGCCAGAGCCTTGAGAGAAGGCATGCATGCCGCAATACCAGGGATGACAAAGAGCGACCGACGAAAAAAGCCCATCCTTTCGGGCGAACCGGAACCGATGTGCAGTATCGCAGTTCGGTAAGGTAGAGGCAGGGGTGAGAGCGACCGTTGCGAAGCGACGCAGCGCTCGAACGCGGAGATAGGAGTCGCAGCCGGGCTTTGAAGGAGGCCATGGATGGCCGTATGAAAAGCCGATAGGAGGGATCCTACAGGGGGGCTTCTAAGGCGTGTTCTACAGAGACGAAAAAGGCCCTGTCCGAAGACAGGGCCTTGATCTCTATCTCTTAGCAAGAGCCGTGCTGACAGACAGGGACGTATTAATGCCGTGAGTCCATGGATGGGCAGGAACGGCGGGCGGTGTGTACTCTATCTCACCTCGGCTCACATGGACGCTCTGCGAGCAGCGTCTGGCGATGACCTACTCTCACATGGACTCATTCAAACGGCGCCACACTACCGGCGCAAAGGCGTTCCACTGACCGCCAAGGCCCCGCCTTGGCATCCCTGCCACTGTGGCATTTGTTCATCCTGAACGACAGATACGGAAATGCCGGCTATGCAGGAGCAATTACCGGCGCCCAGCTCTTGGTAACCGTGGCATGGGAGCATGCGGGGCCACAGCGCTATTGCCACACAACGAAAAAAGCCCATCCTTTCGGATGGGCTTCTCTCTAAATAAGCGCTTGGCGGTGACCTACTCTCACATGGGAACTCCCAC